>NZ_JAKFGN010000001.1:0-629081 GCF_021502575.1 Bradyrhizobium sp. G127
GGCCGGCTCGTTCTTCTTCGCCGAGATGAATCGAACCGTGTCCTCCGAAAGACCCTTCGGCGCCTTCTCCGATTCAATGACTGTCTCGAAACCGTATTTGTACTGTTCGACATCAATGCTTTTGACGCGCTCGACGGTTTCCTGCACGGCGGCCATGGGTCACTCCCCTCGCATCTTCGTCGCTTGGGTGTGCCGTGCATACCAACGCGATGTCATCTCAGCATCGTGACTTGAACGCGTGCGCGCGACCCCGCCTGCAATCAAATTACGGACCCGCAAATCTTCCCCGGAAACCAGCGCAGCGAGTTGCCCACCCAGCCACGCGATAAGCCTGCCTGACGCACTCGAGTTGCTGCCATCGTTTGCCATCGCCGCGATTCCTTACGCAGGTACGCAGGTATTTTCGACCGGGCAAACCACCGCGCATTGCGGCGTATCGAAACTCCCAACGCACTCGGTGCATTTCTTGGGATCGATAATGTACATATCGTTCTTGAGACGAATGGCAGCGTTGGGGCACTCGAACTCGCAAGCGCCGCAGACCGTGCATTGTGAGGCGATGATCTTGTAGGACATCTCGTGACTCCCGAACCGCGCATGCGATGTCGAATGACAGCTCCCTTTCAAGCGGCGTGCCAGAAATCAGACCTTTGATTTGTATTGGTTATTTGCGGCAATTGTCGATGAACGGCTGTCGCGCCCACGACAGGCTGTCGCACTTGCGACAGCCGGGATCAGAGGTGCTTGACCTCGATGCCATGTTTTTTCAGCGCATAGCCAATCTGGCGCGGCGTCAATCCGAGGATGCGGGCGGCCTTGGCCTGAACCCAGCCCGATTTCTCCATCGCCGCGATGAAGCGATCACGATCCGGCATCTGCCCACGGCTCACGGCTCCCGAACCAGCCGTCGCATGAGCCGGGTCTGCAACTGCTTGCCCCGGCGTTGTATCAGCACTCGTGCCGTCAGCGGCGGCCGGCAACACCGGAAACGAGACCGCAGGCCGCAAACGCGGCGGTGCCACCTCGGAATGGCCTCGCCACAGCATCGCAGACAGACACTCGTTCCGGCGGCAGGCAAAGTCATCCATCATGATCGACGGACCATGCGCCAGGGTTGCGGTTCGCTGCACGCAGTTCTCAAGCTCGCGCACATTTCCCGGGAAACCACAGCTCATCAGCACCTCCAATGCACTCGGGTCGAGCGACATGGCGCGGCCATTCTCTTCATTGAAACGCTTGAGAAATTCGCCCGCAAGCGGCGGAATATCCCCGCGCCGTTCGCGCAGCGGCGGCAGCAGCATCGGCACAACGCTGATACGATAGTAAAGATCGGCGCGAAATTCGTTGCGCGCCACAGCTTCTTCGAGATTCCTGTTGGTTGCTGTCACGAGACGCACGTCGACCTTGATGGTGTGATTGCCGCCGACACGCTCGAATTCCTGCTCCTGCAACACACGCAGGAGCTTGGCCTGAAAGGCCGGAGAAATTTCTCCAATCTCGTCGAGGAACAGCGTGCCTTTGTCGGCAAGTTCGAAGCGCCCCTTGCGCGCATTGACGGCACCCGTAAACGCCCCTTTTTCGTGGCCAAACAATTCGGACTCGAGGACGGATTCCGGCAACGCTGCACAGTTGATCTTGATGAAAGGACCCTTCGCACGGGGCGACAGCTCGTGAATCGCCTTGGCGATCAACTCTTTGCCGGTGCCGGATTCGCCGCGAAGGAGCACCGTGGAATTGGATTTGGCGACAATCATGATCTTGTCGAGTAACGAGCGAAGCGCCGGGCTGTCTCCAATAATACCCTTGATATGAACCTTCTTGCGCTCCTTCACCGGCTTGAGTTCGAGCAACTCCTTCTGAAGACGGTGGCTCTCGGCCATGAGGCGGTCGCGGTCACGCGAGACCACGCGATAGAGCTGAACGGTCTGGCCGATCAAATTGGCGATCATCGTGAGAAAGCGCACGTCATTGTCGAGACGGAAGACCGAGCGGCCGTCCCAGACGCGGTCGATGGTCAGCGTGCCGACAACCTTCGCGCCGATACGGATCGGAACGCCGATGAACGAGACCCTGACGTCATCCGCAGCGCCAAGCAACGCCGCATCGGTCGCAAACAGAGGATGCGTGGCAACGTTTTCCGCGACCAACGGAACGGCCGTCGCCACAATCTGTCCGATTGCCGTTTCCGGCAGACGCGCCCGGTAGCGTTCGTCGGCCCCCTCGTTCCAACCGATACCGACGGTAATGTCCGGGATGTCGTCATCCGCTAACAGCGAAATAACGCCGTGCCGCATCTGCAGGAATGACGACAGAACATTGAGAACGTTTGAAAGCGTAGCCTCAAGCCTGTTCGGCGCGTTGAGGATCTTGGATATCTCGTAAATGCCCGTGAGCGCAATCTCACTCAGCGGAATCAGCGGAGCGCCCGGCCGGGCTTCCAATCTTACGGCTTCAGATACATCAGCATGAGCCATAGCGGGTTCTCCATCGTCCTGGACTTTCCCCGCCGACTTTTCTGAGTGCTTTTTATTATCCTGTCCCATCTTCACACGAATGTCGTGCCCAACTTGAACGCATCGCAGCAGAACAAGAGGGCGAGAATCTGCTCATTTACTGTTCGCAAGCCGCAGCGCCAAATCCAGCAATTGCGGGCAAATAGATGGTCCCGATGATCGCCACAATCCGCACATTGACCTGGATCAAACTGCTGCGGCTAAATTGACAGCATCCGGCACCTCGCCAATCAACGCTTCGCTTCCTTTTCGGATTCTTCAACACAGGCCACTCCGGCATGCTGTCCGCCAACTATCTTGAGTGGCGCAACTCCGCGCTGTTTCAACGCGTCGCATCGGAAGCTTTCCGACACTGAATGCGTTTGCATGATCCGGGCCAAGTTATGAAAATCGGTTTTCGGTGGCGAAGTGATCCGATCGTGTGAAGCACGAACCAGATTTGACACGTGGTGCCAATCGAATGTCGATTTTCCGACATCTCCCGTCATGTTCGATACAAAGCATGCGCCGCCTGGGCTCCATTGACGACGCTCGAACTTGGTCCGGTTCCTGCACGACTGTGCTGGAAGTTCCGAGCGACAGGAATCGGCCCAACAAGACGATCACCTCACCGGCCGGAATTACCTGAAGAAAGTATGCTGCCGAGGCAGTCAAACAGGAGGCGCGGCCATGCCGCTTTATAGTTACCATTGCGCGGAGTGCGACAAGGACGTGGAGTTGCTGGCCAGCTTTTCCGACACGCCCATCTGCCCAACCTGTGGAAGCCAAAAGATGGAGCGTCTGATGTCGCGCACAGCTCCGCCGGGCAAGAGCCGCGGCATCATAAGATCCGCAAGAGCGCAGGCGGCCCGCGAAGGACATCTGAGCAATTATAGTCGTTCCGAACGCCGGCGCTGAAAGTATCTGCGAGCGGGAAGCGGCGCATACCGCTTATGCAACCGGTCCGTCACCGAATTGATTAACGGCGGAAAAATCCTTACGATGCGCCACCATCGCTCCATTAACTGTTGTGAGCGCACAATCATACTCGGCCGCAACATCGGAAGGCTTGTAGTTTCATTCGTGGGCATTCGTCGTCTGAGGCTATTAAGATGCTGGTGTTGGAACGGCCAGCGAGGCTTGTCGCGTGGACGATCGCCTGCAGCACTGCGTTTCGCATCGCAATTGCCGTTGCCGGCCTGGATTTCGATCACAGCGAAGCCTACTACATCGCGAACGCCCGCAGCTTCGAACTCAGCTATTTTGACCACCCTCCTCTGGCGTTCTGGATTATTTGGCTGACGCGGACGGTAACCGGAGCCGATGCGCTGGCCATCCTGCGCGGGCCGTTCATCGCCATGTCGATCGGCTCGACCTGGATGCTTTACCGGATCGGCACAGACCTGTTCGACAAACGGGCGGGCGCCGTGGCGGCGCTGCTCCTGAATCTCTCGCCGCTTTTCACCATCAGCTTCTCGGCCTGGGCGCAGCCCGATGGCCCGATGACGTTCTTCCTGCTGGCCGCGATCCTGCTCATTGTCCACCTTGAAGGGGTAATCCGCGAGAGGCAGCGCCTTATCCGTTGGCTTGGCGTAGGCATGTGTCTGGGTTTGGCATTGCTGTCCAAGTATTCAACCGTCGTTGTCGCATTCGGTTTGATCCTGTTTGCGATCACAAGCCCGAGCCACCGACGCTGGTTTTCCGAACCCGGTCCCTATCTCGGAGCGGCTTTGGCTTTGGCCATGTTCAGCCCGGTCCTGATCTGGAATTGGCACCACGACTGGATTTCATTCGGCTTTCAGGGTCAGCGAGCGATTGAATTCGAAGGGATCAATTTTCTCAGCCTGCTTGAGACGATTGCCGGACAGGCGGCGCTGATCGGCCCATGGATATGGATACCCTGTATCCAGGCTTGCATGTGGGGATTTGGACAAGGCCCACGCGACTGGCGAACCTGGCTGCCATCGGTGATCGGCGCGACGCCGATTGTGCTGTTCAGTATTATTTCACTGTGGGTTTCGTCGGGTGGTCATCATCACTGGCAGGCGCCGGGCTATCTGGCGCTGTTTCCGCTGGCCGGGCATTTCATTGTGCAGCGGCTGGAACGCGACAATGCGCTGACGCGAAACTGGCTGCTAGCGTCCATCGCGGCCACGGTGCTGATGGTCTCGCTCGTCACTGCGGAGATCGCGACCGGCGCGCTCTGGAACCGACTGCCATCATCGTTGGTAGACGGCCGCTTCAATCCCTCATTGAAGGGCTTGCGATGGAGGGAGTTGCGGCCCGCGTTCGATGCGCACGGCTTTACAAGACAGTCGCGACTCTTCGTGGCGACAACGGCCCGCGGCGTTACCGGAAAGGTGGACTTCGAACTTGGCAGCAAGCTGCCGGCCTTTTGTTTATGCGGCGACGCGCGCAGTTTCGCATTCAGTCACGATTCCCGATCCGCGGTCGGATGGGATGCCGTGATCGTCATCGCCGATGACCAGGAGCCTCAGCTCATGGCTCGGCTCGGTCCCTTTTTCGAGAAGATCGAACCGATCGAGGTGGTGGAGGTTCGGCGTGGCGATCAGCTCGTGATCAGGCTACATCTTCATTACGCCAGAAACTATTTGAGGCCTTACCCGACATCGCCGTTTTAGCCCCAAGGAGGCTCGATGACGATTCTCGCCAATCACGAACCGCATCAGATCGCGCCGCTTGAATTCATCACGCGAAATCCTCGCGCCGCGTTTGCGCTGTTTCTGGCTTTGCAGTTTGGTATCTGGACCGCTCTTCCATCCCTGCTTTACAACGCGCTGCCCCTCGACGGACTCGAGGCGCTGATCTACGGCCGGGAGTGGCAACTCGGGTACGCCAAGCTATCGCCATTGCCTTGGTGGATTGCCGAAGCAGTGTATCGGATCCTGCCTTATGATGCCGCGTACTATGCACTATCGCAACTTTTCGTCGTAGCGACCTTTGCTATCGTCTGGGCGACGGCGCGACGGCTGGTCGGCCCTGTCGGCGCGCTGGTCGCCGTGCTGATCGTGGACGGCCTCGATTACTTCCAGTCAGCTTCGACACACTTCAATCACGACGTGGCGCAATTGCCATTCTGGGCACTTGCGGGTTACGCGCTGCACGCAGCTTTACGCAACGGGCGTCATCGTGACTGGATATTGCTCGGCGCTGCGCTCGGAGCCGCGTTCTGGGCTAAGTATTTCGTCATCGTTCTCGCGCTGCCCATTGCCGCATTCATGATTCTGGACCGCGACGCCCGTCCGAACCTGAAGCGGCCGGGCCCGTGGATCGCCGTGGCGGCGGGACTCGTCGTCATCCTGCCGCACCTGATCTGGCTGATGCAGCATAACTTCGCCCCGTTCGAATACGTGGATCAAAGAGCCGCACCATCGCGAAGCATACTGGACCACGTCGTTTATCCGGGACAGTTCGCAATCAGGCAGCTCGGCTACCTGTTGCCATCGCTTTTAATAGCCGCTCCGCTTCTCTATTTTTCAATTTTCAAACTCGCTGTCACGCTCGGCAAGCCCGTCGTACCGGCAGGCTTTGACGCCTTCGACCGGCGGATCGTAGCGCTTCTGGCCTTTGGACCATTCTTGACCATGATCCTGCTCAGCGCCGTTACCGGCCGCGGGACCATTGCACTGTGGGGCTACCCGCTGTGGCTCTATCTCGGGCTTTGGTTTGTCGTAACTTACAATCATGCGATTGAATCGCGCAGTCTTGCCTGGATAACGGGTGCATGGGCGGCAGTTTTCACTGCATCCGCCGTACTCATCATTATCTTCAACAGCGGGGCTTTCAGCCTGAACTATGTAAGGCGAACCCAACAGTTTCCGGGTCCGCAGCTCGCAGCCGAAATTGAGCGCAGGTATGTTGCAGCGACTGGACGCACGCCGGCTTACGTGATCGGCCCCCTGATCGAGGCCGGGAATATATCGCGTTATCTTGCCAGCCGACCACGCGTGGTGATCAACGCCGATTTCGCCAAGGCTCCGTGGATTGATCCGACCGATGTGCGGGCCAGGGGTGCGATTCTGATCTGGAATCCGAATGACGAAGGATCAATGCCGAGCCATCTCGCCAAAATTGCCGGAAACGTGCCGCAACAGCCCCCTGTTGTGATCCCGGTGGCGAACGGCCGCTTCACCTTCTATTTCGCCTGGGCGATCCTTCAATAACGTTCAAGCGCGCGGCGCGACAGATTCAGCGCGTCGAATTGCAGGTCCGGGATTTCGGTCGGCCTTCGCGACGCCGGGATCTCCGAATGATGCTTATGTCGGGTATACGATTCGTGAGGGTGGCGGAGAGGGAGGGATTCGAACCCCCGATAGGCTTGCACCTATGCCGCATTTCGAGTGCGGTGCATTCGACCACTCTGCCACCTCTCCGGGTACCAAAGCGGCGGTTTCCCGCCGGGTCGCGGGCGAGTTCTAAGCGAGGACGCCGGTCCAGACAAGGCGCTGGACCTCTTTTCAAGCCTTTAGAATGAACGGATTGGCCCGGAAGCGGGAGGGTGCCGGGGCTGGCGCTCTGCTCACGGTCAAGGAACACGCATTTACCGCCACTTCATGTCACGGGAAGCAGCCCGGCCGCCACTGCCGGGTACAGCCCGGCAACCCCACCGCCCGCGTCACCCTTTTTTCTTCTCCTTCGGATTGCGCATGGTGAAGCGCGCGTTGCCAAGCCCGGTTCCGATGGTGAGGATTCCCCATCGCTTGTAGTCCTGCATGAAGGGAATTTCGCTTAAACCCTGCACCACGCCGTCATTGTGCATGAGTACGGCGGTGTCGTGATCGCGGATGGCGGGGATCGCCTCGATCAGGCTTGCAGGCAAATTGAACTTGCTGCTTTCCCAGTTGCCCGGCAGGTTCTGCGCGCCTTTCTCGATCGATCCATCGGAATCGATCGCGCCGGGACACGACACGCCAATGAAAGGCGCAAGTTTGAGACCTTCGGCCTCCGCCTCCTTGAGCAGGCCCTTCAGCATTCCAGCGAGCTTTTTCACGGCCCCTTCGCGCGTCGGCTCGTCATCCGCATGACGCCACAGTTCGGATTTCCAGACCGAGGCTTTCGACAAATCCGGTGTCTTTTTCTGCCGCGTTTCCACCACGCCGCAGCGGATATTGGTGCCGCCGATGTCGACAGCGAGAAGACTGTCATGACCCTCAAAAATCCATGACGGCGCGAGATGAGCGCAGCCGATCAATGCAGCTTCATCGGGATGGAAGCGGATCGGGATCAGGCCAGCTTTTCCGCCGTTCGCGGCAAGAATAATGCTGGCTCGCGCGATCGCCAGTTCTCCGATCCGGCTTTGCCGGAAACCGCCGCCGACGATGATCGCCTCGGTCTTGTCCCACGCCTTGGTCTTGAGAAAACGTTGCGTGACGTAGGCCAGCTCCTGCGCAAACTCTTCGATGGCGCTGTGCACCAGCGCCGCCGCCTCGACATCATCACCACCGAGAATCTCGTCTAGCTTCTTCTTGCTGATGTCTTCCGACGCCTTGCCGCCGAATGGATCGTCGCCATTCTTCTTGAGCGGTTTGCGCCACTTGTCGAGAATGTCCTGAAACGCACCCTTGCTGGCGCGGTCGCCGAGAAACCCGTCATCGTCCTTGAGTTCGATGTTGTAGCTGTCGATGTCCACGGACGGCAGCCGCGCCGCCCCATGATTGCCGATTCCGGCAGTTGCGAGAGTGTCCTCAGCCATATGCGGTGCCCCTTGCCTGTTGCCGGGTATAACGGCCGGGGAACCGGATGGTTGCGGTGGCGCGGCGACGCAGCGGCCGCAAAGGGCCGGAAGGCAGGAAAATTGGCCCAAATGGCTTACAAATGGCCCATTTTCAGGCCACTTTTTCTTGACTCGCAGCCTTCTGCGGCTATAACACCCGCAACCCGGCGCGGGATTTCTCGCGCCGTTTGTTTTTGCGTGACCGGACCGCTCCGAAACGAGAGCAGCCGCGATAGCGCAGAGATTTCGCGATGATCGCATGATGATCGCGGCGAACCCAACGAGCGCGGCCCAGCAAAAGTGGAAACCGGTTTTGCTTCCGGTCGCGCTTAAAATGTAACGACTGAACAAGAAGCCGGGCCGGAGTCATCCGAGCGCCGGAATCGAACACAAGGAAAAAAACGATGTTCGCAGTCATCAAAACCGGGGGCCGGCAGTTCCGCGTCGTTCCGGATGATGTGCTTGAGATTGGCAAGATCGCCGGCGATGTTGGATCGATCGTGCAGCTTGGTGAAGTTTTGGTGGTTGGCGGCGATACGCCGGTTCTGGGGGCTCCGTTCGTCAGCGGCGCATCCGTGGCCGCCGAAGTGCTGGACCACAAGCGCGGCCCGAAGGTTATTGCCTTCAAGAAGCGCCGCCGCAAGAATTCGAAGCGTAAGCGCGGCTATCGCGATGAAATCACGGTGATCCGCGTCACCGAAATTCTGACCGATGGCAAGGCCCCGACCGTGGGTCCGCGCCCGAAGAAAGAAAAGAAGGTCGAGGCCGCGCCGGTTGACGGTGACGAGGCTCCGGCCAAGGTCGCGAAAAAGGCTCCGGCCAAGAAAGCGGCTCCCAAGGCCGCGGCCAAGCCGAAGGCTGCTGCGAAGAAGACCGCGGCAAAGAGCGACAAAAAGTGAAATGATTCCGTCAAGGAATCGGTCTATAGCTTAAAGCGAATTTTGGAGACGGAGCCATGGCTCACAAAAAAGCAGGCGGTTCATCGCGCAACGGACGCGACTCGGCAGGCAAGCGCCTTGGGGTCAAGGCGTACGGCGGCGAGCACGTGATTCCGGGCAACATCATTGCGCGTCAGCGCGGCACGACCTGGCATCCCGGCCTCAACGTCGGCATGGGCACCGATCATACCCTGTTCGCCAAGGTCGAAGGCAAAGTCGAATTCCGCGCCAAAGCCAACGGCCGCACCTTCGTCTCGGTTATTCCGACGGCGGAAGCGGCTGAATAAACGGTAGACACATCGCGTCTGCCGGGTCTCGTTGAACCGGCAGAGCACTGGAAGGCTCGAAGGGGAGACGGGAAACCGGCCTCCCCTTTTGTTTTGCGCGCTCGTTGCTTTCGGGGCGAGCGCAATAAGGAGCCCACCATGCTGCAGCCAACGCCAACTCTCACCTTGCGGGAATCAAGAGCCGTCGTCCTCGAGACCGATCGGCTGGTGTTGCGTCAGCCGACGCTCGCGGACGTAAAAGCCATCGCGCAGGTCGTCGGCGACAAGCGCGTGTCGATCAATCTGCGCCGCGTGCCACATCCGTACACAACGGACGATGCCATCAGCTTCGTGACCACCGTCGCGGCCACCATCGATACTGTTTTCCTCGTCGAGCGCGAACGCGCTGCCGTCGGCCTGGTCGGCGTGAGTTGGGAAAACGAGAACGAACCCGAGCTTGGCTACTGCTTCGGTGTCGAGCACTGGGGCAAGGGCTATGCGACCGAGGCCGCGCGCGCGGTGATCGATTACGCGTTCGAGGAATTCGCCATCGAGCAGCTTCTCGCCGGCGCACGGGTGCTGAACCCGGCGTCGCGTCATGTGCTGGAGAAGTGCGGCTTCCAGTGGACCGGCGTCGAGCTGCACCGGTTTCTCGCGCTTGGATCATCGACCCCGGTGGACCGCTTCAAGCTGGAGCGCGGCGTCTGGTCGTCGATCAAGAGCTGGAACAACTCGACTCGGCGCTAGGCAAGACGCATCATACCACCGTCGGCGGATTGGGCTGGGGCTCGCGGTGCATCGCCGTCCGCTCGCGCAGGAAGATGTAGATTCCGGCGCAGGCAACGATGGTTGCTCCTATCACGGTGTTCGGTGACGGCACGTCGCCGAACACCAGAAAGCCCAGCACAATCGCCCAGACAATCATGGTGTATTGAAACGGCGCCACCACGCTGGCCGGCGCAAGAATCAGCGAACGGTTGAGGCACAGCACCGCGGCGACATTGACGACGCCGCTAATCAGCAACAGCGCGACGAGAATCCACGTCGGCGGCACGAACAGAAACGCCGACACCACGCCGCCGAACACGAACGATCCGACCACCTGGGTGGTCGCCAGAAAGATATTCGACGTCCCGCGCACGTATCGCGTCACGATCATGAAAATCGACTGACAGAGACATCCGGCCAGCGCGATCAGCGCAGGCCAGGAGATGGCCGCACCGGTCGGCCGAAGCGCGATCAGCACCCCCACAAAGCCGACAACGACGGCGGTCCAGCGCCGCCAGCCGACATGCTCGCGCAGGAAAATCGCTGAAAACGCGGTGACGAAAATCGGCGCTGCGAGATAGCACGTCGTGGCGTCCGCCAGCGGAATGTACTTGATCGCCGTGAAGAACAGCATGCCGTCCGAGACCGACAATGCCATTCGCAACACCTGCAATCCGGGCCGCGGCACATTGCGGGCGGCGGCGAAATTGTCGCGCGCCAGAAACGGCAGCAGCGCTGCAATCGCACCGAAGCCGCGAATGAAAAACAACTGCGCCGGCGGATAAGCCGCCACCATCATCTTGCTGAAGACATTGACCAGCGAGAAGATCGTCATCGCCGCCAGCATGAATAGAATCCCGCCAAGCGCGGCGGAAAGCGGCGGCCTGCGGCGCAACGATTTGAAGGAAAGATTCATCGGCAACGGGCTGGCGCAGAAACCGCTAAATGGAGGTGTTTAAAACAGGAGCGGTGCGCGCCGAATCTGACCGACGCGCCGCACGCAATCCTGCTTAGAAAGCAATCGCTTCCCACACAACCGCCAGAAACGCAGGCCGTTTTGCACGGCCATGCTTCAACCCGGCGGCGGCACCACAACCGGCTCGGCGCGCACAAGCTGGCGCTCGCGCAGGAAGATATAGAGGCCGGCGAGGATGATCACCGCCGCACCTGCGAGCATGGCAATCGACGGCACATCACCGAACACCACGTAACCGAAGATCACGGCCCAGATAATCATCGTGTACTGGTACGGCACGACCACGCTGGCCGGCGCGAGCTTGAGTGAGCGGTTGACGCACATGGCTGCCGCAATGGAAATGCAGCCCGCCACCGCGAAAAGACCGAAGTCCGGCAGGCTCGGCGTTATCCAGCCGAACGGCGCAGCAATCAGGCCGAACAGCAGGGTTCCGGCGAACTGCGCCGAGGTCAGCACGATGTCCGGCGTGCCGCGCAGCGAACGCGTAATGATCATCAGCGCGGCAAACGACGCGCTGCCCGCCAGCGCGATCATCGCCGGCCAGCTCACGGCCTGGGTCGATGGACGCAATGCGATCATCACGCCGACAAAGCCGACGAGGATGGCGCTCCAGCGCCGCCAGCCGACATGCTCGCCCAGGAAGATCGCGGAGGCCGCAGTGACGAAGATCGGCGCAGCGAGATAGTAGGTGATGACATCCGCGAGCGGCAGATAAACGGAGGCAGCGAAGAACGCCGCCACCTCGAGCGTGGACAGCACGACGCGGATGGCTTGCAGACCCGGCCTCTGAATGTTGCGAAGTGCTGCACGCTGGCGCCAGATCGCCGGAGACAGCAGAACGAGACTCGAGGCGGCGCGCAGCAGCAGCAACTGCCCGACCGAGTAAGTCGCCACGATGTACTTGCCCAGCGCGTCGCCGAACGAGAACATCCAGACCGCCAGCAGCATCAGCGCGATGCCCGCGAGCGCCGCCGAGCGGTTGCCGGTATCGGCCGAGATTTTCGCCAACAGGGTCATGCGCCGCCGCCGGGGTGAATGGGTCCAAAATGCGGCCGCGAGACATTCCGAGTGAAGCAGCACCGGCTCGCGACGATTCTGCCGCTGTTTAAGAGACCCAGACGTTTACCGCAACCGCCGGAAATACGGCCTTTTCGGCGTTATTTGGCATGAATGGGTTGCCGCTCGGGCACCCATGGCGCATATATCCGGAGCGTGACTGGAGGCAAAAAGCCGACTTTTCTTGCCCGTCGCGGCACCATGGAAAACCGATGAAATTTCTCGACGAAGCCAAGGTCTATATCCGCTCCGGCGACGGCGGTAACGGCTGCGTGGCATTTCGCCGCGAGAAGTTCATCGAGTTCGGCGGGCCGAGCGGGGGCAACGGCGGCCGTGGCGGCGACGTCATCGTCGAAGTCGCCGATGGTCTCAACACGCTGATCGACTACCGCTACCAGCAGCACTTCAAGGCGCCCAAGGGCGTGAATGGCATGGGCTCGGATCGCCACGGCGCCAACGGCAAGGACGTCGTCCTCAAGGTGCCGCTCGGCACGCAGATTTTCGACGAAGACCGCGAGACCCTGATCCACGACTTTACTGAAGTCGGCGAGAAATTCGTGCTGGCGACGGGCGGCAACGGCGGTTTCGGCAACGCGCATTTCAAGACCTCGACCAACCGCGCGCCGCGCAACGCCAATCCTGGCCAGCCCGGCGAGGAGCGCTGGATCTGGCTGCGGCTGAAACTGATCGCCGATGCGGGACTCGTCGGACTGCCCAATGCCGGCAAGTCCACATTCCTGTCGGTCGTCAGCGCGGCAAAACCGAAGATCGCGGACTATCCCTTCACAACACTGCACCCGCAGCTTGGCGTCGTCAGCATCGACGGACGCGAGTTCGTGCTGGCGGATATTCCGGGGCTGATCGAGGGCGCGCATGAAGGCGCGGGACTGGGTGACCGTTTTCTCGGCCACGTGGAGCGCTGCCGCGTGCTGCTGCATCTGGTGGACGCAACGTGCGAGCACGCTGGCAAGGCTTACAAGACCGTGCGCGCCGAACTTGAGGCCTACGACGAACATCTCGCCGAGAAGATCGAGATCGTGGCGCTCAACAAGATCGATGCGGTGACGCCCGAGCACCTCAAGGACCAGAAGGCGCGGCTGAAGCGCGCGGCGAAGAAAACGCCGCTCTTGCTGTCCGGTGTCACGCGCCAAGGCGTGCCGGAAGCGCTGCGAGCGCTGGTGGCGCTGATCGACGAAGCGCCGGTCTCCGCGAAGGCCAAGAGAGCGACAGAAAGCGTTGTGGAGGCGGACCCGGAGCCGGCCGGCTGGACGCCGCTGGGCCACTGACGCCTTCCGCCTTTTTCAAGTTATCCCTGATAATGCTGATTTCTCATGTCGCACCCCAAGCTGAAAAACTTTCGCCGCATCGTCGTCAAGGTCGGATCGTCGCTGCTGATCGATTCAGTTGCCGGCGAAGTACGCGCAAGCTGGCTGGCCGCGCTGGCCGCCGACATCGCGAAACTGCATCATGACGGCAAGGATGTGCTGGTCGTCTCGTCCGGTTCGATCGCGCTCGGACGCAGCCGCCTGAAATTGCCAAGCGGCGCGCTCAAGCTCGAGGAAAGCCAGGCGGCGGCGGCAGTCGGGCAGATCGCACTGGCACGGATCTGGTCGGAGGTGCTCGGCGCGCACGGAATCGGCGCGGGACAAATCCTGGTGACGCTGCAGGACACCGAGGAACGGCGGCGCTATCTCAATGCGCGCTCGACGATCTCGAAACTTCTGGAATGGCGCGCGGTGCCGGTCATCAACGAGAACGATACCGTCGCCACCAACGAAATCCGCTACGGCGACAATGACCGCCTCGCTGCGCGCGTCGCCACCATGACCAGCGCTGATCTGCTCATTCTGCTCTCGGACATCGACGGCCTCTACACTGCGCCGCCTTCGGCAAACCCGAACGCAAAGCTGATACCCGTCGTCGAATCCATCACCGCCGATGTCGAGGCGATGGCGGGCGCTGCGGAGTCTGAACTGTCGCGCGGCGGCATGCGCACCAAGATCGAGGCCGCGAAGATCGCAACCAGCGCCGGCACCCACATGCTGATCGCATCGGGCAAGATCGAGCATCCGTTGCAAGCCATCGCCGACGGAGGGCCATGCACCTGGTTTCTCACCCCGGCCAATCCCGTCACCGCGCGCAAGCGCTGGATCGCGGGGTCACTGGAGCCGAAGGGCACGCTCACCATCGACGCGGGCGCGGTCGCGGCATTGCGCGCCGGCAAGAGCCTGCTGCCGGCCGGCGTGATCCGGGTCGACGGACAGTTCGCGCGCGGCGATGCCGTGGTGGTGCGCGGTCCGGATACCCATGAGATCGGGCGCGGTCTCGTGGCCTATGACGCGGAGAACGCGGAACTGATCAAGGGCCGCTCCTCCTCGGATGCCGCCCAGATCCTCGGCATCAGCGGGCGGGCGGAAATGATCCACCGCGACGACCTCGTGGTCGGCGGCCCCCGCGGCGTCGACAGCGCCAAGTAGGACAAAGCGCAAGCCCGGCCAATGACCTAGAGGCGACCGCAACAGGCCATTGGCCGACCCGCCGACCAGCCATGTTCCCGGCGGCTCGCCGGATCAGAATTTCTGTGCTAGGGCATAGCCTTACAGGCAATCCGCACTAGATAGACCTCATGTCCGCACCGCTCAAAGTACTGGATAGCGCCAAAGATCTGGATGGCGCTGCTGATCTGGCCGCGCTGATGACCGACCTCGGCGCGGGAGCGCGCCGTGCTGCGCGGGTTCTGGCGCTGGCCCAAAGCGCACAGAAGGACGCGGCGCTTGCCGCCATGGCCGCGGCTATCCGGGCCAGTGCAAAAGAAATACTCGCCGCCAATGCCGAGGACGTTGCCGAAGCAAAAGCCAACGGATCAAGCGGCGCCTTCGTCGATCGTCTCGCGCTCAATGACGCGCGCATCGCCGCCATGGCCGACGGCATCGACGTGGTGCGAGCGATCCCCGATCCTGTCGGCATCGTCACCGAATCCTGGACGCGCCCCAACGGCATGACCATCGAACGCGTGCGCGTGCCGCTCGGCGTAGTCGGCGTGATCTTCGAGAGCCGCCCCAATGTCGCCGCCGATGCCGGTGCGCTGTGCCTGAAATCCGGCAACGCCGTGATCCTGCGCGGCGGCTCGGACAGCTTCCGCTCCTGCCGCGCGATCCATCAGTGCCTCATCGAAGGTCTCCGCAAGGCGGGACTTCCCGAAGAATCCATTTCGCTGGTGCCTACCCGTGACCGCGCGGCGGTCGGGCAGATGCTCGCAGGACTCAACGGCGGGATCGACGTGATCGTGCCCCGTGGCGGCAAAAACCTCGTCGCCCGCGTGCAGCTTGAGGCGCGCGTGCCGGTGTTCGCGCATCTCGAAGGCGTCAATCACGTCTATGTCGACAAGGCGGCGTCGCTCCATATGGCAAAGACGATTGTTCTTAATGCCAAGATGCGACGCCCCGGTGTCTGCGGCGCGGCCGAAACGCTGCTGATCGACAAGGCTGCGGCGGACAAGCAACTCAAACCGCTGGTGACGATGCTGCTCGATGCCGGCTGCGAAGTGCGCGGCGGCGATGACATTCGCGCGGTCGATGCACGAGTCAAACCCGTCTCGGACGATGACTGGGCCACCGAATACGAAGACGCGATCATTTCCGCGAAGCTGGTGGACGGCGTCGACGACGCGCTCGCCCATATCGCACGCTACGGCTCGCATCATACCGACGCCATCGTGACCGAGGACACGAAAGCCGCACAGAAATTTCTCAACGAGGTGGATTCCGCCATCGTGCTGCATAACGCCTCGACGCAGTTCGCCGACGGCGGCGAGTTCGGCTTCGGCGCGGAAATCGGCATCGCCACCGGCAAGTTTCACGCACGTGGCCCGGTCGGCGCGGAGCAACTCACCAGCTTCAAGTATCGCGTTCACGGCACCGGACAGACACGTCCGTGAATCGCGCGCCCGGGACCGACGCGCCCTCGCATGACGCGACGTGCCTGTCTCACGGCATTCCGCTTCACACCGACGGCATGCGGATCGGCCTGCTCGGCGGATCGTTCAATCCGCCGCACGAGGCTCATCGTGCGATCAGCCTGTTCGCAATGAAGCGGTTGCAGCTTGATCGCATCTGGTGGCTGGTCTCGCCTGGCAATCCGCTCAAGGACAACGGCTCGCTGCATGCCTTGCGCGAGCGCATGGCGGCAGCCGAGAGGGTTGCGCATCATCCGCGCATCGATGTCAGTTGTCTCGAAACCGTCATTGGCACCCGTTACACTGCGGATACGATTTCCTACTTGCGGCGCCGCTGTTCCGGTGTGCGTTTTGTGTGGATCATGGGCGCTGACAATCTCGCGCAGTTCAACCGCTGGGAAAGCTGGCGGCATATCGCCGACATGGTGCCTATCGCCGTGATTGATCGCCCGCCCAACAGTTTCCGCTCCCTGTCGTCCGTCGCCGCTCAGGCCCTGATGTCTTGCCGCATTGACGAGCGCAATGCCGGAGCGCTGGCGAGCCGCCGCGCGCCGGCATGGACCTTCCTCACCGGGCTGAAATCGAGCCTGTCCTCGACACGATTGCGGAACCCGGACGGAAGCTGGAAGGATGCCGATTCGCGATGACGCTTTCCGGCAACAGAACGGCGCAAATCACCGCGCGCTCATCTGGAACATTGAAACCGTTAACCCCACATGCGTATGATGAAGGCGGGCGTCAGGATTCGGCGCTCGCGATACAGTGAAAGGAATGGTCCCTGACCACATCTGTATTGTCCAAAACTGCCTCGGCCAAGGCTGCTTTGTCCAAGCCTCGTGTTAGAGCGACGCCTGTCTCCGTCGGCCTCGTTCCCGCCTTGCAGGCGCGGCCGGATTCCGACGAGACGCTGAAACTGATCCTCTCCCGCCTTGACGACATGAAAGCGGAAGAGACGGTCACCATCGACCTTCGCGGCAAATCCTCCATCACCGACTACATGGTCGTGACCTCCGGACGGGCCAACCGTCACGTCGGCGCGATCGCGGAGAACGTCGCAAAGGGCCTGAAAGAGAGCGGCATCCCCGCCCCTCATATCGAGGGACTGCCCAACTGCGACTGGGTGCTGATCGATTCCGGCGATGTGATCGTTCACGTGTTCAGGCCGGAAGTCCGCGAGTTCTACAATCTTGAAAAGATGTGGACCTCCGAGAAGCCGGCGGCGAAGGCGCGCTGAACGGAGCTGAGGCTGCGCGTGTATTCACGTGCGTGCGCGCATGGTAGTTTGCGCGCCATGCGCATCCTCGTCATCGCCATCGGCCGCCTGAAACAGGGTCCGGAACGGGAGCTTGCCGAACGTTATCGCGAGCGGTTCGACGATATCGGCCGCAAGCTTGGATTCCGCGGCCTCGAGATTCATGAAATTCCGGAAAGCCGCGGGCGCGATGCCGCTGCCCGGATCGGCGAAGAAGCGGCGGCGATCGCGGCTCTGATTCCTGACAAATCGTCCATCATCGCGCTCGACGAGCGCGGCGAGACCATCGACAGCGCAACCTTCGCGCGGCATCTTGGCCGCTGGCGGGACGAATCGGTTCCAAACGCCGTTTTTTTGATCGGCGGCGCGGACGGACTTTCGCCCGATTTAAGGCGCAAGGCAAAACTCAGCGTTGCGTTTGGAAAAGCAACCTGGCCGCACCAGATGGTGCGCGTCATGCTGCTGGAGCAGGTTTACCGGGCCGCGACCATTTTATCAGGCCATCCGTACCATCGCGCGTAAGGCATGATCTGCTTTAAAAGATCACGTCCACTCAGAAGATCCGAGAGATCGACCGTACGTGACCGACACTGCAACCCCGCTGACCATACGCAGGCTGACGCGCGGCGCGGCGCTGCCCTTGTCGCTGGTGTTGTCATCACTGCACGTTACGGTCGGAAGCTGGCCCGCATCGGCGCAGAGCGCCGTCAAGCAGGTCAGCGCGCCGGATCCGGAAGCCCTCAAGCAACGCACGCAGGAACTTGAAGCTGCGCGCGAGCAGCAGAAGAAAGCCGCCGAACTCGAACAAAAGCTGAAGGCCGATATCGCGGCCATAGGGCAGGATCGCACCAAGCTCAACCAGCAGCTGATCGGCATCGCCGCACAGGTCCGCGACGTCGAAGGCAAGATGGCCGAGACCGAGGGCCGCTTGCGCCCCCTTGATGCGCGCGAGCTTCAGATTCGCGCCTCGCTCGAGTCGCGCCGCGATGAAATTTCCGAAGTATTGGCGGCCCTGCAGCGCGCCGGACGCCGCGCACCGCCGGCGCTCTTCGTGCGGCCTGAGGATGCATTGCAGTCACTGCGCACAGCGATGCTGCTCGGCGCCGTCGTGCCGGAGATGCGCGCACGCGCCGCCAAGCTCGCCAGTGATCTCGGCGAACTGGTGAGCTTGCGCAAGAATATCGCGGAAGAACGCGACCGGCTGGCGACGGATCGCGACAAGCTCAACGACGACCGCGCGCGCCTCGCGGCGCTGGTGCAGGCGCGTCAGAAACAGCAGACCGACACCGAGAAGGATATGGAAGCCGAACGGCAGCGCGCTATCGCGCTGTCCAGACAAACCGAGACCCTTCAGGACCTGATCGCCAAAATGGAACAGGACGTGAAGGCGGCGGCGAAGGCCGCCGCTGCGGCCGAACTGCAAGGCACCCCAGTCTCCCTCAACGGCAAGCCGAACCTGGGCGCGCTGAAGGACCCGGCGCGATTGAGCCCGGCGATCGCCTTCGCCTCCGCCAAGGGACTATTGCCAATTCCGGTTAACGGCACCCGGATCCGCAGTTTTGGCGGTTCCGACGGAAGCGGTGGCCAGGAAAAGGGCATTTCCATCGCCACGCGACCGGGGGCGCAGGTCACAACACCTTGTGATGGCTGGGTTGTTTACTCAGGCCCGTTCCGGAGCTACGGACAACTCTTGATCCTCAACGCCGGCGGCGGGTATCATGTCCTGATCGCCGGGATGGAACGTATTTCGGTCACGATCGGGCAGTTTGTTCTAACGGGAGAACCGGTCGCGACCATGGGGAGCACCTCTCAGGTCGCGTCAATTCTGGCGGCAGCGTCCAGCCAGCCTGTGCTCTACATCGAGTTCCGTAAGGACGGCACTCCAATCGATTCTGGTCCATGGTGGGCCGCAAGTGAAGGCCAAAAGGTTCGCGGATGATGCGCAAGACTTCCCTGGTTCTCCTCAGCGTCGCGGCGGGCGCGGCGGCAACACTTTTCCTCACTCAGCCGCGTGCTGCGCTGGTGGGATCGACGGCGCGTGCCGCGTCGTCCGACACCTATCGCCAGCTCAACCTGTTCGGCGATGTGTTCGAGCGGGTACGTAGCGACTATGTCGAGAAGCCGGACGACAGCAAGCTGGTGGAGACCGCCATCAGCGGCATGCTCACCGGCCTCGATCCGCATTCCAGCTACATGGACGCGAAGAGCTTCCGCGATATGCAGGTGCAGACGCGCGGCGAGTTCGGCGGCCTCGGCATCGAAGTCACGATGGAAGACGGCCTTATCAAGGTGGTCTCGCCGATCGACGAAACGCCGGCATCCAAGGCCGGCATCATGGCCAATGACATCATCTCGAATCTGGACGACGAGCCGGTGCAGGGCCTGACCCTCAACCAGGCCGTCGAGAAGATGCGCGGCCCGGTCAACACCAAGATCAAGCTGAAGATCATCCGCAAGGGGCAGGACAAGCCGCTCGAAGTCACGCTGACGCGTGACAACATCCGCGTGCGCTCGGTGCGCGCGCGCGTCGAGAGCGACGATATCGCCTATATCCGCATCACCACCTTCAACGAACAGACCACCGAGGGTCTAAAGCGCGAGATGACGAACCTGACCACACAGATTGGTCCGGACAAGATCAAGGGTTACATCATCGACCTGCGCAACAATCCCGGCGGACTGCTCGAGGAAGCCGTGTCGGTCTCCGATGCGTTCCTCGATCGCGGCGAGATCGTCTCCACTCGCGGCCGCAACGCCGAGGAAACCCAGCGCCGCACCGCCAAGGCCGGCGACCTCGCCAAGGGCAAGCCGGTGATCGTGCTGATCAACGGCGGCTCCGCATCGGCATCGGAAATCGTCGCCGGCGCCTTGCAGGATCACAAGCGCGCAACGCTGCTCGGAACCCGCTCGTTCGGCAAGGGTTCGGTGCAGACCATCATTCCGCTCGGCTCCGGCAACGGCGCGCTGCGGCTCACCACCGCGCGCTACTTCACCCCGTCGGGCAAGTCGATCCAGGCCAAGGGCATCATCCCGGATATCGAAGTCCAGCAGGATGTGCCTGACGACCTGAAGTCGAAGACCGACACCAAGGGTGAAGCCTCGCTGCGCGGCCATCTGAAGGCCGAGGGCCAGGAAGAAACCGGCTCGCAGTCTTACGTGCCGCCGGATGCCAAGGACGACAAGGCGCTGAAAATGGCCGCAGACCTTCTGCACGGCATCAAGCAGACCACGTCGGCCCCTGCGCCCACGGACAAGGCCTCGAACAAGGCTGCAAACTGAGCCTCGATTCCGGAAAGTTATTTCCATCCGTTTGGGCGGCCTCCGGGCCGCCCTTTTTGTTGGGACATAGCGACCTTCTCAATCGCTCCGGAACCCACGCCTTTGCGGCCACGAGTCAGGTGCCGTGATAGGATTCGGCGATTGATTCGCGAGGGTTGAGGTCAGTGACCACCGACGATCTGAGCGCTCCGCTCGGACAGGATCCGCCGCGCAAGCGGCGATACCGGCTTCCGTTCACGGCACCGCAGGCGATTGCGGCGCTGTTCGGGCTGTTTCTGACCGTCTTTCTCGGCTTCGCAATCTTCAACCACGACCCGATGGGCGGCGAGCCACTGGCGAAGGTCGCCTACGATCCCGCTACGCTACCCGGTGAGAAGGCCGCACAGCAGCAGGCCGGCGCTGCTCCCCCGTCAGCGCCCAAGGAAGCCCCTGCAAGCGCCCGAGAGCCCACCGCCGGGCAACAGACTGTCACCATCATCGACGGCTCGAGCGGCGCCCGGCAAAGCGTCATTGTCGGTACCGCGGCAGACGTTCCGGTGAAAGCGGACGGGCCGCCGGCCGGGACGGCCGGCATCAATCCGAAGCTGCTTGAGAGTTCACGCTATGGCATGATTCCGGTGGCGGCCGACGGGTTGAAGCCGTTCCGGGCCTATGCTGCCGGCAGCGACGCCGAGCGAGCGGTCGCCGGCAAGACCCCCGTCATCGCCATTGTCGTATCCGGCCTTGGCGTGGGTGCCGCCAAAACCAGCGATGCGATTACCAAGCTGCCCGGCGCGGTGACGCTGGCTTTCACCCCTTATGGCTCGGATCCCGGCAAGCTGGTCGAGCGGGCGCGCGCGCAGAAGCACGAAGTTTTGCTGCAAGTGCCGATGGAGCCGTTCGACTATCCCGACAACGATCCCGGTCCACAGACGCTGCTCACCACGCTGGCTGCCGATCAGAACTCCGACCGGCTGGCGTGGCACATGAGCCGGTTTCAGGGCTATGTCGGAATCGCCAATTTCATGGGCTCGCGTTTCGTCGCGACCGACGCGGCAATGCAGCCGGTCGTCAAGGAAGCGGCCCGGCGCGGCCTCGCCTGGCTGGATGATGGCAGCGCGCCGCGAAGTGTCGCGCGCGTGATCGCCGAGGGTCAGGCGATGCCGTTTGCAAAAGCCGACCTGACCATCGACACCGTACCGACGGTGGCGGAAATCGACCGGTCACTTGCGCGGCTGGAGGCGCTGGCGAAGGAGCGCGGGTCCGCCGTGGGTATCGCGTCGGCACTGCCGATCTCCATCGAACGGATCGGAACCTGGGCAAAGCAGCTTGAGGGCAAGGGCGTCCTGCTGGTGCCGTTGACAACGGCGATGCTGAAACCAAAATCTAGCTAGGTGCGCTTAAGTTGGCGGGAACGGCGTTCCGCGCCCCCACGCAGACGAGAGCAAAGAGCGTAATGAGCACGCCCGGCGCACCGGACAAGGACCGAGGATTTTAGCAGTATGGCGCGTTACGACGATCTGCCCTACCGGACTTGCGTCGGGATTACCCTGATCAATGCACACGGACTGGTTTTTATTGGACGCCGGATCGGCGGCCCCGAGCATGTCGATCAGACTCACGTCTGGCAGATGCCGCAAGGCGGTGTCGATGCCGGCGAAGACACCTGGGCCGCAGCCAAGCGCGAGTTGTACGAGGAAACCAACGTCAAGTCGGTGGAGAAACTCGGCGAGGTGAAAGACTGGCTCACCTACGACATCCCGCGCACGGTCGCCGGACGGGCCTGGAAGGGCCGGTTCCGGGGCCAGAAGCAGAAATGGTACGCGCTGCGCTTTACCGGCAAGGATAGCGAGATCAACGTCGCTTCTCCGGCCGGGCACAAGCCCGAGTTCATTGACTGGCGCTGGGAGCCAATGAAGAATCTCCCGGAGCTGATCGTGCCGTTCAAGCGCCCGGTCTACGAGCGCGTGGTCGAGGAATTCTTGCCGCTGACCTGAACACGAACGACGACGACGCGAGCGCTGTCATGCGTGGCTTCGGGAAGCCTGTTTTGCAGAAGGTATTTGAAATCGCCGGTGTCCGGCCGCTGGCGCGCGCGACAAGCGCACGCGCCTCAATGCATAGCGGTCGAGATGATCTGCTGCTGAATGACCTTGAAGTGATCGAGGCGGGTGATGGCGCGATCGAGCGCGTCGCCCTCTTCTTCCTTCAGCCCCTCTTCCATCTCGGCGATCTGCTGCGCGAACAGTTCGCGATCCAGTTCCGCGATCGAGGTCGCGGTGTCGGCAAGCACCGTGAGGCCCTTGTCCGAAATTTCCGCAAGGCCGCCGAGCACGATGATCTTCTCGTGCTTGCCGCCGACCGTGACGGTCATGATGCCGGGGCGAACGGTCGCCACCAGCGGCGCATGACCGGCCATCACGCCAAAGTCGCCTTCGACGCCTGGAATATCGACCTGCTCGACTTCACCCGAGAAGGCGATCTTTTCCGGC
Source organism: Bradyrhizobium sp. G127 (assembly GCF_021502575.1). NCBI lineage: Bacteria > Pseudomonadati > Pseudomonadota > Alphaproteobacteria > Hyphomicrobiales > Nitrobacteraceae > Bradyrhizobium > Bradyrhizobium sp. G127. The sequence continues at coordinate 23,188 of NZ_JAKFGN010000001.1, forward strand.
GACACGAGATCGAAATGAAAGGTGGCCATATGCAGTCAAACCTTAGCTACAAGCGCGATCGTCATCCTGAGGTGGCCGTTTCTCCGCGGCTCTCGAAGGATAACACCGTCGCCCTTCGAGGCTCGTTGCGCTCGCACCTCAGGGTGACGGCGCAGTCTCCGATTGCAGTCAGGCCGCTTCCGCCGCGAGCTTCTTGCCCTTCTCGACGGCTTCTTCGATGGTGCCGACCATGTAGAACGCGGCTTCCGGCAGGTGATCGTACTTGCCGTTGCAGAGATCCTTGAAGCCCTTGATGGTGTCGGCGAGGTCGACGAACTTGCCCGGCGAGCCGGTGAAGATTTCAGCGACGTGGAACGGCTGCGACAGGAAGCGCTCGACCTTGCGGGCGCGGGCCACGGTCAGCTTGTCCTCCTCCGACAATTCATCCATGCCAAGAATGGCGATGATGTCCTGGAGCGACTTGTAGCGCTGGAGCACCTGCTGCACGAGACGCGCGGTCTGGTAATGCTCTTCGCCGACAATCAGCGGCGACAGCATGCGCGAGGTCGAGTCGAGCGGGTCCACCGCCGGATAGATGCCCTTTTCCGAAATTGCGCGGTTCAGCACCGTCGTCGCGTCCAAGTGGGCGAACGAGGTTGCAGGCGCCGGGTCGGTCAAGTCGTCGGCCGGAACGTAAATCGCCTGCACCGAGGTGATCGAGCCCTTGTTGGTGGTGGTGATGCGCTCCTGCAGCGCGCCCATGTCGGTCGCGAGCGTCGGCTGATAACCCACCGCCGAAGGAATACGGCCAAGCAGAGCGGACACTTCCGAACCTGCCTGGGTGAAGCGGAAAATGTTATCGACGAAGAACAGCACGTCCTGGCCCTGATCGCGGAAGTGCTCGGCGACAGTCAGGCCGGTGAGGCCGACACGCGCGCGTGCACCCGGAGGCTCGTTCATCTGGCCGTACACGAGGGCGCACTTCGAACCTTCGCCGCCGCCTTCCTTGTTGACGCCGGATTCGATGAACTCGTGATAGAGGTCGTTGCCTTCGCGGGTTCGCTCACCCACGCCTGCGAACACCGAGTAACCGCCGTGCGCCTTGGCGACGTTGTTGATCAGTTCCTGAATGAGAACGGTCTTGCCGACGCCGGCGCCGCCGAACAGGCCGATCTTGCCGCCCTTGGCATAAGGCGCGAGCAGGTCGACGACCTTGATGCCGGTGACGAGAATTTCAGCCTCGGTCGACTGATCGGTATAGCTCGGCGCTTCCTGATGGATCGCGCGGGTGCCTTCGGCTTTCACCGGGCCCTGCTCGTCCACCGGTTCGCCGATGACGTTCATGATACGGCCGAGCGTGCCGGCGCCGACCGGCACCATGATCGGCGCGCCGGTGTCGGTGACTTCCTGACCGCGCACCAGACCCTCGGTGGTGTCCATCGCAATGGCGCGCACCGTGGATTCACCGAGGTGCTGCGCGACTTCGAGCACCAGACGGTTGTTGCCGTTCTTGGTCTCGATGGCGTTGAGAATGGCCGGCAGATAGCCGTCGAACTTCACGTCGACGACGGCGCCGATAACCTGCGAAATGCGTCCGGTCTGGTTGGCGGGTGATGCCATGGGATAGTCTCCTTAAAACTCGGTCTGTGCGGCGGTCGGCTCAGATGGCTTCGGCGCCGGAGATGATTTCGATCAGTTCCTTGGTAATCATCGCCTGGCGGGTGCGGTTGTAGATCAGCGTCTGCTTGCGGATCATGTCGCCGGCGTTGCGGGTCGCGTTGTCCATCGCGCTCATCTGCGCGCCGTAGAACGATGCGTTGTTCTCGAGCAGTGCGCGGAAAATCTGCACCGCGAGATTCCGCGGCAGCAGGCTCGACAGAATTTCGTCCTCAGCCGGCTCGTAGTCGTAAACCGACGCCGCACCGGTCGCGGCTTCCTTCTGTTCGATCACAAGCGGAATGATCTGTTGCGCGGTCGGAACCTGCGCTATCACCGACTTGAAACGCGAATAGAACAGCGTGCAGACGTCGAACTCGCCTGCATCGAACATCGCGATGATTTTCTTCGCGATGTCTTCAGCATTCTTGAAGCCGAGAACCTTTACCGAGCGAAGCTCGGTATGGCCGACGATCTGCCTCTCGAACTGGCGGCGCAGCTGCTCGTAGCCCTTGCGGCCGACGCAGAAGATTTTGACTTCCTTGCCCTGGTTCATCAGCGCCAGCGCACGCTCGCGCGCAAGCCGCACGATCGACGAATTGAACGCGCCGGACAGGCCGCGCTCGCCGGTGCAGACCAGCAGCAGGTGAACCTTGTCATTGCCGGTGCCGGCCAGCAGTGCCGGCGCCGTGCCGGAACCGGTAGCCGCGCCCGCAATATTCGTGATCACCGCGTCCATGCGCTCGGCATAGGGGCGCGCGGCTTCGGCCGCGGTCTGGGCACGGCGCAACTTGGACGCCGCAACCATCTGCATGGCCTTGGTGATCTTCTGCGTCGCCTTGGTCGAGGCGATGCGGACACGCATGTCCTTGAGAGACGCCATTCTTTATCTCACCCTGACGATCCAGCTTCGCGCCGGATCGCAACCCCAGTTTCGCCGCGCGCGAATTAATCGGCGCGGCGACGATCTTTTAAGCGAATGTCTTGGTGTAGCCTTCGACCACGCCCTTGAGCTTGCCGGCGCTGTCGTCGGACAGATCCTTCGAGTCGCGGATCGCGTTGAGAATGTCGACATGCTTGCCGCGCAGCAGGGACAGCAGGCCGTCCTCGAACGCACGCACCTTGTTGACCGGAATGCCGTCGAGATAGCCGTTGACGCCGGCGTAGATCACCGCGACCTGCTCTTCCATCTTCAACGGCGAGAACTGCGGCTGCTTCAGAAGTTCGGTGAGGCGCGAGCCGCGCGCCAGGAGGCGCTGCGTCGACGCGTCGAGGTCGGAGCCGAACTGCGCGAACGCCGCCATTTCGCGGTACTGCGCCAGCTCGCCCTTGATCTTGCCGGCGACCTTCTTCATCGCCTTGGTCTGCGCGGCAGATCCCACGCGGGACACCGACAGACCGACGTTCACCGCAGGACGGATGCCCTGGAAGAACAGGTCGGTTTCGAGGAAGATCTGACCGTCGGTGATCGAGATCACGTTGGTCGGAATGTAGGCCGACACGTCGTTGGCCTGGGTTTCAATGACCGGCAGCGCGGTCAGCGAACCATTGCCCTGACTGTCATTGAGCTTCGCGGCGCGCTCGAGCAGGCGCGAATGCAGATAGAATACGTCGCCCGGATAGGCTTCGCGGCCCGGCGGACGGCGCAGCAGCAGCGACATCTGGCGATAGGCAACGGCCTGCTTGGACAAGTCGTCATAGATGATGACGGCGTGCATGCCGTTGTCGCGGAAGTACTCGCCCATGGTGCAGCCGGTGAACGGCGCGAGATACTGCATCGGCGCGGGGTCCGACGCGGTAGCGGCGACGACGATGGAATATTCCAGCGCGCCCTGCTCTTCGAGCACCTTCACGAACTGCGCGACGGTTGAACGCTTCTGGCCGATCGCGACATAAACGCAATACAGCTTCTGGCCTTCCGGCGCGCCGGCGACGTTGAGCGGCTTCTGGTTGAGAATGGTGTCGAGCGCGATCGCGGTCTTGCCGGTCTGGCGGTCGCCGATGATCAGCTCACGCTGGCCGCGTCCGACGGGGATCAGGGCGTCGATGGCCTTGAGGCCGGTCGCCATCGGCTCGTTCACCGACTTGCGCGGAATGATGCCGGGCGCCTTGACGTCCACGCGCTTGCGCTCGGTCGCCTGGATCGGACCCTTGCCGTCGATCGGATTGCCGAGTGCGTCGACGACGCGGCCCAGAAGGCCCTTGCCGACCGGCGTATCCACGATGGCGCGCGTGCGCTTGACCGTCTGGCCTTCCTTGATCTCGCGGTCAGCGCCGAAGATCACGATGCCGACGTTGTCGCTTTCGAGGTTGAGCGCCATGCCGCGCGTGCCGTTCTCGAATTCGACCATCTCACCGGCCTGGACGTTGTCCAGACCGTAGACGCGGGCAATGCCGTCGCCGACCGAGAGAACCTGACCGACTTCCGAGACTTCGGCTTCCTGGCCGAAATTCTTGATCTGGTCCTTGAGGATTGCGGAAATTTCCGCGGCGCGGATGTCCATCAGCCTGCCTCTTTCATCGCGTGCTTGATCGAATTGAGTTTGGTGCGAAGCGAGCTGTCCACCATGCGGCTGCCGAGCTTGACGACAAGCCCGCCGATGATCGACGGATCGACCTTCACGTTGAGATCGACGTCCTTGCCCGACACTGATTTCAGCGCGGCCTTGAGAGCGTCGAGATTCTTGTCGCTGAGCGGCTCGGCGACGGTGACTTCCGCGGTGGCCTCGCCCTTGAACTTGGCGACCAGCGCACGGAACGCCCTGATGACATCATCCACGGCGAACAGCCGGCGATTGGCAGTCAGGACCTTGAGGAAATTCGCGGCAATGCCTCCGATGCCCGCCTTGGCAAGCACAGCGCCAAGCGCCTTGGCCTGCGCGTCGGCGGTGAACACCGGGCTGCGCACCAATCTCAGGAGATCGGGGCTGTCGGCCAGCATCGTGGAAAACCTGTCGAGATCCGCCTTGACGGCGTCGACGGATTTCTGGTCGCGCGCCAGTTCGAAAAGGGCCGTTGCATAACGGCCGGACACGCCAGATACGGAGGGATCTTCAGCTGCCACAGATAAGCTCTTCTAGCTGTCGAATGCCCAAGAAAAAGACCATCGCTGCCAGTGTGGTGTCACGAGGACACCAAGCGATCCAAGTCCTTGGAATTCAAGCGGGACTTCGATTCCTGGCCGGAGCGATCTACCCAGCAGCCCAAAATCGCGGTTTTGCTAACATAGCGCGAGCGCAGGTGCAACATGACCGCGATTGCCAATGAGTTTTTCGTGGCGCCGGTTTGTCGCAGCGCCGATACCGCAATGAACATCTCGCGCGGGAGTTTTTCGGGACCCGTATGTCCGTGTCGCGATCACAACTGATCCGCATCAGGCGGGATGCGCCAAGCCCGCCCTCTCAGACGGCGTCCATACCTCATCCGAGATCCGTCGATTCGCCGTCGGACCGCATGAAACGCGGATTTTGGCAGTCCGAATCCAAAATCGCGGCCGTGAGCTACCCGACCAGCGCATGGAGCATTGCGTGTATTGCATTTCGGGAACGATTTCAGCGAATTCGGTTTACTTGGCGAAGCCAACACTCACAAAAACTATATAGTATATAAATGTATAGAATATCATATGCCCGATACTGATGAGTATACTATCAATAATTTAGGCTAGTTTCTATTCACTCTCTCTATCTCAATGATATTGGAACAAATCTGCTTGCCGCGCTTATGCCTCATTATTGGATGAACCGTCCCGCTACGTGACTGCTGGCTCGATTTAGTCAGCAGCTGGATGGAATATACCAAGACGAGGACAACTATATGATCGCTGCTATCAAGCGCGTGCCGGGGCAACCCGTGAAGATTCGGAATGCCTCTGTCGCGCTGGTCGCTGCCGGAATCCTGGCACTCAGCGCGTCCGCCAGTGAAGCTGGACGCAAATCTTCCTGGCGCGACGCAAACGCCTCGATCGGCTCCGGCCGGAGCTTCTCTGGCGTGGCTTCCTACTACGGCAACGAATCCGGTAGCCGGACCGCTTCAGGGCAGCGCTTCAACCAGAACGCCATGACTGCCGCCCACCGCAGCCTGCCGTTCGGCACCAAGCTCAAGGTCACGCATAGCGGCCGCAGCGTGGTCGTCACCGTCAATGACCGCGGCCCCTTCATTCGTGGCCGCGTACTTGATTTGTCGAAAGGCGCCGCTCACGCCATCGGCCTGACCGGCCGCGGCGTCGGTCGCGTGGTCGCAGAAGTTCAGTAAGCGCGGCGCCCGGAAGCGGGGCATCGCTTCCAGTGAAGTTGCGGACGCTTGCTGATGCGTAAGTAGCGTATGCGTTCAGTTGCGTTGAAAAGGCCGGCGCCGGTTGCGCCGGCCTTTTTCACGGGCTTCGCTTGGGCATGATCTGATCCGAAAACCGATGGCCACCTTTCGGGATCATGCCCTACAAGAAACTTTGCGGATCGATGTCGACTTCGAGCTTGAGATTGCCGGTTGTCTTCGGACCTGCCGCGAGCCAGTCGCGCATATAGGCCGACAAATCGACGGCGCGCGCAGCCTTCACCAGAATCCGAAACCGATAGCGGCCCTTGATGACCGCGAGCGGCGCTTCCGCAGGGCCGAGCACCTGAATGCGCTCGTCGAGCGGCGCAATGGCCGCGAGCTTGCGCGCAAACCCTTCCGCCGCCGGGCGATCGCCTGCTGAAATGATCAAGGACGCCAGCCGGCCGAATGGCGGATACAGCGCACGTTCGCGCGCCTCGATCTCGCTGGCGTAAAATGCCTCGCGGTCGCACGCCACCAGCGCCTTCATCACCGGATGTTCCGGCTGATGGGTTTGCAGATAGCCGACACCGCGGCCCTGCTCGCGGCCGGCGCGGCCGATCACCTGATTGAGCAACTGGAATGTGCGCTCGGCGGCGCGCGGATCGCCGTTGCCGAGGCCGAGATCGGCGTCCACCACACCGACAAGATTGAGGCGCGGGAAGTTATGTCCCTTCGCCACAAGCTGCGTGCCGATGATGATGTCGACGCGACCTTCCGCGATTTCGTTCAGTTCCGAGCGCATGGTCTCGATGTCGGTGATGAGATCGCTCGACAGCACCATGGTGCGCGCATCGGGAAACAGCGCGGCGGCTTCTTCCTGCAAGCGCTCGACGCCGGGGCCGATGGCGGCCAGCGATTCCTCCGCGCCGCAATGCGGGCACTGATGCGGACGCGGCATCGAGAAGCCGCAATGGTGACACACGAGTCTTTGCCTGAAACGATGATCCACCAGCCACGCATCGCAGATGGTGCAGGCGAAGCGATGCCCGCAGGCGCGACACAACGTCAGCGGCGCATAGCCACGGCGGTTGAGAAACAGCAACGCCTGTTCCTTGCGCTCCACCGCGATCTTGATTTCTTCGGCCAGCCGCGGGGAAATGAATTTGCCGCGCTGCGGGCCCTCACGCCTCAAATCGATCGCCTCGATATGCGGCATGTGCTGGCCGCCGAATCGCGAGGGCAGCACCACGCGCCTGTAGCGGCCCTTGCGCGCATTGACTTCGGTTTCCACCGACGGCGTCGCCGAACACAGCACCACGGGAATCTTCGCGATTGACCCGCGCACCACCGCCATGTCGCGCGCATGATAATGCACGCCCTCGTCCTGCTTGTAGGCCTGATCATGCTCTTCATCGACGATGATCAACCCGAGATTGGCGTAGGGCAGGAACAGCGCCGAGCGCGCGCCGACGATCACCTGCGCGTCGCCGGACGCCACCGCCGCCCAGTTGCGCGCGCGGGTGCGCGGCGTCAGTTCGGAATGCCATTCGATCGGACGCACGCCGAAGCGTGCCGCGAAGCGATCGAGAAACTGCCCGGTCAGCGCGATCTCCGGCATCAGGATCATCGCCTGCCTGCCGCGCCGGATGACTTCAGCCACCGCCTCGAAGTAGACTTCGGTCTTGCCTGAACCCGTGACGCCGTCGAGCAGCGCGACCTGAAATTCGTCTTTCGACGCGAGCTCCTTCATCGTGTCGGCGGCGACGCGCTGCTCCGGCGAAAAATCCGGTTCGGCAAAGGACGGATCCGGCGCAGGCGGCGCGAGATCCCGCGGCATCGCCTCCGTAACCAGCGTGCCTTCATCGACAAGGCCGTCAATCACGCCGGCGCTGACACCGGCTTCCTTCGCCGCTTCGGACTTCGCATGCAGCAAGCCATCAGACAGGAGTTCAATCACGCGATGCCGCGCACTGGTCATGCGCTGCGGCGGCGCGCCGACAAGCCGCACGCCCATGCGCACGCGCTCCGGACCGAGATGCTCGCCCATACGCAGGGTCATGCGCAACACCATGCCGCGCGCCGAGAGCGTGTAGTTGGCGACCCAGTCGACGAAGCCGCGCAGTTCGGGCTTCAGTGGCGGAACGTCGAGCTTCTCGCCAGTGTCCTTCAGCCGGTTGTGCAGCCTGGGATCGGGGTTCGGGTTGTCGGCCCAGACTACGGCCGTGACTTCGCGCGGTCCGAGCGGCACGCTGACCACGTCGCCGGGTTTCAGGTCAACATCGTCAGGAACGCGATAGGAATAGGTCTGGTTCAGGGCCACCGGGACAAGAACGTCGACAACTCGTCTTGCCATGGTGAGAGGAATCCAGATTAAGGGGTGTATAAGGAAAAGGGTGCGATAAACTGATTCCTGTCAAGGATCGAACGCATCCGGGATATGATGGCAAAGGCCGCCAAAGCAAGCCGTCCAGCGGACAGCGGAGTGCAGTTGACCTGCGCCGCGCCGGACCTGATGGCCGAGATCGCGCAGTGGCTGTCGCATTTGCGAGCCGAGCGGCGGCTGTCGCCCAAGACGCTGGAAGCTTATGCGCGCGACCTGCGCCAGTGCCTGGTGTTCCTGAGCGAGCACTGGGGCGGCCTCGTCACCCTGAAACAATTTGCAGCCATTGAGGCCACCGACGTGCGCGCCTTCATGTCATCCCGCCGTGCCGACGACATCGGCGGCCGCTCGCTGATGCGCGCACTGGCGGGCTTGCGTTCGTTCGGACGATTCCTGGAGCGCGAAGGCAAGGGCAAGGTCGGCGCGCTGTCGGCGATCCGCGCGCCGAAGATCGGCAAGAGCCTGCCAAAGCCGATTCAAATGGCCTCGGCAAAACAGATGACTGACGCCGATATCCGCGCCGGTGAAAATCGCGAACCGTGGATCTGGGCGCGCGACGCCGCGGTGATGGCGCTGCTTTATGGGTCAGGCCTGCGTATTTCCGAAGCGCTCGGTCTGGTCCGGCGCGACGTGCCTTTGCCCGGCAAGGGCGACGTGATCGTGGTTACCGGCAAGGGCAACAAGACGCGGATGGTGCCGGTGCTGCAAAACGTGCTGGCTCTGATTCAGGACTATGTCGCGATGTGTCCGCACACGATCGCGCCGGACGGTCCGATTTTCGTCGGCGCACGCGGCGGTCCGCTCAGTCCTCGCATCATCCAGTTGACCATGGAGCGGCTGCGCGGCGCACTCGGACTGCCCGACAGCGCCACTCCGCACGCGCTGCGCCATTCCTTCGCCACACATCTCCTGACGCGCGGCGGCGACCTCCGCGCCATTCAGGAATTGCTCGGCCACTCGTCGCTTTCGACCACGCAGATCTACACCGGCGTCGATGCCGACCGGCTGCTCGACGTCTACAAGACGGCCCATCCGCGCGCATGACATAAATAAGTCGTGTCTTGCGATGGCGTCGCCCCTTGCGCGCGAACCGTAGTTCGGTCAATCGTTGCTCGGTTTTGACCGGGAGGACGATCTGTTATGGGCGCACACGAAAGCATGGAGCACGCCGAGCATGCCGAACACGCATCCGGCTCCAACAAGAACATTGCACTGCTGATTGCAGTGATCGCGCTGTTCCTCGCCTTCTCGGAGACACTCGGCAAGGGCGCCCAGACCGAGTCGATCAGCAAGAACGTCGAGGCTTCGAATCTGTGGGCCTTCTTCCAAGCGAAGAGCATCCGCCGCACCGTGGTGCAGTCGGTGTCCGAACACGCCAAGCTCAGCCTTGGGCTTTCCGGCGACGACGCGCAGAAGGCCGCGCTGACCAAGCAGATCGACGACTGGACCAAGACCGCGGCGCGTTATCGCTCCGAGCCGGAGACCGGCGAGGGCTCCGAGCAACTGGCCGCGCGCGCCAAGGAAGCGGAACACGCACGCGACCTCGCCATGGCGCGCTATCACCACTACGAGGTGGCTTCGGCTGCTTTCCAGATCGGCATCGTGCTGGCTTCGGCGACCATCATCACCGGCATGATCGCGCTGGCCTGGGTCTCCGGCCTGCTGGCGCTGGCGGGTATCGCATTCACCGCGATCGGCCTGTTCGCTCCGCATGCCGTGCATCTAATGTAGACGCGCCGAAATTCATCCCGCTTTCAAGGCGTTATGAAAAAAAGCTCCGAACGCTCGCGGCATAAGGCGAAATGGCGGAAAACTCCGCTGCAAAAGGCGGAAAAGCGGCCGGATTGCGATACGCGTTTTTTGGCCCAGGGATGCCCGAACCGCCTCAGAGCTGGCTGAAAAAATCCAAAACGGGAGGTCGTGTATCCCGGGCGCAGCGCAGCACGAAGTGATGCGCTGCTGAACCGGGACCGCAAGAAGCCGTGGCGGTCCCGGCTCTGCGATGCAACGTTGCAGGTTGCATCGCGTCCGGGACAAGCCGATCAGATTCTCACGACGAGGATCGCGACGCCTGCATGCGCCGGCGTAGTCGCCGAATAAATCCGGGCGACGCGCGGCGGCGGAAGCGCGCCATCCATTGCGCGATGGCGAACTTGAACGGCGCGACGATCTCGGACGCCCTGGCACGCAGATCGATGACGAATTCATAGAGCCTGCGGAACCAGTTCATCCGCAGCAGCTTGTCGCGCGTCACGTCGAACACGAACGCGATGATGCCGACGCCCACGATTTTCTGAAGGACAATGAGGAGCGTGGCGCTGACGAAATACTTTTTCATCAGCAGCCACGCCTCGACCAGATTGAACGGCGCCAGAATAATAAACGGGACAGCGAATATCAGCAGCGTCGCGCCGGGCGACAGATGCGCGACGCTCTCGGCAAACCATTTCTTCAGGCGCGGCAGCGGAATGAGAGCGACGATGCGCGCGATGACCGGCTCGACGCGGTCCCACAGCCACGCTTCGAGCAGAAAGATCAGCGCGAGCAGAATCCAGAGGGGACGGAGCAGCCGGCGCATGACGGATTTTCATCCAGCATGACCGGCTGAATGCCGGTCAGTGCTCACATATGGATAGCGCGTTTTGCCACCGCAAGCGCCGCTTCCTTGACGGCTTCCGACCGCGTCGGATGGGCGTGGCAGGTGCGGGCGAGATCTTCCGCGGAACCGCCGAACTCCATCAGCACCGCGGCCTCGTGAATCATTTCGCCGGCTTCCGCGCCGATAATGTGCACGCCATAGACGCGATCGGTCTTGGCATCCGCGAGAATTTTCACGAAGCCGTCGGTGGTCTGGTTGACCTTGGTGCGCGCATTCGCGGTGAACGGAAACTTGCCGACGTTGTAGGCGATGCCGGCCTGCTTGAGTTCTTCCTCGGTCTTGCCGACGGTGGCGACTTCCGGGAACGTGTAGACCACACCGGGGATGACGTCGTAATTGGTGTGACCGGCCTGGCCTGCGAGAATTTCCGCAACCGCAATGCCTTCGTCCTCGGCCTTGTGCGCCAGCATCGGCCCCGCGATCACATCGCCGATGGCGTAGATGCCCTTCACGTTGGTGCCGAAGTGGCCGTCGGTCTGCACCCGGCCGCGCGGATCGAGTTCGACGCCGGCTTCCTTCAGCCCGAGACCGTCGGTGTAAGGCACGCGGCCGATGGCAACGAGCACCACATCGGCTTCGATGGTTTCCGCAGCGCCGCCCGCAGCCGGCTCGATGCTGGCTTTCAGCTTCTTGCCGGATGTGTCGACACCGGTGACCTTGGCGCCGAGCTTGAACGTAATGCCCTGCTTTTCCTGAATACGCTGGAAGGATTTCGCGACCTCGCCATCCATGCCGGGCAGGATGCGATCGAGGAATTCCACCACGGTGACCTGCGCGCCAAGACGCCGCCACACCGAGCCGAGTTCGAGACCGATCACGCCCGCGCCGATCACCAGCAGCTTCTCCGGCACCTTGTCGAGGGTCAGCGCACCAGTGCTTGAGACGATGCGCTTCTCGTCGATCTCGACGCCCTTCAGCTTCGCAACGTCGGAGCCGGTGGCGATGACGATGTTCTTGGTCTCGAGAATCTCGGTCTTGCCGTCGTTGGCCTTCACCTCGACCTTGCCGGCGGAGACGATGCGGCCGGTGCCTTCGTAAGGCTCGATCTTGTTCTTCTTGAACAGGAAAGCGACGCCCTTGGTGTTGCCGTCGACGCCGTCGGTCTTGAACTTCATCATGGTCGAAAGATCGAGCTTCGGCTTGCCGACGCCGATGCCCATCTTGGGCAGCATGTGGGTGACTTCCTCGTAGCGCTCCGAGGCCTGCAGCAGCGCCTTGGACGGAATGCAGCCGATGTTCAGGCAGGTGCCGCCGAAGGTGGAACGTTTCTCGATCACGGCCACCTTCATGCCGAGCTGGGCCGCGCGGATCGCGCAGACATAGCCGCCGGGGCCGGTACCGATAATGACGAGATCATAAGAAGCCATGATGGGAATCCTGTACTTGCAGAGAAATAGAAATCAGCGACCGCCCGAGACGTCGAAAATCGTACCTGTGACATATGATGCTTCGTCGGACATCAACCAGACCACGGCATTGGCGATTTCATCCGCGGTGCCGACGCGCTTCATCGGCACCATATGCGCCAGCCGGTGCGCACGATCCGGCTCGCCGCCGCTGGCGTGAATATCGGTATCGATCAGGCCGGGGCGGATCGCGTTGACGCGAATGCCCTCGGTGCTGACTTCGCGCGCCAAGCCCACCGTGAACGTATCGATCGCGCCTTTCGAGGCGGCGTAATCGACGTACAGTCCCGGCGAGCCGAGCGTCGCCGCGACGGACGAGATATTGACGATGACGCCGCCGGCGCCGCCGTGAGTGGTCGACATGCGTTTCACCGCCTCACGTGCGCACAGAATACTGCCGACGACATTGATATTCATCATACGGACGAGCCGCTCGGCGGACATTTGGTCGACGCGGGCGGTCTTGTCGACCACGCCGGCGTTGTTGACCAGCGCGCCGAGCTTGCCGAATGTCTCAGCTTCCTTGAACAGATGCAGAATGTCGGCCTCGATGCCGACATCGCACTTCACCGCGATGGCCTTGCCGTTGCTGGCTTCGATCGTGGCAACCACCTCATCGGCGGCGGCCTTGTTGCTGGCATAGCCGACAACGACCTTGTAGCCGCGCCTGGCCGCGGCCAAGGACGTCGCGCGGCCGATGCCTCGGCTTCCTCCGGTGACGATGGCGACGCTATCCATCCGAACCAATCCCCGCACGAACGTCAGTTTGCTTTTTGAAGAGCGATACGAATGCCCAGCCCGATCAAAACCAGCCCCGTCACGCGGTCGATCCAGTGTCCGATCCGCTCATAGCCCGCGCGCATCGAGCGCGTCGTCAGGAAGACCGCGACAAAGCTGAACCAGAGCGCAAGAAACACGGCCAGCGCGGCGCCGTAGGCGAACTGCGTCATCACAGGCGTTTCATGCGAAACGATCGTGGCAAACAGCGAAACGAAAAACAGCGTCGCCTTGGGGTTCAGAAGATTGGTGAGAAAGCCCACACCGTACGATGTGACAACGCTGCGCGCGCCGCCGCCGGGAGCGACGGAAGTTCTATCGAGGGCTTGAGATGAGCGGCGGCTCGCCGTCAGCGACCGGACGCCGAGATAGACCAGATAAGCCGCACCGCACCACTTCACGATGGTGAAGATCAGGACCGACTGCGCAACGATCAGACCCACGCCGGTCACGGTGTAGGCGACATGGACCATGATCGCCGATCCCACACCGATGGCCGACACGATTCCCGCCCGCCGTCCAAAACTCACGCTCTCGCGAAGCACGCAGGCGAAGTCCGCGCCCGGCGCGATTGCCGCCAACACAAACACGCCGAACAAAGCGAGGAATTCGGGCGGCAGACTCATCGGCCTACAGATCCAGCACCAGCCGCGCGGGATCCTCAAGGCATTCCTTGACGCGGACCAGGAAGGTGACCGCTTCCTTGCCGTCGATGACGCGGTGATCGTAGGACAGCGCCAGATACATCATCGGGCGCACTTCGATCTTGCCGCCGACGACCACCGGCCGTTCCTGAATCTTGTGCATGCCGAGAATGCCGGCCTGCGGGGCGTTGAGGATCGGGGTCGACATCAGCGAGCCATAGACGCCGCCGTTCGAGATGGTGAAGGTGCCGCCCTGCATGTCCTCGATCTTGAGCTGGCCGTCGCGGGCCTTCTTGCCGAACTCGGCGATGTTCTTCTCGATGTCGGCCAGCGACTTGTGATCGCATTCGCGCACCACCGGCACGACCAGGCCCTTGTCGGTGCCGACCGCGACGCCGATGTGGTAGTAGTTCTTGTAGATCAGGTCGGTGCCGTCGATCTCGGCGTTGACGGCGGGCACTTCCTTCAGCGCCTGCACGCAGGCCTTCACGAAGAAGCCCATGAAGCCCAGCTTGCTGCCGTGCTTCTTCTCGAACAGATCCTTGTAGTGGGCGCGCAGCGCCATCAGGTTGGTCATGTCGACCTCGTTGAAGGTCGTCAGCATCGCCGCGGTGTTCTGCACGTCCTTGAGGCGGCGCGCGATGGTCTGGCGCAGCCGCGTCATCTTCACGCGCTCTTCGCGGGCGGCATCGTCGGCGGGCGACGAGGCGCGCACCTGAATGGCGGCGGCCGGCTGATTGACCGAGGTCGGCGCGGACGCCGCCTTCTCGATCGCGGCCAGCATGTCGCCCTTGGTAACGCGGCCATCCTTGCCCGAGCCGGGCACGGTCGATGCATCGACGCCGGATTCGGCGGAGAGCTTGCGCACCGAGGGAGCCTGCGGCGCATCGGCCGGTGGCGATTTCTGCGCTGGCGCCGGGGCCGCAGCAGCGGGGGCCGCCGGCTTGGCGGGCGCGGGTTCAGCGGCTTTCGCCGGCGCAGGAGCTGACGCCGCCTTGGCGCCGCCTGCGCCTTCGGTGATCTGGCCGAGCAGCGCGCCGACCGCGACCGTCTCGCCGTCCTTGGCGACGATCTCGCCCAGCGTGCCCGCGAACGGCGCCGGCACTTCAATCGTGACCTTGTCGGTTTCGAGTTCAACCAAGGGTTCGTCGACGGCGACGGCATCACCGGCCTTCTTGAACCAGCGGCCGATGGTGGCTTCGGTGACGGATTCACCCAATGTCGGAACGCGAATTTCAGCCATTATCTTTTTCCCCTTGCGTCGTGAGCGGCTCGTTCGC
This sequence comes from Bradyrhizobium sp. G127, assembly GCF_021502575.1. Taxonomy (NCBI): domain Bacteria; kingdom Pseudomonadati; phylum Pseudomonadota; class Alphaproteobacteria; order Hyphomicrobiales; family Nitrobacteraceae; genus Bradyrhizobium; species Bradyrhizobium sp. G127. Next base: position 38,226 of record NZ_JAKFGN010000001.1, read on the forward strand.
CGTCAGCGCTTTCATCAAATCCAAACAACGAGGCGAGAGGCCCGCGACACGCGCGGGCCATCTGAACCGTCAACCGAGAGCTTCGTCGAGAAACGCCTTCAACTGCGCCAGATGCTTCGACATCAGGCCGGTGGCCGTCGCCGCAGCCGCAGCGCGCCCGGCATAACGCGGGCGCTTGTGGGTCGCGCCGATCTGGTTGAGCACCCACTCGAGATAGGGCTCGATGAAGTGCCAGCCGCCCATGTTGCGCGGCTCTTCCTGACACCACACCACTTCGGCCTTCTTGAAGCGTTCGAGCACCTGCACCAGCGTCTTCAGCGGCACCGGATAGAGCTGCTCGACGCGCAGCAGATAGACGTCGTTGACGCCGCGCTTTTCGCGATCCTCGTAAAGATCGTAATAGACCTTGCCCGAACAGATCACGACACGGCGAATCTTGGCGTCCTCGACAAGCTTGATCTCGCCGCCCTTCTCCGCGTCATCCAGCAACACGCGATGGAACGAGGTCTCGGGACCGAACTCCTCGAGCTTCGAAACCGCCCGCTTGTGGCGCAGCAGCGACTTCGGCGTCATCAGGATCAGCGGCTTGCGGATTTCACGCTTCAACTGACGGCGCAGGGCGTGGAAGTAGTTCGCAGGCGTCGTCAGGTTGGCGACCTGCATGTTGTCTTCGGCGCTCATCTGCAAGAAGCGCTCAAGGCGCGCGGAGGAATGCTCCGGACCCTGACCTTCGTAACCGTGCGGCAGCAGGCAGACCAGACCCGACATGCGCAGCCACTTGCGCTCGCCCGACGAGATAAACTGGTCGAACAGCACCTGCGCGCCGTTGGCGAAATCGCCGAACTGCGCTTCCCAGATCGGCAATGCGTTCGGCTCCGCCAGCGAATAGCCGTATTCGAAACCGAGCACGGCTTCTTCCGACAGCAGCGAGTTGATGACCTCGTAGTGGCCCTGCTTGTCGCCGATGTGGTTGAACGGCGTGTAGCGGCTTTCGTCTTCCTGATCGAACAGCACCGAATGCCGCTGCGAGAAGGTGCCGCGCTCGGAATCCTGACCGGACAGGCGAACGTGGTGGCCTTCCTTCATCAGGGTGCAGAACGCCAGCGCTTCGCCGGTGGCCCAGTCGATGCCCTCGCCGTTCTCGATCGCCTTCATCCGGGCGTCGAGGAAACGCTGCACGGTGCGGTGGATGCGGAAGCCGTCCGGCACCTTGGTGATCTTGCGGCCGATATCCTTCAATTCGTCGATCGCGACGCCGGTGTTGCCGCGGCGCGGATCTTCGCCGAGATCGGCGGACTTCAGGCCCGCCCACTTGCCGTCGAGCCAGTCAGCCTTGTTCGGCTTGTAGCCCGTACCCGCTTCGAGTTCGGCGTCGAGGCGCGCGCGCCAGTCGGTCTTGGCCTTTTCGACCTCGCCTTCGGTGACGACGCCATCCGCAACCAGCCGCTTGGCGTAGATGTCCAGCGTCGAGGCATGGGTCGCGATCTTCTTGTACATCACCGGGTTGGTGAACGCGGGCTCGTCGCCCTCGTTGTGACCGTGGCGGCGGTAGCAGAACATGTCGATGACGACAGGCTTGTGGAATTTCTGCCGGAATTCGACCGCGATCTTGGCGGCGAACACCACCGCTTCCGGATCGTCGCCGTTCACATGGAAGATCGGCGCGTCGATCATCTTGGCGACGTCGGACGGATAGGGCGACGAGCGCGAGTAGCGCGGATAGGTCGTGAAGCCGATCTGGTTGTTGACGATGAAGTGGATCGAACCGCCGGTGCGGTAACCCTTCAGGTCGGACAGCGCGAAGCATTCCGCCACCACGCCCTGGCCCGCGAACGCCGCGTCACCATGCATCAGGAGCGGCAGCACCGAAATGCGCTGGTCCGGCGGATCGCCGTTCTGGTCCTGCTTGGCGCGCACCTTGCCGAGCACGATCGGATCGACGATCTCGAGATGCGACGGGTTGGCGGTCAGCGACAGATGGATCTTGTTGCCGTCGAATTCGCGATCCGACGACGCACCGAGATGGTACTTCACGTCGCCCGAGCCTTCGACCTCGTCGGGATTGGCCGAGCCGCCCTTGAATTCATGGAACAGCGCGCGGTGCGGCTTGCCCATCACCTGGGTCAGCACGTTGAGGCGTCCGCGATGCGGCATGCCGAGCACAATGTCCTGCACGCCAAGATTGCCGCCGCGCTTGATGATCTGTTCGAGCGCGGGGATCAGCGCTTCCGCGCCGTCGAGACCGAAGCGCTTGGTGCCGGTGAATTTCAGGTCGCAGAATTTCTCGAAGCCTTCGGATTCGACCAGCTTCATCAGGATGGCGCGGCGGCCTTCGCGGGTGAAGCTGATTTCCTTGTCCGGACCTTCGATGCGTTCCTGAATCCACGACTTCTGCGCCGGATTCGAGATGTGCATGAACTCGACGCCGAGGGTCTGGCAATAGGTGCGCTGGCAGATCGCGACGATCTCGCGCAGCGTCGCGGTCTCAAGGCCGAGCACGTGATCGAGGAAAATCTTGCGGTCGAAATCGGCGTCGGTGAATCCGTACGAGCGCGGATCGAGCTCTTCGTGATCCTTCTGGCCTTCGATGCCGAGCGGATCGAGATTGGCGTGGAAGTGGCCGCGCATGCGGTAGGCGCGGATCAGCATCAGCGCGCGGACCGAATCGCGGGTCGCCTGCTGCACATCGGCCGATGTCAGGTTGCTGCCAGCGGCCTGCGCCGTGGCAGACATTTTGGCGGCGATCTTGCCGCCGACCGCCTTCTCGACCTGGGCCCAGTTGCCGTCGAGCGCCGAGGTCAGATCATCGTTCGGGGTGGCCGGCCAGTTGGCCTTTTCCCAGGACGGGCCCTGCGCGTTCTTCGCAACGTCCGCGGGCTGATCCTTCAGGCTTTTGAAAAAATCCACCCAGTCCGGATCGACCGACGACGGGTCCTTCTCGTAGCGCGCGTACAACTCGTCGATGTAGGTGGCGTTGGCGCCGTCGAGAAACGAAGTGAGAGCGAAATTGGCATTCGCGTCCTGGCGAGACATGATTGCGTCCTGATGATTGAAATCGCGCGGAAAATCGGGAGAAAATCGCCCGATTTGGTATCGGCATCGTGTTTGGGCCGCACCTTTTACCCTATTTGGGGCAAAACTTCGCGCTGAAAAGAACCAAGGACTGAATTAGCCTTTCAACTTTTCGACAAGCGTCGTTCCAAGCCGCGCAGGCGATGGCGAGACCGTGATGCCGGCCGCTTCCATCGCCGCGATCTTGGATTCGGCATCGCCCTTGCCGCCGGACACGATCGCGCCGGCATGACCCATGCGGCGGCCGGGAGGCGCGGTGCGTCCGGCGATGAAGCCGACCATCGGCTTCTTGCGGCCACGCTTGGCCTCGTCCTTGAGGAACTGGGCCGCGTCTTCCTCGGCGGAGCCGCCGATTTCGCCGATCATGATGATTGACTTGGTCTTCTCGTCGGCCAGGAACAGCTCGAGAATGTCGATGAATTCGGTGCCCTTGACCGGGTCGCCGCCGATGCCGACCGCCGAGGTCTGGCCGAGACCGACCTGGGTGGTCTGGAACACCGCCTCATAGGTCAGCGTGCCGGAGCGCGAGACGATACCGACATTGCCGGGCTTGAAGATGTTGGCCGGCATGATGCCGATCTTGGACTCGCCCGCCGTCACGACGCCGGGACAGTTGGGTCCAATCAGCCGCGACTTCGAGCCGGACAGCGAACGCTTCACGCGCACCATGTCCAGCACCGGAATGCCTTCGGTGATGCAGATGATGAGCGGCACTTCCGCGTCGATGGCTTCGCAGATCGCATCCGCCGCGCCCGGCGGCGGCACGTAGATCACCGACGCGTCGGCGCCGGTCTTGTCGCGCGCCTCCTGCACGGTGTCGAACACCGGCAGGCCGAGATGCGTGGTGCCGCCTTTGCCCGGCGAGGTGCCGCCGACCATCTTGGTGCCGTAGGCGATCGCGCCTTCGGAATGGAAGGTGCCGTTCTTGCCGGTGAAGCCCTGGCAGATGACCTTGGTGTTCTTGTCGATCAGGACGGACATCGGCTTACTTTCCCTTCACGGCGTTGACGATCTTCTGCGCGGCATCGTCGAGATCGTTTGCCGACAGAACATTGAGGCCGGATTCGTTGATGATCTTCTTGCCTTCCTCGACATTGGTGCCTTCGAGCCGCACCACCAGAGGAACCTTGAGGCCGACGGTCTTCACCGCGGCGATGACGCCGCGCGCGATGACGTCGCACTTCATGATGCCGCCGAAGATGTTGACGAGAATGCCCTTCACGTTCGGATCGGCGGTGATGATCTTGAACGCCGCGGTGACCTTTTCTTCCGACGCGCCGCCGCCGACGTCGAGGAAGTTCGCCGGGCTTTCGCCGTAGAGCTTGATGATGTCGAGGGTGGCCATCGCGAGGCCCGCGCCGTTCACCATGCAGCCGATGGTGCCGTCGAGCGCGATATAGGCGAGGTCATACTTCGACGCCTCGATTTCCTTGGCGTCTTCCTCGGTGGTGTCGCGCAGCGCGACGACTTCCGGATGGCGGTAGAGCGCATTGGAATCGAACGACATCTTGGCGTCGAGGCACTTCAGTTCACCCTGCTTGGAGACGATCAGCGGATTGATCTCCAGCATCTCCATGTCCTTGGCGAGGAACGCGGTATAGAGCTGCGCCACGAGTTTCTCGGCCTGCTTGGCGAGATCGCCCTTGAGGCCGAGCGCCTGCGCCACCGTGCGGCCGTGATGGCCCATGATGCCGGTGGCAGGGTCCACGGAAAACGTCACGATCTTCTCGGGCGTGTCGTGCGCGACCTTCTCGATGTCCATGCCGCCTTCGGTGGACACCACGAAAGAGACCCAGGACGATTCACGATCGACCAGCAGCGAGAGATAGAACTCCTTCTCGATGTCGGAGCCGTCTTCGAGATAAAGCCGGTTGACCTGCTTGCCGGCCGGGCCGGTCTGCACCGTCACCAGCGTCGCGCCGAGCATCTGCTTGACGAATTCCTTGACCTCGTCGATCGACTTGGCGAGGCGCACGCCGCCCTTGTCGCCGGCCGAGGCTTCCTTGAACTTGCCCTTGCCGCGTCCGCCGGCATGGATCTGGCTCTTCACCACCCAGAGCGGGCCGCCGAGTTCTTTCGCGGCGGCTTCCGCATCCGCCGCCTTGAGAATGGGTACGCCGCGCGAGACCGGCACGCCGAATTCCTTCAGCACAGCCTTGGCCTGATATTCATGGATGTTCATGGATTGCCCCGAAGAACGAAGAAGGGAACGAAAGCGGAGAAACGAGAGAAGCGATCTCTGAGGACGATCCGGCAAGCATCCTGCCGGATCGCCTCCCTATTCGAGCAGCAGCGCCTTACTTGCCGAGCAGGTCGGGCGCGATCTTCTTGCAGGCGTCGACCAGGCCGAGCACCGCGCCGACCGACTTGTCGAAGCCTTCGCGGTCCTTGCCGGCCAGTTCGATCTCGACGATGCGCTCGACACCCTTCGAGCCGATCACGACCGGGACGCCGACATACATGTCCTTCACGCCATATTCGCCGTTGAGATAGGCGGCGCAGGGCAGCACGCGCTTCTTGTCGCGCAGATAGCTTTCCGCCATTGCGATCGCCGAAGCCGCCGGCGCATAGAAGGCCGAACCGGTCTTGAGCAGGTTGACGATCTCGGCGCCGCCGTTGCGGGTGCGGTCGACGATCTCGTCGATACGCGCCTGCGAGGTCCAGCCCATCTTGACGAGGTCAGGCAGCGGAATGCCCGCAACGGTCGAATACTTGGTCAGCGGCACCATGGTGTCGCCGTGGCCGCCGAGCACGAAGGCGGTGACGTCTTCCACCGAGACGTTGAACTCATCGGCCAGGAAATAACGGAAGCGCGCCGAATCCAGCACGCCGGCCATGCCGACGACCTTCTTGTGCGGCAGACCGCAGGCCTTCTGCAGCGCCCAGACCATGGCATCGAGCGGGTTGGTGATGCAGATCACGAACGCGTCGGGGGCGTATTTCTTGATGCCCGCGCCGACCTGTTCCATGACCTTGAGATTGATGCTGAGAAGATCGTCGCGGCTCATGCCGGGCTTGCGCGGCACGCCGGCGGTTACGATCACGACGCTGGCACCCTCGATCGCCTCGTAGGAATTGGCGCCGGTGAAGTTGGCGTCGAAGCCGTCGACCGGGGAAGACTGCGCGATGTCGAGCGACTTGCCCTGCGGTACGCCTTCGGCGATGTCGAACATCACCACGTCGCCCAGCTCTTTCAGTCCGACGAGGTGGGCCAATGTGCCACCGATCTGGCCTGAACCAATCAAAGCAATCTTGTCACGCGCCATGGGAAATCTGTCCTTTGATGTCGACGGGAAGCGGGTGGGAAACTCTGGACGGCTGGTTAGACCTTTCGCGGCACGCGTTCAAGTCGCCGTTCGCCCAATGGAGAGGCAACGCCCGCGGCCCCGGACGGTCGTTTCATGTCCGGTTTTCGACAAAGCGGCCAACGAAACATAAAGCGAACCCCGGCCGGAAATTTATGTCTCGACCAGACCTGTCGTCGAACCGCTGGCGGAGGAGTCGCTGCGGCCGTGGGGCAGCGCCAGGTAGGATTCCGACCCCATCTCGACCAGCCGCGACGAGGTGCGCTTGAACTCGTTGAGTTCGATGCCTTCGCTCGCGCTGTACAGCGACAACGGATCGGCCTCGGCGGAGGCCATCAGCTTCACGGCGTTGTCGTAAAGCGTGTCGATCAGCGTGATGAAGCGCTTGGCGACGTTGCGCTGCTCCAGCGTCATCGCCGGAATATGGTCGATGATCAGCGTGTGATAATCGTGCGCCAGCCGCAGATAGTCCGACGCGCCCAGCGGCTTCTCGCACAGGTCGGCGAACGGAAACCGCGCCACGCCGTTTGCGGACTGCGGCACGTGCAGCACCCGGCCCTTGATCGCGATGTCGCGCGGATGCCCGATGGCGCCGCCGGTCAGCTTTTTCCAAGCCTTGTCGAGCGCGGCGGTGGCCGCGGCATCGTCCGGCACCATCCACATCTTGATGCCCGCGAGTTTTTCCATGCGGAAATCGGTGCGCGCGTCGAGGCGCAGCACGTCCATGCGATCCTTGAGCTGGGCGATGAACGGCAGAAACAGCGCGCGATTCAATCCACCCTTGTAGAGATCGTCCGGCGCGACGTTGGATGTCGCGACCACCACGGTGCCGAGTTCGAACAGGCGGCTGAACAGCCGGCCGAGGATCATCGCGTCAGCGATGTCGGTGACGTGGAATTCGTCGAAGCACAGCAGCCATGCTTCCTCGAAGATCGACGCCGCGGTCAGCCGCACCGGATCGCTGTCGGCGATTTCCTCGCGCGCGATCTTCTGGCGGAAGCCGTGAATCCGCTCGTGCACGTCGGCCATGAATTCGTGGAAATGCGCGCGGCGCTTGTGCTCGACGGGACTGTCGTTGAAGAACAGATCCATCAGCATGGTCTTGCCGCGGCCGACCTCGCCGTGAATGTAGAGGCCGCGCACGGGGACGGCCTCCTTCTTGTCCTTGAACAGACGCTGCAACAGGCCGCCGCCGCGGCCGGGCCGGTATCCGGCGAGCCGCGCCTCCAGACCGGTATAGGCCTGGACGGCCTGGGCCTGCGCCGGGTCGGCCTCGATAGTGCCGGCGGCGACCAGAGCCTGATAGTGCCCTCGGAACGAGGTGCGGGAGGGAGCGTTCATGGTCCGCTAACGGCCAGAACGACGGGGAAAATGCAAGAGCGGGAGCGGCCGGTTGGTCAGGCGCTCAGCGCATAGGCGTCCTCGACCACATAGGGACCGCCGCCGACCGAGGCGCGCGACGAGAACAGCACGAAACGCGACGCCATGAAGCTGCGGGTCGGGAAATAACCGCGCACCGACAGATAATCCGCCACATCCTGATTGGACGCATCCCGCAGCCGCGCCAGCGTGACGTGCGGAATGAACTTGCGGCCTTCCGGATCGAACCCGAACCGCTGCATCAGCCGCTCGAGTTCCGCCTGCAACTCCATCAGCGGCCGGCTTGGTACAACCGATGCCACCACCGCGCGCGGCTTCTTGCCGCCAAAACTGGACAGGCCCTGAAGCGCCACCTCGAACGGCTTGCGGTTGATCCGCTCCAGCGTCGAGGCGATCTCGTTGGCCGCGACGCCGTCGATGTCGCCGATGAAGCGCAAGGTCACGTGATAATTTTCGGGATCGATCCAGCGAGCGCCCGGCAGGCCCCCGCGCAAATTCGAGAGCGTCTGGCCGATGTCCGGGGGGATTTCCAGCCCGGTGAACAAGCGAGGCATCACGAAACTCCTCGATGCTAGAGAGGATCACGAATCACCTGATGTCTTTTGTACCGCAGCAGCATGACAGTGCGAAGCGGCGATCGCGCGGACGCCCGGAAAAGCCTGTCACGGCTTGCTCAATTGCGCCGCACGATCCTTCAGAAACGCCTCAACGGTGGGCAAGATCCGCTCCACCACAACGTCGACACCGGCGGCGGTCGGATGCAGTCCGTCGGGCTGCGTGAGCTTCGCATCGGTCGCCACGCCGTCGAGAAAGAACGGATACAGCGGCACTTTGTGCGCCTTCGCGAGATCGGGATAAATGCTGTTGAACTTCGCCGTGTACTCCGCGCCGTAATTCGGCGGCGCATACATGCCGCACAATAAAACAGCGATATTCTTCGCCTTCAGCTTGTTGAGAATATCGTCGAGCGCGCCGCGCGCCACCTTCGGATCGACGCCACGCAGCGCGTCGTTGGCGCCGAGTTCGAGGATCACCGCTTCGGTGCCCGGAGGGATCGACCAGTCGAGCCGCGCCAGCCCGCCGGTGGTGGTGTCGCCCGACACGCCCGCGTTGTGGACGTCGGCCGCAATCCCCCTGTCGCGCAGGGCTTTCTGCAACCGGACCGGAAAGGCCGAGGACGCTGGCAGGCCGTAACCCGCGGTGAGGGAATCGCCCAGCACGGCGAGCTTGATCGGCTTCACGTCTTTGGCATCCGCGTTGATGGGTGACGTTTGCGCCAGGGCCGGCCCCGACAGCGCCATCATTGCCCCCGCTGCTGCGACCATGATTCCCCTGGCAAGCCCCTCGACCGCAGCGCCAAAGCTCCCATATGAAAGATCCATGGACAGTCTCATTGCACCCTCGAAGCGCGCCGGTCTCGAACCGGACACCATTTCCATCTCGAACGTCAATCTCTCGCTGGGCTCAGGCGCCGCGCGCGTTCACATCCTCAAGGATGTGTCCTTGCGCGTCGCGCCCGGTGAAGCCGTCGGCCTGATCGGCCCGTCGGGTTCCGGCAAGTCCACGCTGCTGATGGTGATGGCGGGGCTCGAACGTCCTGACAGCGGAGAGGTGGTGGTCAACGGCGTGTCCTTCAATGCCCTCGACGAGGACGGCCTCGCACGATTCCGTGGCCGCCATGTCGGCATCGTGTTCCAGTCGTTTCATCTGATCCCGACCATGACCGCGCTGGAAAACGTCGCGGTGCCGCTCGAACTCGCGGGCCGCGCCGACGCGAATGCGCGCGCGGCGAAAGAACTGGCAGGCGTCGGCCTCGGAGAACGGCTGCATCATTATCCGTCGCAACTGTCGGGCGGCGAGCAGCAGCGCGTCGCGCTGGCGCGCGCGATGGCGCCCGATCCCGCTATTCTGGTGGCCGACGAGCCGACCGGAAATCTCGACGAGACCACCGGCAAGCAGATCGTCGATCTGTTGTTCGCCAAGCATCTCGAACGCGGCATGACGCTGGTTCTCGTCACCCACGACACCGCGCTGGCGCAGCGCTGCGACCGCGTGGTGCGGCTGCGTTCCGGCCGCATCGACGGCCCCGCCACCGACCGGCACTGGATCGAGACAGCATCGCAATGAGCACACCCGCGCAACCCACGGCGCGCGGCGGCGCGTTGCCGCTGGCGATCCGCTATGCCCTGCGCGAATTGCGCAGCGGGCTTCGCGGCTTCTACGTTTTCATCGCCTGCATCGCGCTCGGCGTGATGGCGATCGCCGGGGTCGGCTCGGTGGCCGGAAGCCTCAGCGAAGGCCTCGATCATCAGGGCCGCACGCTGCTCGGCGGGGACGCATCGTTTGCGCTGATCCAGCGCGAGGCGACCAAGAACGAACGCGCCTTTCTCGATTCCTCGGGCAAGGTTTCGGTCGCGGCGATGATGCGCGCCATGGCACGTTCATCGGCGCGCGCGCCGAGCGGCGAGTTCGCGCTGGTCGATCTGAAAGCCGTCGACGACAACTACCCGATGCTGGGCGCGGTCAGGCTCGCGCCGCAAATTCCGATGGCCGACCTGCTCGCGCAGCGCGACGGCGCGTTCGGCGCAGGCGTCGACGCCGTGCTGCTGGCGCGCCTCGGCCTCAGGATCGGCGATCGCATCACCGTCGGCAGCGCCACGTTCGCCATCCGCAGCGTCGTCGAGTCCGAACCGGACAAGCTCGCCGGCGGCGTCGGCCTCGGACCGCGTCTTCTTGTCAGCGAGACCGCGTTGCGCGCCACGGGCCTTTTGCAACCCGGCACGCTGGTGCGCTGGGTCTATCGCCTGCAACTGCCGGACGCTGCCGTTGACGAACGCGCGACCCAGACGCTGGTCGAGCGCGCCGACAAGGCGCTGCCGGAAGCCGGCTGGGAAATCCGCACCCGCAGCAACGCGTCGCCGCAGCTCGAGCGCAACATCACCCGCTTCACCCAGTTCCTGACGCTGGTCGGTCTCGCCGCGCTGCTGGTGGGCGGCGTCGGCGTCGCCAATGCGGTCAAGAGCCATCTCGACGAGCGGCGCGACGTGATCGCGACCTTCAAGGCGGTGGGCGCGACCGGCCGCGAGGTGTTCACGATCTACCTCGTGCAGGTGCTGGTGCTGGCGATCATCGGATCGCTGATCGGCCTTGCCATCGGCGCGGCGCTGCCGTTCATCATCGCCGGCCTGTTCAGCAACATCCTGCCGCTTCCCATCGAGCCGACCTTCCATGCCGGCGAACTGGCGCTGTCGTTCCTCTATGGCCTTTTAACCGCGCTCGCCTTCGGTCTGTGGCCGCTCGGCCGGGTTCATGACGTGCCGGCGGCGGCGCTGTTCCGCGAAGGCGTGACGGCGGAATTTCACTGGCCCCGCCGCCGCTATCTCGCGCTGATGGCCGCGGTGATCGCCCTGCTGATCGCTGTCGCCATCGGTCTCGCCTACGACAAGCGCGTGGCCGCGGTGTTCGTTGTCTCGTCGATCGCGGTGTTCGCGCTGCTGCGCGGCATCGCGTCCGTGCTGATGCTGCTGGCGCGCAGCGCGCCGCGTCCGCGCTTCACCATGCTGCGGCTGGCGATCGCCAATATCCATCGCCCCGGCGCGCTGACGCCGTCCGTGGTGATGTCGCTGGGTCTCGGCCTGGCCGTGCTGGTGACGATCACGCAGATCGACGGCAACCTGCGGCGGCAGTTCATGGCGGCGCTGCCGGAGCGCGCGCCGTCGTTTTACTTCATCGACATCCCGGCGGCAGAGGCCACGCGGTTCAGCGACTTCCTGAAACAGGCCGATCCGGCGGCGGTGATTGAAACCGTGCCGATGCTGCGCGGACGCATCACCGCGGTGAAGGGTGTCCGAGCCGAAGATCTCAAGCCCTCTTCCGACGCCGCCTGGGTGCTGCAAAGCGACCGCGGCCTGACCTACACCGGCGACATTCCGCGCGGCTCGAAGGTGGTCGACGGCACCTGGTGGGACGCCGGATACGACGGCCCGCCGCTGGTGTCGCTGGAGAAGAAGATCGCCGACGGACTTGGCGTGACAGTCGGCGATGAGATCACCGTGAACGTGCTGGGCCGCGACATCGCGGCGAAGATCAGCAACCTGCGCACGGTGGACTGGCAGAGCCTCGGCATCAATTTCGTGCTGGTGTTCTCGCCGAAGACCTTCGCCGGCGCGCCGCATACCGACATCGCAACGCTCACCGAGGCCAATTCCAGCGCGGCGGGCGATGCCCGGCTGATCAAGGAGGTCGCGGCCGCCTTCCCGATGGTGACCAGCGTGCGGGTGCGCGAGGCGCTCGATTCCATCGGCAAGGTCGTCACCAACCTTGTGCTGGCGATCCGCGGCGCCAGTTCGGTCACGCTGATTTCGGCCATCCTGGTGCTGGGCGGTGCGCTGGCAGCGGGGCACCGTCACCGGGTCTACGATGCGGTGATCCTCAAGACGCTCGGCGCCACGCGGGCGCGGCTGCTGGGCGCCTATGCCCTGGAGTACCTGCTGATCGGTCTGGCCACTGCGGTGTTCGGAGTGGCGGCAGGATCGATCGCCGCATGGCAGATCGTCACCCGGCTGATGACCCTGAGTTTCGCCTGGGAGGCCGGCAGCGCGGCCATCGTGGTGGGTCTGGCGCTGGCTGTTACGGTCGGGCTGGGGCTGATGGGAACATTACTGGCCCTTAACCAAAAGCCGGCAACCGTGCTCCGCGACTTATGACAATTTGTAGCAGCAAATAGCGGGTTTTGCGACATTCAGCCGCGCGCCCGACGTTGCATCCGGTGTGTTAGTTTCCCACATACCGAGCGGGTTCAGAATCCGGCTTGATGCCATCACTGAATGGGCTATCAAGTCGGTCCTCTGGGACAAACTTATAGCTGGCGGCGCAGACCCTTCGCTTTCGCCAGTCAAACACGAGGTTTCGACAATGTCGGACTTGGACCGCAACTACGCTTCTCCGTTCGGCCGGGCCGCCGGGCGCACTGACGCCGCGACCGTCGATGCCGGTCTGCGCTCGTACATGCTCAAAATCTACAACTACATGGCGATCGGCCTTGCCATCACCGGTCTGGCCGCGCTCGGCGTCTACATGGGGGCCGTGACGCCCGACCAGACCGCCGCGGCTGGCCGGATCGGCAACCAGTACCTGACGTCGTTCGGCGTCGCGATGTTCGTCAGCCCGCTGAAGTGGGTTTTCATCCTCGCGCCGCTGGTCATGGTGTTCGCGATTTCGTTCGGCATCAACCGCCTCAAGCCCGCGACGGCCCAGCTCCTGTTCTGGGTGTTCGCCGCGCTGATGGGCATTTCGCTGTCGTCGATTTTCCTGGTCTATACCCACACCTCGATCGTGCGGGTGTTCTTCATCACGGCGGCTTCGTTTGGTGCGCTGAGCCTGTACGGCTACACCACCAAGCGTGACCTGACCGGGATGGGTTCGTTCCTGATGATGGGCCTGTTCGGCATCATCCTGGCGAGCCTGGTGAACCTGATCATCGGCAGCTCGATGCTGCAGTTCGTGGTCTCGGTGATCGGCGTGCTGGTGTTCGCGGGCCTCACCGCCTGGGATACCCAGCGGCTGAAGAACGACTACATCTACGGCTATGCCGCCCAGGGCGGCGACGTGGCAGAGAAGGCCGCCATCACCGGCGCGCTCTCGCTCTACCTGAACTTCATCAACCTGTTCACGCTGCTCCTGCAGCTTCTCGGACAGCGCGACTAACAGTTCTGCCTGACGGATACGAAGCCCCGGCCAAAAGCCGGGGCTTTTGTTTGCGGACTTTCGTTTTCGGCAGAGCGAATTATGCTCCCGCTCATGTCCGACTCCGCGATCCGGTCCGCCACCCCGGCGGACATTCCCGCCATCACCGAAATCTACGCGGAGGCCGTCAGGCACGGCACCGCCACGTTCGAGCTTGAACCGCCGGATGCCGGCGAGATGCGGCGGCGATTCGAAGCGCTGCAGGCCGGCAATTTTCCCTATCTCGCAGGCACCGTGGATGGCCGCATCGTGGGCTATGCCTATGCCGGGCCCTATCGTCCCCGGCCGGCCTACCGCTTCACCGTGGAGAATTCGGTCTATCTCTTGCCCGCCAGCCACCGGCGCGGGATCGGCCTCGCGCTGCTCAACGAACTGATCACGCAATGCGCGGCGCGCGGCTATCGCCAGATGATCGCGGTGATCGGCGATTCCGCCAATGTCGCCTCGATCGGCGTTCACGCCCGCGCCGGATTCGACATGATCGGCACGCATCCGAATGTGGGTTTCAAGTTCGGCCGCTGGCTCGACACCGTCATGATGCAGCGCGCGCTCGGCGCGGGCGGACGCACCACTCCCGAGTGACGATCAATTCTTCTTGCAGAAATGGCTGTAGAGAATGGCCATCACATCGCGCGCAGCCGCATTGCCAATGAAGTAGAACAGGCTGCGGTGCTCGCGCCTGACATCGATGATGCCCGCAGCCTTCAGCTTGGCGAGATGCTGCGACATGGAAGTCTGCGCGATGCCAGTCGCCGCAATCAGATCGCTCACGTTGCGCTCGCCATCGGCAAGTTCGCAGAGAATCAGCAGCCGGTGCGGACTGGCCAGCCCCTTCAGGAAATCAGCCGCCAAGCCGGCCTTTGCCGGCATTTCGTCCGCCAGTCCCATGACCGCCTCTTTACATTTCACATATTTCTAATATCATATATATATGAAATAAAAATCATGCAAGGAATGACAGCAATGGCGAAGGACTATCAGGAAATCACCCGGGGAATTTCCGAGTTTACGCGGGAACTGGGGAAACTGGCGCCGGATGCCATGAAAGGTTTCTACGGGCTGGCGAAGAGCGCCAGCGCGGACGGACAGATCGACAAGAAGACCAAGGAAATGATTGCGCTGGCGATCGGCGTGACCCAGCACTGCGACGGCTGCATCGGCTTTCACGTCAAGGCGCTGAAGGATCTCGGAGCGACGCGCGAGGAAATCGCCGAGGTGATGGCGATGTGCGTCTACATGGGAGGCGGACCTGCGCTGATGTACGCCGCCGATGCGTTGCGCGCCTACGACCAGTTCAGCAACGCATAAAAAAGCGGACCGGCTACACCAGCGCGAGCTTGCGGTCGATCACCAGCAGTACGCGCTCAAGGTCGTGGCCGCGCCGCAGGATCTGGCCGCTGGCGGCGATCACGCTGTAGACGCCCTGCTTGCGGGCCAGCCGCGGATCTTTCTCGATGCGGTAGATCGGCACTTCCGACGCGCGGCGGAAGATCGAGAACACCGCGCGGTCTTTCAGAAAATCGATGGCGTAGTCGCGCCATTCGCCGTCGGCAACCATGCGCCCGTACAGATTGAGAATGCGGTTGAGTTCAGCACGGTTGAAGGTGACGCTTTGGGGGAGCGGCGGCGTGCTGCGCTCCGGCCCCCGGCTCTCGCTTGGATCTCTATCGCCCGATACGGAACTCATCGGCGCCTCCTGTCATCTGGACGACATGATCCACCCGTCCGGTGAAGCCTGCAAGCATGATTTAGGGCCGCATTCTGCCCGGCCAGGAGGCAAGAGGCGCATCACGCGGACGTTAGGCAAAATCATAATGCCGCCTGAATTCGGTCAATCCGCCGCCGTGCTGGATAGCAATAAGAATGAAACTGCGTTGACCCGGTCCTTTCGGCACCGGATTCCTCAGCCCCCAGCCCCCCGGGGTCGTCAGGATCGGGTCTAGTTCTTCGCGGTGAATATTGGATCCCCAATCTTCCGGTCAGCGCAAGCTGGCCGTTTTTGTTTGTGGACCGGTCTGCGCGACTGGCTCACCTCACGAACGAGGGTGCGCACCAATTCAACGCGCACGACATCAGCGCGCGAACGCGCCGGTCATATGTGGCAATCGGAAATTTCAGTTGAGCGAATTGAACGCCGCGCCGAGCATTGCGCCCGGCTTGTCGCGGCTGCCGTCCTGCACATAGACCACCGCCGCATCGACGCCGTCACGCGTGATGTTCTCGATCGGCACGGTCCAGTTCCCGGCCTTGCCGTTCCAGTCGCCGACCTTCAGCATGTTGCGCACCACGTTGTGATACGTCACCTGCTGACCGCGGTTCTCACCGCGCGAGATGGTGATCGGCACCGACTTCGACACGGCGCAGATCCACACTTCGCCGCTCTTGCCGCTGGCTTCCGCCACCGAGACTTTGATCTGGCCGCCGGACTGCGTCATCGTCACCGGCACCGACATCACGCCGTCGACTTTCTGCGTGCGGTTCACCGCATTCTCGATGCCGGCGCGGTCGCTGCCGAGAACATTGGTGGTGCCGTTGACCACAGCCTGCGGCGTGTAGACGCCGCGATCGCCGCGCATATGGGAGTAGGCCTTCTGGCGCGCGCTGAAACGCGAATCCGCCAGCGTGTCCTTCCAGCCGAGATAATCCCAGTAATCGATCGGCAGGCTCAGCGCGATCATCGACGGGTCCTGCGCGAGTTCGCCGAGCACCTTGTCCGCCGGCGGGCACGACGAGCAGCCCTGCGAGGTGAAGAGTTCGACCACGGCGCGCGGCTCGGCGTACACCGGCGTGATGACGGTGAAAATCGCGCAAACGCCAAGCGTACGCGACAGCCGCGACGCAAAAGCGCCGGCTGCCGTCATCTTCGATCCTGGCAAGTCAGACATCCGTCTGCCCCTACGATACATGATGCCTTCCATCAGCAAGAAGGCGGCCTATTGATAGGCCGCCCCCTGAATCCCTGCCACTCACGTCGCAGTGAGCCTGTTCACGGATACGTTTTCGAACCGCAATCCTCAGGCCGCCAGCTTGCGCAGCACGTAATGAAGGATGCCGCCGTTGCGGTAATATTCAAGCTCGTCCAGCGTGTCGATGCGGCAAAGCAACGAAACGTCCTTGCGCGAGCCGTCGGCCGAGACGATTTCCGCCGTTAACTTTTGACGCGGCTTCAGATCGCCCTGCAGGCCGCGAATGGTGACCTGCTCGTCGCCCTTCAGGCCGAGCGACGCCCACGATGCACCGTCCTCGAAGGTCAGCGGCAGCACGCCCATGCCGACGAGGTTGGAGCGGTGAATACGCTCGAAGCTCTGGGTGATCACCGCGCGCACGCCGAGCAGACGCGTGCCCTTCGCCGCCCAGTCGCGCGAGGAACCGTTGCCGTATTCCGCGCCGGCGAACACCACCAGCGGAACCTGCTCGGCCTGATACTTCATCGCGGCGTCGTAGATCGACATCTGCTCGCCGTCCGGCCAGTGCCGGGTGAGACCGCCTTCCGGAACGTTGCCGTCGGCGCCCTTCAGCATGAAGTTCTTGATGCGGATGTTGGCGAAGGTGCCACGCATCATCACTTCGTGGTTGCCGCGGCGCGTGCCGTACTGGTTGAAGTCGGCGGGCCGCACCTGATGCTCGGACAGATATTTTCCGGCGGGCGACGTCAGCTTGATCGAACCGGCCGGCGAGATGTGGTCGGTGGTGATCTTGTCGCCGAACAGCGCGAGGATGCGCGCGCCGATAACATCGACGATCGGCTCCGGCTCCATCTTCATGCCTTCGAAATACGGCGGGTTCTGCACATAGGTCGAGCTCATGTTCCAGGCGTAGGTGTCGCTGGTCACGGTCTTGATCTTGCGCCAGTTGGTGTCGCCCTTGAACACGTCGGCATATTTCTTCTTGAAGATGGTCGAGGTGACGTACTTCTTGATCGCCGCGTTGATTTCCTTCGAGGTCGGCCAGATGTCCTTCAGATAGACCGGCTTGCCGTCCTTGCCCGTGCCGAGCGGCTCCTTGGCGAGGTTGATATTGACGTTGCCGGCCAGCGCGTAAGCCACCACCAGCGGCGGCGAGGCGAGATAGTTCGCCTGCACGTCGGGCGAGACGCGGCCTTCGAAGTTGCGGTTACCGGAGAGCACCGCGGCGGCAACGATGTTGTTGTCGTTGATCGACTTCGAAATCTCCTCCGGCAGCGGACCGGAATTGCCGATGCAGGTGGTGCAGCCGAAGCCGACCAGGTTGAAGCCGACCTTGTCGAGATCCTTCTGCAGTCCGGAGTTCGACAGATACTCGGCAACCACCTGGCTGCCCGGCGCCAGCGAGGTCTTCACCCACGGCTTCGCCGTCAGGCCCTTCGCTGCGGCGTTGCGCGCCAGCAGGCCCGCGCCGATCAGCACGCTCGGATTGGAGGTGTTGGTGCAGGAGGTGATCGCCGCGATCACCACGTCGCCGTGGCCGAGATCGAAATTGCGGCCGTCGACCGAGTAACGCTTGCCGTCCAGTGCTTTCTTGTAATCCGACGCCATCGCCGCGGCGAAGCCGTCCGCCACGCCCGGCAGGGCCACGCGGCCTTCGGGGCGCTTCGGACCTGCGAGCGACGGCACGACGTCGCCGAGATCGAGGGTCAGCAGTTCGGTGAACACCGGATCGGGCGACGCCGAGGTGCGGAACAGGCCCTGCGCCTTGGCGTACTTCTCGACCAGCGCGACGCGCGCCGACGCGCGGCCCGAGGTCTTGAGATAATCCAGCGCGGCCTTGTCCACCGGGAAGAAGCCGCAGGTCGCGCCGTATTCCGGCGCCATGTTGGCGATGGTGGCCTTGTCGGCGACCGACAGATGGTCGAGGCCGGCGCCGAAGAATTCGACGAACTTGCCGACCACGCCCTGCTTGCGCAGCATCTGGGTGACGGTCAGCACGAGATCGGTGGCGGTGACGCCTTCCTTGAGCTGGCCCTTGAGCTTGAAGCCCACCACGTCGGGCAGCAGCATCGACAGCGGCTGGCCGAGCATCGCGGCTTCGGCCTCGATGCCGCCGACGCCCCAGCCGAGAACCGCGAGGCCGTTGACCATGGTGGTGTGCGAGTCGGTGCCGACCAGCGAATCCGGATAGGCGACTTCGAACGTGCCGGTCTTCTTGCCGACGGTGAGCTTTTCTTTGCGCGTCCAGACCGTCTGCGACAGATATTCCAGATTGACCTGATGGCAGATGCCGGTGCCGGGCGGCACGACGGAGAAGTTGGAGAACGCCTTCTGGCCCCACTTCAGGAATTCGTAGCGTTCCTGGTTCTGCTTGTACTCTTCCGCGACGTTCTTGCCGAAGGCCTTGTTGTCGCCGAAGAAGTTCACGATCACCGAGTGATCGATGACGAGATCGACCGGCACCAGCGGATTGATCTTTTCGGCGTCGCCGCCGAGCGCCTTCATGGCGTTGCGCATGGCGGCGAGATCGACCACCGCCGGCACGCCGGTGAAGTCCTGCATCAGCACACGCGCGGGGCGGAATGCGATTTCATGTTCGAGGGTTTTCTTGCTCGCCCACTTGGAGAACGCGACGATGTCGGCTTTCTTCACCGTGCGATCGTCTTCGTTGCGCAGCATGTTTTCGAGCAGCACCTTCATCGAGTAAGGCAGCTTCGAAATGCCCTTGAGGCCGTTCTTTTCAGCGGCAGGCAGGCTGTAATAGACGTAGGTCTTGCTGCCGATCTTGAGGGTTTTCTGGCATTTGAAACTATCGAGTGAGGGCATATGAACGGTCCCAGTTCAGAAGTTGAAGATACCGGCAAAAAGGTATCAAAACACCGTCGGACGCGGGAGAATCAGGGCTGACCGTGCTGCTTCCGGCGGCTGTTTGTGTGCTGCACCAAGTTCCGGTTTTATAGAATCTTTCCAGTCTGTCCACCACACCCGCTATGGATTGTCCGCCCAAATGCTCCTGACAACTGGAACAACGGCCCCCCGTTCAGGGCCATCGGTCAATTCATGATGAGGCTTGCGGGTCAGGGGCTGGGATGCGCGCGCGGCGGCAGACAGATCTTTTCGGGGCTCGATTTCGCAGTTCCGGCAGGCCAGGCGCTGGCGGTGACCGGCGCCAACGGAGCCGGCAAATCCTCGCTGTTGCGGATGATTGCGGGGCTTCTTCCGATTGCTGCCGGGGCTGTGGCGCTTGAGGGCGGCGGGGATGATCTCACCCTTGCCGAACAGGCCCACTATCTCGGTCATCGTGACGCGCTGAAACCGTCTCTCACCGTGCTGGAAAATCTGGAGTTCTGGCGCGACTTCCTCGGCGGTGAAAGCGCTGATGGAACCGGCAGTCTGGAGCAGGTGGGACTCAGCCATGCAACCCATCTGCCGGCGGGATTCCTGTCGGCCGGCCAGCGCAGACGGCTGTCGATTGCGCGGCTGCTTGCGGTCAGACGTCCGGTCTGGCTGCTCGACGAGCCGACCTCCGCGCTCGACATCAAGGGGCAGGCCATGGTCGCCGGCGTGATGGCGGACCATCTGCGCGGCGGCGGAATTATCCTTGCCGCCACCCATGGCCCGCTCGGGATTTCCGCGCTGGAATTGCAGATCGGGGGCGCGGCATGAGCAGCCATCAGCATAACGCACGCGCCTTGGATTACCCCCCTCCCCAACCCTCCCCCGCAAGGGGGGAGGGAGCAACTTCGCACATGGCGCGCGTTCACCGGCCTATCCTTGCCTGGGAATTGAAATCGAGATCCGCAAAGCCCGGATCAGCATTTGAAAGATCACCATCAAGCCCGCCTCGCATGTCCCCTCCCCCCTTGCGGGGGAGGGACAGGGAGGGGGGTGACGCACGCGCAATCCCGCACGACCGCTCCCTCGCAAATGAGAAGGCGCGATGACCGCCCTCGCCGCAATTATTCGCCGCGACGTCAGGATCGCGCTGCGCGCCGGTGGCGGCGCCATGATCGGCGTGCTGTTCTTCCTCTCGGTCGTGGTGGTGATGCCGTTCGCGCTCGGCCCCGATCTGGCGCTGCTGAAGCGCATCGGCCCCGCCATCCTCTGGCTCGGCGCGATGCTCGCCAGCCTGCTGACGCTCGACCGGCTGTTCACCGCCGATCTGGACGACGGCTCGCTCGATCTGATCGCCATGAGCCGCACGCCTTTGGAACTCACATGCGCGGCGAAAGCGCTGGCGCACTGGCTGGCCGCGGGCGTGCCGCTGATTGTGGCGACACCGATCATCGGCATCCTGCTCAATCTCGATGGCGATGCGACCTTCGCGGTGGCCTTGACGCTGCTGGCCGGCACGCCGGCGCTGACTTTTACCGGCATGATCGGCGCAGCGCTCGCAGTCACCCTGCGGCGGGGCGGATTGCTGCTCGCCGTGGTGGTGCTGCCGCTGTCGATCCCGGTGCTGATTTTCGGCGTCGCCGCCTCGAATGCCGCGGTGATTGAGCCTGGCGCGTTCGGCGCTCCGTTCTCGATCCTGTGCGCGCTATCGCTGGTCAGCTTCGTGGTGGGACCTTTCGCGGCCGCGGCCAGCCTGCGGCAGGGGCTCGACTAATGCGACATTGCGCCCGATCAACTCTCACGGAAACAGCGCAGCATAGGGTCGCCGCGCATTGCCTGCGGCGGCGGCGGCCATTATCAGGACCACCATGAACCTTATCGATCTCGCCAATCCCACACGGTTCCTCGCGCTGACCGCGCGCGTGCTGCCATGGCTGGCCGCGGCGACCGCGATCTTGCTCGCCGTCGGCCTGTATCTGTCGGCGCTGGCGCCCGACGATTACCAGCAGGGCGCGACCGTGAAGATCATGTTCATCCACGTGCCCAACGCGTGGCTGTCGATGTTCGTGTGGGGCGTGATGAGCGTGGCCGCGCTCGGCACGCTGGTATGGCGGCATCCGCTGGCGGACGTCGCGGCAAAGGCCGCCGCTCCGATCGGCGCGGCGTTCACCTTTCTCGCGCTGGTGACCGGTTCGCTGTGGGGCCGTCCGATGTGGGGCACCTATTGGGAATGGGACGCGCGGCTGACGTCGGTGCTGATCCTGTTCCTGATGTATCTCGGCATCATGGCACTGTGGCGCGCGGTGGAAGATCCCTCGCGCGCGGCGCGGGCCGCCGCGATCCTGACCTTGGTCGGCGCGATCAACATTCCAATCATCAAGTTCTCGGTGGAGTGGTGGAACACGCTGCATCAGGGCGCGTCGGTGATCCGCGCCGGCGGCCCGACCATGGACCGCGCGTTCCTGATTCCGCTGCTGGTGATGGCGGTGGCGTTTTCGCTGCTGTTCCTGACGCTGCATCTGGCGGCGATGCGCAACGAGGTGCTGCGGCGCCGGGTGCGCACCTTGCAGATCATGCAAGCCAGCCGGCAGGCGGCATGATGTCCTTCGGACCCTACGCCTCCTTCATCGTCACGTCCTACCTGCTGGCCGCCCTCGTGGTCGCCATCCTGATCGTCTGGATCGCGCTCGACTATCGCCGCCAGCAGCGCGCGCTGCGCGATCTCGAAGCCAGCGGCATCACCCGGCGCTCGGCGCAAGCTTCCGGCAAACCGTCATGAGCGACACCGGCGCAGCACGCACACGGCGCGCGCAACGGCGCTCCTGGCTGGTGGCGCTGCCGCTGCTCGCTTTCGCCCTCCTAGCTGGACTGTTCTGGTTTCGGCTGGGTTCGGGCGATCCGGCGCGGATTCCCTCCGCGCTGATCGGCCGCCCCGCGCCGCAGACCACACTTCCGCCGCTGGACGGACTGGTTGCCAACGGCGCGCAGGTGCCCGGACTCGACCCGGCGCAGTTCAAGGGCCATGTCAGTGTCGTCAACGTGTGGGCGTCGTGGTGCGTGCCGTGTCACGACGAAGCGCCGCTGCTGCTGCAGCTCTCAAAGGACCAGCGCATCCGCATCGTCGGCATCAACTACAAGGACAGCCAGGACAACGCCCGGCGCTTTCTCGGCCGTCATGGCAATCCGTTCAGCGCGGTCGGCGTCGACGCCAACGGCCGCGCCTCGATCGAGTGGGGCGTCTATGGCGTGCCCGAGACCTTCGTGATCGGACGCGACGGCACCATCGCCTACAAGCTGATCGGACCGATCACGCTGGACAATTTCGACAGCGTGCTGAAAGCCGAGATCGAGAAGGCGCTGCGCTAAGGCATGATCCCGAAAAGTGGGCACCGGTTTTCGGATCAGATCATGCCCCCCAAAATGCCGCGGCGGCGCATCAAAAATAATTATTCGCTTTTATCTGCCGTTCATTTGACGGCCATGGCGCGGCCACGAATTCCACCATAGCTTCGAAGCGTTGCAATCACTGTCCTGGAGGGACACCCATGCGTTATTCGAAACTTGCTTCATTGACTGCCGCGACCCTCGCTCTCGGTCTGCTCGCTTCGTCGCCGTCGTTCTCCCAGGCGACGCAGCCCGCCACCGGCGGCAAGATGGCGCCTCCACCCGCCGCGACCGCTCCAAAGGCTGACTCGAAGATGGCGCCGGCTGCAAAGACCGAGACCAAGGCCGCGCCGAAGGCCGAGCTGCTCGACATCAATTCGGCGAGCGCCGACGAGCTGAAGGCGCTGAAGGGTATCGGCGACGCCTACTCCGCCGCGATCATCAAGGGCCGCCCCTACAAGGGCAAGGACGAACTGGTGCAGAAGAAGATCGTCCCCGAGAAGACCTACACCGAGATCAAGGACAAGATCATCGCGAAGCAGAAGTAGGCTTCTTCACCTCTCCCCGCCTGCGGGGAGAGGCCGAAGTCTGAGCGCTGCGAAGACTTCGGGTGAGGGGCGAACTTGCCCCACTCACCACTCAGCGTTCCTGGAAATAACCCTCACCCCAATCCTCTCTCCGCAACAGCGGGGCGAGGGAGCAGCATCATCCCTTGGTAATATCGCCGCGCTCGATGTCGCCGGCCTCGTCGGTCGCGGGCGCGATGCTGTGGCGCTTGATCAGCGAGGTTTGCAGCATCGCGAACACCGCCGTGATCGGGATCACGCCGAACGCCTTGAACGACACCCAGAAATCCGTGCTCTGGGTGCGCCAGATAATTTCATTCAGCACCGCCATGCCCGCGAAGAAGATCGCCCAGCGGATGGTCAGAAGCCGCCAGCCTGCCGGCGTCAGATTGAACATCTGGTCGAACATGATGGCGATGAACGAGCGCCCGAGCAGCAGCCCGATGCCGAGCGTTAAGGCGAACAGCGCGTAAATGATCGTCGGCTTGAGCTTGATGAAGGTCTCGTCGTGGAAGATCAGCGTCAGCCCGCCGAACACCAGCACGATCACAGCGGTGACGATGGCCATCAGCGGCACATGGCGCGTGACAATGTAGGACGCCGCAATCGCCGCAACGATGGCGACCATGAAGGCACCGGTGGCGACGAACAGTCCGAACTTGGCGTTCGCCGCAAAGAAGATCACCAGCGGACCGAGTTCGGTCGCGAGTTTGAACAGCGGATGCGGCGCGGGTTTTTCCGAAGCGGCCATTAGTCGTCCTGTCCTGCAATCGCGCGCGCGAAGTCGCGTGCGGTGAACGGCGCGAGATCGTCGATCCCCTCGCCGACGCCGATGAAATGCACCGGCAGCTTGTACTTCTCCGACAGCGCCACCAGAATGCCGCCGCGCGCGGTGCCGTCGAGCTTGGTCATCACCAGACCCGTGACGCCCGCGGTCTTGTGAAACGCATCGACCTGCGACAGCGCGTTCTGTCCCACCGTCGCATCGAGCACCAGCAGCACCGCATGCGGCGCTGACGCATCGACCTTGCCGATCACGCGGCGGACTTTCTCCAGCTCGACCATCAGTTCGGTCTTGTTCTGCAAACGCCCGGCGGTGTCGATCAGCAGCACGTCCATGTTCTGCGCTTTGGCCTCTTCCACCGCCTCGTAGGCGAGGCTCGCGGAATCCGAGCCCTGCGCGCGCGCCACCACCGGAACCTTGTTGCGCTCGCCCCAGACCTTCAGCTGCTCGATGGCGGCGGCGCGGAACGTATCGCCCGCGGCCAGCATCACCTTGCGGCCTTCTGCCGTCAGCTTGGACGTGAGCTTGCCGATGGTGGTGGTCTTGCCCGAGCCGTTGACGCCGACCACGAGAATGACGAACGGCTTGTGCGCAGCGTCGATATTGAGCGGCTTCGCGACGGGCGCGAGCACCTTCTCGACTTCGGCCGCGACAATGGTGGTCACGTCATCCGCCGACACGTCCTTGTCGTAGCGGCCCTTGCCGACGGCCTCGGCAATGCGCGCTGCAACCTCGGTTCCGAGATCGGCGCGCAGCAGCACATCCTCGATGTCGTCAAGCATGGCGCGATCCAGCTTGCGCTTGGTCACCAGCGCGGCGACCGCGCCGCCGATCGAACTGGACGTGCGTTTGAGCCCGGCGGAAAGGCGCTTCCACCAGCTTTGCTTGGGTTGATCCTGCGGACTGTCGTTCATGAGGAGGGTGTGTTACCCGGTTCGGATCACGAACGAAAGTCAACATTGACTCGGGCTTACATGGATACGCCGCAACCGACACCGGAAGAAATGCAGGCCCGCGTGCTTCACCGCGACGGGCTGATGCTGGTGATCGACAAGCCGGCCGGTATCGCCGTGCATAAAGGGCCGAAAGGCGGCCCCAATCTGGAAGCCTCGTTCGACGCCCTCCGTTACGGCCTGCCGCGCCCGCCGGTGCTGGCTCATCGGCTCGACCGCGATACTTCGGGCTGTCTCGTGCTGGGACGCCATCGCAAGGCCACCGCCTCGCTCGGCCTGCTGTTCAAGCATGGCAAGATTTCCAAGACCTATTGGGCGGTGGTCGAAGGCGGGCCTCTGGAGGACGAAGGCGAGATCGACATTCCGCTCGGGCGTTTGGACGCGGAGCGCGGCTGGTGGCAGAAGCCGGACCCCAACGGGTTCCCGTCACAGACAAAATGGAAAGTGCTCGGACGCGGCCAGGACGGACGCGGTGCGCCCCTGACCTGGCTGGCGATGGAGCCGATCACCGGCCGCACCCATCAATTGCGCGTGCACAGTTCGGCGAGCGGCTGGCCCATCGTCGGCGACAACATCTATGGCAACGGCCCGCGCTTTGGTGAGCCGTCGCTGCACCTGCATGCGCGCGAGATCGTGATCCCGCTGTCGAAGAACAAGCCGCCGGTGCGCGTGGTCGCGCCGGTGCCGCTCCATTTGCAGGAGCGATTGAAGGCGTGCGGATGGAACGGCGAAGAGGCCGCTGTTCCAGCAATGGCAACAGCCGCTGTCTGAAGCGCAAATCTGAGAGCGATGTCGTCCCCGCGCAGGCGGGGACCCATAACCCCCGCACGCTGAGATGAAAGCAAGACGATCGCTCCAGCATCGCTCTTGATCCGACAACTCAGGGAGTATGGGTCCCCGCCTGCGCAGGGACGACATGGAGAGAGTTCACGCGATACGCGCAACAACAAACGAGCAAGCAAACAAAAAGGGCTCCGGAAATTCCGGAGCCCTTCGTTGTTTCGGCAGCCGCGTGACGCGGCGGCGATCTTACTTGTCGCGCTTCTTGAGCGCGTTGCCGAGAATGTCGCCCAGCGTCGCACCCGAGTCCGAAGACCCGTACTGCGCGATGGCTTCCTTCTCTTCTGCAACTTCCAGCGCCTTGATCGACACCTGGACCTTGCGAGCCTTCTTGTCGAACTGGATGACGCGGGCGTCAACCTTTTCGCCGACGGCGAAACGCTCGGCGCGCTGGTCGCCGCGATCGCGGGCGAGTTCAGAACGCTTGATGAAGGTGGTGAAGTCGGTGCCGGTGATCTGAACTTCGATACCGGCTTCCTTCACCTCGATGATCTCGCAGGTCACGACGGCGCCCTTCTTGACGTCGCCCGGCTCTGCGAACGGATCGCCCTCGAGCTGCTTCACGCCAAGCGAGATGCGCTCCTTCTCGACATCGACGTCGAGCACCACGGCCTTGACCATGTCGCCCTTCTTGAAGTTGTCGATGACCTGTTCGCCCGGCTGCTTCCAGTCGAGGTCGGACAGATGGACCATGCCGTCGACGTCGCCTTCGAGGCCGAGGAACAGACCGAACTCGGTCTTGTTCTTGACTTCGCCTTCCACGGTCGAGCCGACCGGGAATTTCTCGACGAACACTTCCCACGGATTGCGCATGGTCTGCTTGAGACCGAGCGAGATGCGGCGCTTGGCCGAATCCACTTCGAGCACCTGCACTTCGACTTCCTGCGAGGTCGAAACGATCTTGCCGGGGTGCATGTTCTTCTTGGTCCACGACATTTCCGAGACGTGGATCAGGCCTTCGATGCCCGGCTCCAGTTCGACGAACGCGCCGTAGTCGGTGATATTAGTGACGCGGCCGGTGAAGCGCGAACCCAGCGGGTACTTCGCCTCGATGCCCTGCCACGGATCGTCCAGCAGCTGCTTCATGCCGAGCGAGATGCGGTGGGTCTCGTGATTGATCTTGATGATCTTGACCTTCACCGTCTGGCCGATGGCAAGCACCTCGGTCGGATGGTTGACGCGGCGCCACGCGATGTCGGTGACGTGCAGCAGGCCGTCGATGCCGCCGAGATCAACGAACGCACCGTAATCGGTGATGTTCTTGACCACGCCGTCGATGACCTGACCTTCTTCGAGGTTCTGCACCAGTTCCTGACGCTGCTCGGCGCGGGTCTCTTCGAGAACCGTGCGGCGCGACACCACGATGTTGCCGCGGCGGCGATCCATCTTGAGGATCTGGAACGGCTGCGAGTTGTTCATCAGCGGCGCGACGTCGCGGATCGGACGAATGTCCACCTGCGAGCGCGGCAGGAAGGCGACAGCGCCGTCGAGATCGACGGTGAAGCCACCCTTGACCTGATTGAAGATGACGCCGTGAACCTTCTCGTTGTTGTTGAAGGCCTTCTCGAGCTTGCCCCAGCTTTCCTCGCGGCGCGCCTTGTCGCGCGACAGCACGGCTTCGCCGAGCGCGTTCTCGATCCGGTCGAGGAACACCTCGACTTCGTCACCGACCTTGAGGTCGTTCTCACGGCCGGGGCCGTTGAATTCGCGGAGAGCCACGCGGCCCTCGGTCTTCAGGCCGACGTCGATGACGGCCATGTCTTTCTCGATCGCAACAACAATGCCCTTGATGACGGAGCTCTCTTGCAGGTTGCCGCCTGCGAAGGACTCATCAAGCATCGCGGCGAAATCGTCGCGGGAAGGATTATAGGAAGTAGCAGTCGAAGCCATTTGTTCTCCAAATGCGGAATGCCGGCAGCGGGGTTAAGGGCGTATCGCGCATCCAGTGCCAAAGGTCCGCTGCCTTTGACGACCGCTTCCGCAAGAGAAATTGCGACAGCGGGCCGGCCTGTGCCTGCACGAGCGATACGATGCAAAAATTGGAATGACGCGCGGAAAGCGCGTGGTCTGCTGTCCGGAGCTGAGACGAAGATCGACCTCAAAGACCGGGAGCGGGCATTCCTCCAATGACGGCAGGGAGATCGGTTAGTCCCTAGGCCGGCCCGCTCGGACGGCCTCGACAATGTCGATGGCAGCCCGGACGCCGCTCTCTATATCCAACTGGGAGTTATCCAGCAAGTATGCATCCGGGGCTGCTTTTAAAGGCGCCGCGGCCCTGTTCCGGTCGCGCTCGTCGCGCTTGAGGATGTCCGCCAGCACGACAGCCTCGTCAGCCTGCTCGCCCCGCGCTCGCATTTCCAGGGTGCGCCGGTGAGCGCGGACAGCCGGGTCCGCCACCACGAAAATCTTCACCTGGGCATCCGGGCAGATCACGGTTCCGATGTCCCGGCCGTCCAGCACCGCGCCGGGAGGGCCGGCGGCGAAGTTTCGCTGGAATGTCAGGAGGGCCGCCCGCACCTTATGGTGCGCAGATACCACAGAAGCCGCTTCGCCCACCTGCTGGGTCTTCAAGATCGGATCGCCGAACGCCGCCGGATCGAGTTCCGCCGCCAGTATCGCCGCCCGCGCCTCGTCGGCCAGATCCGCCCCCGCATCCAGCATCGCCTTGGCGACGGCGCGGTAGATCAGCCCGGTGTCGAGATGGCGGAAGTGGTAATGCGCGGCGAGCCGCTTGCCCAGCGTGCCCTTGCCGGAGGCTGCCGGTCCGTCGATGGCGATAATCATGTGTCTCAAGGTCCCCGCTTCATCCCCTCGGGGAAAATTCGTTGCCGCAGCGGCTTATCAGCGACGGCCCGGCCCGTTCAATACCGGCAGCCGCACAACTTTCAAGCGATCAGCGGGATGGAATTCCCGCCCTGCTCGTTTATAAGGGCGCCAAATCCAGGCAGGCAGGGAATTCGCGTCGTCTCGGGCGCCCGCTGGCACTCCGTCGGTGAAACCTCATGGCCACCCCTGCTATCGTCAAACGTGTGCTGCGTACGAACACCGTGCAGTGGATCATCAGCATCCCGATCGCGATCTATTTTCATTTGGTCAACCGCACCAACATCGTCGACAAGCCGCCTTTCCCGATTCCCGAGCCCTACATCCTGGCGATCTGGCATGGCCGGCTGGTGATGCTGCCGATGTTCCGCAACGGCAAGAAGCCGCTGATCGCGCTGATCAGCGGTCATCGCGACGGACAGATCATCAGCAAGGTTGCCTCGCTGTTCGGCATCCAGACCGTGGTCGGATCGACCTCGAAAGGCGGCATGCGCGCCGTTCGTGAGCTGATGCGGTTTGCCCGCGACGGCCACAGCCTGTTCGTGACGCCCGACGGGCCGCGCGGCCCCCGCATGCACAGCAGCGACGGCATCCTCGATCTGGCGCGGCTGACCGGCCTGCCGATTCTGCCCGCGACCATGAGCGCGGGACGCGGCACCACCTTCAACAACTGGGACCGCTTTCTCGTCCCGTGGTTTTTCAGCAAGGTCGTGATCCGCTGGGGCGAGCCGATCTACATGCGCGCCGATGACGACAAGGCGAAAGTCGCCGCACGGCTCGACGCGGCGCTGATCGCGGTCCAGAATGAGGCCGATACGCTGGCGGGCCGCCCGCTGATCGAGCCCGGCTAGTATCTCAGGAAAAATCCGCTCCCAGCCCGCGCATCATCGGAATGAAATCCGGGAAGCTGGTCGCAATAAATCCCGTGTCATCGATTTTGACCGGCGCATCCGACGCCGCGCCCATCACCAGCGCCGACATGGCGATGCGGTGATCCATATGGGTGGCGACAAGACCGCCACCCGGCACGTGGCCCTTGCCGTTGACGATCATGTCGTCGCCGGAAATCTCCACCTCGACGCCGTTAACGCGCAGCATGTCGGCGGTGGCCTCCAGCCGGTCGGATTCCTTGACGCGCAATTCCTGCAGACCGCGCATGGTGGTGACGCCCTCGGCATAGGCAGCAGCCACCGCGAGCACGAGATATTCGTCGATCATCGACGGCGCGCGCTCCGGCGGCACGGTGACGCCGCGCAGCTGCGACGCGCGCACCCGGAATTGCGCCATCGGCTCGCCGGTGTCGTTGCGCTGATGGCTTTCTTCGATCGAAGCCCCCATTTCGCGCAATGTGGTGAAAAGCCCTATGCGCAACGGGTTTGTCATGATGTCCGTCAGCGTGACATCCGACTCCGGCACGATCAGCGCCGCGACAATGGGAAACGCAGCCGACGACGGATCGGCCGGCACGACGACGTTTGCGCCATGCAGCTCCGGCTGGCCGGTGAGTGAAATCTTGCGGCCGTGCGCGCCTTCCCTGACCGTCACGACCTGTGCGCCGAAATGGGACAGCATCAGCTCGGTGTGGTCGCGGCTGGCTTCCTGCTCGATCACCGTGGTCACGCCCGGCGCGGACAGCCCCGCCAGCAGCACCGCAGACTTGATCTGCGCCGACGCCACCGGGGTGCGGTACACGATCGGCAGCGGATCGCGCGCGCCCTGCAGGGTCATCGGCAGCCGCCCGCCATCGCCGCTGGAGATGACCCGCGCGCCCATCAATTCGAGAGGATCGAGAATGCGGCGCATCGGCCGCCCGCGCAGCGACGCATCGCCATCGAAAGTCGCGGCAATCGGGCATCCCGCCACCGCGCCCATGGCGAGCCGGCAACCGGTGCCGCTGTTGCCGAAATCGAGCGGTGCCTTCGGGGCGGCTAAACCGCCAACCCCGACGCCGTGGACCGACCATGCGCCCTCGCCGGTGCGTTCGACCCGGGCCCCGAGCGCCGCCATGGCCTTGGCGGTGTTGAGAACGTCCTCGCCTTCCAAAAGCCCCGAAATACGGGTTTCACCGACCGCCAGGGCCCCCAGAATCAGGGCCCGGTGCGAGATCGATTTGTCGCCTGGAACACGGACGCGGCCGCTCAAAGCGCCTGCGGCACGCGATTCCAGCGGTGTGGGATGGTCGGAATGGGTCAAAACGGCATTTCCTTCAATGTAGGCGGCTCCTACCACGGGCTTTGCGGCGCGTCACGGCCCGGTCATTTATCGTTCAAACCGCTATTGACAGCGGCGGCGCAACTAGCCAAGTGAAGCACCGCTTTTTCAAGACATTCTCAGGACTATAAGCCGTGGCCAAAGCCGATCTCGGAACCAAGCGCATTTGCCCGACCACGGGCAAAAAGTTCTATGACCTCAACAAGACTCCGGTGATCTCGCCGTATACCGGCGAAGTCGTGCCGATTGCGCCGATTCCTCCGCCGCGCACGCGCGCGGATGCAGCCGCACGCGCGGCCGCTGCCAGCGCCGCCAGCATTGTGCCAGAACCGGCCGAGGCGGAAGAGTTGGTGTCGCTCGAAGAGGCCGATGCCGAAGAGAACACCGGCAAGGTCAAGGCCGTGGTGCCGGAATCGGAAGACGATATCGAAGTCGACGACACCCTCACCGACGACGATGACGACGATTCGACCTTCATCGCCGAGGATGAGGAAGACGACGAGGACGTCACCGACATCATCGGCGACGTGTCGGGCGACGAAGAGACTTGAGATAAACTCTCAAGTGTGATTTTTGACGCGTATTCCGCGACAGCGGATTTCGATTTGCGGAATACGCGCAAATTCTAAGAGACGAACACCGCGTTGTCCCACCGCGCGGTGAGGTGTTCGGGGCCATAGCTCAGCTGGGAGAGCGCTTGCATGGCATGCAAGAGGTCGGCGGTTCGATCCCGCCTGGCTCCACCATCCTCCTTCGAGACTCGCGAAAGACTCTCGGCGTTCAACCGTCTCGATCTAGTATCTTGCAGCCAATATCTTGCAGCCATCGAATACGACACCGCGTTCGCTCTCTGAACAGCGCGGCAGCGCAGCATACGCGCGCGCATGGATGCCAGTCGGTGCCGATATTGACGCGGCTCGCCGAATTCTTTCAATGTGCCGGCGGCCGCGCCTGCGGCATCGTCTTCTGTTTCCGCTGATCGAAGGTTGACCCGATGACATCCCAACCCGGAGCGATGGCCGGACTGCGCGTGATCGATCTCACGCGCGTGCTCGGCGGTCCGTACTGCACGCAAATCCTCGCCGACCACGGCGCGGATGTCGTGAAGGTCGAGCCTCCGGCCGGCGACGAGACCCGCGACTGGGGCCCTCCGTTCCACGATGACGACGCGGCGTATTTCATCGGCACCAATCGCAACAAGCGCTCCATCGGTCTCGACCTTGCGTCCGACGGCGGCCGCGCCGTGCTGATGAAGATGCTCGAGACCGCCGACGTGCTGATCGAGAATTTCAAGCCAGGCACGCTCGACAAGTGGGGCATCGGCAACGATTTCCTGCGCGCGAAATTTCCCGCGCTGATCCATTGCCGCATTTCCGGATTCGGCGCGGACGGCCCGCATGGCGGACATCCGGGCTACGACGCGATCATCCAGTCGATGGTCGGCCTGATGGCGTCGACCGGCTCCCCGGAAAGCGGTCCGACCCGCATCGGCGTGGCGCTGGTCGATATGTCGACGGGGCTTTATGCCGCCACCGGCATCCTGATGGCGCTGGCCGAGCGGGCCAGGTCCGGCAAGGGTCAGTTTCTCGAGACGACGCTTTACGAGGTCGGCCTTGCCATCATGCATCCGCACACGGCCAACTACTTCATGCACGGCAAGCCGCCGGCGCTGACCGGCAACGAGCATCCGAATCTGGTGCCCTACGCCGTGTTCCCCGCGCGCGACGGCAACATCTTCATGGGCGTGGGCAACGACGGCACTTTCCGCAAGCTGATGAAGGAACTCGGGCGGCCCGAACTCGGCACCGACCCGCGCTTCGCGCGCAATCGCGACCGCATCGCGCATCGTGACGAACTGCGTGCGGTGCTTGTCGATATCCTCAAGGATCTCGACGCCGAGCCGCTCTGCCGGCGCCTGCTTGCGGCCGGCCTGCCCGCGGGTCCGGTGCAGTCCATCGACAAGGCGCTGTCCAACGAGCACACCAAGTCTCGCGGCGATGTCATCGAGAAGGACTGGTACAAGGGCGTCGCCTCGCCGATCCGCTTCGATCGCACCAAGGCCAGCCTGCGCCGCGTGCCGCCGAAATTCAGCCAGCACACCGACGAGGTTCTGGGTGAGTTCGGTTACTCAGCGAAGGAGATCGCCGATCTTCGCGCCTCCGGCGTGGTGGTCGGGGAGCGGAAACGCTAGCTTCCTCAGCACAACCGGGACTCGGGGCGACGGCCGCTTGACCGTCGCCCCGACCGCAATCAATCGCAGCATCCGCGGATCGCTTTTATCGCGACAGCCAGACCGCCTGTGCCCAAGGTCGAAGCCATTTAGGACTTCCCTCGGACAACCCTCCCCGACTACCATCAGGCGTCACGCGCACGTCATCCGGCGCTGTTACCGCGCAAACGATGATGACGGCTTCAGGGAGATATGATCGATGACAATTCGCCATGCCGGCCTCAAGGCCATCTTCGGCCTCGCCGCTTCCACGATGATTGCTTTTGCAACACCGGCGCAGGCCGTCACCGAGATCCAGTGGTGGCACGCCATGACCGGCGGCAACAACGACATCGTCAACAAGCTCGCGGCGGATTTCAACGCCTCGCAGAGCGACTACAAGGTGGTCCCCACCTTCAAGGGCAGCTATCCGGACACCATGAACGCCGGCATCGCCGCGTTCCGCGCCGGCAACGCGCCGCACATCATCCAGGTGTTCGAAGTCGGCACCGCGACCATGATGAGCGCCACCGGCGCGATCAAGCCGGTCTACCAGCTCATGAAGGACGCCAACGAGCCGTTCGACCCGAAGGCCTATCTGCCCGCGATCACCGGTTACTACTCGACCGCGAAGGGCGACATGCTGTCGTTTCCCTTCAACTCCTCGTCGATGGTGATGTGGGTCAATCTCGATGCGCTGAAGAAAGCCAGCATCGCGGAGATTCCAAAAACCTGGCCGCAGGTGTTCGACGCCGCGAAGAAATTGAAAGCGGCCGGATACACCACCTGCGGATTTTCCAACGCGTGGGCGAGCTGGGCCGTCATCGAGCAGTTTTCCGCCTGGCATAACGTGCCGATCGGCACCAAGGCCAATGGTCTCGACGGCTTCGACACCGTGCTGAAATTCAACTCGCCGCTGCACATCAAGCATCTGCAGAACCTGATCGACCTGCAGAAGGACAAGACCTACGACTATTCCGGCCGCGCCAATGCGAGCGAAAGCCGCTTCGCATCCGGCGAGTGCCCGCTGTTCCTGACCTCGTCAGGCTATTACGCCACCGCCAAGGGCACCGCGAAGTTCGACTTCACCTCCGCGCCAATGCCGTATTATCCGGACGCGGCCGGCGCACCGCAGAACTCGATCATCGGCGGCGCATCGCTCTGGGTGATGGGCGGCAAGAAGCCCGAGGAATACAAGGGCATCGCCAAGTTCTTCACCTTCCTGTCCGACACCAACCGTCAGGCCAAGCTGCATCAGGAATCCGGATATCTGCCGATCACCAAGGCGGCCTATGAGAAGACCAAGGCGGACGGCTTCTACGAAAAGAACCCGACGCTGCAGACGCCGCTGAAGGAACTGACCAACAAGGAGCCGACGGAAAATTCGCGCGGACTTCGTTTCGGCAACATGGTGCAGATGCGCGACATCTGGGCGGAAGAACTCGAAGCCGCGCTCGCCGGCCAGAAGACCGCCAAGGATGCGCTGGATTCGGCGGTCTCCCGCGGCAATGCCATGCTGCGGACCTTCGAGAAAACCGTGAAGTGAATGAGATAAGTTCAAAGCAGGTGCGATCACGTTGACGCAATCGAGGGCCGCGCATACTCCCCTCCCCCCTTGCGGGGAGGGGTCGGGGGTGGGGGTATCGCGTGCATAGAGCTTGTGGCCACCCCCCTCCCCAACCCTCCCCCGCAAGGGGGGAGGGAGCGCTTAGCGTTTCCATCGAAACACCTCGCACCCCCAACCTCTCCTCACTGCGATGGTGGAGGGAGGGGAGTCATTCCTGAATGGACAAATCCGCCGTCTTCCACAACAAGCTGCTGCCGTACCTGCTGCTGATCCCGCAGCTGATCATCACGTTCGTGTTCTTCTACTGGCCCGCCAGCCAGGCCGTCTGGCAGTCGTTTCTGCGCGAAGACGCTTTCGGCCTGTCCTCGGAATTCGTCGGTCTGGAGAATTACGAGGCGCTGTTCGCGCAACCTGAATACTACAAGGCGATGCTGACGACGGCGGTGTTCTCGACCCTCGTCGCGCTGCTGTCGCTCAGTATCGCGCTGATGTTCGCGACCCAGGCCGACAAGGACCTGAAAGCAGCACCGGCCTTCAAGACATTCATGATCTGGCCCTATGCGGTTGCGCCGGCGATCGCCGGCGTGCTGTGGATATTCATGTTTCATCCCTCGCTCGGCACGCTGGCGCGGCCGCTGCGCCTGCTCGGCTTGGACTGGAATCCGCTGCTGAACGGCAACCACGCCATGACCCTGGTGGTGATGGCCGCGGTGTGGAAGCAGATTTCCTACAACTTCCTGTTCTTCCTCGCCGGGCTTCAGGCAATTCCGAAAAGCGTACTGGAAGCCGCCGCCATCGATGGCTCCGGCCCGCTGCGCCGGTTCTGGACCATCGTGTTTCCGCTGCTGTCGCCGACCATGTTCTTTCTGCTGGTGGTCAACGTCGTCTATGTGTTCTTCGACACATTCGGCATCATCGACGCCGTCACCGGCGGCGGCCCGGCGGGCGCGACCACGACCATGGTCTACAAGGTTTACGCCGACGGGCGGCTCGGCGGCGATCTCGGCGGCTCCGCGGCGCAATCCGTGGTGCTGATGGTGATCGTCATCGCGCTGACCGCGATCCAGTTCCGTTATGTCGAACGCAAGGTGCAGTACTGATGGTCGAACATCGCCCGCTGCGCGACTTCGTCGCCTATGCCGTCCTGACCTTCGGCGTGCTTCTCGTCGCGTTTCCGGTCTATCTCGCGGTGATTGCCTCGACCCACGACGCCGCCACGGTGGTCACCGGCAACATGCCGCTCTCGCCCGGCAGCCACACCCTGGACAACTATTACCGGGCGATCTTCGTCGGCGGCTCACGCGCCAGCCGCGAGCCGGTCGGTCACATGCTGATGAATTCGTTTATCTCCGCCGTCGGCATTGCGGTGGGCAAAATTTTCATCTCGATCCTGTCGGCCTTCGCCGTGGTCTATTTCCGCTTTCCATTCCGCAAGACCGCCTTCTGGATCATCTTCATCACCCTGATGCTGCCGGTCGAGGTCCGCATCTATCCCACCTACAAGGTGGTGGCCGACCTGCACATGCTCGACACCTATGCCGGGCTGATCCTGCCGCTGATCGCCTCCGCCACCGGCACGCTGCTGTTTCGGCAGTTCTTCATGACCGTGCCCGAAGAACTGCTGGAAGCCTCGAAGATCGACGGCGCCGGACCGTTCCGCTTTTTCAAGGACACGCTGCTGCCGCTGTCGATCACGACCATCGCCGCGCTGTTCGTGATCCAGTTCATCTACGGCTGGAATCAATATCTGTGGCCGCTGCTGATCACCACGCAGGACTCGATGCAGACCATCGTGACCGGCATCAAGAAAATGCTGACCACCACCGACGAACTGGCGGAATGGCAGTTGGCCATGGCCACCGCCGTGCTGGCGATGCTGCCGCCGGTGGCGGTCGTCATCCTGATGCAGCGGCTGTTCGTGCGCGGCCTGGTCGAGACCGAGAAGTGAAGATGGCGAATAGCGAATGGCGAATAGCGAATAGTGAGTGGTGCATGACGCGTTTCTCCCCTCCCTCCGCAAAGCGGTGGGGAGGGAATATCGCAGCGCTCCCTGCTTGCGGTTTGCCTTTCCCCATGCACCGAGCATCCGATGGCTAACGTCGTTCTACACAACGTCCGGAAGACCTATCCCGGCGGGGTCGATGCGATCAAAGGCATCAACTTCGAAGTCGGCGACGGACAATTCTGCGTCCTTGTCGGTCCCAGCGGCTGCGGCAAGTCCACGCTGCTACGCATGGTGGCGGGGCTAGAGACCATCACCGCCGGCACCATCGATATCGGCGGCCGCGTGGTCAACGAGATCGAGCCCGCCGACCGCGACATCGCCATGGTGTTCCAGAACTACGCGCTCTATCCGCACATGAGCGTCTACAACAACATGGCCTATGGCCTGCGCAATCGCGGCATGCCGAAGCCGGAGATCGATACCCGCGTGCGCGAGGCCGCGCAGATTCTTGAAATCACGCCGATGCTGGACCGCAAGCCGCGGCAACTGTCCGGCGGCCAGCGCCAGCGCGTCGCCATGGGCCGCGCCATCGTGCGGCAGCCGAAGGTGTTTCTGTTCGACGAGCCGCTGTCGAACCTCGACGCCAAGCTGCGCATCGCCATGCGGGTGGAAATCCGCAAGCTGCAGCGCCGCCTGAAGACCACATCGATCTATGTCACCCACGACCAGTTGGAAGCGATGACGCTGGCCGATATTCTGGTGGTGATGAACGGCGGCGTGGTGGAGCAGATCGGCAAGCCGCTCGATATCTACCGCAAGCCCGCCACCACCTTCGTCGCCTCCTTCATCGGCGCGCCGCCGATGAACCTGCTGCCGGTCGCGGCCAACGATCTCGGCGCGCTGCTTGAAGGTCTTGGAGTCGAGGTGCCCGGCGATGCTATTCTCGGCGTCCGGCCGGAAGACTTTGTGCTGATGCAAGGACTGTCGTCCGCCGGACTCGCGCTCGAACTGGTGGTCGACGCCATCGAGCGGGTCGGCGCGGAAACATTCGTCTATGGCACCCGGACGCGCGAGGGCGCGGGCCCGGCCGTCAGCGCTAGGCCCGGCGAACTGCCGCCGGGCGAGATCATCGTCCGTCTGCCCGGCGAGGCCGAGCCTGCCATCGGCGGGCGAATCAAAGTGACGGCGGCCCGCGACAAGCTGCATCTGTTCAGCCCCGACGGCCGCAGCCGATTGGCGGAATAGCTCGAATATTCCCTGTCTACAGACGGTTAAGGGGTTCTTGAACGGCACCCGGAAATCGCCATATTCATTTCAACCGGCCGGCCATAAGGCGGCTGGGAACTTGGAAAGAGCGCCGCAAGGGCTCCAACCTTCAAAGTCGCTTCGAGAGGACTTTGTGTAAATGTCTCGTGTTCCTTCGCTATCGAGTCCGTTCCTTTTGGGATTCGACGAAATCGAGCGTGCGCTCGATCGCGTCGTGAAAGGTGCAGACGGTTATCCTCCTTACAATATCGAGCGGTGCGGCCGTGATACGGGCCAGCCCGAACGCCTGCGGATCACGCTGGCGGTCGCCGGATTTACCCGCGACCAACTCGATGTAACCACTGAGGAAAACCAGCTCGTGATCCGGGGCCGCCAGCAGGACGACAAGACCCGGGAATACATCCATCGCGGCATCGCCGCGCGGCACTTCCAGCGCACCTTCGTGCTGGCGGACGGGATGTATGTCATCGGCGCCGACCTGAAGAACGGCCTGCTGTCGATCGATCTGGCTCGTCCCGAGCCTGAACGGGTCGTTAAGACGATAGCCATCAATGAACACGAATAATGGAACGAGTAGCGGACTCGACCGCTTAACAACTGCAAGGAGTCGAGACCATGACTGGTAATATTGTTTTTGAACCCGCTGTCTCGCTTGAGACGCTGGCCACTCTCGGCGAAGGCCATATCGCCTACGTCAAACAGATTCGCTCGGAAGACGTGCCGGGACTGTTCCCGCAGGCGCCGCAGATCGCGCCGGGCCTGAAGCTGTTCGCGCTTCATGCCGCCGACGGCACGCCCATCATGCTCACCGACAGCCGCGAGGCGGCGATCGCAAATGCATGGAGCAACGAGCTGGAAACCGTTAGCGTTCACTGACGCGCGGCACACGGCACGACGAGCACTTAACGAAACGGCAGCGCGATGGGCGCTGCCGTTTTTATTTTACGTTTATTTTGCGCGTGTCATGCGCGGGCTTGCCCCGCGCATTCATCGATCTTCTTGAAATGGATTCTGAGGGATTGCCGGCGAGCGAAGCGACGCCGTCTTTGAACGGCTATGCCCGGCAATGACAATCCACTACGCCGCAGTGGCCGGCGGCAGCGCCAGCACCGAATACAGCGCCTGAGCATCCTTTGAGGCGCGCAGCTTCTTGGCGATGTCCTGATCGCGCAGCAGCCGTGCGATGCGCGCCAGCGCCTTCAGATGATCCGCGCCGGCGCCTTCCGGAGCGAGCAACAGGAACACCAGATCGACCGGCTGGCCGTCCATCGCTTCGAAATCGATCGGACGATCCAGACGCGCGAACAGGCCGGACAGCTTGTCGAGCTTCGGCAGCTTGCCATGAGGAATCGCGACGCCGTAACCGACAGCGGTGGTTCCCAGCTTCTCACGCTGCAAAAGCACTTCGAAGATCGACCGCTCGTTTTGTCCGGTCAGAACGGCGGCACGCGCGGCGAGTTCCTGAAGCGCCTGCTTCTTGCTGTTGACCTTCAAGGCAGGAAGAATCGCCTCGGGTGCGACCAGATCGGTAATCGTCATGGAACGTTCCGAGGATGAGGTTTAAGTCGTTGTTCAACTTGGTAAATCGGTCTGAGACCGGGCGGCGTCAAGGGCCATTCGAACCAAATTTGGCCCGCAAACCTGAAAGGTCGCGGACCATAGTTAGGCTCTGACGGGGCGTCAATGGCGAACCGGTTCGGGAATCGCCGGCGGATCAACCCAGCCGACATTGCCGTCCGGCCGCCGGTAAATGACATTCACCCGGCCGCTGGAGCCATGCTGGAAAACCACCACCGGCGCGCCGGTCAGATCGAGCTCCATCACAGCTTCACTCACCGAGCATCGCTTCAGCGATGTGGTCGCTTCGGCGATGATCACCGGATTGAACTCGTGGACCTCTTCGTCTTCGTGAGACGGAGCTTCGATGACATAGCTCGGCGCATCAAGCGCAGCGCCATTCAGATCGGCAAATGCAGCCGATGCCGCGTATGTCTTTCGCGAGGAACGATCCTTCAAACGGCTCTTGTATCGGCGCAGGCGCTTCTCGATCAGCAGCAGCGCCTGGTCGGCGCTGGCATAGGCGTCGGCCGCCATCGAATCCGCCTCGAGCGTGATTCCCGAATCCAGATGAAGCGCGCAATCGGTACGAAAGCCGAACCCATCCTTGCTGAGCGTGATGTGGCCCGAATAATTGCCGTCGAAATATTTTCGAAGCACTTCTTCCGTGCGGTCGCTGACGCGATCACGCAAGGCTTCACCGACGCTGATGCTTTTTCCAGAGACCCGGAGTGTCATGTCGTTCCTCGCTTACTTCTTCAGACATATAGTTCGGGCAGGCCGTTCGGAGATATACAGGAGCGTTCCGCTTCTTGACGGCGCAGTCAAGCGGTTGCTGTGTCGCGGGACCGGTCCACGGCGGGCGCCGCAGAAGTCAACGCCGCGCCGAGCATGCTCTGCTTGTCGCGGCGGCGCTGCACGGACGATGGAATACGCATGGCTTCACGATACTTCGCGACGGTACGACGTGCGATATCAATCCCGTCGGCGTGCAATCGTTCCACGATGGTATCATCCGACAGGATGGCGCTGGGACTTTCGGCGTCGATCAGAAGTTTGATGCGGTGCCGCACGGCTTCCGCGGAATGCGCGTCGCCGCCGTCCGCCGAGGCGATGGAGGCGGTGAAGAAATACTTCAATTCAAACGTGCCGCGATTTGTCGCCATGTACTTGTTCGCCGTTACGCGGGAGACGGTCGATTCGTGCATCTGAATGGCGTCGGCGACGGCCTTCAGGTTGAGCGGCCGCAGATGCGCCACCCCTTGCGTGAAAAAGCCGTCCTGCTGGCGAACGATTTCGGTGGCGACCTTGAGGATCGTGCGGGCGCGCTGGTCGAGTGCGCGCACCAGCCAGGTCGCGTTCTGCAGGCAATCGGTAAAATAGGTTTTGTCGCCGTCCTTGCGAATGGTCTTGGACAGTTGCGAATAGTAGACCTGATTGACTAGCACTTTCGGCAAGGTGTCGCTGTTGAGTTCGACATGCCA
This sequence comes from Bradyrhizobium sp. G127, assembly GCF_021502575.1. Taxonomy (NCBI): domain Bacteria; kingdom Pseudomonadati; phylum Pseudomonadota; class Alphaproteobacteria; order Hyphomicrobiales; family Nitrobacteraceae; genus Bradyrhizobium; species Bradyrhizobium sp. G127. The sequence goes on from NZ_JAKFGN010000001.1 coordinate 79,058, forward strand.
GCCGCCGTCCGGTCCGGGACGGACATAGACATCCGGGACCACGCTCTGCGTCTTGGCCGAGCCGAACTTCAGGCCGGGTTTGGGATTGAGATGGCGGATTTCCCCGATCATGTCGGCGATGTCTTCGTCATCGACGCCGCAGATCTTTCGCAAAGAAGCGATGTCGCGCTTCGCCAGCAGGTCGAGATTTTCGACAAGCGCCTGCATCGCGGGATCGTAACGATCGCGCTCGCGCAACTGGATCGCGAGACATTCACTCAGATTGCGCGCGCAGACGCCGGGCGGATCGAATTTCTGCAGGACCGCAAGCACTGCCTCGACTTCTTCGCGCGAGGTGCCGAGCTTCTCGTGCGCCTCGCCAAGATCGGCGGGGACGTAACCGGCGTCGTCCACGAGATCGATCAGGTATTGCCCGATCATGCGACGCATCGGGTCCGGAAACGCCACCGCGAGCTGCTCGGCGAGGTGACCGCCGAGCGTGGTTTCGGCGGCGACAAAGGCTTCGAGATTGTAGTCGTCGTCGTTCGATGCCCCGCCGCCCCATTCGGTATAAGCGGTCGGCGCGGCGTCCTGAGCCGAGCGCGCGGCTGCGTCAGCAGGCTCCTCCGGAAAGACATTCTCCATGCCGGTGTCGAGGGATTGCTCGATTTCGGTACGGCTGCCGAGATCGGGCGCCATCCACTCCTCGGTGCCAGGTTCGAAGGCGTCCGCCGAGCGTTCGCCGTCACCGCTGCCAAGGGAAAAGCCGGTATCCTCGCCCTCGGAGAATTCGGTCTGAGCGGCAGGCTCCTGACCCCGGTCGGGGGCGCCATCATGATCGGCGCGCTCAAGCAGCGGATTGCGCTCCAGCTCGTCCTCGACAAAGGCCACCAGGTCGAGATTCGACAATTGCAGCAGTTTGATCGCCTGCATCAGCTGCGGCGTCATCACCAGTGACTGCGACTGGCGGAACTCTAGTCTCTGCGTCAGCGCCATAAAAACCAGTTCCGGTCCAAAAATTGGTCCGTTTCTTGCTTAATCCTTTCTCGAACAGATGTACACGTCTTGACGTTTTGAAAATTTGGAGTAGAGCGCGCTGCGCTGCAATATCGCCGATCAGGGTAAATGCGGCGACCGTGCCCTCCGGCCCGTTTGACCTCCTCACCGCTCCGGCGGATTCCCCGATCCAGAACAAAATCTAGGATTAAAGTCGGAATTCTTCGCCGAGATAAAGGCGGCGCACGTCGGGATCGTTGACGATTTCGTCCGGACTGCCCTCGGTCAGCACCTCCCCCGCATAGACGATGTAAGCGCGGTCCGTGAGGCCCAGCGTTTCGCGCACATTGTGGTCGGTAATCAGCACGCCGATGCCGCGCTGGGTGAGATGCCGAACCAGTTGCTGAATGTCGCCGACCGCGATCGGATCGATGCCCGCGAAGGGTTCGTCGAGCAGCATGTAACTCGGACGCGACGCCAGCGCGCGGGCGATTTCGACACGCCGCCGCTCGCCGCCGGACAATGCGATCGACGGCGATTTCCGCAACCGCGTGATGTTGAATTCCTCGAGCAGCGAATCCAGCTCGCGCTCGCGCTTGCGTTTGTCGGGTTCGACCACTTCGAGGACCGCGCGAATGTTGTCTTCGACGGACAGCCCGCGAAAGATCGAGGCTTCCTGCGGCAGATAACCGATGCCGAGACGCGCGCGCTGATACATCGGCAGCTGCGTCACATCGTGGCCGTCGAGTTCGACGCGGCCGCGGTCCGGCTTGATGAGGCCGGTGATCATATAGAACACGGTGGTCTTGCCGGCGCCGTTCGGACCGAGAATGCCGACGGCTTCGCCGCGCCGGACATAGATGCTGACGCCATGCACGATCTTGCGCGTGCCGAAACTTTTCTCGACGCCGTGAATGGCGAGGTAGCCCGCATGCTGCGCGCGGGACGGCCCGGTGCCATTGGTTGCCGCGCGTGGGCGCGGCGCACTCTCGCGCGGCTGGTCCCTGGACGACTCCCGCGGCAGACTGCGCGGGATCGGCGGCGCGTCATGGATGAATGCGGACGAGTCCTGCGGCGTAAGCGTCGCCGGCTCGCGGGGACTTCCCGCCGCGACGGCCTCGCGCCTGACCGGCGCGGTCTCGCGCGATGTTTCCCGCGCCGGCAAGGGCTTCTCCCCTGCGGCAGGCTTGAAAATGTCGCCCATGCGCGCGGCCAGCGAGGTGATGTCCTGACGCAAGCCGTCCTGCTGCGAACGCGCAAACCCTTGCCGTCCACGCGCCGGGCCTCGACGACGAAAGATGCGCAGGAGATCCACCATGCAGCTTCAAATCAGCCTTTTCAAACCAGCCTGTCAGATCGGCCTTATCACATCGATCGGATCGTTACCGCAGCATGATGGAGCGCGGGCGGATTGCCCATCCCAAAATGTCCGGGCCGGGTGATACAGGCTCGACGCATGCGGTTCAACCATCGCGCTTAGGCGTAACCGGCAAACTATTGAGTTTAAGAGGCTTTCCTGGTGCGCCCGGAGCCGGTGACGGCGTAGAGCCGCCTCCCTTTTCGCCCTGCTGGGGGGCCGACTGGAACACGCCCTGCACACGCCCGCTGTCGGATTCAACCCGGGACACGCCGGTGGTCAGATCGACAACGAGCCGGTCGCCGCGCAGCACGTTCTTGTCTTTCGTCAGCAGCACATTGCCGAACATCGTGACCGTGTTGGCGCGCATATCGAAAATGCCGCGATCACCCGTCACCGTCGAATCCTTCTGGGTGACGACGACGCCGCCCTTTGCCTCGAGCTTGCGGATCGACGAACTGCCGCTGGGTCCCGGCGTCGACGATTTCATCGCCGGCTTCTTGGCGTCGGCGGACTGATCGTTGTCGTAAAACACCACGAGGGTCTTGCAGAGCATGGTGGTGTCGCCCTGCACGACCTTGACGTTGCCGCTGAAGGTCGCCGCCTTGTCCTTGTCTCGCATCTCGAGCGACGCGGCATTGATCTGAATCGGCTTGTCGCGGTTCTGCGAGAATCCCTGCATCGCATTGGGCACGCCGGTTGCCGTGCTCTGCGCGCGGGCCTCCGTTGCGGTGTACAGCGAGACCGCGAGCATTGCGATCGAGAATACGCGCACGGCCATGCGCGCGCGAGCGGTTGCGCTGGAACCCTTGTGGCCCTTCGTCATAAAGCGAATCATTTTGCGGCGGCGTCCTTGGCCGGGGCCTGTGCGGGCGCTTCGTTCGACTGCTCCGGAATCAAAATCATCGAGACATCGCCCTCAAAGCGCACCACCGCGCCGTTTTCCAAAATTCTGAGCCGATTGGCATCGAGCGTACCGTTCAGCAATTTCACGGCCACGGGTTCATCCGACGACACCGTGCCGCCCGCCATATCAACCGTCGCCTGCGTCAGCCGCGCTTCATAGCCCGTGGTGGACTGGAGGAAGATGCTGTCCTTCAGATCGAGCAACTGGGTTTTGGTGTCGAACAAACCGGTGCGCGCATCCATGGTGATGCCTGTCCTGTCTTCCATCTGAACCTTCGCGCGCAATTCGTGCAGTTCGACATTGTTCGGCCGCGTCACGTCCTGCACCGCCGACTTGGCCCAGAGTTCATAGGGCCGCTGATCCGGCGTAAAACCCGCAAGATGCGGCGAGTCCATCGTGATCCGGGTCCCGGACACGCCGAGCTTGCCAATATCGATCGGCAGCTTTGAAAGAATCCTGAACGGATTGAAAAGCGAGATTCCGATAATGGTCAGCATCGCAGCCGCCACCATCACCGGCACCGCCACGCGCAACTGACGCACGCGGCGGCTGTGACGCCTCGCCTTCGCGTAGCGCGCATCCGCAGCAGCCTGATAGTTCTGGCCCTGGATCGAATACAAAGTCTGCTCCGAAGCGCCGGTCTGGTTCCGTCATTCTACGCAATGACGCCCCATTTTGCAGCCCGGCATTTTCGTGCTCCATCAAGCACTTGATGAGATGCGCCATAGGACTCTTGGCAAACAGCGGAAAAGTGACCGAAACCGGGCAACACGGCTGCAAATGGCCGAATGTTGCGGCAAATGGTAAAATCAGGAATGGGCGAAGATGTCGTCGTTTTCCCAGCCCTGCAAATCCAGCTTCGCGCGCGTGGGCAGAAACGCGAAGCACGCCGCGGCCAGCGCCTCGCGGCTCTCTCGCGCCAGCATGGCGTCGAGCTTCTCGCGCAGTGCATGAAGATGCAGCACATCGGACGCGGCATAGGTCAGTTGCGCATCCGTGAGCGTCGCCGCGCCCCAGTCGCTCGATTGCTGCTGCTTCGACAGATCGACGCCGAGCACCTCGCGCACCAGATCCTTCAGGCCATGACGATCAGTGTAGGTGCGTACAAGCCGCGACACGATCTTGGTGCAGTACACCGGCTGCGGCATCACACCGAAGGCGTTGAACAGCACGGCGAGATCGAACCGCGCGTAATGGAAGATCTTGGTGATGTTCGGATCGCCGAACAGCTTTTTCAAATTCGGCGCATCAGTGTGACCCGCCGGAATTTGCACGACGTCCGCAGTGCCGTCGCCGTTCGACAGTTGAATGACGCAAAGCCGGTCGCGGTGCGGATTGAGACCCAGCGTTTCGGTGTCGATCGCAACCGACTGCGTGTAGCGCGAAAGGTCCGGCAAATCGCCGCGATGCAGGCGGATGGTCATGGTCAGCAAGACTTTCGTTTTTCAGGATCGGTCGAATCGAAGGCCTAAACTACCGCTCAAATCCGCCGCAGACGAGAGGAAGAGGCCCCCAAATCACCCCGAAAGCCGAGAAGTTGTTAACCCTGGTTGCTGCTATGCCGCCAGCCGAGGTCCCGCCGCCTGCGCTGTCGTTTGAAATTTTGGCGGGAAGGCTCAAGATCGGGCGGAGTCCGGCGATCATGAAAGGCCCAGACATGAGCATCGAGCAACGCCTGCCCCGCTTCGCGGTCCTCATCGATGCGGACAATACATCGCCGCAGATCGCGGAAGGGCTTTTTGCCGAAATTGCCAGCCTCGGCGAGGCCAGCGTGCGTCGCATCTATGGAGATTTCTCAAGCCCAAGGTTGAAATCGTGGATCAGCATTCTCCAAAAGCACGCCATCGATCCGTATCAGCAGTTCGCTTATACCACCGGAAAGAATGCATCCGACATCGCCTTGGTGATCGACGCCATGGATTTGCTCCACAGCGGGCGATTCCACGGCTTCTGCCTCGTGTCGTCCGACAGCGACTTCACGCGTCTCGCGTCGCGGATTCGCGAGCAGGGCGCGGATGTCTACGGCTTCGGCGCGCAGAAGACGCCAGAGAGTTTTCGTCAGGCGTGTCGAAGATTCATCTATACCGAGAACCTGGTGAGCCGCGCCCCGGCGACGGAAACAAAAGTGCCCTCGCAACCACAGCCGCTCGAGCCGCCAAGCGCCGCCGTACCCTTTCTTCTCAAGGCAATTTCTCCCTCCGAGGAGGCTGGATGGGCCAATCTCGGTTCCGTCGGACGGCGTATTGCAAATCTGTTTCCTGATTTCGACGTGCGCACCTACGGTTGCTCCAAACTGAGCGATCTCGTCCGCAAGACCGACGCTTTCGATATTGAGAAAGCGAAGAGCGGACAGGAGCGAATCAAGGCCAAGGCCAGCCCGGCGAAATCAAGGAGGGCAAGATCGCCGAAGTCCTGACGCGCGAAAGCGTAAACCTCACCGCCATAGGCCCAGCGACGCCCACTTCGATTCCGGAATCGGCTCGCCGATTTTGTAGCTGAACGCCAGCACCTTCATGTGGTCCGGCGTGCCCTTGCAGGTGAAGGAAAACGAATACCAGCGTCCCTTGCTGCGAAAGGCGCCACCCTCGCCGGTGACGGTGTCGCCGGTGTGGACCGGGTGGGAGATCACGTCGGTCTTGGCGCGGTCGGGATGATAGGGATTGGCGTCGCGGTCGATCCGGCTCATGGCCTCGAGATCGCAGACCTGCTCAAGCCGGGTCTCGGGATCGAGCTTCTTGAGGCTTGCCGCGAACCGCGGGTCCATCGCCAAGGCGGGCGCGGCCGAAAACAGCACGGCCCCCAGAATAACGGCTGATTTTTTCACGAAGGCACCATGGAGGGATCAGATGTGGTGCAAAGCCGGGAGACCGGGTCTCCGCGCGAGACAGTCAGTGGTGCCCAGGAAAGGACTCGAACCTTCACGCCTTGCAGCACAGGTACCTGAAACCTGCGTGTCTACCAATTCCACCACCTGGGCATTGGGCCGGTTACTAAGGACAGGCCGCGCGCTTGTCAAATTGCGTCGGAATGGCCTGTACAGCGCCGGAATGATGGCGTATCGCGGAAATCGGCGGGGCCGCCGTCCCGCATCGGTCAATTGCGCAGGAAACCCCCATGTCAGCCCCCATCGATACGCTCGTCACAGTCTTCGGAGGATCGGGTTTTCTGGGCCGCCATGTGATCCGGGCGCTGGCCAAGCGGGATTATCGCATCCGGGTCGGCGTCCGCCGCCCGGACCTCGCCGGCCATCTGCAACCGCTCGGAAAAGTCGGCCAGATTCACGCCGTGCAGGCCAACCTGCGCTATCCGGCCTCGGTGCAGGCCGCGGCGCGCGGCGCCAGCGTGATCGTCAACCTCGTGGGCATTCTGGCCGAGGGCGGCGCGCAGACCTTCGATGCGGTTCAAGGCAAAGGCGCGGACACCATCGCCAGGGCGGCAGCCGAGATCGGCGCGCGTATGGTGCATGTCTCGGCCATCGGCGCGGATGCGAATTCGACCGCGCGCTACGCCCGCACCAAGGCGGCCGGCGAAGCTGCCGTGCTGGCGGCTGTGCCCTCCGCAACCATCTTCCGCCCCTCGGTTGTGTTCGGCCCGGAAGACCATTTCACCAACCGTTTCGCGGCGCTGGCGCGCATGTCGCCGGTGCTGCCGCTGATCGGCGGCGGCCTGACGAAATTGCAGCCGGTCTATGCCGGTGACGTCGCCACTGCCATCGCCGACGCCGTCGACCGCAAGACCAAAGCGGGCGCGACCTATGAACTCGGCGGCCCCGAAGTGATGACCATGCGGCAGATTCTCGAAATCATCCTGCGCGTCACCGAGCGCAACTGCATGCTGGCGCCGCTGCCGTTCCCGCTGGCGAAGTTCCAGGCGGCATTCCTGCAATTCGCTCCGGGCGACTTCAAGCTGACGCCGGACCAGGTCGAACTGCTTCGCCACGACAACGTGGTGTCGGACACGGCCAGGTCCGCAGGATTGACGCTGGAAGGCCTCGGCATCACGCCGGATTCGCTGGAAGCCGTGACGCCGTCCTATCTCTGGCGCTATCGCAAGACCGGACAGTTCGCGCACAAGGGGGCGTGAAAGTAGTTGTGGTCGTCCCGGCGCAGGCCGGGACGACATCTAATTTTTACTTCCCCAGCGCCAGCGCGATCAGCCCGAGCGAGCCGACGATCACGCGCCACCATGCAAACAGCGCGAAGCCGTGGCGGGTGACGTAACCGAGAAACGTCTTCACCACGATGATCGCGGTGATGAACGACATCACGAAGCCGACCGCGATCACGAGACCATGATCCATCGTCATGTCGGCGCGGTTCTTGTAGAAATCATACGCGAATGCTCCGACCATGGTCGGGATCGCGAGAAAGAACGAGAATTCGGCGGCGGCGCGCTTGTCCGCACCGAACAGCATCGCCGCCACGATCGACGCGCCGGAGCGCGAGACGCCGGGAATCATCGCGGCGCATTGCGCGACACCGATGCCGAGATACATCGGCAGCGAGAATGCCGTGGCGTCGTGATGGCGCGGATTGAAATCCTGCTGATCGACCCAAAGCAGCACCGCACCGCCAGCGATCAGCGAGAAACATACCACCCACGGGTTGAACAGCACGTTCTTGATGAAGCTGCCGAACAGCAGCCCCATGATCACTGCAGGGAGAAACGCCAGCAGCACGCCGATGACGAACCGCCGCGCCGCGGGATCGGAAAACATGCCGACAGCAATGCGCCACAATCTGCCGAAATAAATCCAGAGAATGGCGAGAATCGCGCCGAGCTGAATCATCACCGCGAAGGTTTTCCAGAAATTATCCTGATCGAGTTCCATGAACCGTTCCACCAGCAGCAAGTGTCCTGTGGACGAAACGGGCAGAAATTCGGTCACGCCCTCGACGACGCCGAGAACGAGAGCCTTCAGGAGATCAGCTAACATCGGGAGATTTCCGCAATGCTGGAGGGCTTCGCAAACCGCGCCCTTGTCGCCCATTCGCCGTGTTGCCGCAACGGCAAATCCATGAAATTGAGGTCAGGCGAGTGGCGGCTTGCCTGTGTTCCAGGCAGCCGCCGCGGTCGGCGTTAACCGCCATTCGAGACCCTTTGTTAAACTTAAACCGGCTATCAGAAACTTCATGTTCACGCTCTTCCATCACCCATTCTGTCCGCGATCGCGCTTCGTGCGTCTGGCGCTCGGTGAGCACGGACTCGACACGCGGCTGGTGGAGGAACTGGTCTGGGATCGGCGCGAGGCCTTTCTCACGCTCAATCCGGCCGGCGATACGCCGGTTCTGATGGCCGAAGGTACGCCGCCGATGCCGGGAGCCGGCCTCGTGGCCGAGTTTCTCGACGAGATTCACGGCGCGCCGCTGGGCGATCACCGGCTGCTGCCGCGGGCGATGAACGACCGCATCGAGGTGCGGCGTCTGATGTCGTGGTTCAACGACAAGTTCTTCGAGGAAGCCAGCGGGCCGCTGGTCAACGAGAAGGTCTACAAGCGCTTCATGAAACCGGAGCACGGCGGCGGCGCGCCCTCGACCGATGTTCTGCGCGCCGCGAAAGCAAATGTGCGCTATCATTTGGCCTATATCGGCTGGCTGGCGCGGACGCGGAATTTTCTCGCCGGCGACCAGCTCACGTTCGCCGACCTTGCCGCCGCCGCGCATCTGTCGGCGCTGGACTATCTGGGCGATGTGCCATGGAACGAGGACGACGCAGCGAAGGCGTGGTACGTGCGGATCAAATCCCGCCCGTCGTTCCGTCCGTTGCTGGCGGAATGGATGGCGGGCGTCCCGGCGTCGGCGCATTACGTGGATCTCGACTTCTGACGCAGAACCATGCTGCCGATGCGGCTGCGCTGAAGGCCGCACTGACCGCCGAGGCGCACAGCAACGGCTTCAGCGCCATCGGCATTGCCGATCCCGATTCCATTCCCGGCGCGCGCGAGCGACTGCAAGCCTTTCTCGATAACGGATCACACGGTGACATGGACTGGCTCGCCAACGAGCCCGCGCGCCGCGCCAGTCCGCGCGTGCTGTGGAGTGATGTGCGCTCGGTCATCATGCTGGGGATGAATTACGGGCCGGACGAAAATCCGCTGGCCCTGCTCGAACAAAAAACCCGCGGCAGCATTTCGGTCTATGCGCGTGGCGACGACTATCACGACCTCATCAAGAAGCGGCTCAAGACAGTGGCGCGCTGGCTGCTGGCGACAGCCGGCGGCGACGTCAAAGTTTTTGTCGACACCGCCGCCGTGATGGAGAAGCCGCTGGCGCATGCGGCCGGTCTCGGCTGGCAGGGCAAGCACACCAACCTGGTGTCGCGTGACTACGGCTCATGGCTGTTTCTTGGCGCGATCTTCACCACGCTTGAACTGCCACGCGATCAGGCCGACGGCGACACTCATTGCGGCTCCTGCCAGGCCTGTCTCGACATCTGCCCGACCGATGCGTTTCCCGCACCGTACCGGCTGGATGCTCGCAAATGCATTTCGTATCTCACCATCGAACACAAAGGCCCGATCCCGGTCGAGTATCGGGAAGCCCTCGGCAACCGCATCTATGGCTGCGACGATTGCCTGAGCGTGTGTCCTTGGAACAAGTTCGCGCAAGCGGGCTTCGAGGCCAAGCTCGCCGCGCGCGACGAACTGCGTGCGCCCTCGCTGATCGATCTGGTGCGTCTCGACGACGCTGCGTTCCGGGCGATGTTCACAAAGTCGCCGGTCAAGCGGATCGGCCGCAATAGATTCCTGCGCAATGTGCTGATCGCGATCGGCAACAGCAAGGATGTTTCATTGGCCGCCGAGGCGCGCCGCCTGCTCGATGACGAGAACCCCTTGGTGCGGGGGGCGGCGGTATGGGCGCTGTCGCGGTTGTTGCCGCGGGAAGAATTTGCCGCGCTGGCCGCGAATTCAAGTGATGGCGATGAAGACGTGCAGGCGGAGTGGGCGGCGGCGCGGCATTCTTTCACGAACGACGGGAGAGACTCCCTCTCCCCGCTTGCGGGGAGAGGGTTGGGGTGAGGGGCAAATCCTTTCGCATAACTCGACAAGCCCCTCACCGACATGCTGCGCATGCCGACCTCTCCGTAAACGGGGAGAGGTAAGAGGCGCACCGCTCACTCCACCAGATGCCGCGCCATCTCCGGCCGCGCCTTGAGCGCCGAGCCCTGCTTGGCGACAATCTTCGCGATCCGCTCCGGCGCGAAATTCATGTCGAGAAACCCGGTCGCGACATTGGCAACCTCGCTATATTCCGCGATCAATCCGTCGCGCAGCTTCATGATAGCGACGCCCTCGAACATCGCCCGCGCGCCGTTGGCTTCCGGCAGCAGCGATTTGTAGCTGAACGTATAACGCGCATAGAGCGTCCGGCCATCGCTGACCGGATCGTGCATGTCCCAGCGGAAATCGGTCGCCGTGCCGTAGAACCAGTCGTCGATCATCACGGCAATTTTCGCACGGCCCGTGAACGCGCCGTAGAACACGTCGTGATAGACGCCGTCTTCCGCAAAAAGGGCGGCGAAGGCTTTGCCGTTGCGCTGTTCGACGGCGCGGCAGAAATCATGAAGAAGTTTTTCGGTGTGCATGATGTTCTCCCTCTCGAACTTTTTTAATTGGCCAGTTCACTCACCGCGCCCAGCATACGCGCAATATCCTGCGGCCGGGACAGGCGGTGATCGCCATCCTGCACCAGTGTCAGCACCACGTCGTCGCTCGGCAGACAATGCGTGAGCGCGAAGGCGTGACGCCATGGCACGTCGGGGTCCTGCGCGCCTTGCAGAATGCGGACCGGGCAGCCGGCATCGATGGTGCCGCCGAGCAGCAGATGATTGCGGCCCTCTTCGATGAGATTGCGAGTGATGGGATAGGCCTGATCGCCATACTCCGAAGGGCGATGCCACACGCCCCTGGTCATGATCTCGTCGCGGATCTCCGGCGAGAAATTTCTCCACATCAGGTCTTCGGTGAAATCCGGCGCAGGCGCGATCAGCACCAGTCCTGCGAGCGTCGCGCGCGACGCCGCCTCGCGACGCCTTGTCAGCGCGCGCGCCAGCAAGAGAGCCATCCAGCCGCCCATGGACGAGCCGACCACGACCTGCGGCCCTTCGCAGAAAGCATCGAACACCGCGACGCTTTCCTCGTGCCATTGCCCGATCGTACCGTCGACAAACGCGCCACCGGATTCGCCGTGCCCTGAATAATCGAAGCGCACGCAGGCGCGTCCGTGTTCCGCCGCCCATTCATCGAGCGCCTGCGCCTTGGTTCCTTTCATGTCGGAATTGAAGCCGCCGAGCCAGAACACCCCCGGCGACGCGCCGGCGCGCTTGCGAACCGCGATGTGCCGCTTTGCGCCGGTCGCACCGACATCGATGAAACTGAGCGGCGCCTCGGCGGAACTGTCCGATGACTGTGTCATGAAAAATGCCCCAAACCCGGCTGTTATGGCGGTCCGCGGCACAATCCGTCAACGCGAGAGCCGATCCGCGCCTGAAACGCGAAGTTTCGCGGTCATAACATGCAAGCAGCCCGATCCGGCGGCGGGTATGGAGCTTGCGGAGAGGACCGCGTGCCTCTATGTGGAGCGGGCTGAGGACAAAGCCGGGGCAGACAATTGTCGGGTATTTTACGTTTTTATGGCTGATCCCGTTCTTCCGCGGCAGCGCCGGAAAATGCGCGCTGCTGCCTTGTTGCGCTTGCCCGGCAGACCTTAATCCTTCAAACTCACCGCTTCGTTCACAACATCGGAGATTTACCCATTCGCCGTCCCAACAGAGCCCCGCCCGCCGCCGCCAAAGACGGGCCGCGCACCAACGATGAAATTCGCAATGCCCAGATCCAGCTGATCGACCAGAACGGTACCAACGTCGGTATCACTGAGACGTCGCTCGCGGTGAAGATGGCGATGGACGCAGGCATGGACCTGGTCGAAATCTCGCCGAACACCACTCCTCCCGTTTGCAAGATCATGGACTACGGGAAGTTCAAGTATTCGGCGCAGAAGAAGGCCGCCGAGGCCCGCAAGAAGCAGAAGATCGTCGAAATCAAGGAGATCAAGCTCCGCCCGATGATCGACGATCACGACTACGACGTGAAGATGCGGGCGATGCTGCGCTTCTTCGAAGAAGGCGACAAGGTCAAGATCACGCTGCGCTATCGCGGCCGCGAAATGGCGCATCAGGAAATCGGCACCAAGCTGCTCGACAAGGTAAAGGCGGCCGTCGCCGACGTCGCCAAGGTCGAACAGGATGCCCGCTTCGAAGGCCGCCAGGTCGTCATGGTTCTTGCGCCGCGCTAAAGCGCGAACGAACGATCGCGCAATTCATCGACAAAGAAAAACGGCGCCGCATGAGCGGCGCCTTTTTTATGTTGCTCAGCCGCGAACGTCTTACGAATTGCGGGCGGCTTCCCAGCGTCCCGAGCACGCCGTGCTCGACGATTTGCCGCTCCACTGGCCGGAACCGGAATTGGCCGACAGCTTCCCGCTACCGCTCGCCTTCTGGTCGCCCCGCGCAATCGTGACGCTGACCGTACCGGCTTCACCGACGTGACCGGAAATATCGAAGCTGCCGTCTCCGGCATAGCTGACGCGGCCACCTTCGACCCTGACGGGATAGCTGTAGGCCGGATCGCAATTGCCGGCCTGGGTGATGATGGTGACCCGCCATGCGCCGTCGAACGACGCGCCCGCTTTGGCCGGGCCTGACAGCGCGACCACAGCCAGACCGGCGGCGGCGACCGCGCCGAGAGCGAACAGCATGGCGGCCGGATTCAAGGAAAAGGCGGTCGCTTGGCGTGTGATGGCCATTTGGGTGTCCCTTCGCGTTTGATGAGCTGGCCGGGGGTATAGTCAGAAAGGGCCGGGACTTCCAGTGCAATGCAGCATCACTCGGTGAGTCAGGATAGGCTATCTAAAAATGCAGGTATCGTAATAAGTTAGAGCTGAAACGAAGCGCCCCGATCCGCTGGTCTGGTCGAAACCGCGCTGCCGCTCCACGAAGCCAGCCTCGCAGAAACCGCGGCGGCCGCGCCCGCCGAAAACCGCAAAAATCCGCGTTAATCGTTGCCAATTCGCACTTCGTCTGCCATAAGCCCAACCTTCGTCGCCCGGCTGATTAAGGGCTGCCGTGGCGACGCCAATGCTGACTTTCTCCACACGGGATTAAGTTGAGCATTATCAACGCTCTAGCGAGCATTTTAGCCGCCAAAGCGCCTTTCGGGGCATATTTTTGTTGCGGCCACAGGAGAGCCAAATGCCCAAGCTGAAGACCAAATCGGGCGCCAAAAAGCGCTTCAAAGTGACCGGCACCGGAAAAGTGGTGTCCGCCCATGCAGGCAAGCGCCACGGCATGATCAAGCGGACCAAAAAACAGATTCGTCAGCTCCGCGGCACGCGGATTCTGTTCAAGACCGACGGCGACAACATCAAGAAATATTTCTTGCCGAACGCCTGAGCGGTTCAACGAAGCCGCGTTCGCGCGGCCATCTGTTTTCACCTTTCAAGATCCACTTCTTTTCTGATCAAGGAGATCGGTCATGTCTCGCGTCAAACGCGGTGTGACGGCTCACGCCAAGCACAAGAAAGTCTACAAGGACGCCAAGGGTTTCCGCGGCCGTCGCAAGAACACCATTCGCGCCGCCAAGGCTGCGACCGACAAGGCCAAGCAGTATGCCTTTATCGGCCGCAAGCTGAAGAAGCGCACCTTCCGCGCGCTCTGGATTCAGCGCCTGAACGCAGCCGTCCGCCCGTTCGGCATGACCTACAGCGTGTTTATCAACGGCCTCGCCAAGTCGGGTGTCGTTGTGGATCGCAAGGTGCTGTCGGATCTCGCGATCCACGAGCCGGCGGCGTTCCAGGCGATCGCTGAAAAGGCCAAGGCCGCTCTCGCGGCTTAAACCTTGCCCCTCTTGCACGAGGCCGACACGACCGGAGCGTAACAACGCTCCGCTGCGTTCGGCTGGGCTGATTGATCCCCGCCGGACGGTTCAACCGAAACCGTTCCGCTGGGGCTTGCAATGTCCGACCTCGCTAAACTCGAAACCGAAATTCTGGGCGCGATTGCCGCGGCCTCCGACGAGGCGGCGCTCGAAGCCGTGCGCGTCGGCGCGCTCGGCAAGAAAGGCTCGATCTCTGCGCTGCTGGCCACGCTCGGCAAGATGTCGCCGGACGAGCGCAAGACCGAAGGCGCGAAGATCAATCTCGCCAAGGACAAGGTGACCGAAGCGCTGACCGCGCGCCGCGACATTCTCAAGAACGCCGCGCTCGACGCCCGCCTCGCCTCCGAAGTCATCGACGTCACGCTGCCCGTGCGCGAGACGCCCGCCGAGCAGGGCCGCATTCATCCGCTCAGCCAGGTGATGGACGAACTTACCGCGATCTTCGCCGACATGGGATTCTCCATTGCGGAGGGTCCGGACATCGAGACCGACGACTACAACTTCACCAAGCTGAATTTCCCCGAAGGCCATCCGGCGCGGGAAATGCACGACACCTTCTTCTTCAATCGCAAGGAAGATGGCGAGCGCCTGCTGCTGCGCACGCATACGTCGCCGGTGCAGGTCCGCACCATGCTGACCCAGAAGCCGCCGATCCGCGTGATCTGTCCGGGCCGCACTTACCGCATCGATTCCGACGCGACCCACACGCCGCAATTCCATCAGGTCGAAGGGCTCGTGATCGACAAGGGCTCGCATCTCGGCCACCTGAAATGGATTCTCGCGGAATTCTGCAAGGCGTTCTTCGAGGTCGACACCATCAACATGAAATTCCGTCCGTCATTCTTCCCCTTCACCGAGCCGTCGCTGGAAGTCGACATCCAGTGCCGCCGCGACAAGGGCGAGATCCGCTTCGGCGAAGGCGAGGACTGGCTGGAAATTCTCGGCTGCGGCATGGTGCATCCGAATGTGCTGCGCGCCTGCGGCATCGACCCCGACGTGTATCAGGGCTTCGCCTGGGGCATGGGCATCGACCGCATCGCGATGCTGAAATACGGCATCAACGACCTGCGCCAGATGTTCGAGAGCGATACGCGCTGGATCAACCACTACGGCTTCAAGCCGCTGGATGTCCCGACTCTGGCGGGAGGGCTGTCATCATGAAATTCACCCTCTCCTGGCTGAAAGAGCATCTCGACACCGACGAGCCGCTGGACAAGCTCGCCGACAAGCTCACCATGATCGGGCTCGAGGTCGAGCATATCGAGGACAAGGCGAAGGCGCTGGCGCCGTTCGTCATTGCAAAAGTGATTTCCGCCGAGCAGCATCCGAACGCCGACCGGCTGCGCGTGTGCATGGTCGATTACGGCCAGATCGCAAAAGGCGACAAGCCGCTGCAGGTCGTCTGCGGCGCGCCGAACGCGCGCGCGGGACTTGTGAGCGTGTTCTCACCGCCGGGCACGTATATCCCGGGCAAGAACATCACCCTCAGCGTCGGCACCATTCGCGGCGTCGAAAGCCACGGCATGCTGTGCTCGGCCGCCGAGCTTGAACTCTCCGAGGATCACGACGGCATCATCGAACTTCCCGCCGACGCACCGATCGGCAAGCCTTACGCCGAGTGGGCCGGACTCGGCGATCCGGTGATCGAGATCAATCTCACCCCGAACCGGCAGGACTGCACCGGCGTGCACGGCATCGCGCGCGATCTCGCCGCCGCCGATATGGGCAAGTTCAAGGATCAGGCCCCGAAGCAGATCAAGGGCGAATTCCCCTCGCCCGTGCAGGTGACCATCGAGGACCCGTCGCTGTGTCCCGGCTTTGCATTGCGGCTGGTGCGCGGCGTGAAGAACGGCCCGTCGCCGGAGTGGCTGCAAAAGCGCCTGACCTCGATCGGTCTTCGCCCGATCAACGCGTTGGTCGACGTCACCAACTTCATGACCTTCGACCGCGCGCGCCCGCTGCATGTGTTCGATGCGAAAAAGGTGAAGGGCAACCTCACCGTGCGCCGCGCCCGGACCGGCGAGACGCTGCTGGCCCTCGACGGCAAGACCTACGCGCTCGATGACAGCATGTGCGTGATCGCCGACGACAACGGCGTCGAATCGCTCGCCGGCATCATGGGCGGCGAGGCGTCGGGCTGCGACGAGACCACCACCGACGTGCTGATCGAATCGGCGCTGTGGAACGAAATCAACATCGCCCAGACCGGGCGTAAGCTCGGCGTCAATTCCGACGCGCGTTATCGTTTCGAGCGCGGCGTCGATCCGGCCTTCATGGTGCCGGGTCTGGAGATGGCGACCAAGCTGGTGCTCGATCTTTGCGGCGGCACGCCGTCGGAGATCGTGGTCGCAGGCGCAGCCCATGGCGACGACCGCGTCATTGATTTTCCGATTTCCGAGATCAAGCGCCTCGCCGGCATCGAGGTGCCGCTGCCGGAAATCCGGATGATCCTGACCCGTCTGGGATTCATGATCGCGGGCAATGGTCCGGTGGTGAAGGTCGCGGTGCCGTCATGGCGCTCCGACGTTCATGGCAAGGCCGACATCGTGGAAGAAATCGTGCGCATTGTCGGCGTCGACAGCGTACCGCTGACGCCGTTCGAGCGTGGCGATGCGCCGCGCAAGCCGGTGCTGACGCAGTTGCAGCTGCGCACCCGCCGCGCCAAGCGCGCGCTGGCCGCGCGCGGCATGACCGAGGCCGTGACATGGTCGTTCGTCTCGAAACCGCAGGCAGACCTGTTCGGCGGCGGCGGCGCGGCGCTCGCGCTGGCCAATCCGATCGCAGCGGATTTGTCCGACATGCGGCCCTCGCTGATCTCGGGGCTTGTCGCAGCAGCGCAGGCCAATGCAGACCGCGGGTTCTCCGATGTGGCGCTGTTCGAGGTCGGACAGATCTTCAAGGGCGACGGGCCGGAAGATCAGTTCATGGCGGCCAGCGGCGTGCGCCGCGCGCTCGCCTCCTCGAAAGGCATCGGCCGCTACTGGTCCGGCTCCGCCACCGTCGATGCGCTCGATGCCAAGGCCGATGCGCTGGCCGTGCTGGCCGCCGCGGGCGCGCCGACGCAGGGCCTGCAGATCGCAGGCAGCAAGGAGTCCAAGAACTATCCGGCGTGGCTGCATCCCGGCCGCTCCGGCGCGATCCAGATCGGGCCGCAGAACGTGCTCGGCTACTTCGGCGAGCTGCACCCGCGCGCGCTGGAAGCCCTCAAGGCCGATGGTCCGCTGGTGGCTTTCGAGATCATCCTCGAGCGCATTCCCGATGCCAAGGCCAGGCCAACTCGTGCCAAGCCGCTGCTCGAACTGTCGCCGTTCCAGCCGGTGTCGCGCGACTTCGCCTTCATCGTCGATCGCAACGTCAAGTCAGGCGACATCGTGCGCGCTGCGCAGGGTGTCGATAAAAAGCTGATCACCGGCGTGGCGGTGTTCGATGTCTATGAAGGCAAGGGCATCGACGACTGCAAGAAGTCCATCGCCATCGCGGTGACGTTGCAGCCGCGCGAAAAGACCCTGACCGATCAGGAGATCGATGCGGTGGCTTCGAAGATCGTGGCCGAAGTGACAAAGAAAACCGGCGGCGTGCTGCGGGGATAATCTAAACGGCGCGGCGCGTGGCCGCGTTTCCCGGCAACAGCAGATCGCAATAGGCATAGCCGTCGCGCGTGACGACCTCGCCCGGAGTCACAGGCAGCGGGCGACCGAATATCGGCGCTGCGGTGACGCAGGTGTGAAACTCGCCGTTCTCTCCGCACGGATCGACGCCGTCCGGCAGATCCGCCAGCAGCGCGTCGTCGAATTCGCGGCCTGCAAACGATGCCGGAAGTTTCGCAAGATCGACGGTGGCAAGCCGCGCCTTCAGACCACTGGCGATCATTTCGCGCGCCAGCTGCGCAGTCGGCCGCTGCCAGAGCGGGAACACCGGCGTGATGCCGGTACCAGCCAGTTTGGCCTCGCGGTAGGCACGGATGTCTTCAAGGAACAGGTCGCCGAAAATCATATGCGTCACGCCGCGCTGGCGCACCTGCGCCAGCGCCTCGGTCATGCGCTGCTCGTAAATCTCGTTGGGACAGGGATACGGAATCGGCACGATCAGCGGCGGCAGCCCGGCCGCATCGAGTTGTGCGCGGAGAATCTCCTCGCGCACGCCGTGGATCGAGACCCGCCCGAATGTTTCGGTGACGGTCGTCAGCGCGCCGACCACCTCGAACGTTCCCGCCTTGCGCACCGCCTGCAGCGCGAAGGCGCTGTCCTTGCCGCTCGACCACGAGATCAGCGCTTTCATTAGTTGCGCGGCCAGTTCATGCTGCGTCGGGTGGGAGCCGCGGGCTCCGCCGTGGCGCGCGACTGGCTGCGCCGCGACTTCTTCGCCTGTTCCGCCACCGGCGCGTCTTTCAGCGCGCCGATCTTGCGCAAGGCCGCTTCGGCCGCCCGCTCGCCGGATTCCCATGCGCCGCCGACCGTGCCCCATTGCGTTTCGTGCGCGGCCTCGCCGGCAAAGAACAGGCTGCCCAGCGGCTCCATCAGAACCTTGCGCGCGGGCTGGCCACCGGGCGACGCCGCCGACATCGCGCCGTAGATGTGCGGCATGTCGTTCCATCGCGTCGCCATGGTGCGCTTGACGATGTTCTTGATGTCGGAACCGAACAATTTGGTCAGCCACTCGGTCGCGAACGCCACCATCGCGGCTTCGCCACGCGCGGACAGTTCAGCACCGAACGATCCCGCGACATCGACCTGACAGAGCGAGGAGCCGCCGAGATTGGCCAGCAGAAGCCCAGTGCTGCGGTCGCTGCTCTGCTCGATCACAATGTCGTCGCGCGACAATCCGAGCGGATTGCCCGGCAGTTCGAGCGCGATGTGATCGTAGCTGCCGAGAGTGAGTTTCGATGCGGCGTCCTGCTGACGCTTGGGCAGATCCGGGGCAAACTTGATCTTGCCCGACAACAGCGCGTTGGTAGACGCCGTCATAATGACGGCTTTCGCGGTAAGCGTTCCCGCGGTCGTCTCGATCTGCGCGTCGCGGCCGCTCCAGACGATACGCGTCACCGGCGTGGAGAGGATCAGCGGCAGTCCCTCGCCGAGCTTGGCGACCAGCGCGCCGAGCCCCTGACGGCAAGCGGAGGGACCGTCACGCTGCGCCATCGTCACCAGATCGAGCGTGGACAAATCCTTCAGGTCCTTGCCGGTGGCCATGGCGCCGAGCAGAAAATCCGTCGTCCCCGCCCATACGCCGAGATCCTTCGGCAGCCCGGCGGCGGCGGGCATATCGGCCTTGCCGCGGACAGCGTCGCCCATGGCGCGATTGGCGCGCACCAGCGTTGCCAGAAAATCCTCGGCTTCTCCGGCGCGCGCATTGCGGCGGCCGATCCGAATGCGCTGGCCACGCGGGGCCGGATACATCTCCATCCCCACGCCGCGCGCAAGTTTTGCAATGGGGCTGCTATCCGCGTTGTAGAGCCAGCGTCCGCCGCGGTCGAACGGCGCATCGAACGACGTCGCGTCGGTGACGCAGCGCCCGCCGATATGGGATGCGGCTTCGATCACCACCACCTTGCGGCCAGCGGCGGCAATGCGCCGCGCCGCAGCGGTGCCGGCAGCCCCCGCGCCGATCACCGCGATCTCGGCCTCGCGCGGCGGGGGCGCGGCGAATGCGGGCGGCAGGGAGGAGGATGCCATCACCGCCGCCGTACCGGCCAGAAGATCGCGCCGGGTAATTGTCATCTCATGGTTTCCGGAATTCGACCAAAAGCGAGAACATCTTGCGAACTTGCCGCATTGAAGGCCTCGCGGCAACGGTCATGGTGAATGTTTGATGAGCGGTGGGCTTGACCCATGAACTAAATTGAAATTGCTTTCGACAACACTAGTGATCCGGTTCTGACATTCGTACCGTATTCTTCGCAGGCACTTTACGAATGTCAGAACCAAAGGATCACTAGAATCATAGCTTTCTGGTGTCCTTTCGTATCCGACGTTCGCTCGGAAAACGCTGCGAAATAAAGCGAACGTCGAATACGGGACACCAGGCCAACAAGAAAGCGGCCAGAACGTGCCGCTCAGGGAGACAATAATGGGCTTCGTGCTCGATACCGTCGGCAAGGTCATCGCCGGCTACCTCCAGAAAGAGGTGCCCGGCTACGAACCTTTTACGCCGAGCGATCCGGAGCGACTGCGCGGCCTGATCGAGGCCGGCGACGTGCTGCTGGTCGAGGGCAACAACCGCGTTTCCGGTATTATCAAGTATCTCACGCAGTCGACATGGTCCCATGCCGCACTCTATGTTGGCCCGATCGATGGCGCGACGGAGCCCGATGGCGAACCGCACGTCCTGATCGAGGCCAATATCGGCGAAGGCGTTACCTCCGCGCCGCTGTCGAAATATTTTCCCTATCACACCCGCCTCTGCCGCCCGGTCGGGTTGTCCTACGAGGACCGCCACACGGTCTGCCGTTACGCCATTAACCGCATCGGCTTCGGCTACGATACCAAGAACATTCTCGACCTGATGCGCTACCTCATCCCGCTGCCCATCCCGCAGCGCTGGCGGCGGCGCATGATCTCGCTGGGCTCGGGCGATCCCACCAAGATCATCTGCTCAGCCCTGATCGCGCAGGCGTTCGGCGCCGTGCGATATCCGATACTGCCGAAAATTACCCAGGCCGCCAGCCGTCAGGCGCGGCGGGAGATTCTTCATATCCGCGATTCGTCGCTCTACATGCCCCGCGACTTCGACATCTCGCCCTATTTCGAGATCGTCAAACCGACCATCGTCCTTGGCTTCGATTACACGGCGCTGCACTGGGCCGACACGACCAAGCCGTCCCCGGAGGTGGCGGACGAGACTGATCCCTTTCCAGAGGGAATCTTCGAAGCGCCAGAAGCGACGCTCGCGCCGTCTGACGAGACGCCAGCAGAAACGTCAACGCAAGGCAATCGGACCGGCGAACTAGCGGTATAATGCGCCTTATATTTGCCCGGCACTTGCCCGAGACCTTCCCCATATCTAACTCTCGCTAGGTTTTTTAGCGTTTGTGGAGGAAGGCCCATGCTTGACGCCGTCTACAAGGCGTTGTCCCAGATCCTGTCGCCGCCGATGCGCTCCATCCTGTGGAGGTCGGTCGGTCTCGCGCTGGTGCTGATCGTGGTGGCGGCGATCTCGCTGCAGCGGGTGCTGAGCTGGCTCGCCGGATCGGGAGAGGTCTGGGCGGAAACGATGGTCGGGTCCGACTATCACACCCTCATCAACATTCTTGCGTGGATCGTCTCGATTGCCGCAGGCCTCGGCGTTGTGGTCGGCGCGGTATTTCTGATGCCGGCAATCACGTCGCTGGTCGCCAGCGTATTCGTCGACGACGTCGCCGACATCGTCGAGCGCGAGCATTATCCGGCCGAACGTCCCGGCGTGGCGCTACCGGTCGGCCGCGCCGTCATCGAAGGCTCCAAGACCGCGCTGCTCACGATCCTGGTCTATCTGATCGCGCTGCCGTTCGTGTTCATCGCGGGGGCAGGTTTCATCGTGTTCTTCATCGCCACCGCATGGCTACTCGGCCGCGAGTATTTCGAACTCGCCGCCATGCGCTTCCGCACACCGGAAGAAGCCAAACTGATGCGCAAGCAGAACGGCGCGATCGTCTTCACGGCAGGCCTGTTCATCGCAGCCTTTGTGTCGATCCCGATCGTCAATCTCGCAACGCCGCTGTTCGGCATGGCCTTCATGGTCCACATGCACAAGCGGTTGTCCGGTCCGCGACCCGAACTGATCGAGCCAACGCGGCGGACCAGCGTGCCGACGGCGTAGAGCCGCGAGATCGTCATTTCGAGCAATTGCGAGCGAACCCGGAATCTCGCCGTTGCTTCCGATGAACTCTTCGGGATTCCGGATCGGTCTGCTTCGCGGACGCGTCCGGAATGACAACGCGTTGGGTCAGACGACCGTCTTCTCCGGCCACCGGCACAGATCGTTGATGATGCAGACCTCGCAGCGCGGCTTGCGCGCGACGCAGGTGTAGCGCCCGTGCAAAATCAGCCAGTGATGGGCGTGGCGTTTGAACTCGGCGGGAATGATCTTCTCCAGACCCAGTTCCACTTCCAGCGGCGTCTTGCCCGGCGCGAGACCGGTGCGATTGCCGACCCGAAACAGATGCGTGTCGACCGCAATGGTCGGCTCGCCGAAGGCGATGTTGAGCACCACATTAGCGGTCTTGCGGCCGACGCCGGGCAGCGATTCCAGCGCTTCACGGCTGCGCGGCACCTGGCTGCCGTACTCGGCGATCAGCCGCTCCGACAGCGCGATGACGTTCTTCGCCTTGTTACGATAAAGACCAATCGTCTTGATATAGTCGCGGACCTTTTCCTCGCCGAGCGCCACCATCTTTTCCGGCGTATCGGCGACCGGAAACAGGTGGCGCGTCGCCTTGTTGACGCCGACGTCGGTCGCCTGCGCCGACAGTGCCACCGCTATCAGCAGCGTGTACGGGTTGAGATGTTCGAGCTCGCCCTTCGGCTCGGGATTGGCCTTGCGGAAACGGCTGAAGGCCTCGACCACCTCCGCTTCCGTCCAGGGCTTGGATTTCGATGATTTCCGCGCCGGTTTCACCGGCTTGACTGCGCGGATTTGGGGCAGTGACTTTGAACGGGTCGTGATCGCCTTTTTCGCCATGATCCCGGTATAATAAGCTGCGATGGACACCTGCAATGACTTTGATCCCGCGCGGGACGCAGAGACCCCTCTGTTCTGTGCGCGACTGACGCCGCACCGCTCGTTGACCCGCGGCGGATTTCTGGCGCTGATGGGATTCGTTACCCTCGTCAGTTTCCTGGCAGGGCTCGCATTCCTGCTGATGGGCGCATGGCCGGTGTTCGGATTCTTCGGGCTCGACGTCTTGATTATTTACTGGGCGTTTCGGCAGAATTTCCGCAGCGCCGCCGCCACCGAAGATATTTTCGTCACACCCTATGAAATCCGCGTCCGGCGCGTCAGCCATCGCGGCCATATCGCCGAATGGACACTGAATCCGCTGTGGGTGCGGCTCGAGCGGATAGAAGACGACGAATTCGGCATCGAGAAACTCTATCTGGTCTCGAGGGGACGGCGGTTCTCGATTGCCAGCTTCCTCGGGCCTGACGAAAAAGCCAGCTTCGCCAAGGCGTTGCTGGCTGCGCTGCACGCCGCGAAACGCGGGCCGAGCTATCACCACATCGCCTGAACGAGGCCGGTGTCGGAAACAGAAATCGGGTGGTTGCGGCAAGACAAGCGGCCTACATCCGGATCATGATGAACAACGCCTCAACCGGTGCGCCATGATCAACACCGCAATGACGAAATCCGTTCTGACCGACCTGCAACTCGCCAAGCCGTCGAAGCAGGGCGCGGCGCTGCGCGACTACGATTCAGTTCGCCGCGCCATCGGCTTCATTTCGGAGCAATGGCGCACGCAACCGACCATCGAGGCGATGGCCGACGCCGCGCATCTCACACCCGACGAACTGCACCACCTGTTCCGCCGTTGGGCCGGATTGACGCCGAAGGATTTCATGCAGGCGCTGACCCTCGACCACGCCAAGCGGCTGCTCCGCGATTCCGCCAGCGTGCTCGACGCCGCCTATGATTCCGGCCTCTCCGGTCCGGGACGGCTGCATGATTTATTCGTCACCCACGAAGCAATGTCGCCGGGTGAATGGAAGAAGGGCGGCGCGGGCATGGTGCTGCGCTACGGCTTTCATCCCTCGCCGTTCGGCATGGCCGTGGTGATCGCCAGCGAGCGTGGGCTTGCGGGGCTGGCCTTTGCTGACGAGGGCGAGGAAATGCCGGCGCTGGCCGACATGCAGCGGCGCTGGCCGCTGGCGACCTATATCGAATCCTTCGCTGGGACCGCGCCATTCGCCAAGCGCATCTTCGATTCCTCGCAATGGCGCGATGACCAGCCGCTGCGCGTGGTGCTGATCGGCACCGATTTCGAGGTGCGGGTGTGGGAGACGCTCCTGAAGATTCCTATGGGACGCGCTACCACTTACTCAGACGTCGCCAGCAAGATCGAGAAGCCGAAAGCGTCACGCGCTGTCGGAGCAGCGGTCGGCCGCAATCCGATCTCGTTCGTGGTGCCGTGCCATCGCGTGCTGGGAAAAAGCGGTGCACTCACCGGCTATCACTGGGGCATCACCCGCAAGCGCGCGATGCTCGGCTGGGAAAGCGGACAGGCGGGGGGTATTTAACCCGCCAGATCCTTGACCGACGCCACGGTGGAATCTGCGTTGAGCCGGTAGACAACCGGGGCGCCGGTGCCGAGTTCACGCTTCAGAATCTGCTCAGGCGTCAGCTTTTCCAGCACCATGATCAGCGCACGCAGCGAATTACCGTGCGCCGCCACCAGCGTGCGCTGGCCACGCAGCACGCAGGGGAGAATCTCCTGCACATAGTAGGGCAGCGTGCGCGCCAGCGTGTCCTTGAGGCTTTCGCCGCCGGGCGGGGGCACGTCGTAGGAGCGACGCCAGATCAAGACCTGTTCCTCGCCCCACTTGGCGCGGGCGTCATCCTTGTTGAGACCGGACAGGTCGCCGTAGTCGCGCTCGTTCAGCGCGAGATTCTTCGTCACCGGAATGCCGCTCTGGCCCATCTCCTTCAGCGCGAGATCGAGCGTGTGCTGGGCGCGCGTCAGCGCCGAGGTAAACGCGACATCGAACGACAGCCCCTGCTCTTTCAGCTTGCGGCCGGCAGCCACGGCTTCCTTGACGCCCAATTCGGTGAGGCCAGGGTCTTTCCAGCCGGTGAAAAGATTCTTCAGATTCCATTCGCTCTGGCCGTGACGCACGAGCACGAGAAGACGGTCGCTCATTCTTTCAGTTCCAACTCTCAGGGTGTTATTTGGCGCCGATGCCGAGCACATCGGCCATGGTGTAGAAGCCCGGCCTCTTGCCCTGCGCCCACATCGCCGCCTTCAGCGCGCCGCGCGCAAAGATCATGCGGTCTTCCGACTTGTGCGCAAGCTCGATGCGTTCATAGGGACCGGCGAAAATCACCGTGTGGTCGCCGGTGGCAGTGCCACCGCGCAGCGTCGCAAAGCCGATGTCGCCACGATTGCGCGCGCCGGTGTGGCCGTCGCGCGCGCGCACCGAGCGCTGTTCGAGATCGACGCCACGGCCGTCCGCAGCAGCCTGCCCAAGCAGATAGGCCGTGCCCGAGGGCGCATCGATCTTCTGGCGGTGATGCATTTCGAGAATCTCGATGTCGAAATCTTCGTCCAGTGACTTCGCCACCTGCTTCACCAGCGCCGCCAGCAGATTGACGCCAAGGCTCATGTTGCCGGACTGCACGACGATGGCCTGCGAGGTCACGCTTCTGATCACCGCATTGTCCGATGCCGTGAGACCGGTGGTGCCGATGACATGGACGAGGTTGCGCTGGGCGGCGATGGCGACGTTGGCGATGGTCGCCGCCGGAACGGTGAAATCGAGGATGCCATCGGCCTCCTTCGACAACGTCCAGAGGTCGCCCGAGATTTCGACGCCATTGGTGGGAAGCCCCGCCAGCAGGCCGGAATCCTGGCCCAGCAGCTCGGAACCCGGCGCTTCCAACGCACCGGCCAGCACGGCGCCGGGCGTCTCGGCGATGGCGCGGATCAGGGTCCGCCCCATTTTGCCTCCGGCTCCAGCAACGATCAGGCGCATATCGGCCATATCCAGCCCTCAAAAGCGGTTTTCAAGCGTGTTCTGGCGGTATAGCGGCGCAAAGCCACGGCGGCAACCTGAGCAGGGGGCGCTTCTCGGAGACCCTTAACGCAAAGCCGTTCCGCTTCGCATTAGCGAACGCTATGAAGGTCATGCCGGGGTCACGCAGCCGTCCTACTGCTGCCAGCCCAAATGCTCCGAGGGACAACCGTCATGCACCTGCCGCCCGCTATTTCCGCCGCGATGCTTGCGATCGCGGTCCTCCTCTCGCCCGCGCAGGCTTCGGAAAACATCGGCGGCGAAAACGCCTTCTCCTTCGTGGCGCTGGGCGACATGCCCTACAATCTGCCCGACGACTATGCGAAATTCGACCGCCTGATCGCGGCCGTAAACCGGCTGAAGCCCGCCTTCACTCTGCACATGGGTGACATCAAGTCCGGCGCACTTCCATGCACCGACGAGGTGCTCAAGAAAGCCTACGACCAGATCCAGACCTTCGAGAGCGCGCTGGTCTATACCATCGGCGATAACGAATGGCTCGACTGCCACCGCAAGGCCGCCGGCGGCTACAACCCGCGCGAGCGGCTGGCGAAGCTGCGCGAGATGTTTTTCGCAACACCGTCAAGATCGCTCGGCAAGACTCCGCTCGACCTGGAAAGCCAGGCATTGCTGATGCCGGAATTCTCGACCTATGTGGAGAACACGCGTTTTGACAAAAACGGCGTGATGTTCCTCACCGCCCATGTGCCCGGATCGAACAACGGCTTCGAGGCGCAGGACCCCGAAGCAGCGCCGGAATTTTTCGCGCGTGACAAGGCCAATGTCGCATGGATCGAGGCGGGCTTTGCGAAAGCGAAAGCGGACAATGCCAAGGCCGTGGTCATGTTCGTGCAGGCGGAATTCAACGAGGCGCGTTTTCCGAACGGCGCGATGCCGCGTCAATCGGGCTTTACGAGAACACTCGATGCGATCGAGGCCGGCGCGACAAATTTCGGCAAACCCGTGCTGCTGATCCACGGCGACGAACACTATTTTTCGATCGCACCGCTGCGCAACAGCAAGGGCAGGCCGATACCCGGCGTCAACAAGCTGATGGTCTATGGCGACACGCTGGTCCACGCGGTGCGGGTGGTGGTCGATCCCGACAGCAGCAACGTGTTCGGATTCATCCCGCTGATTGTTCCGGAAAACGGAATGGGGAAATAGGCGGAGAGTAACTTCGTGCCGTCACCCTGAGGTGCCGAAGCGAAGCGGAGACTTCGAAGGACGACGCGTTGTTCCGGATGGTCATCCTTCGAGGCTCGCAAGAGCCCGCACCTCAGGATGACGGCACAGCTTTTGTCGTGTTAATCGAAACGCATCGCGTTCAAGGCTGCTCGCCGTCATAGCCTTCGATGATGACGATCTCGCCATTGGAATGCGGCGTGCGGGCTTTGACCAGCGTCTGATACTCCGGCGATTTGTAGCAGGCGAGTGCGGTCGCGTAGTCCTTGAACTCGATCACCACGTTGCGCGAGCGCGCCGGGCCTTCGTGCCCCTCGTGAGTGCCGCCGCGCACCAGGAATTTCGCGCCGTATTTCTTGAACACCGCGCCATTGTGCGCAACGTAATCCCTTTTGTAAGCATCGAGGTCATGCACATCGATGCGCGCGATCCAGTAACCCTTGGCCATTTTGGTCTCCCTTTTTGTTTTTAGCCGCCTGCCTGAACGATCTCGGCGACGATTGCCTCCGCCGCCACCTTCGGATCGGACGCTTCCACAACGGGACGGCCGACCACGAGGTAATCTGCGCCGGCGGAAATCGCGCGGCCCGGCGTCATGACGCGCTTCTGGTCGCCGACGACGCTGCCTGCGGGCCGAATGCCCGGCGTCACCAGCGCCATCTGCGCACCGATGATTCCGCGCACGGTGGTAGCTTCCTCTCCGGAACAAACCAGTCCATCGATACCAAGCGCCTGCGCCTGCAATGCGCGTGCTTCCACCAGATCGGACACGCCGAAGCGATAGCCCGCCGCATGCAGATCGTCGTCATCGTAAGAGGTCAGCACCGTGACCGCGAGAATTTTCAGCGACGGTCCGCGCGCATCGACCGCCGCCTTCATGGTCTGCGGATAGGCGTGCACCGTAGCGAAGGTCGCACCAAGTTTTGCGATGCTCTCGATGCCCTTCGCAACTGTGTTGCCGATATCGTGCAGCTTGAGATCGACGAAGACTTTCTTGCCGCGGTCGGCCAATTTCGGGACCAACGACAGGCCGCCGGCATAGGCGAGCTGATACCCGATCTTGTAGAACGTCACGCTGTCGCCGAGCCGCGCGATCAATGCTTCCGCCGCCTCGACGCTGGAGAGATCGAGGGCCAGGATCAGCCGGTCGCGGGGATCGATAGGGGTTGGCTTCATATCGTCTCACATGGTCTGCTGGGCGGCTTCAATCAACTGGCGCAGGGTTCCGCGCAACATCTCGGCGTCGGACGGGTCCTTCAGGCGATCCATCTCGTCAAAAGCCTGGTCGGCGAAGGACAGCGCCATCTGCTTCGGGATGACGGTGGCGCCGCAGCCGAGCGCCAGAATCTGCCGCAACGCCATCAGCACGCGCAATCCACCGAACTTTTCCTCGGAGGCAGCGCCGATGGCAAACACGCGGTCGCGAAATGCCTGACCGAAGATCTCGTTGCGGTCGCGCGCCCGCGTTGCCCAGTCGATGGCGTTTTTCAGCAGCGGCGGCACCGAGGAGTTGTATTCCGGGGTGATGATGAAAACGCCGTGATGCGCGCCGATCATGCGTTTGAGATTGAAGGCGTTGGCCGGCACGCCGGATTTCGCCTCAAGATCACCGTCGTAGATCGGCAGCGGGTAGTCGGCGAGAGAAATCAGCGTGACATTCACATCGAGCAGCGCCAGCTCCTTGGCCGCCACGGCCGCCAGTCTCGCATTGAACGAGCCGGTCCGCAGCGAGCCGGGAATGACGAGGATTTTCAGCGCGGCCATGATGTCCCTTCGCCTTCAAACAGAACCGAGGCGGCTCATGGCGAAAGCGCAGAGAGTTTATAGCTTGGCGGATTTAGAGACGCAAAAAGAGGGCTGAAAAGACCGATCCTATTTAATGGGCATGATCTGGTCCGAAAACCGGTGCCCACTTTTCGGGATCATGCCCTAACCCTTGCGATAGACCCAGACGCGCGCCGGCGGCAGGTTCATCCAGATCCGCTCGGAGGCCTGGGTGTGAATCCCCGGCAGCGATTTCGGGATCGGCGGCGCCACCGAATAGGTGAACTGGATGAAGGGGGCACCCGGCTCCATTTTCAGGAACGCGTCGCGCATCAGCTTCATGCGGATCATCATCGGCTTGGTGACGAGCGGCAGGCCGGACACCATCGCGGCCGCAGGCTCCTTCATCTCCGACAGCGTCTGATCGAGATTGTAGGCGTCGCCCTGGATTACGGTCGCCTGCGGATAGCGCTCGCGCAACAACGCGCAGAAGCCGGGATCGAACTCCACCAGCACCAGACGCTTCTCGGCAACGCCGTGGGCAATCAGCGCATCGGTAATGGCGCCGGTGCCGGGGCCAAGCTCGATGACAGGTCCAGCGGAATGCGGATCAACGTAACGGGCGACGGTGCGCGCCAGAACCTTGCTGGAGGGCATCACCGCGCCCATGTGCAGCGGCTTTTCAATCCACGAGCGGAGAAAGCGGACCTCGTCGAGACGAAGCGGCTTTTTCAACGCACGCGCAGAGGATTGGGGGGCCATGATACTTCCAGCGGAGCCCGGGGACGGGCGAGGCGTCAAATTTCCTTCACAAAGGGGTACAGACGCAAGCAAAAAGCGTCAAGGACCGGTACTCAGGGCGTATTCGCACGGGTTCCGAAGAAGTCCTTGACCATCTTGAAGAATCCGGCCGCCTCGGGCTGGGTTTCACCCGACGACAGCTTCTCGAATTCCGCCAGCAGCTCTTTCTGCTTCTTGGTCAGGTTCTGTGGCGTCTCGACCACGACCTGCACATACATGTCGCCCATCTGCCGGGAACGCAGCACCGGCATGCCCTTGCCGGCGACGCGGAAACGGCGGCCCGACTGGGTGCCGGACGGCACTTTCACCTTGGTCTTGGTCTTGTCGATGCTCGGCACTTCGAATTCGCCGCCCATCGCCGCCGTCACCATCGATACCGGAACCCGGCAGTGCAGGTCGGCGCCGTCGCGCTGGAAGAACTGGTGCGAGGCCAGTGACAGGAAAATATAGAGATCGCCCGCAGGACCGCCCTGCACGCCCGCCTCGCCTTCACCGGCGAGACGAATGCGAGTGCCGTCCTCGACACCCGGCGGGATATTGACCGACAGCGAGCGGTCCTTGGTGACGCGGCCCGAGCCGGAGCACGACGCACACGGCGTCTCGATCATCTGGCCGCGACCCTGACAACCCGGGCAGGTCCGCTCCAAGGTGAAGAAGCCCTGCGCCTGGCGGACGCGACCCGCGCCGCCGCACATTGAGCAGGTCTTCGGCTTGGTGCCGGCCTTCGCGCCGGTGCCGGAACATGTTTCGCAAGTCACCGCGACCGGAATGTCGATCTGCGCGGTCTTGCCGGAGAAAGCTTCCTCCAGCGTGATTTCCATATTGTAGCGCAGGTCCGCGCCGCGCTCGCGGCCGCCCCGGCCGCCGCGCTGTCCGGCCATGCCGAACAGATCTTCGAAAATATCGGAGAACGAGGACGCGAAGCCCGCACCGAAACCGGCGCCGTGACCGCCGCCATTGCCTTGCTCAAAGGCGGCATGGCCATAGCGATCGTAAGCGGCACGCTTGTTGCCGTCCTTCAGGATCTCGTAGGCCTCGGAGATTTCCTTGAACTTGTGCTCGCAGGACGGATCGCCCGGATTCTTGTCCGGGTGCCATTTCATCGCGAGCTTGCGGAAGGCCGATTTCAGTCCGGCTTCGTCGACAGTGCGCTCGACTTCCAGTGTCTCGTAATAACAGGCCTTAGACATGGCTGATCTGGTTCATGCGAGTCTGGATTTATCTGATGCGGTTCACCACGAAAAACCTCCCCCGCGAAGGGGAGGTTGACCGTGTACGGGTTACGCGGACTTCTTGTTGGTCTTATCGTCGTCGACTTCGGTAAACTCGGCGTCAACGACATCGTCCTTCGCGGCATCCTTGGCGGCGTCCGCCTCGGCCTGCTGCGTGTACATCGCCTCGCCCAGCTTCATCGAAGCCTGAGCCAGCGTGTTGGTCTTGGTCTTGATCGCCTCGGCGTCGTCGCCCTTCAAGGCTTCCTTGAGATCCGCCAGCGCATCTTCGATCGCCTTGCGCTCGGGCTCGCCGACCTTCGCACCATGCTCGGCCAGCGCCTTCTCGGTGGAATGCACCAGCGCGTCGGCATGGTTCTTGGCGTCGACAGCCTCACGCCGCTTCTTGTCCTCGGCCGCGTTGGCCTCGGCATCCTTGACCATCTTCTCGATGTCGCTGTCGGACAATCCACCGGACGCCTGAATGCGAATCTGCTGTTCCTTGTTGGTCGCCTTGTCCTTCGCCGAGACGTTGACGATGCCGTTGGCGTCGATGTCGAACGTGACCTCGATCTGCGGCATGCCGCGCGGCGCAGGTGGAATTCCCATCAGGTCGAACTGACCGAGAATCTTGTTGTCGGCCGCCATCTCGCGTTCACCCTGGAATACGCGAATGGTGACAGCGCCCTGATTGTCCTCGGCAGTCGAGAACACCTGGCTCTTCTTGGTCGGGATCGTGGTGTTGCGCTCGATGATGCGCGTGAACACACCACCCAGCGTTTCGATGCCGAGCGACAGCGGCGT
Organism: Bradyrhizobium sp. G127; assembly: GCF_021502575.1. Taxonomy (NCBI): domain Bacteria; kingdom Pseudomonadati; phylum Pseudomonadota; class Alphaproteobacteria; order Hyphomicrobiales; family Nitrobacteraceae; genus Bradyrhizobium; species Bradyrhizobium sp. G127. The sequence continues at coordinate 110,694 of NZ_JAKFGN010000001.1, forward strand.
CACGTCGAGCAGCAGCACGTCCTTGACGTCGCCCTGCAGCACGCCGGCCTGAATGGCGGCGCCGATGGCGACCACCTCGTCGGGGTTGACGCCCTTGTGCGGCTCTTTTCCAAAGAGCTGCTTCACCACTTCCTGAACCTTCGGCATGCGCGTCATGCCGCCGACCAGAACAACTTCGTTGATCTCGGCCGCGGACAGGCCGGCATCCTTGAGCGCCTTGCGGCAAGGCTCGATCGTCTTCTGCACGAGATCGTCGACCAGCGCTTCGAACTTGGCGCGGGTCAGCTTCATGGTCAGATGCTTCGGACCGGACGCATCCGCCGTGATGAACGGCAGGTTGATTTCGGTCTGCGTCGTCGACGACAATTCGATCTTGGCCTTTTCAGCAGCCTCTTTCAGGCGCTGCAGAGCGAGCTTGTCGTTGCGCAGGTTGATGCCCTGCTCCTTCTGGAATTCGTCGGCCAGATAGCTGACCAGACGCATGTCGAAATCTTCACCGCCGAGGAAGGTGTCGCCGTTGGTGGACTTCACTTCGAACACGCCGTCGCCGATCTCGAGGATCGAGACGTCGAAGGTGCCGCCGCCGAGATCGTACACCGCGATGGTGCCCTGCTTGGTCTTGTCGAGACCGTAAGCAAGCGCCGCCGCAGTCGGCTCGTTGATGATGCGCAGCACTTCGAGACCGGCGATCTTGCCGGCGTCCTTGGTGGCCTGACGCTGGGCGTCGTTGAAATAGGCAGGAACGGTGATGACCGCCTGATCGACCTTCTGGCCGAGATGGGCTTCCGCGGTCTCTTTCATCTTTTGCAGGATGAAAGCGGAGACCTGCGACGGCGAGTAGGTCTGGCCATCGGCCTCAACCCAAGCATCGCCGTTGCCGGCCTTTACGATCTTGTAGGGGACGAGCTTCTTGTCCTTTTCGACCGTCGGATCGTCGTAGCGGCGGCCGATGAGGCGCTTCACGGCGAAGATGGTCTTTTCCGGATTTGTCACCGCCTGGCGCTTGGCCGGCTGGCCGACGAGGCGTTCACCGTCGTCAGTGAGGGCGACAATGGACGGGGTCGTCCGCATGCCCTCGGCATTCTCGATCACTTTCGGCGTTTTGCCGTCCATCACAGCGACACACGAGTTCGTGGTGCCGAGGTCGATCCCAATGACCTTTCCCATGGTCCTCTAGTCCTTCTTTTTGCGGCAGGTTGGCTGGGCCCTGACGGCGCACCAATCCAAACCCCCAATATCAAATGTTCGCGACGTCGCGACGCTCCGCCTCATATAGGAGGGGCCCCTAGGCCTGCAAGGACCGGCCCTTGTAAACAGCAGGGAAAATGAATTTTCACGCAGAAGGCCGGATCCCACCGCCGGACGTGGAGCCGGGGACAATGCGTCAATTTGCAACGATTCAGGGGTTGATCTCATGGCCCGGCGCAGAAACAGTTCGACCCGCGCCGCACGCGATGAAACTTCCACTCCGCTTCACCAAACCGCCTCAATGCGGCATCAGTCAGGTCTCATGAAAACGATCGTCCGCGTCCTCACCCTCGTCGCCCTCACCGCCGCTGGCCACTCAGCCATCGCCGCCGATGCGGTATTCCCCCCCGGCGCGCGCGTTGGACTGGTGCCGGCCGAAGGGCTCGCCGTGGCCAAGGAATTTCTCGGCTTCGAAGCCGAAGACCAGAAGATCAAGGTCGGGGTCGCCGAGATTCCCCCCGCGGCATTCGAGGCCGTCGAAACGGCGCTGAAAGAAGGCAAGACCGCCGGCCCCGGACCAAAGCCCGAAGCCTTCGAGACAGCGGCTGGCAAGGCTTACATCACATCCGACACCGGCAAGGACGGCGCCACCGCGATCCGGATGTATTCGCTGATCGTATCCGGCGGTGAGAAGTTCACGGGCTATGTCATCGCCCAAGTCCGCGACGATGCAGCAAAACCCTTGTCCGAGGAAATCATTCGCAAGATGCTGTCGTCGGTCGCCCTGCGCAAGGAAGTCCCGGTCGAAGAACAGCTCAGCCTGCTCCCTTTCAAGATCGGCGATCTCGGCGATTTCAAGACCGTGCGCACGCTGGCACCACGCTCATCGGTCCTGCTGACCGACGGCACCGAGGACACCAAGCTCGACGGCGCGCCCTACATGGTGATCGGGCTGGTCGGAGCGGGTCCCGAAAAATCCGACGATCGCGGGCGCTTCGCCCAACAAGTCGCGGCGACCATTCCCGGCCTGCGCAACGCGCGTATCACATCGAGCGAGCCGCTTCGGATCGAAGGCACGCCCGGATATGAAACACGGATCGATGCCGTCGCCGGCAAGGACGATACGCCGGTGACCGTGGTGCAGTGGCTGCGATTCGGCAGCGGCAGTTCGCTGCGGATCATCGCGAGCGCCACGCGCGAGGAATGGCCGAAAGCTTTTCCGCGATTCCGCGCCGTCCGTGACGGCATCGATCCGCGCTAAAGGCGCTTAGTCGTTCGCTGAATCCTGCGCAGCCGAAGGCGCACTCTTTGCGCCGCCCTTGGCCACTGCGACCAGCGCCGGCCGCAACACCCGCTCGCCGATCGTGTAACCGCCCTGCACCACCTGCACGACGGTGCCCGCCGGCACCGAGGAATCCGGCACTTCGTACATCGCCTGATGAAAGTTCGGATTGAACTTCTCGCCGAGCGGGTCGAGCTTCTGCACGCCGTTCTTCTCCAGCGTCTTGTGCAGCGAGCGCTCAGTCAGTTCGACGCCTTCAATCAGCGCCTTGAGGCCTGCGTCAGCGGCTTCCCGCGCCTCGACCGGCACCGCATCCAGCGCGCGCTGCAGATTGTCGGCGATGTCGAGCACGTCGCGCGCGAACGCCGTGATGCCGTAGGTGCGCGCATCAGTGACTTCGCGCTGGGTGCGCTTGCGGAGATTTTCCATCTCGGCCAGCGTGCGCAGCATGCGGTCCTTGGCGTCCGCGACCTCCTTCGTGAGCGCTTCGACAGAACCTTCCTCGGGATCGTCAGGCATCACGTAAGGCTTTGAGACCACAGGCTCCTTGTCGTTCGCCAGCTCCGGCGCGGACGCATCCTGCGGTTCCTTTTGCCCATTGGAATTGGCCATAACTCACCTTTTCAGAAAATCGTCGTCTGGAATGCGGGAATGTTAATCCCGCATATCGTGCTTTAGGCGCGGAAAATCAAGCGCAAACGCGCTATTTGCCGATCAGCTGGCTGACGATGCGGGCGGCATAGTCCACCATCGGAATGACCCGCGCATAGTTCAGCCGGGTCGGACCGATCACGCCCAGCACACCGACGATCTGACCCGCGCCGTCTCGATAGGGCGCGATGATGGTGGAAGAACCGGACAGCGAGAACAGCTTGTTTTCGGAGCCGATGAAAATGCGGACGCCATCGGCGCGCTCGGCGCGGCCGAGCAGATCGATCACGCCCTTCTTGGCTTCGAGATCGTCGAACAACAGCCGCACCCGCTCGAGGTCTTCCAGCGCGTGCAGATCTTCCAGCAGGTTGGCGTGGCCGCGAACGATCAGTTGACGTTCCTCGCTGGCGCCGCCGGACCAGCTCGCGATTCCCGCCGTGATGACTTTCTGCGTCAGTTGATCGAGTTCGTTGCGGCTCTGTGTCAGCGCGACTTCGAGCTCGCTGCGCGCCTCGGCCAGCGTGCGGCCGCGAATCCGCGCGTTGAGAAAATTCGAGGCTTCCGTCAGCGCGGATGTCGGCACGCCCGGCGGCAACGGCAACACGCGGTTCTCGACCTGGCCGTCTTCCGCCACCAGCACGACGAGCGCCTGCTCCGGCTCCAGTCGCACGAACTCGATATGTTTTAGCCGCACATTGGACTTTTGCGTGAGCACCACGGCCGCGGCGCGGGTCAGTCCCGACAACCGCGTCAGGGCCTCGCTCAATGCCGCTTCGACCGATGTCGCGCCGCCGACCGATTTGAGCTGGGTCTCGATCGACTGCCGTTCAGGCTCCGACAGATCGCCGACCTGCATCAGCGCATCGACGAAGAAACGCAATCCCAGTTCTGTCGGCAGCCGCCCGGCCGATGTATGCGGCGCATAGATCAGGCCCAACTGTTCCAGATCCGACATCACGTTGCGCACCGAAGCCGGCGACAGCGGAAGGGTGATCAAGCGCGAGATGTTGCGCGAGCCCACCGGCTCGCCGGTCGCAAGATAGCTCTCGACGATCTGGCGGAAAATATCCCGCGACCGCTCGTTGAGCTGGGCCAGTCCCGCGTTCGGCGTTATCAGGTGACTGATCGGGTCGTGATGGGCCAAATCGAGCTCCAAACGGGTTGTTCTCGCTACAATTGTCCATCGCGTGGCGACATGACAAGCCGCTTTCGCTGGACATCCTTATCTTCCCTTGCCGCTGCGATCCCAACCCCCTAAAAGCAGCGCCAAATCAAGGTTTCCCAAGTTTCAGGAGGATTTACCATGCGGCCGAGCCGTCGCGCGCCCGACGAACTGCGCCCCGTCACGCTGGAACGCGGCGTGGTCAAATACGCCGAGGGTTCCTGCATGGTGAAATTCGGCGACACCCATGTGCTGGTGACCGCCACGCTGGAAGACCGGCTGCCTCCCTGGCTCAAGGGTCAGGGCCGCGGCTGGGTCACCGCTGAATACGGCATGCTGCCCCGCGCCACCCATGAGCGCATGCGCCGCGAATCCGCCGCCGGCAAGCAGAGCGGGCGTACAGTCGAAATCCAGCGCCTGATCGGGCGCTCGCTGCGCACCACCGTCGATCTCGTTGCACTGGGCGAACGCCAGATCACCGTGGACTGCGATGTCATCCAGGCCGACGGCGGCACCCGCACCGCGTCGATCACCGGCGCATGGGTTGCGCTGGCCGATTGTCTGCAATGGATGAAGGCGCGCAACATGCTGAAGAACGACAACGTGCTGCGCGACAACGTCGCCGCAATCTCCTGCGGTATCTACAACGGCACGCCGGTGCTCGATCTGGATTACGCGGAAGATTCCGAAGCCGAGACGGATGCGAACTTCGTCATGACCGGCGACGGCCGTATCATCGAAGTCCAGGGCACCGCCGAGAAGACGCCGTTCTCGCAGGAGGAATTCCTCAGCCTGATGGCGCTGGCGAAAAAGGGCATCGCCCGGCTGGTGGACCTGCAAAAAATGGCGGCGGCGTAACGACTTTGACGTCATGGCCGACATGACGGGGATATACTGATGTCCATGCATCGCCGAATCACCGGCCGCCTTGTGATTGCGACTCACAATCCCGGCAAGCTCGCCGAGATGCGCGAGCTGCTGGCCCCTTATGGCGTGGAGGCGGTGTCGGCGGCTGAACTCGGTCTGGACGAACCGGATGAAAACGGCACAACGTTTCAGTCTAACGCGCGCATCAAGGCTGCAGCGGCGGCGAATGCAACCAGTCTCCCCGCCTTCGCCGATGACTCCGGGCTCGCCGTCGATGCGCTTGATGGCCAGCCGGGTATCTACTCGGCGCGCTGGGCCGGCAAGGACAAGAATTTTCTCGTCGCCATGACGCATATTGAACGCCTGCTGCAGGAGCGCGGCGCGAAGGAGCCCGCGCAACGCAAGGCGCACTTCGTCTCGGCGCTGTGCGTGGCATGGCCGGACGGACATATCGAGGAAGTCGAAGCGCGCGTCGATGGCACACTGGTGTGGCCGCCGCGTGGTGACGCAGGATTTGGCTACGATCCGGCCTTCCTTCCCGACGGTCATGCGCGCACCTTTGGTGAGATGACCAGTATCGAGAAACACGGCCTGCCGCCGCACGGCATGGGGCTGTCCCATCGCGCCAAGGCGTTCGTAAAACTCTCGGAGCTGTGCCTCAAATGAGCACCGACGCGAAAAATGCTTTCGGCGTTTACGTGCACTGGCCGTTCTGCCTGTCAAAGTGTCCGTATTGCGACTTCAACAGCCATGTGCGTCACGCGCCAATCGACGAGTTTCGTTTCGCCCGCGCGTTCGAACGCGAGATCGAAACCACCGCCGCGCGCAGCCCGGGCCGCGAAGTCACATCGATCTTTCTCGGCGGCGGCACGCCATCCTTGATGCAGCCGCAAACCGTTGGCGCGATTCTCAACGCCATCGGCCGTCACTGGCATGTGGCGAGCGATGTCGAGGTAACACTGGAAGCAAATCCGACCAGCGTCGAGGCCACGCGGTTTCGCGGCTATCGTGACGCCGGCGTGAACCGGGTTTCCCTCGGCGTACAGGCGCTGGACGACGCGTCATTAAAGGCGCTCGGACGGCTGCACACGGCGCGCGAGGCGCTCGATGCGGTGGCCATCGCGCGCTCGGCGTTCGACCGCTATTCGTTCGATCTGATCTACGCGCGGCCGGACCAGACGCCGAAGATGTGGGAGGACGAGTTGAAGCTCGCGATCTCCGAAGCCGCCGAGCATCTGTCGCTGTATCAGCTCACCATTGAGCCGGAGACGCCGTTTTTCGGCCTGCATGCAGCGGGCAAGCTCAAGACTCCGGATGAAGACGTCGCCCGCGCGCTTTACGACGTGACGCAGGAGGTCTGCGCGCAGCACGGCCTGCCTTCCTACGAAATATCAAATCACGCGCGGCCGGGCGCCGAGTGCAAGCACAATCTGGTTTACTGGCGCGGTCAGGAATATGCCGGCATCGGGCCCGGCGCACATGGCCGTCTCGACATCGGCGGCATCCGTCACGCCATCGCCACCGAGAAGCGCCCCGAGACATGGCTGATGCGCGTCGAGGCGCAAGGCCACGGCGTTACCGCCGACGAACTCCTCACCAGCGAGGAGCGCGCCGACGAATATCTGCTGATGGGTCTGCGCCTTGCCGAAGGCATCGATCCGGTGCGCTACCGCGCGCTGTCCGGTCGCTCGCTTGATCCGCGCCGGATCGAAATCCTGCGCGATGAAGGCGCGATCGTCGTCGATCCCGACGGGCGCGTGCGCGTGACGATGCAGGGCTTTCCAGTGCTGGACGCGGTGGTCGCGGATCTGGCTGCGTAATACTGCTCGTCATTGCGAGCGAAGCGAAGCACTCCAAAGCGGAAAGCAAAAAGCTGCGGCGTTACGCCCCGAAACTCTTCGGCGAACCGGCCACGATCTGGCCACCGCCGGGCGTGGCGCGCATCACAGCCAGACCGCGCTCGTTGGTGCCGTCGCTGCGGAAACGAAACAGTCCATCGATACCGGCGAAGCCCGACGGATTGGTCAGGACGTCCGGTGAAAAACGCTGGCCGCCCTGTGTGCGCGCGAGTGCTGCCACCAGTGCGACGCCATCATAGGCCAGCGTCGCAGTGCGCACCGGATCGCCGCCATACTTGGCGCGGTAGCGGCTGGAAAAACTCCGGAAGCCCGATGGGTCCGGCGCGGCATACAGGCCGCCGCGCAGATTGGCATTGGCAAACACCCGCGGATTGTCCCACAGGCCGGTGCCCAGAAGCTGCAGGCGTTTAAGATCGGCACCGTTCGCCGCAAGCGCATCGGCGACACCCACCAGCGCATCACCATCGTCGGCAAGCAGCAATGCATCCGCGCTCGCCAGCGCCTGACCGAAAGTGCGCGCCGAGGCCGAAGGATCGCCGCTATATTTTTCGAAAGCGACGATGCGGCCACCCTTGCGTGCAACGGCTTGCTTGAAAGCCGCTTCCACCACATTGCCGTAGGCATTCTCCGGCAGGAAGGCCGCGAAAGATCGTTTGCCGGTGCCGGCGGCATAGTCGACGATACGATTGACGTCGGACTCGGGCAGGAAACTCAGCAAATACACGCCGCGGCCCGCCACGCTGGAGTCGGTCGAGAATGCAATCATCGGGATTCCGCGACCGCGCGCGACCTGCGCGGCACCCGGCACCGACAATGCGAAAAGCGGCCCGAGAATAATCTCCGCGCCTTCATCAACAGCCTGTTGCGCACCTTGCTGCGCGCCCTGCGCCGAGCCGTTGTCATCCTTGACAAGGAGCTGGATGTTCGGATTCTGAAATTCGGCAAGCGCAAGCTCAGCAGAGTTGCGCATCGACTGCGCGGCCACGCCCGCATTGCCCGACGCCGACAGCGGCAACAGCAAACCGACCTTGACCTGACCTGATCCGAGTGCCGACGGCTGTTGCTGCGGCCCGGCGGACTGATCGCCCCCGAACGGACCGCCGCCGCCAAACGGAGAGCCTGCGCAGCCCGCGACCAGCGGCGCGCCGAGAATCAGCCCCACCGCGCTCCGGCGGGTCGCGCCGGTACGTTGGGGCTCTGAATTGAACGGCGGGGCCATCACATCTCTTCCATAAGGTCCGATCCGGAGGAGCCCGGGTGCACGTCCTCAGGATCATCTGGAAGGGGATTTGGGCATATTGTCGGCCATAAGTTAACCAAAACAAAAGCATTTCCGCAGTGTCCCTTTCAGGAGAACAATTACCGCGCTGTTTGCAGGTGCGAACAAGACGAAACCGCCCATCGGAGCTAGATTGTCCGGATGCGCACCAACCAGATCCCTGTTCCACCACCCGGCCTCTCTCCCGGAAGTTCCAGTCGCACCTTCACGGTCGCCGGACAGCTGGTAACCGCGCCCAAGGCGGCTCCGGGGCTCTATCTCGTGGCAACGCCCATCGGCAATCTCGGCGACATCACGCTGCGCGCGCTGGAGACCCTGGCGGGGGTCGACATCGTGGCCTGCGAGGACACCCGCATCACGCGGCGGCTGATGGAACGGTTCTCCATTTCAGCGACGCTGATGCAATACCACGAGCACAACGCCACCGTGGCGCGACCGAAGATTTTGGAGAAACTCGCGCAAGGCGCATCCATCGCTCTGGTGTCCGATGCCGGTACGCCGCTGATTTCCGATCCCGGATTCAAACTGGTGCGCGAGGTCAGCGCGGCGGGGTTCAACGTGATCGCACTGCCCGGACCGTCGTCCGTGCTTGCGGCATTGTCGGTGGCGGCACTACCCACCGACCGGTTTTTCTTCGAGGGCTTCCTGCCATCAAGACAAACCGCGCGCCGCGCACGTCTCGCCGAACTGGCGCGCATCGATGCGACACTGGTGATATTCGAAAGCGGCGCACGGGTGCAGGATTCTCTGCACGATCTCACCGCCGTCATGGGCGATCGCGAAGCTGCGATCTGCCGCGAAATGACCAAACTGCACGAGGAAGTCCGACGCGCGACACTTGCCGAGCTTGCGGCCGTGGCGGACGATCTCGAAACCCGCGGCGAATTCGTGCTGGTGATCGGGCCGCCCGCGGCCGATGCGGGCATGAGCGAAGATGCACTCGACGAGTTGCTGCGAACATCGCTGACGCGCGGCAGCGTCAAGGACGCCGTCTCGCATGCTGTTGAGGTCTCCGGACGGCCGCGGCGCGAAATCTATGCCCGCGCGCTGGAGCTATCGAAGAACAATCCGGCGCGGAGCGGCGATGACGCGGAATGACGATCCGCCGCCACGCCCGATCAAGGCGCGCGAAAGAATCGCGTCGCCCGCGCGCATCGCGGCGTTTCAGACTGGATTGTCCGCCGAGAGCAAGGCTAGCGCCTATCTGATCGCCAAGGGCTACCGGATTCTGGCCCGGCGCTTTCGCACGCCTTACGGCGAAATCGACATCGTGGCGCGGCGGCGTAGCCTGCTGGCCTTTGTGGAGGTCAAGGCGCGCGCCAGTCTCGACGATGCGGCCTATTCGGTGACACCACAGCAGCAGCAGCGCATTGTGGCTGCCGCGCAGGCCTGGCTGATGGCGCACCCGGAGCACGCCGAGTTCGACATGCGGTTCGACGCGGTCCTGATCGCACCAAAACACCTGCCAAGACATCTAATGGCGGCGTTCGACGCCAGCGCCTGACAGGCAGGGTTGCGTGCAAAATCTCTGGCAACGTCAGAAAAAATCGACCAGATTGCCGCCGCACAAGTCAACAACCTAGGTTTAGAGCATGAAGCTGAAAGTCGCCGTCCAGATGGACCCCATCGCGCGGATCAACATTCGCGGCGACTCCACGTTCGCGCTTTTGCTCGAAGCCCAGAAGCGCGGTCACGCACTGTCCTATTACACGCCGGAAAAACTATCCCTGAAGGGCGAGCAACTGGTGGCGAGTGTGCAGCCGCTGACGGTGCGCGACCAAGACGACGATCACTTCACTTTGGGTGAATCACATCGCGTCGACCTTGAATCCTTCGACGTCATTCTGCTGCGGCAGGACCCGCCGTTCGATCTCGCCTACATCACCACCACGCATTTCCTCGAGCGCATCCATCCGAAAACGCTGGTGGTGAACAATCCGGCCAGCGTGCGCAATGCACCGGAAAAAATCTTCGTGATGGAGTTCGCGGACCTGATGCCGCCGACTCTGATCTCGCGTGACAAGGACGAGATCAATGCGTTCCGCGCCGAGCAGGGCGACGTGGTGATGAAGCCGCTGTATGGTCACGGCGGCGCGGCGGTGTTTCGCATCACGCCGAACGACATGAATTTCGGCTCGCTCTACGACATGTTCTCAGTGACGTTCCGAGAACCGTGGGTAATCCAGCGCTTCCTTCCCGAGGTCAAGCACGGCGACAAGCGCATCATCCTGGTGGACGGCGAGTTCGCCGGTGCGGTCAACCGCGTCCCGGCGCCGGACGACCTGCGCTCCAACATGGTGCGCGGCGGCGCTGCGCAATCCACCGACCTCTCCCCGCGCGAGCGCGAGATTTGCGAACGGCTGAAGCCGGCTTTGCGCGAGCGCGGGCTGCTGTTCGTCGGCATCGACGTCATCGACGGGCACCTGACCGAGATCAACGTCACCTCACCCACCGGCATCCGCGCCATCGCGCGGCTCGGCGGGCCTGACGTTGCCGCGAAAATCTGGGACGTCATCGCAGCCAAACGCGCATAACGGCGTCCAGCTGCCTTTCCTTTAATCAATTACTGACCACCTTCTGCCAATCTGGCCCTTGGTGTGTGACGCCAAGATATACACGTTATGCGTGCACCGGAGCCGCTAGTCCATGGCAATTGAAGTTTTCAACGGCACATCGATTCCGCGCGAGCTGGCGACAGCGGCGATGGAATTTCTGTGGGCCAAGTGGAAAACTCTCAATGATACCAACGATTTGAATGTCGAACGCCTGACCGAGGAATGCAGCTATGAGCTGCGCGCCAACTCCATTCACATGGTCAGCGTCGGGGACGACTTTGCCTACGTCTATGTCGGGGAGGCCATCAAGGCCGCAGCCCGCGAAAGGCTCTCCGGCTGCCTGCTTTCACAACTGACCAATCCCCTCAAAGGGGAGTTCGGGGAAGTCTACCGCCAGGTTGCCAAGCGCATGTCCCCGGCCTTCATCCGCTACACCGGTGGGCGCTCGCAAAGCGGCAAAGTCTGGCAGCGCCTGATTCTTCCGATCAAGGTCACCGAAAGCACCGTCATGCTGGTGATCTATTCGGAGCTGATCAGCTATCAGATCGAAGTTTACGAGCATCTGTTCCGCACAGCGCCGGATGCCATGATCATCGCATCGCCAATTTCCAATGATGTCGGCCATACCGTCGATGGCTGGATTGTGATGATGAACGATCGCGCGCGGCAGCTTCTGGGCTTCGACGGGAGCATCGGAAACCTCCGCCTGACCCAGCTTCCGCAATTTGCCGGTGTGGATATTTGGGGACGGCTTTATGCGCCGAAATCCGCCGCAGCAGTAACGCCGGTGACCACCGCCGACTTCAACGTCGAGATCCTGCGCTTTCCGCGCGTGTTCGGGCTGCGGATTTCACCCAAGGCCGGCAAACTCGACGCAAGGGAAGCGACTCTGGTTCCTGACAGCGACGCCAATCCGGCCATACAACCCGCCTGATCTTCCTCGACATTCTCATTCAAGCATTGCACGCCGCGCTCTGGGCCGTGGCATGCGTTGCTGCGCCGCTCCTTGCCAGTTGATGGCGCCGGATCATAATCCGGTCGCGGCAGCAGACCACAAACAACAAGCCGAACGGAGGTACGCATGACACTCGATGTTTCGCGACGATCTCTCCTTGCTCTTGGTGCAGGACTTGGCGCCGGACTTGGCGCAACGATGATGAGTGGTGGCGCGCTGGCGCGCGCGCCGAAGCTTGGAACCCAGGCTCCGTACTTTCATCGCTTCACGCTCGGCGGCGCTGAAGTCACTGTGGTGTCCGACGGTCCGCTTCCACTCGGCGATCCGTCCGGCACATTCGTAGGTGTCCCCAAGGAAGACGTGCAGAAGATGCTGACGGACAATTTCCTCAGCGCCAGCAACGTCATTCTCGAACAGAATGCGCCGATCGTGAACTTCGGCGATCGCGTGGTCCTGTTCGACACCGGCATGGGCACGTCAAAACTGTTCGGACCAACCACCGGCCGCCTGCAGAAGAGCATCGCTGAAGCCGGTCTCAAGCCTGAGGACGTCGACGCCATCGTATGTTCGCACGCCCATATCGATCATATCGGCGGCATCGTCCGCGCGGACGGCAAGCCACTTTTTCCGAACGCGCAAGTCTACATCAGCCAGGAGGATCTCGATTTCTGGACCGATGAAAAGAAAATGGATGGACCACTGAAGGATTTCATCGTCCACGCCCGAAAGAACCTGTTGCCCGTGCGCGACCGCATTGTGTTTTTCAAGAACGGTCAGGAATTCCTGCCCGGGATCACGGCGATCTCGGCACCGGGCCATACCTTCGGCCACCACATCTTCAATATCCAGTCTGAAGGAAAGTCGTTCGCCTTCCTCGGCGATCTCACACATCATCAGGTGCTGTTGCTGGAACGTCCGCGGATGGAGTTCGCCTACGATTCCGATCCGAAAATGGCGGCCGCGACGCGGGTGAAGTTGCTCGACATGCTTGCGGCCAACAAGACGGCGGTGATGTCCTATCACTTCGCATGGCCGGGCTATGGCCATGTGGTGAAAGCCGGCGACGGCTTCCGCTACATCGCCGAACCGATGGTCATGCAGCTCTAGGCCTGCAAGGATTTGCGCGGCGGCAGCGACTACAGCCGCCGCGTAATGCTCTTCACTCAAGGGCAGACGCAAGCGCTATCTTGACAGCACACGCGCGCCGGACGGCCACGGGCGATCACCGTCCACCGGGCTTGCTCCGATCTCCCACCCGGCGCCTCCCCACACCGCATCGACAGCGCCGAGTTTGCCGAAGCCATCGCGGACATAGAAGATATTCGGGGCGGCGTTGGTAAGAAGGATTCCGGCTTCGCCACTCGGCTGCCGCCTCAGGAGACACCACACATCGCCGAGTGCGGTCTCGTGCCTGTCTTCGAGTTCGTCGATGATGGATTGATTGCGCGACGGCCTGAGCAATGTGTGAAATTGAATCGGTGTTTCGCCGGCGGCGTCTTCAATTTTGATCGCGAAGCGGTGCATGAATGTCGCGCCGAGCCACGCGATCCGGACGGCAGCTCCCGGCGCGACGTTTTCCCGGAAATGCTCACCCGCACGAAACTTGTTCGTACTCTTCAACGCAGACGTGGTGGGGGGATCGAGCGGCTCCGCAGCGGGCGTGGATCGCGAACAGACCACCATCTCTCCGGGAACAAGCCGGAGCGGACTGCGCGTTCGCTCGGCTTGCACGATCCGGGGGCCGTTCACATCAGCGTCCGAGGCAACTGTTGAAGGGCCACGCTCGGGCCATGCGACCATTGCCAGCAACAGAACCAAAGCGGGCCCGAGAACTGGGCGAGCGTGACGGCGCATTTTCTTCTTCCTTGATTCCGTGGCGACGAAAACAAGGTAAATGGAACCCAGCCTAAGTAAACGAATGTATTAATACTTGGTTAAGGATAAAATATCAAATAAATTATGGCAAAAATTTCAATATAAGCAATTCAATACTTTCAATTACTTTGATAATTATTGATTCTATTCTTTAGATACCGATGTTCCTCCGGTCGCCTTCCGCTGCGATGGAGACTGCGTCGCCCCAACGATGTTCCCTTAATGTTCTTGCGCTGGCGACCGTACCTGCTAGGTTTCATGTGGGGGCGAGAGAGCAATGGTTCAGCACGTTTCCACAGTGGCGTTTGAAGGTATCGAGGCTCGCGCGGTGGACGTGCAGGTGCAGGTCGCGCCGGGACTGCCTGCCTTCACCATCGTCGGCCTTCCCGACAAGGCGGTGTCCGAAGCGCGGGAGCGGGTGCGCTCGGCACTGATCGCATCGGGCCTTGCACTTCCCGCCCGGCGAATCACCGTCAATCTGGCGCCAGCCGATCTGCCCAAGGAAGGCAGCCATTACGATCTCCCCATCGCCCTCGGGTTGATGGCCGCCATCGGCGCGATCCCGCCCGACGCGCTGTCCGGCTTCACAGTATTGGGTGAGCTCGGTCTCGACGGCTCGACCGCACCGGTTGCGGGCGTGCTTCCTGCTGCGATTGGCGCCAACGCGCGCGACGAGGGACTGATCTGTCCCGCAGCCTGCGGCGCGGAAGCGGCATGGGCCAGCCCGGAGATCCAGATCGTCGCAGCATCCTCGCTGATTCAGATCGCCAATCACTTCAAGGGCACCCAGGTTCTGTCCCGGCCCGAACCGAAAATCACCGAGCGCCAGATCGCATCACTCGATCTGCGCGATATCAAGGGCCAGGAAAGCGCCAAGCGCGCGCTCGAAATCGCCGCGGCCGGTGGGCATCATTTGCTGATGATCGGTTCGCCGGGTGCAGGCAAATCCATGCTCGCCGCAAGGTTGCCCTCGATCCTGCCGCCACTGTCACCGTCCGAATTGCTCGAGATTTCCATGATAGCGTCCGTTGCCGGCGAGATCGAAGGCGGCGCGCTCACCGCACAGCGCCCGTTCCGCGCGCCGCATCATTCAGCCAGCATGGCCGCGCTGACCGGCGGCGGCATGCGCGCGAAACCCGGTGAAATTTCGCTGGCCCATAACGGCGTTCTGTTTCTCGACGAGTTGCCCGAGTTCGACGCGCGGGTGCTGGATTCACTGCGCCAGCCGCTGGAGAATGGCGAGGTCGCTGTCTCGCGCGCCAATCATCGCGTGACCTATCCGGCGCGCTTCATGCTGGTGGCGGCGATGAATCCATGCCGCTGCGGCAGCGCTTACGAACCCGGCTATTCCTGCAAGCGCGGCCGGATCGACCGCTGCACCGCCGACTATCAGGGACGAATTTCCGGCCCGTTGATGGACCGCATCGATCTGCGGATCGAAGTGCCGGCCGTCGCAGCATCCGACCTGATCCTGCCGGCGCCAGCCGAAGGCTCCGCCGAAGTCGCCGCGCGGGTGGCGGCCGCGCGCGCGATCCAGCTCGCGCGCTACGCCTCCGCGGGCCTGCCGCACATCCGCACCAATGCGGAAGCACCTGCTTCCGTGCTGGAAGACATCGCGCGTCCCGACGCGCAGGGTCAGAAGCTGTTGCGCGACGCTGCTGAAACCATGCGGCTGTCAGCGCGTGGCTATCACCGCGTGCTGCGGGTGGCGCGAACCCTCGCCGACCTCGACGGCGCGGACACCATCGGACGGTTGCATCTCGCCGAAGCACTGTCCTATCGCGCGCTGGCTGAAGACCTGCGGCGCGCGGCCTGAGACCGGCTCCGGACATCGCTTCACTCCGGCCGGCGCTACCGTGGCGTGTGGGATCAAGGACGATATCGGCGTATTTTGACAACGGCACCATCCTCGTGCGTGCGCGCAGGGATGGCAAAAACATGGGCGTCGAGCGTGCGCCGCGTCCGGCAAGAGGCGATGCAAGTTCCATCGATGGCACAGGGATTGCTTGAATTTCGGCAAACAAGGATGCACCCGTGGACGCCATCTCAGCCCGCTCAACCATAATCGACAGCCGCGCAAGACAGAGAGGCTATGGCACGCAGCCGCCGCTGCAACGATTTCTCCAAAGCTGTCATGACGAGTTCAGCGCGGACAACTCGGGTGCGCTTGCCGACTATATTCCCGAATTGACGCGTGCGAACCCTTCGCATTTCGGCATCAGCGTGGCCACCATCGACGGCCACGTCTACGAGATCGGCGACAGCAATGTGCCCTTCACGATCCAGTCGGTCTCGAAAGCCTTCGTGTTCGCACTCGCACTTGACCTGCTCGGACCGGAGCGCGTCGAAGCGGCCATTGGCGTCGAGCCGAGCGGCGAAGCCTTCAACTCGATCCGGCTCACGCCGGACAACAAGCCGTTCAATCCGATGGTGAACGCGGGCGCGATCGCCTGCTCCGGCCTGATCTATCAGGTCGAGGGCGCTAACGCCTACGAGCGCATCCGGCAGACGCTGGGCCGCTTCGCGGGCCGCGATCTTGACGTCGACGAACAGGTCTATCTCTCCGAACGCGCCACCGGCAATCGCAATCGCGCCATCGCCTGGCTCCTGCATAACTACGCCGTCGTGCAGAGCGACGTGGATGCCGTTCTGGATACTTATTTCAAGCAATGCGCGGTGCTGGTGACCGCGCGCGATCTTGCGATCATGGCGGCGACGCTTGCGAACAGGGGTGTCAACCCGGTGACCGGCGACCATGTGATCGCGCCGCATACGGTCGCGAGCGTGCTGTCCGTGATGACCAGTTCAGGCATGTACGATTACGCCGGCGAGTGGATCTACCGCGTGGGAATTCCCGCCAAGAGCGGCGTTGGCGGCGGCATCGTCGCGGCGCTGCCGTCCCAGATCGGGCTGGGCACTTTTTCTCCGTGTCTCGACAGCCACGGCAACAGCGTGCGCGGACTTAAAGTGTGCGAAGCACTGTCGGCGCGCTTCAACCTGCACATGCTCAATCGCAGCGCCGACGTCCGCACCTGCATCATCGCCGATTACGACATCTCCAGCGTATCGTCCCGCCGCAGCCGCCAGCCGCATGAACAGCAGATTCTCGAAGAGCGGCACGACGACATCCGCGTCATCGAAATGGTCGGCGCCCTCAACTTCGCGGCGATCGATTACATCACCCGCAGGCTTGCCGACACGCAGCCGAACGCTCCGCTTCTCATTCTCGATTTCCGGCGTGTGCCGAATGTGTCCGCCGCGGGCGCGCGCCTGTTCGGAGAGAACCTGACAATCCTGGGCAACATCGGCGTCACCGCGATCCTCACCGGGTTCGATTCCGGATCGGAGGTGCTGAAATCGCTTTACGCCTTCATCGAGAAGACATCCAGGGTCCGGCAGTTTCAGTTGCTGGACGACGCGATCGAATGGGCCGAGGATCAGGTCATCTACAGGCACGGCGGATTCACCAACACGGTCGAGACCACGCATCTCAGCGAGCAGGCGCTGCTGTCCAACCTGACGGAAGACGAGATTGCGACCCTGACCAGGTTCTCGACGACGCGGTATTACCAGGCGGGCGCGAAAATCATCGGTGCAGGCGAGCCGGCCAATTCCATCTTTTTCATTCAGCGCGGCATGGTCAGCGTCAAGCTGCCGAGCGGGGTGCGACTGGCATCGCTTGGGCCGGGAATGGAATTCGGCGAGATGGCGATGATCAACCGCGAACGGACAGCGGATGTCTGGGCGGATACGCCGGTTCAGTGCCTTGAAGTGCCGCTCGATGAGCTGGTCGACTACGGCATGCTTTTTCCGACCATCAGCCTGCATATCGCGCGGAATCTTGCGGCGCTGCTGGCCCGGCGTCTCGTCCTTGCGAACGCCAAGGTCGATCTTCTCAGCTCCTATTGATCTCAGGGGGGCCGCCTCCGCGGCGGATTTTGCGGACGCGATTTCGGCCGGCCGCAAACGCTTCCGTAACGATCTCTCTTTACACTTCAGGAACCATAAGCGGCCTGGCCGCGATTGTTGTGAGTGCGTTCCATGTTGCGTGTAAAGATTCTGGCTTCGGCCGTTCCATTGCTGCTTGCAGGCGTGGTCGCTGGCGGCGAACTCGTCCCGGAGGCAAGACCCTGCATCGCCCTTGGCCGGGCCTCGATGCAAATCGCGACGGCCCCCTGGCAAAACCCGCTTCATGTCTCCTTCACTGACGATCCCGAGACTGCGACGGTGCGCGTGCAGATCGTCGATCATGCCGACCTGGCGGACTTCGCCGTGATCGACGACATGCGGATCGCCAACGCCGACGACAGTTGCAGCGTTAACGCTGAAACATCGTTCGTCAGCATTTCCGATCATGTCTCTGGATCTGAACCGGTGATCTATCTGACGCAAAGCAGCAGCGCAGACTACCGGATTTTCGTGCAATCCCGGACATTCAGCGTGCGTGACGCCGCAGCTCTTGTGGTCGGGGCAGGGCGCGGGGTTCGTCTCGCGGATCGCGCGACATGACGCCTCGCCCGCGACGGCGTTAACGCCCCGTTAGTCATGTTTGTATCGCGCCAAGCGATCCCCGGGGGCTTCAAACACTTCGAAACATCCCCCACACATTGTTGCGAACACCTTCCAGACACATGATCCAACGGCGGAGCGGACACTTATGTTGCGGGCTTTACGCATCAGATCACGCCTTCGCCGCTTTGCACGCCGGCATCCCCGGATAAGTTTTACTTTCCGCTCGCTGACGATTTTTTCTGCCGCCTTCGGCGGCGCCTATGGCTTTATTTCAGGAAGCCGGAGCGAGTCGTCCGGTTACGATCCCCAGGCTTTCGCAATCGGCGCAAGTTTTCTGTTCGCACTGGCCTGTCTTGCGCTTGCCACGCTCAGCATGCGGATGCGCTGGCTGAAGAGGAAGATGCACAAGATCGAGCTGCACAACGAGGCACTGGCGGATCGCAACTGGGAGCTGAAAGGTGCGGAGGAGCACGCGCGCAGCCTGTTCGAGTCACAGAGCGACCTGATCGTCCTGCGCGACAGCGACGGCATCGTTACCTCGGTGAACGACGCCTACTGTGCGCTGGCTCACAAGCCGCGCGAAGCCCTGATCGGCACGCGATTTACATTGCCGGTTCTGACACAGGGCACCATGGCTCTAGAGCCTAACGGTGTGCGCGTTCATGACCAGCAGATCGACAGTCCGCTGGGTCCGCGCTGGATTGCCTGGCGCGAAGGCCTGATCCGGAGCGACGCGCATCAGCCCGCCGACCTGCAATGCGTTGGCCGCGACGTCACCGATCGCGTCGAGACCGAGCGGGCCCTCGCCGAGGCGCGCGATCTCGCCAATACCGCGAACCGTGCGAAGTCGAAGTTTCTGGCTATGGCGTCGCACGAAATTCGCACGCCACTGAACGGCATTATCGGCATGAGCAACCTGCTGCTCGATACGGCATTGACCGCCGAACAGGCCACCTATGCCAGAGCCGTGAAAACCTCCGGTGACGCCCTGATGGCGCTGATCGACGAACTGCTTGATTTCTCCAAGATCGAGGCCGGCAAGATCGATCTGGAGCAGCGTCCGTTCGCCCTGGCCGCCATGATCGAGGACATCACCGAACTGCTCGCGCCGCGCGCGCAGGCGCGCAATCTCGAGATTGCGTCCTATATCGACGAGCGCTTACCGCCGAACGTGATCGGCGATGCCGCCCGTCTGCGGCAGGTGCTGCTCAATCTTGCGGGCAACGCCATCAAGTTCACGCCCTCAGGCGGTGTTGCGCTGATCGTCGAGCCGGGAATCTGGTCCGGCGAGATCAGCTTCATCGTACGCGACACTGGCATCGGAATCGCACCGGAAGCGCAGCAGCGGATTTTCCGCGAGTTCGAGCAGGCGTCCGAGGGCACCGCGCGCAATTACGGCGGAACCGGATTGGGTCTCAGCATCAGCGATCGCATTGTGCGGCGCATGGGCGGACGCGTCACGCTGGAAAGTGTCGAGGGCGATGGTGCGACGTTCGCGTTTTCAATTCCGCTGCCCGCCACCGATGCCGGCAAAAGCCCCATCCCGCCCTTCATCGCGCCAGACCTCACCGATAGATCCGTCATGCTGGTGGGGCCGCAGAGCATCGAGGCGTCGCTGATCGCACGACGTCTGGAGCGCTGGGGCGCGCAGACCTGTACCGTGGCGGATGCATCCATCGCGCTTGCCTTGCTGCCAGAACGCGCGTGGCACGCCATTCTCGTCGACAGCATGGGCGGCGAAACGCAGATGCGCGACCTCGGCGAAGCAGCGCTGCGCCACGCGACGCACCGGATCGCGATGTTTACCCCCGCCATGCGCCGCGCGATCACGCCGGCGATGATGGCGCTGTTCACTGGTTATCTGGTGAAACCGTTGCGCGCCGCTTCGCTGGCCGAGCGTCTCGCACCCTCGGGTGCGGCGCTGGTGCCCGAGCTGCCCGGCGGTGAGGAGATGCAAATTGAAGCTGCGGACATGTCTGCGCCGTCCGTGACACCTTCGCGCGCGCTATCGATTCTGGTCGCGGAAGACAACGAGATCAACGCGCTGCTGATTCGCTCGTTGCTGGCGCGCATGGATCATCGTCCGGTCATCACCACCGACGGCGAACAGGCGCTCGAATCGTGGCTTGCCGCCGACGGCGCCGGAACGCCTTACGATGTGGTGCTGATGGATATCCAGATGCCAAAACTCGATGGCATTGCCGCAGCCAAACGAATTCGCGCGCATGAAGCGGTCCGCAGTTCGCCACGAACTACAATACTCGCGCTGACGGCAAACGCATTGGTGGACGATCGCTACGCCTGTTTCGAGGCGGGGATGGACGGCTTCCTCGTCAAGCCGCTCGACCGCGACAAGCTTACCGAAGCGCTGGCGACAATTACCGCGGCACGAACGATCGCCGCATAGTCGCGGTTCCGCGGCAGCTGCCGCGATGTCATAAATCCGTATCACGACCGTGATTATTGATGCCTCAGGTCGCGCCTGACGAATCAATCCGCGCGGCCGCGAGGACGTCATGGACGGCAACGAACAGGCTGGCATCAAGCCGGATGTCATTCTCAAATCTGTTCAGCGGCAATCGTCAGAGCGTGTAGGCGCCCGAAGTCCGCTCGAAGCATTTCGCAGCAATGCCTTGGTCCAGATGTTCCGGTCCGAGAATGCGAAATCGGCTGCCTCCGCAGCGGCGACATGGCTGATGCCAAACCTTCTGCATCCAAGCCTGCGGGGCGAAGCGATTCCGAACGTGCTGGAGGGATTGCAGCCGGCTTCCCCAACGCTCGGCAGGATCGGTTCGCTGGAAGTCCGCCTTGCGCGCACCAAGGGGGATGTGAAGCGCGCGCAGAAGCTGCGCTACAAGGTTTTCTACAAGGACGGCTCCGCCATTGCGGATGCTGCGACGATGCTCGCGCAGCGCGACAAGGATGCGTTCGACAAGATCTGCGATCATCTTCTGGTCATCGATCACGCCGCAAAACCCACCATGAGCGGCAAGCAGCCGGTCGTGGGGACCTATCGCCTGTTGCGCCAGGATGTGGCCGAGAAACATGGCGGCTTCTATACCGGCGACGAATTCGATATTTCCGGCCTGATGGCGCGGCAATCCAACCTGAAGTTTCTCGAACTCGGCCGCTCGTGCGTGCTACCGCCCTATCGCACCAAGCGCACCGTCGAGCTGTTGTGGCACGGCGTGTGGAGCTACGTGCGCCGGCACAATCTCGATGTCATGATCGGCTGCGCGAGCTTCGAGGGCACCGATCCGGATCGTCTCGCGCTGCCGCTGTCCTTCCTGCATCACTTCGCGTCAGCACCAGAAGGCTGGCGCGCCGGCGCGCATCCGTCGCGTCGGGTGGAGATGAACAGGATCGCGAAAGATAGCATCGACACCAAGGCGGCGCTGCGGATGCTGCCGCCGCTGATCAAGGGCTATCTGCGGGTCGGCGCCTTCGTCGGCGACGGCGCGGTGATCGACCATCAGTTCGGCACGACCGACGTCCTGATTGTGATGCCGGTGTCAGCGATTTCCGGACGTTATCTCGATCACTTCGGCGCGGATGCCACCCGCCACGCGGCGTAAATTCTATAGCCGCCGCAACGAAACTGTCTCGATGACGTGGTCGCTGCCCTTTTTCAGGATCAGCGTCGCCCGCGGTCGCGTCGGCAAGATATTCTCTTCGAGGTTGACGAGGTTGATGCCGGTCCAGAGCGACAGCGCCTTTTCGGTTGCCTCTTGGTCGGACAGCTTCGCATAGCGATTGAAATAGGATCGCGGATCGCGGAATGCCGTGTCGCGCAGCGTTAGGAAGCGCTCGACATACCACTCGCGCAGGATCGGTTCTTCGGCATCGATATAGACCGAGAAGTCGAAGAAATCGGACACATAGGGCACCGCCTTGCCGTCGCGCGGCAGCCGCCCTGTCTGCAGGACATTGACGCCTTCCACGATCAAAATGTCGGGCCGGTCGATCTCGACATACTCATTCGGAATGACGTCGTAGGTCAGATGCGAATAGATCGGCGCACGCACCGGACGACGCCCGGCCTTGATATCCGACAAGAACGCAAGCAGCGCCGGAAGGTCGTAGCTTTCCGGAAAGCCCTTCTTCTGCATCAGGCCTTCGCGTTCCAGAACCTCGTTCGGAAACAGAAAGCCGTCGGTGGTGACGAGATCAACCTTGGGCCGCGGCGACCAGCGCGCCAGCAGCGCCTGCAACACGCGCGCCGTGGTGGACTTTCCGACTGCCACCGATCCGGCGACGCCGATGATGTAAGGCATCTTGCGGTCCTCGATGCCGAGGAAATGCCGCTGCGCCACGAACAGCCGCTGCGCCGCCGCGACATAGAACGACAACAGGCGCGACAGCGGCAGATAGATTTCCTCGACTTCCTTGATGTCGAGACGGTCATGCATGGAATGCATCCGCGCGATTTCTTCGGCGGTCAGCGTCATCGGCATATCGTCGCGCAAGGCAGCCCACTGCGCGCGCGAAAAAATGCGATATGGATTGTACTGGACCTGGTCGGCTCTCACATCCATGAGCCATTCCCTCCTGTCCGGCCTGCGCGTGTCCCCGCCCCTGCCGGAAATTAAAATCATTCGCGCTTGCGCGCGGCTTTCTCTTCGAGCCCGGACATTTGCGTCCGCTGCGCCAGCGCGTCCTCAACATCCGCCAGACCGATGCCGCGCGACTTCAGCAGCACCAGCAGATGGAAAATCAGGTCGGCGCTCTCGGCGATCAGGTGATCGCGATTGTTCTCAACCGCGGCGATGACGGTTTCGACCGCCTCCTCGCCCAGTTTCTTCGCGCAATGATCGGTGCCCTTGTCCAGCAGCTTCCTGGTGTAGGACGCGTCGCCCCCCGACGCCGCGCGGGCGTCGATGGTGG
Organism: Bradyrhizobium sp. G127; assembly: GCF_021502575.1. Lineage (NCBI taxonomy): Bacteria > Pseudomonadati > Pseudomonadota > Alphaproteobacteria > Hyphomicrobiales > Nitrobacteraceae > Bradyrhizobium > Bradyrhizobium sp. G127. Next base: position 133,763 of record NZ_JAKFGN010000001.1, read on the forward strand.
CTGCCAGATCGTGGATCGTGAAACGGGTCATTCTCGGCTTCTAGCACTTCCCTACCGTGGTAGGGAGTCAAACTGCTGGCAGGGTTGAGTATTTGGCATTACGGATCCAGCCGCATCGGCAATCCGGCGCGGACCATGTGATCCTTGGCCTGGCGGATGGTGAACTCACCAAAATGGAAGATCGAGGCCGCCAGCACCGCGGTCGCATGTCCCTCGCGGATACCCGCGACCAGATGATCGAGATTGCCGACGCCGCCCGAGGCGATGACCGGAACCTTCACACTGTCGGCAATGGCGCGGGTTAGCGGAATGTCGAAACCCTGTCGCGTGCCGTCACGGTCCATCGAGGTGAGCAGGATTTCCCCCGCGCCGAGCGAAACCACCTCCTGGGCATATTCGATGGCGTTGATGCCGGTCGACTTGCGCCCGCCGTGGGTGAAGATTTCCCAGCGGTCCGAATTGCCCGCGCGCGGCACACGCTTGGCATCGATCGCCACCACGATGCACTGATCGCCGAATTTCTCGGCGCCTTCCTTGACGATCTCGCGCCGGGCCACCGCCGCCGAATTGATCGATACCTTGTCGGCGCCGTAGGTCAGCAATGTCCGGATGTCGTCCACGGTGCGGACGCCGCCGCCCACCGTCAGCGGCATGAAGCAGGCTTCCGCCGTCCGCCGCACCACGTCGAGCATCGTGCCGCGATTCTCATGGGTCGCATTGATGTCAAGAAAGCAAAGTTCGTCCGCGCCGGCTGCATCATAGGCAATCGCCGCCTCGACCGGATCTCCGGCGTCGCGCAGATCGACGAAGTTGATACCCTTGACGACACGGCCGTCCTTGACGTCGAGACAGGGGATGACACGGACCTTGAACATGGTTGCCGTCCTTCAGGCCGCTGTGCGCGCGTTGCGGATCAGCGCCAATGCTTCAGCCGGATCGATGCGGCCGTCATAAAGCGCGCGGCCGGAGATCGCGCCTTCCAGCTTTTTGGCCCGCGGCTCCAACAGAGCTTTCACGTCGTCAATGGAGGCGAAACCACCCGAGGCGATCACCGGAATCGAAATCGCTTCCGCCAGCGCAATGGTGGCGTCGAGGTTGAGGCCTTTCAGCAAGCCATCGCGCGCGATGTCGGTGAAGATAATCGCGGCGACACCGGCGTCTTCAAAGCGTTTTGCAATATCCAGTGCTGTAACGGTAGAGGTTTCCGCCCAGCCTTCTACCGCAACCTTGCCGTCGCGCGCGTCGAGACCAACCGCAACCCGGCCCGGAAATTTCTTCGCAGCCTCTTTCACCAGCGCAGGATCGCGCACCGCCGCGGTGCCGATAATGACGCGGCGGATGCCCTTGCCGAGCCAGGCCTCGATAGTGGCAAGATCGCGGATGCCGCCGCCGAGTTGCACCGGCATCTTCACCGCTTTCAGCATCGCCTCGACAGCCTGCGCATTCATCGGCTTGCCGGCGAACGCACCATCGAGATCGACCACATGAAGACATTCGAAGCCCTGGGACTCGAACGTCTTCGCTTGCGCGGCGGGATCGAGGTTGAACACGGTCGCGCGCGCCATGTCGCCTTGCTCGAGACGCACACACTGGCCATTCTTCAGATCGATGGCGGGAAAGAGAATCACGGCTTCCACTTCAGAAAATTCGAGATCAGGGCAAGGCCGAAGCGCTGGCTCTTCTCGGGATGAAACTGTGTACCGATGGCGGTATCCTTGGCAACAATCGCTGTCACCGGTCCGCCGTAGTCGGCGCGCGCAACAATGTCAGCCTCGTTCAGGGCACTCAGGTGATAGGAGTGCACAAAATAGGCGTGACGCCCCTTGTCACCGAGCGGAAGGCGCTCCAGCACCGGATGCTCGCGCACCAGATCGAGCGTGTTCCAGCCCATGTGCGGTATTTTCAGGTTTTCCTCGCGCGGCGAAATTTTCACGACATCGCCCGCGATCCAGTCGAGACCGGGCGTCGTGACATATTCCTTGCCCTGCGTTGCCATCAGCTGCATGCCGACGCAGATACCGAAGAACGGCCGCGCCTTGTCGCGCACCGCTTCCGTCATGGCATCGACCATGCCGTCCAACGCATCGAGCCCCTTACGGCAATCCGCGAACGCGCCGACGCCGGGCAGGACGATGCGGTCGGCGCGAAATACAGTATCGGGATCGCGCGTCACGACGATTTTCTCGGGCTGCTCCATGGCGCGCGCGGCGCGCTCGAAAGCCTTCGCGGCCGAGTGCAGATTGCCGGAGCCGTAATCGATGATGGCAACGCTCAACGTGGCGCTCCGGGTTCGGGAAACAGGCCGATGATGCCTTGCGGCTGCGCGATGGACGCACGCGGTAACGGCGGCGGCGATGCCGTTGTGCCGCGGTCGCTGTTCTGCGCTGTCTTCGCATTCCAGCGCTCGAAGAAGCGCCGCTCCGCAGCCTCCTCCGAATCCGCCACGACAATGTCGAGCTGCCGCCACTTACGGCGCGACAGCTTCCAGCGGCGCAGCGATCCCGCCTCAAGCCCGACCAGGAACGCAAATACAACCATCACCACAAGCCGCGTCCCCGCTCCCACGCCGAACGACCACATGGCGATTTCAGCAGCCAGCGAGATCACGAGATAGCCGAGCAGCGCCAGCCACAGCCGGTGCCAGATCAGCCAGATAATGGCGGCGACGAACGCCCAGAAGTAAAATCCATCGCGCACGAAGACCAGCTTGTCCGGCGTGGTGCGAACGTCGGTGGCGTAATAGCTTGCCGGGGCGTGAACCGTGTAGACCGCCATGATCGTTCTCCGGAACCTCGTTCGAACCAGCTATAGATCGATCTGCGACCACTGGTTGAAAAGCGAACGACAGCGCATGACCGGCATGCGCTGCCTCCAAATCAGCCGCCGAGCTGGCCCTTGGTGGACGGCACTTCGCCCGCGGTACGCGGGTCGATCGCAACCGCAGCGCGCAGCGCGCGCGCCAGCCCCTTGAAGCAGGACTCGGCGATGTGATGGCTGTTCTCGCCATACAGCGTCTCGACATGCAACGTCACGCCGGCGTTCATCGAGAAGGCATGAAACCACTCGCGCACCAGTTCGGTATCGAACTCGCCGATCTTGTGCCGGGGAAACTCGACCTTGAATACCAGTACGGGACGACCCGAAATATCGATCACGACGCGCGACAGCGTCTCGTCCATCGGCATGTGGACGCCCGCATAGCGGGTGATGCCCTTCATGTCGCCGAGCGCCTGCTTCACAGCCTGGCCGAGCGCAATGCCGACATCCTCCGTGGTGTGGTGATGATCGACGTGAAGATCGCCCACCGCCTTGACGGTGATATCGATACGCGAATGCCGCGCCAGCAGATCCAGCATGTGGTCGAAGAATCCGATGCCGGTCGCGACATCGGAGACCCCAGTACCATCCAAATTGACCGACACCTGGATGTCGGTTTCCTTGGTCTTGCGCTTGATCGTGGCGGTGCGCATGAAAAGTGCTCGCTCGCTGAAAAATGCCCCGGAAAGTGCGCCCTTTTAACAGGCGTATGACACCTTCGCTACTGCGGGATGAGGCGAAATTCGCCAGAGTTTTCAGATATGGTGACCGGAATTTGCCGCGCCCGGGGCCGATTGCATCCGGGAACACCAGTGCCTAGATCAGGGCCTCAACGAGGTATTCATGCACGCATCACAACCTGAGGTCTGGCACGGGACCACAATTCTCACGGTCCGCAAAGGCGGCAAGGTGGTCATCGGCGGCGACGGACAAGTCTCCATTGGCCAGACGGTCATCAAATCCAACGCCAAAAAGGTCCGAAGGCTCGGCAAGGGCCAAGGAGGCTATGACGTCATCGGCGGCTTCGCCGGGGCCACTGCGGACGCCTTCACCCTGTTCGAACGGCTGGAAGCCAAGCTCGAGCAGTATCCTGGCCAATTGACCCGCGCCGCTGTCGAACTCGCAAAGGATTGGCGCACGGATCGTTATCTGCGGCGCCTCGAGGCCATGATGATTGTAGCGAACAAGGAGGTGTCGCTGGTGCTCACCGGAACCGGCGACGTGCTGGAGCCCGAGCACGGCGTGATGGCGATCGGGTCCGGCGGCAATTACGCCTTGGCCGCCGCCCGTGCGCTGGCGGATTCGGACAAGGATGCCGAGACCATCGTGCGCCGCGCGCTCGATATCGCTGCCGACATCTGTGTCTACACCAACCGCAACGTCACGATCGAGACGCTGAGCGCATGACCGTCGACATGGCCCTGCCGCGTCCTGCACTCACAGCGCGGCAAGGCCTCGTCCTTGCAGCCCTCCTGCTCACACTGCAGGCCGCGGCGCTCTATGCGATGGGCCGGGTGCCGATCTGCGCCTGCGGATATGTCAAAGTGTGGCACGGAGTTGTGCTGAGTTCAGAGAACTCGCAGCACATCGCCGACTGGTACACCTTCTCGCACATCATCCATGGCTTTCTGTTCTATGCGCTGACCTGGCTGTTGCTGCCGAAGGCATCTTGGATCGCACGGCTGTTGATTGCGATGGCGATCGAAGGCGGATGGGAACTGCTGGAAAATTCGCCCATCATCATCGAGCGATACCGCGCCGGCACGATCTCGCTCGACTATTACGGCGACAGCATCGTCAATTCGGTATCGGATACGCTGGCGATGATTCTCGGCTTCATCGCCGCGCGCAACCTGCCAGTTGCAGCAACGGTTGCCGTCGCGATCATGTTCGAGATTGCGGTCGGCCTGCACATCCGCGACAACCTGACGCTAAACATCATCATGCTGATCCATCCATTCGATGCGATACGGCAATGGCAGGGCGGACCGCCAATCATCTAGTCGCTTGCGAATCCAGCCATCCAACCTAGCTAAAGATATCATGACCGACTTTTCTCCCCGCGAAATCGTTTCCGAACTCGACCGCTTCATCGTCGGCCAGTCCGACGCCAAGCGCGCAGTCTCTATCGCCCTGCGCAACCGCTGGCGGCGCCAGCAACTGACCGGCTCGCTGCGCGAAGAGGTGCTGCCGAAAAATATCCTGATGATCGGACCTACCGGCGTCGGCAAGACCGAGATCGCGCGACGGCTGGCGCGGCTGGCGGCCGCGCCCTTTATCAAGGTCGAAGCCACGAAGTTCACCGAGGTCGGCTATGTCGGCCGCGACGTCGAGCAGATCGTCCGCGATCTGGTCGAAGTCGCCATCCTTCAGACCCGAGAACGTAAGCGCAAGGACGTACAGGCCAAGGCGCAATTGGCCGCGGAAGAGCGCGTGCTCGATGCGCTTGTCGGTCCCAACTCCAGTGCTGCAACGCGCGATTCCTTCCGGAGGAAATTGCGCGCCGGAGAGCTGAACGACAAGGAGATCGAGGTCGAAACGCAATCGTCAGGCGGCGGGCCGATGTTCGAGATTCCGGGCATGCCCGGCGCGCAGATTGGCGCCATCAATATCGGCGACATCTTCGGCAAGATGGGCGGCCGCACCCGGACGCGGCGGCTCAGCGTGGCGGACTCGCACGAAATCCTCGTCAATGAAGAAAGCGACAAGCTGCTCGACAGCGAGCAACTGACGCAGGAAGCCATTCAGGCGGTGGAAAACAACGGCATCGTTTTCCTCGACGAGATCGACAAGATCTGTGTGCGCGATGGCGCGCGAACCGGCGACGTCTCGCGCGAGGGCGTGCAGCGCGACCTGTTGCCTCTGATCGAGGGCACCACAGTGTCCACCAAACACGGTGCAGTGAAGACCGACCATATCCTGTTCATTGCATCGGGCGCGTTCCACATCGCCAAACCGTCGGACCTGCTGCCCGAGCTGCAGGGCCGTCTGCCGATCCGTGTCGAACTGCAGGCGCTGACGCGCGACGATATGCGCCGCATTCTGACTGAACCCGAAGCCTCGCTCATCAAGCAATATGTCGCCTTGATGCAAACCGAAGGCGTCACCCTCGATATCACCGATGATGCCATCGACGCGCTGGCGGATGTCGCGGTTGCGGTGAACTCGACCATCGAAAACATCGGCGCGCGACGCTTGCAGACCGTGATGGAGCGGGTGCTGGATGAAATTTCCTTCGTCGCCCCTGACCGCAATGGCGAGACCATCCGCATCGACGCAGACTATGTGAAGAAGCATGTCGGCGATCTGGCGAAGAACGCGGATCTCAGCCGTTTTATTTTGTAAGAACTACCGCGCCCGCCGCACCCGCACATAAAGCGCGCCCCCGCCGCCGTGGCCGATATGGGCTTCCTCGAAGCCGACCACGAAGCTGCGGAATTCCGGCAGGCTGAGCCAGTGCGGCACCTGACGCCGCAAGATGCCGCGTTCGGATTCCGGCCCCACCGTGCGCCCTTTGCCGGTGATGACGAGAACGAACGTCATGCCGTTCGCGTGCGCATGATGGAGAAAGTTCAGCAATACACGATGCGCCTTGGTCTGCGTCATGCCGTGGAGGTCGAGCCGTGCATCGATGTCCTTCCGGCCACGAGACAATTGCGAACGTTCGCGGCGTCCCAGCGGAGCAAGCGGCGGCGGTGCCGGGGGCGCGACCGGAATTTTCCGGCTCGGGACAGAAGATTTCAATGCGGGCGCGGGCTTCCCCTCGACCGGTCGCGGCTCGGCCGCCTCGACGGAAATCTTGTCTGCGCGCGGCCTCCTGCGCAGCGGCCTGGCCTGCTTCGTGACGTTTTCCCACAGCTCAAGCTCTTCGCGGCTGAGCGCACGCTTGCGGCGCGTTACCTGCGGTGGATCGAGGACCGGCGGACGCTTCATCGGCGATAACGCACGCGGCGATGGTGCCGCGACCTGCGTGGAGTTTCTGGTTTCACCCTGACTGCTGAAACCGCGTCCGGCGCGGCTTTTGGGCGAGCTTCGGGCAACGGCACCACCGGGGCCTGAGTGGGAGCGGCAGCAACAGGAGCCGTCGACGGCGCGGCAGGCATCGGCGCAGCAGCGGGCTGATCCTTTTGCTGGTCCCTGGACTGATTGATAGGCGCGTCTTTGGGTGGCTCCTTCGCAGCATCCTTCGTGTTTTCTTTGGTCGCTTCCTTTGTAACCTCCCTGGCCGCCTCCTTCGGCGGAAACAGCTTTGCAATGATGGCCGACGGGCGATCCTCCGGCAGCGGCATGGTCTTGCCACGCTCGGTCGGATCGAGGCTTTTCGGCAGCAGCATCACAAAGCGCGCAGGATTTTTTAGCCGGCCCGCGACACGGCCGGCGTCCGCGCCCGCGCCGAAGTAGATGTCCGCGCGCGCGGGGCCGATGATTGCCGAGCCGGTGTCCTGTGCAACCATCAGGCGGCGAAACGGCGTATTCGAGACATCCGACTCAATCGGCAAATTGCCTTCGATGAAGAACGGCGTGCCGTAGACATGCAATGATTTATCGACTGCAATCGAGCGCCCCGCAGTCAGCGGCACACCCTGCGCACCAACTGCTTCATCGGTCGCGGACAGCGAGACCTCGCGGAAGAAAACATAGGAGCGGTTCTGGCGGCGCAGCTCTTTCGCAGCCTCCGGACTTTGCTCCATGTATTCGCGAATCTTCTGCATCGACATCTGGTCTTTGGGAATGATGTTGCGTTCGATCAGGACGCGGCCCACCGGGGTGTAGGGATAGCCGTTGTGAGCGTCATAGTTGATGCGCACGATCGATCCGTCTTCGAGACGAATCCGCGCAGACCCCTGGATTTGGATGAACAGCAAGTCCGTCTGGCTTTTCAGCCAGACCACCTCAAGCCCCCGTCCCGCGATCTTACCATCCTCGATCTCGCCGCGATCGTAGTACGGCACCAGCTTGCGCCGGCCGATCTTGCGAAACACCTGACCCTTGTTGGGCATGCTCGCATTGGCCTGCGAGTAACCGCGCACAAACAGATTGGATGGCCGCCGGTAGACCGGAACGGTGTAAACATCTGTTTGAATCCGCGAGCCGTCAACAATCGGCTCGTAGTAGCCGGTGACAAAACCCGCCTCTTCACCGACACGGGAAATTTGCAGCGGAATGAAGTTTTTCTCGAAGAATTCCCGCGCCTTGAAGCTATCGGAAATATCTTCGGAGCGCGCCGCGATGCAAGGTTCGCGCAGCGAGGTGCCGAGCGCCTTGCTGTCCGCGAGCGGAGCCTTCTGCGCGGCGATCGGCTTGCAGCTTGCGCGGAAGGTCTTAAAGGCCGGCAGCGGATCATCGTCGGCCCAGCCCGCGACGGCACTCCAGGTCAGTGGCGCATACTGGCTTTCGGGAATTTGCAGCGGCCACACAACTGGCCCGCGCCTATGAATTTCGTGATGATGAACGCCGTCATGATGCGCAGCTCTGGCGTGACTGTCTCGAGCATTGGCATCCGCAATGGGAAGAACGGCTGTTGCTAGCAGCCCGGCTGCTCCGGCGGCGAGCCACGCTCCGAGGCGCGGCACGTCCGCTCCGGACGAGTTGTTGTTACTGTCCGCTTTCGGTCCCAACCAGCTTCCAGTTTGGATCGCGCGAAGTGATGTCACGGGCGAACGTCCAGACATCTGTGACATCGGTGAGCTTTTCCGGGTTGCCATCGACGACGGTGCCAGCCTTGTCGCGCGTCACTGAGATCATCTGCGACACAAAGCGGACGGTGATCTGCGCGGTGCGGTCCCGCGTTTCAGCGTTGACGATCTCGGCCTTGTCGATCGATGCGAAACGAGTCTCGACTTTTTCTCCGCGCTGTTCGCGTTCCTTGATCGCGGTTTCGAATCCTTCGTAAACCTCGGACGACAACAGATCCTTCAGCGCGCGGCGCTCGCCGTTGGCAAAAGCCAGCACGATCATTTCATAGGCGCTCTTGGCTCCGGAAATAAAATGCTGCGCGTCGAACGACGGATCGGTAACGGCGATCTGGTCCAGTCCGCGCGCCAGCGTGGAGCCGGGTTCCGCGATACCCTTCCAGCGGTCAGGGACAACCGCCGGCTCTGCCGACGGCGCCAGCGGGGTCTGGTCGATGGTCTTGCCCGGCATCGGCACCACGTTGTCAGGCGCGCCCCTCAAAACATCGCGCGCCGCGCGATCGAACGGTGGCCGTTCATCGCCGGTGCGTTGTCCCAGCACACTGCGGAGCCGCAGGAAAATGAAGACGGCCAGTGCCAGAAAAATGATTGTATAAATATCCACGTCGCATTCACTTTCTGATCGGCGCTGCCTCGAAAAACATCCCGGCTCGAAAAGGGACGTCTCGGGCGTTCGTCACTACCATGTAGGCACGAAACCCTGTCCGGCCAACACCGCTGTATGTCGCTATGTGTCGCATCAGTCCCGGCACTCCCGAAAGACCCAAAACCGAAGTTTCCGGGCATTCGCGGCAGCCATTTAGGTTAATTCTACCCGATCCAGTGGTTACGGCCAACCGAAACGCAGCAGAATAAGGCCATCGTCCTTGTCGAATGAGGCAAGGCTATGATAGCCACTCGCCCCGACAAGGGCGCGCGCCCGTTCCGGAGGCAAACCTGACGGCCGCTGTCGCGCTTTTGGCAGGCCAATCCCGACCGGGGCGCTCGATTAGCGACCCCCATATCCACATTCTCGGAGAGATCAATTCATGACCAACGGCAATGGCGCTCCTCTCGAGAATAACGCTCCGCCCCAGCTCAATATCCTGGCGCAGTACATTAAGGATTTCTCGTTCGAGAATCCGAATTCGCCGAATTCGCTCACGACGCAGGAACAGCAACCGCAGATCAATATCCAGATCAACGTGACCGCCACCGCCATTGCCGAAAGCGACTTCGAAGTCGCGCTGACAATAGAGGGCAAGGCTGAAAACGAGAGCCTCCTGCTATTCGGCTTCGAGCTGGTTTATGCTGGCGTCTTCCGCATTCTGAATGTGCCGCAGGAGAGCCTGCATCCGTTCATCATGATCGAATGCCCGCGGCTGCTGTTTCCGTTCGCCCGCGAAATCGTGGCGTCGGCCGTACGCAATGGCGGCTTCCCGCCGCTGATGCTGGATCCGGTGGATTTCGTCGGCCTCTATCGCCAGAACATGGCGCGGCAGGCTGAGCAGATCAAACCGAGCTGATCTTCCTTACGAGTCTTTCGAAAACTCGTTCCAGAGCGGAGTGCCGCCGAGCGTGGCGACGAACGCCGCATGCGCAGCGGCGTCGGCCTCGCTGACGCGCGACGCCAGCGGCGTTTCCCGCTGCCGACGGGGCGCATCGACCTGTCCGGTGCTGAACGAGACGCGCGTTTCGGTCAGAATAAGTTGTGACTGCCGCGCGCCGATCAGGTCGATATAAACCTCCGCCAGCAATTCGGCGTCGAGCAGCGCGCCATGCTTGGTGCGGCGGGAATTATCGATCGCGTAACGCGAACACAGGTCGTCGAGCCGGTTCGACACGCCCGGATGCTTGCGGCGCGCCAGCGTCAGGGTGTCTACTAGGCGATCGCGCGGAATTGCCACGCGCTTGATCCGGTCGAGTTCGGCATTGATGAAACCGATATCGAACATCGCATTGTGGATGATCAGCGGTGCGTCGCCGATGAACGTCAGAAAATCTTCCACGACAGCCACGAACAGAGGCTTGTCCGACAGAAATTCGGAAGACAGGCCGTGGACCGCAAAGGCTTCCTGCGGCATGTCGCGCTCGGGATTGAGATAGACGTGAAACGTTTGCCCGGTCGGCATGCGATTGACCATCTCGACGCAACCGATCTCGACCAGACGATCGCCACGGAGCGGATCGAGGCCGGTGGTTTCGGTATCGAGAACGATTTCACGCATGGCTTGATGGAACCGGTTGTACGAATCAGCTTCGCCGTTTCGGCATTTTAACAACTTCGAGCAGGATTTCACGTATGCGCTGCCGTACCGGCTCCAGTCCGTGGGACGTGTCCACGATAAAATCCGCGCGCTTGCGTTTTTCCGCGTCCGGAAGCTGCCGGGCCAGGATCGCCTCCAGCTTGTCAGCAGTCATATTGTCCCGCGCCAGAATGCGCTCACGCTGAACGTCGGGCGCGGTCGTCACTACCACCACCGCATCGACCCGGCTTTCACCGCCGGTTTCATACAACAGAGGCACATCGAGCACGGCCACCGGCGCGCCGGATTTTTCCGCGTCGCTGAGGAACTTCAACTGATGGCTGCGCAACATCGGATGCACGATGGTCTCAAGCCGCTTCATCGCCTCCGGATTGTTGACCACCATCGCGGACAGCTTTTGCCGATCCACCTTGCCGTTGACGGTGCTGCCGGGAAACGCCGCCTCGACCGCCGGTACCGCCTCGCCTTCATAGACCTTGTGAACCGTTGCATCCGCATCATAGACCGGAACGCCAGCTTCCTCGAACAACTTGGCGGTGGTCGATTTCCCCATTCCGATCGAGCCCGTCAAACCCAGCAACAACATCTGCACTTCTCTCGTCATACAGCCAGCAGCTTGCGGCTGCGCAGAAAACCAAACAGTGGCAACAGCGGCAATCCCAGAATTGTAAAATGGTCGCCATCAATGCGCTCGAAAAGATGCGCGCCGGTCTTTTCCAGTTGATACGCACCGACACTGGCGGTCACAGCATCGCCAGCCTCGTTGATATAGGCGGCGATCTCGTTGCTAGTGAGAGATCGCATGGTCATGCGGGCAACGCTGACGTAAGAAAACAGCAAACTACCGTCCAGCGTTACACTGACCGCGCTATGCAACGCGTGGGTTTGCCCGGCCAACTGGCCGATTTGCGCTGCCGCCGCCGCCAAATCCGCAGGTTTGCTGAAAAGCCGCTCGCCGAGTGCAAGGGTCTGATCGGCGCCGATAACATAGCGACCGGGGTGTTGTGCGGAAACGAACTTTGCTTTCTCGCCCGCAAGAAGAGTAGCGATCTCGCCGGGATCTACGAGCCCCGAACGTTGCTGGATGGCGCGCTCATCGATGTCCGCCGGAATGGTCTCGACAGCGATCCCGGCATTCACAAGCAGGCTGCGGCGCACAGCGCTTTGCGAAGCAAGAATCAACGGTTGCCGTTCAAGCCACAGCGTCATGAGTTCACGTTTTCTGACGCTGGCGATCGGCATAGAGTTTCATAATCGCCGCCGCCGTTTCCTCGATCGAACGGCGTGTGACGTCAAGCAGCGGCCAATCGTATTTCGCACTCAGCTTGCGCGAGAACGCAACCTCATCAGCCACAGCTTGCCGATCGATGTAAGAATCGTCGCCGGTTTTTGCGCCAATACCCAGTAGCCGGTTTTGCCTGACCTGGATCAAACGCTCCGGTGTGGCATGAAGGCTGACAACCAGCGGTTTCTTCAGGGTTTCAAGCTGGTGCGGAATTGGAATGCCAGGAACCAGCGGCACGTTAGCTGTGCGCACGCCGCGGTTGGCAAGATAGATCGAAGTCGGCGTTTTGGATGTCCGTGAGACGCCGACGAGAACCACGTCGGCTTCCTCCAGTCCTTCGACATGCTGCCCGTCGTCATGCATCATCGAGTAATTCAGCGCATCAATGCGCTTGAAATATTCGGTGTTAAGGGTGTGCTGCGCGCCGACGCGGCGCGAAGTCTCGGTGCCAAGATACGCCTGAAACAACTGCATGACGGGGCCGATAATCGACAGGCTGGGAATGTTGATTTCCTGGCACTTCGCTTCCAGCCGCTCCACCAGGTCCTTTTCCAGCAGCGTGAACAGGACGATGCCGGGAGCCTCCTCGATCTCGGCCAGCACACGATCGAGCTGCTTCTGGCTGCGTACCAGCGGATAGACGTGCTCGACCGGCGATACGTTGGAGTATTGCGCAGCCACCGCCCGCGCGACAGTGATGAGCGTCTCACCGGTCGAATCGGAGATCATGTGAAGATGAAAATAGCTGCGGGAGGTCGGCATTCTGTGGTTTCGAGTCCCGTTTTATCAGCCTAGCTGCTGTGGATCGATGTGAGTTGCTGTGGGCATTTCGGCCTCAATCGCGCGCCGGACGACCTCATCCGGGATAACTCGCCTATCAATTCACAGGGCTGATTTCGGGATGAAATCCGGCCCCTGATCTGATCGTAGCGGGCCTGTGTGGATTTGTCTTGGGATAATGGCGGCCCAGTATCAGGCAAACACTTGAAACCATCTGCCTATTTCACCGCGCTCCTGCATCCCTCATTAGCGGGTATAAGCCGACGGCATGTGGATGAACACTGGACAATCACGGGAGAGAAATGCTCGGGCGCTAATCACTGCTACACTGACTCTAACCTAAGAATCTAAAAAGGATTCTTTAAGAAAGTCGTGCTTGCGGACAAGCCTTGTCTCACGTCATCTATCGATGCTGCTCAACAGACTCGGCAACGAAAAGTTCCTCCGATCCAATTGCAGAGGTCGTTTCAAATCACCGAGGAATCGGAAAAAGAAAAAACGCTATGTACGAATGGATCAAAGCGCTGCATGTGATTGCCGTCATCTCATGGATGGCGGGCATGCTCTATCTGCCGCGGCTGTTCGTTTATCACTGCGATGCTGAAATTGGCTCCGCGCAATCCGATACCTTCAAGGTGATGGAGCGCCGGCTGCTCAAGGCGATTATCAATCCTGCCATGATCGTAACGTGGCTGGCGGGGTTGTGGCTTGCCTGGCAGGGCGGATGGTATGTTTCGGGCTGGTTTCACCTCAAATTCCTGCTGGTGCTGATTTTGTCGGGGGTTCACGGCTTTTTCACAGGCCGCGTGCGCGACTTTGCGCTCGATAGGAATATGCGAAGTCAAAAATTCTATCGTATTCTCAATGAGGTACCGACCGTTTTGATGGTCGGTATCGTTATTCTGGTGATCGTTAAGCCATTTTAGCCGGGCGAATGAGTTTCCGCGCCTTAATCACCTTCTTGCGCAAGGCCTATTGATTTTCTATATTCGTGTCATCCCACCGAACGCAGGCGGATGTGGTTGAGTCCCGGTCTCATTGTTGGACCGGCCACCATGTCAGGTTCGAAGCCTCCCGGCACCTTCCTCGCTCAAGACTTCCATACTTGAGACCTGCGGACTTCTGATCGCTTTTGTAGTCCGTTTGTCGTCAGCAGGCTGAACCTCTCGCTCCTCCTCCCCTCCCTTTTCTTCATATTCTCCACAGGACAACCCCAATGCGGGAAATCAAACTACAAGACCTCAAGACCAAAACTCCGGCGGAGCTTGTCTCGTTTGCCGAAGAGCTTGGGGTCGAAAACGCCAGCACCATGCGCAAGCAGGAACTGATGTTCGCCATTCTCAAGCAGCTTGCGATCCAGGAAACCGACATCATCGGTGAAGGCGTCGTCGAGGTTCTCTCCGACGGCTTCGGCTTTCTGCGCTCATGGGATGCCAACTATCTGCCGGGTCCTGACGATATCTACGTTTCACCATCCCAGATCCGGCGTTTCGGACTTCGGACCGGCGACACTATCGAGGGCCATATCCGCAGCCCTAAGGAAGGCGAACGCTACTTCGCGCTGCTCAAGGTCAACACGCTGAACTTCGAGGATCCCGAGAAGTCCAAGCACAAGGTCAATTTCGACAACCTGACCCCGCTGTTTCCGGACGAACGTTTCCGGCTCGAGCTTGATGATCCGACGCGTAAGGATTTGTCGGCACGGGTCATCGATATCGTTGCGCCGATCGGCAAGGGCCAGCGCGCGCTGATCGTCGCTCCTCCCCGCACTGGCAAGACGGTGCTGATGCAGAACATCGCGCACTCGATCACGGCCAATCATCCAGAATGCTATCTAATCGTTCTTCTGATCGACGAACGTCCGGAAGAAGTCACCGACATGCAGCGCTCGGTGAAGGGCGAGGTTGTATCTTCGACCTTCGATGAGCCGGCGGTGCGTCACGTTCAGGTCGCGGAAATGGTGATCGAGAAGGCCAAGCGCCTGGTCGAGCACGGCCGCGACGTGGTGATCCTGCTCGATTCGATCACGCGCCTTGGACGCGCCTACAACACCGTTGTTCCTAGCTCCGGCAAGGTTCTTACCGGCGGTGTCGACGCCAACGCGCTGCAGCGCCCCAAGCGTTTCTTCGGTGCTGCGCGTAACATCGAAGAAGGCGGTTCGCTCACCATCATCGCGACCGCGCTGGTGGATACCGGCAGCCGCATGGACGAAGTCATCTTCGAAGAATTCAAGGGCACCGGTAACTCCGAACTCATTCTCGACCGCAAGGTCTCGGACAAGAGGACCTTCCCGGCGATCGACATCTCGCGTTCCGGCACGCGCAAGGAAGAGCTCATCACCGATCCGCAGTTGCTCAAGAAGATGTACGTGCTGCGCCGGATTCTCAATCCGATGGGCACCATGGACGCCATCGACTTCCTGCTCGACAAGCTCCGCAACACCAAGAACAATGCGGAGTTCTTCGAGTCGATGAATACCTGATATGATTGTCTGACCGGTACGACGGTCAGTTTGTTTGCTATGCCCGGCCATCAATACGAAGCAGGTCTTCGTGTCGATGCCGGGCATTTGCATTTTTGACATATCTCGTCAGGATGATTGCGCAGCTCCGCGCCGGCACAAGACGCGGCAGCGTGGGAGGTTTTCTTGTCATCGGATTCTCGTCTTCCGCAGGGCGTACCCCTGCCCGACTGGACGCGTCGCCCGTCGCCGCAACCTGTCACCATCGATGGCCGGTATTGTCGCATCGAGCCGTTGAACATCGAACGTCATGGTGACGATCTCGTCGCCGCGTTCAGGACCACCGATGAATCGTCGTGGGTCTATCTGTTCATCGGTCCTTTTGCTGATGACGCAGGAATCCTGAACTGGCTGACGGAATCCGCGAACAGCAGAGATTACATCTACAGCGCCATCATCGATCGCGCGTCTGGACGTGCCGCCGGCTTGTGCGCCTACATGCGGCCGGATCCTGGCAACGGCGTGGTCGAGATCGGTAGCATCCATTATTCGGACGCGTTGAAGCGCACGCCCGCCGCCACAGAAGCGATGTATCTGTTGATGCGGCATGTGTTCGACGACCTCGGCTATCGGCGCTACGAGTGGAAGTGCAACTCGTTCAATGGGCCGTCACGACGTACGGCGCTGCGGCTCGGGTTTCGCTTTGAGGGAATTTTCCGCAACCACATGGTGGTTAAAGGCCACAACCGGGACACCGCCTGGTTCTCAGTTCTCGACAGCGAATGGCCGGCACTAAAGTCAGCGTATGAGAAATGGCTGGCACCAGAGAATTTTGGCCGGAATGGCCAGCAGCGGATACCGCTGTCGGACATGATCGCCAAGGCTCGCTAATCTTATTTATAGTGCATTGCACCAATGCCTTGCTGCGGTCCATGTTGCAGTAATGCTGCAACGCAGCAATATGGTCTCGGACGCTTGTGGGGAATTTGATTGCCTGCTGCAGATGTGTCCGACAAATAGGCCATGGATTCCCGTGACCCGACTATCTTCGCTCTTTCATCAGGCCGTGCCCCGTCGGCCATTGCTATCGTTCGGGTATCCGGCCCGCAGGCCCGGGCAGCCGTGGAGCGCCTCTGCGGCAAGCTACCGACTCCCCGCCTGGCTCATGTGGCAACGCTGCGCGATCTTGACGGCAGCGCGTTGGATGAGGCGGTGACACTCTGGTTCCCAGCACCGCATAGCGCCACCGGTGAAGATGTCGCGGAATTTCATATCCATGGTGGACGCGCCGTGATCGCCGCAATGTTCGATGCGCTCGGCTCCATCGATGGCTTGCGGCCGGCGGAACCTGGCGAGTTCACACGCCGTGCATTCGAGAACGGCAAGCTTGATCTCACCGAAGCCGAAGGCCTCGACGATCTCATTCATGCCGACACCGATCGTCAGCGCCGTCAGGCATTGCGTCACCTGAAAGGATTGCTCGGCGAGAAAGCCGAGAGCTGGCGACAGCAGATCATTGAAGCATCGGCGCTGGTCGAAGCGGGGATCGATTTTTCCGACGAGGGCGATGTGTCGTCAGAACTGATTGTGCCGGCATTGCGCAAGATCACGGCGCTGAAATTCGAGATTGAGGAAACCCTTGCGGCATCGGCACAAAGTGAACGTCTTCGCGAGGGCCTCACGGTTGCGATTGCTGGGCCGCCGAATGCGGGAAAATCGACGCTGCTCAATCGTCTGGCGCGGCGTGAAGCTGCAATCGTCTCGCCGTATGCCGGCACCACACGCGATGTGATTGAGGTGCATCTCGATCTCAACGGCTATCCGGTAACGGTGATCGACACGGCCGGCGTGCGCGACACGGTCGATCCCGTCGAGCAGGAGGGCGTGCGCCGCGCACGTGATCGGGCGCGAACGTCCGATCTGGTGCTGTGGCTGGTCGATGCGAACGACGAGATCGCACCGAGACTCGCGAATGCCGACGATCACGCGCCGGTCTGGATCGTGCGCAACAAGGTCGATCTGATGGGCGGGAAGGGCGAGGCTGGGAAAGTACCGTCGCGGCTCGATATCTCCGCCGCGCGCGGCGACGGCGTGCCGGAATTGGTCGCGGCTTTGGTAACCTATGCCCAGGACTTTTTTGGTTCCGGCGAGATGGCGCTGATCAGCCGCGCTCGGCATAGGACCTTGTTGTGGGAAACAATTCACGCCTTGGACAGGGCAGGGCGGGCAGCCGGGCAGGGTGACGAGCTTCTAGCGGAGGAGTTACGAATCGCAATTCATTCATTAGGGCGATTGACCGGCCGGGTGGACGTTGAAGATATTCTCGACGTCATTTTCCGCGAATTCTGCATCGGCAAATAGACTGGACAGGCCAATGGCCGACCCGGTCGGCCATTGGCCTATGTTTCACGTGAAACAACTTGAGATTCGAGCCGCGCCGCATTGTTTCACGTGAAACATCCCTGATCGATTTCCGCCTTTCAGCTTTTACACCAAAGCGGTAGAAGTTCGCCGATGCAGACCACATTCGATGTCATCGTGATTGGAGGCGGCCACGCCGGCTGTGAAGCCGCGGCGGCGTCCGCACGCGCTGGAGCGAAAACCGCTCTGGTGACCCATCAGTATGCGACCATCGGCGCAATGTCCTGTAATCCGGCCATTGGAGGCCTTGGAAAGGGCCATCTGGTCCGGGAAATCGATGCCTTGGACGGCCTGATGGGCCGGATCGCCGACCGGGGCGGCATCCAGTTCCGGGTTCTGAATCGCCGCAAAGGTCCGGCGGTGCGCGGCCCCCGTGCCCAGATCGACCGCAAGCTCTATGCGGCGGCGATGCAGGCTGCGATCCGGGACACTACCAATCTGACCGTGATCGAGGGCGAGGCGGACGAGCTTTTGCTCTCCGACGGCCGAATCTGCGGGATTCGCTTGAGTGACGGCCGGGAATTCGTCGTCGGCGCGGTGGTTGTGACCACCGGGACGTTTTTGCGGGGCCTGATCCATCTCGGCGAAAAGAACTGGCCGGCTGGACGGGTCGGGGAAGCCCCAGCGATGGGTCTCTCGAAGTCCTTTGAGCGCGCAGGCTTTACGCTGGGGCGCCTCAAGACCGGGACGCCGCCGCGTCTTGACGGTTCGACCATCAACTGGTCCGCCGTCGAAATGCAGCCCGGGGACGACCCGATTGAGCCGTTTTCGGTGCTGACGGACCTGATCACGACCCGGCAGATCGAATGCGGCATCACCCGGACCACCAATGCCACCCACGACATCATCCGGGCCAATGTTCATCGCTCGCCGATGTATTCCGGACAGATCAAAAGCTCTGGGCCGCGCTATTGCCCCTCCATCGAGGACAAGATCGTTCGGTTCGGCGATCGCGACGGTCATCAGATTTTTCTGGAGCCGGAAGGTCTCGACGACACTACGGTTTACCCCAACGGCATCTCCACCTCGCTGCCGGAAGAGGTCCAGCAGGCAATCCTGGCGACGATTCCGGGCCTCGAGCGGGTGAAAATGGTCCGTCCGGGCTACGCCATCGAATATGACCATGTCGATCCGCTCGAACTCGACCCGACACTTCAGACCAAGCGTGTACCGGGGCTTTTCCTGGCTGGGCAGATTAATGGCACCACCGGCTACGAAGAAGCCGGTGCGCAGGGTCTTATCGCTGGACTGAACGCCGCCCTGCTGGCCGGAGGTGGCGCACCGATCGTGTTCGACCGCGCCGAGGGCTATCTCGGCGTCATGATCGACGATCTGACCTCCCGCGGCATCACCGAGCCGTACCGGATGTTCACCTCGCGCGCCGAATACCGTCTAACCCTGCGGGCCGACAATGCCGACCAACGCCTGACTGATCGGGGTATCGCGCTTGGCTGTGTCGGCGCGGAGCGGGCAGGGCGCCATGCTTCTAAGATGGAAGCGCTTAAAACCGCAAAATCACTGGCAAAATCACTCTCCGTGACACCCAACGAAGCTGCCAAGCACGGCATTGCACTCAATCATGACGGCCAGCGCCGCACAGCCTTCGAAATGTTGGCCTATCCGGAGGTCGAATGGGCCAACGTCGTATCTATCTGGCCGCAACTTACTGGCGTCGATCCCAAGATCGCGGTCCATCTAGAGATCGACGCCAAATACGACGTCTATCTCGCCCGCCAGGCCGCCGATGTGCAGGCCTTCCGGCGCGATGAGGGTCTCGTGCTGACCGACGTTGATTACAGCGCTGTGCCGGGTCTTTCCAATGAGGCGCGACAGAAGCTCGAAAAGGCGCGGCCACGAACCATCGGGCAGGCGGGCCGGATTGAAGCGATGACCCCGGCCGCATTGGCTATTCTGGCGGCCTATCTGCGCCGCGAATCGCGTCGGCCATCCACGGCGTCGGCCTAAGGCGGAATTCATGGCCAAAGCGGCCCAAGCTTCCATTTCTGCTTCGGACAAAGCGGCAGCCTTGGCGCTGACTCCTGTTTCACGTGAAACAGAAGCCCGGCTCGATCGCTACGTCGATCTGCTGGTGGAATGGCAGGCCAAGACCAATCTGATTTCGCCCTCTACGCTTCCGCAGCTTTGGACCCGGCACATCGCCGACTCGTTGCAGCTTCTGGATCTCGCACCGTCGGCCAAGCACTGGCTCGACTTCGGCAGCGGCGGCGGCTTCCCCGGCGTGGTGCTGGCCTGTGCATTGGCGGACCGCGAAGGCGCGTCCGTCCAGCTCGTCGAGCGCAATGCCAAGAAGGCGGCGTTTCTCCGCGAGGCGCTGCGGATCACGGGGGCTGCCGGTTCGGTTATCCTCGCCGACATCGGGGATTATGTGGATAGCTTGTCGGCCCCGATAGATTGCGTCACCGCCCGCGCGGTGGCTCCCCTACATATGTTGCTGAACTTTACGGAACCCCTGATGAAGCGCGGCGCGAGAGCGTTGTTTCTCAAGGGACAAGATGTAGAGTCTGAATTGACGGAAGCTACTAAATACTGGAATATTAAGCACCTTCTTCACGAAAGCCGCACGGGCGGCAACGGCTGGATCGTCGAGATAGTCGCGGCGAATCGCCGGTAAAGGACGAGTAAAAACAAGGCGTTAAGGTCATGGTCGATATGAGCGGAATTTTTCATTCGTCGGGCGAGGCGTTGGCCCAGCCGGGTCATCCCCGCATCCTGGCGCTCGCCAACCAGAAGGGCGGCGTCGGCAAGACCACCACTGCGATCAACCTCGGTACGGCGCTGGCCGCTATCGGCGAGCGGGTGCTGATCGTCGATCTCGACCCGCAGGGCAACGCCTCCACCGGCCTCGGTATCGACCGCCGCAACCGTAACTGTTCGACCTATGACGTGCTGATTGGTGAGGCGAAGCTCCGCGAGGCGATCATTCCGACCGCCGTGCCGCGTCTGCACATCGCGGCATCCACCATGGACCTTTCAGGCCTTGAACTTGAACTCGGCACCACCCGTGATCGCGCGTTTCGTCTGCGCGACGCCATCGCCGAGTTGAACGTCAACGTCGCACCGGACACCGACTACACCTACGTGCTGGTCGATTGTCCGCCGTCGCTCAATCTCATCACCGTCAACGCCATGGCAGCGTCGCACGCGATTCTCGTTCCGTTGCAATGTGAATTCTTTGCGCTGGAAGGTCTGTCGCAGTTGCTGCAGACGGTGGAGCAGGTGCGCACGACACTGAATCCGACGCTCTCGATTCACGGCATCGTGCTGACCATGTTCGACTCGCGCAACAACCTGTCAAACCAGGTGGTCGCTGACGTGCGTCAGTTCATGGGCAAGAAAGTCTACGACACCATGATCCCGCGCAACGTACGCATTTCCGAAGCGCCGTCGTACGGCAAGCCGGTGCTGGTCTACGATCTCAAATGCGTCGGCAGCGAAGCCTACCTCAAACTCGCCACCGAAGTGATTCAGCGCGAGCGCGAGTTGCGCGCGCACTAAAAAACGAAGCCGCCATCCTGAGGCGAGAGACAATGCCTCGAGCTTTAAAGGGCGGCATGCAAAACAAGTTTGAAATTCGGAGTGCGTGAGTTGGGTGCGAGGGAAGCGGCAATGGCCGAGGAGCGTTCGCGACTGGGTCGCGGTCTTGCAAGTCTGATTGGCGATGTCGGCGGCGAGGCGGCGCATGTCGATCGTCCTGCGCGCGCGCCGCGCCGCGTCCCGATCGAATTCCTGAAGGCCAATCCGCGCAATCCGCGCCGGACTTTTTCGGACGCCGAACTCGATGAACTGTCGGCGTCGATCAAGCAGCACGGAGTGATCCAGCCGATTGTGGTGCGGCCGGTGAAGGGCGCGCAGGATCGTTTCGAGATCATCGCCGGCGAGCGGCGCTGGCGCGCGTCGCAGCGCGCAGGTCTTCATGACGTGCCGATCGTCACCATCGATGTCAACGACAGCGATGCCCTCGAGATCGCGATTATCGAGAACGTGCAGCGCTCTGATCTGAACGCGATGGAAGAAGCGCAGGGCTATCACGCACTCGCCGCCGAATTCAAACGTAGTCAGGAAGACATCGCGAAGATCGTCGGCAAGAGCCGCAGCCATGTCGCCAACATGATGCGGCTGACGAAGCTGCCGGAGCAGGTTCAGGCCTATATCGCCGAAGGTAAACTGTCAGCCGGTCACGCACGCGCGCTGATCGGCGTGCCCGATGCCGCCGCTGCCGCGAAGCGCATTGTCGAGGAAGGTCTGAGCGTCCGCCAGACCGAAGCGCTTGCCCATGACGAAGGCGTGCCCGAACGCAAGCCGCAGAAGGCGCGTGCGGGGGCTGTCGCAAAAGACCCGGACACTCTCGCGCTGGAAAAGCGCGTCAGCGATGTACTTGGTCTCAAGGTCAGCGTCGATCACCGCAATCCGGGCGGGACTGTGCAGATTAAGTACAAGGATCTCGATCAGCTCGACGAGATTTTGCGGCGGCTTGAGGCAGGAAGAAGCTAGCCCCTTCGTCGCGCGTTCACCGCGACCGCAAGCAGCGCGCGCTGCGCGATGACTTCAGCCAGCGATGATTGCCTGCGCATGTCGAATGCCGCGTCAGCCAACTGCGCCATGACGCGGGACATGCGTTCCACGCTTGTATTTCGGAGGGCGGTCTCTACCAGGGTCTTTCGAGAGAAATGCAGCCGGGGAAATCCGGTGTCGAGTGCTTCGAGTTCGCTGCGGCCTTCCTCGATGGACAGCCGTGCCTTGTGCAGCGCTGCGGCTTGCCGCTGGGCAGTCATGATGATGAAGCCGGCATTGGTACCGGCGGCCATTGCTTTGGCGAACGCGATTTCGACATCGGCGGCGCGTCCGGCGAAGACGTTGTCGACGATGGGGTCCAGCGTAAGGCCCGATGCATCGGTGACAATGGCGGCCACATCGTCGAGCGTAACTTCACCCTTGCCGTGGGCGTACAGCGCGACTTTTCGGATTTCGTTGCGCGACGCCTGACGGTCGCCACCCAGCAGGGAAGTCAGCGCGGCGCGGGCATCCGGTGCGATCCTCAGATTTGACGCGCGCAGTTCATCGTCGATCAGTTTTGCAAGGTCGCGCTCGGTGTCGGCGTAGCACGCAATGGTGACCGCGGACTTCGCCTTCTCGCACACCTTCCGCAACGGCGCGTCCGGCCGCAACTCACCGGCTTCGATCACGATGCGGCAATCCTTCGGCTGCATCTCGCTGAGCGTATCGATGCCGCTCGCGAAGCTGCGCGAGCCGGCGCGGATCCGGATCGCGCGGCGGCCGCCGAACAGCGGCACCGTCATCGCTTCGTCGACCAGGCGCGACGGCTCGGCGGCTAGTTCGTCGCCATCCATCTTGACCAGGGAAAACGGATCGTTGGGGTCGTCGACGGCGGACGCCATCAGGGCATCGGCGCGCTCGCGCACCAGGCCGGCATCGGGACCGTATAGCAGAATGATCGGCCGCGACGGATCGGGCCGGGCCAGAAAAGCGTCAATTTCCTTCCCGCGAAGCGCGACCACAATTCTCTCGAAGCGATGCCGGTCAGGTGCCGGCGATGAAGAACGACGCGAGGCGCTGGCTGATATTGTCAGCGATCACCTTGGCAGCGCGGTCTTCCGCGTCGCGCAGTCCGCGCGAGCGGGCGAAACGCTGTGCCTGTCCGGGAATATCGTAAGACACACGCGAGAACGTCGTGCCGGTCAGCACCGTCTTGTCGGTGGCGTTGTCTTTGAGCTCGTAAACGGCATCGATGCCGTAGTTCTCGATGTCGGGCCTTGCGGTAGTGGGGTCGACGATGACCGACAGCCGGGTGGTGGTGATGCGCATCAGCAGGCGATGGGTCGGCGGCCCGCCGACGGCGCTGCCGTACATGCTGAACATCAGCGCATTGCGGATTTCGACGCCAAGCCGCGCCTCGCGGGAGCCGTTTGGCAGGTTGAGTGGAGGAACCTCGACGCCCTGAAGTTTGTCGCGCAGCGCCGAACCGCCGTCGAGACTGCGTTCGGCGTACATCGGCTGAAAGCATCCCGCCGTCAGGGCCGCAATAGCGACCACGGCCAGAAGCCGGGCAGCGACGCGCGTATCAAACCACGACATTCACGATCCTCTGGGGAACGATGATGACTTTTCGGGGAGATTTCCCGTCCAGCGCCGATTTTACTGCATCAAGTGCCAAAACGGCAGTCTCAATTTCCGCATTCTGAGCATTTTGGGCGACCGTGACATCCGCGCGTTTCTTGCCATTAACCTGCACGGGAAGCGTAATTGTGTCGTCGATCAGTAATTTTGGTTCGGTTTCGGGCCATTGCGCCTCCGAAACCAATCCCTGATGCCCCAGCACCTGCCAGCACTGTTCGGCCAGATGCGGCATCATCGGGGAGATCAGCCGCACCAGGATGTCGAAGGCTTCCCGGGTGGCGGCCGCAACGGCGGCATCGGTTTCCAGAACTTTCTTCGGCCCATCCACGATCTCGGCCAGCGCGCCGACGAACGTATAGAGTTTGGCGATCGCGGTATTGAAGCGCAGACGTTCGATGGCGGCCGAGACATCCGCCAGCGTCCGGTGAGACATGCGCCGCAGGGCCAACGCAGCATCGGGACCGTTGATGCCCAGCACCGTTCCGGATTTAGGTAAATGCGGAGCGGCGGCATTCACCAGCCGCCAGATGCGCTGCACGAAACGGCCCGCGCCCTGCACGCCTTCCTCGCTCCAGATCACATCGCGGTCGGGCGGCGAGTCGGACAACATAAACCAGCGTGCGGTGTCGGCGCCGTAGGTGCCGATGATGTCGTCAGGATCGACGGTGTTGCGCTTCGACTTCGACATCTTCTCGATTGCGCCGATCTCGACGGTTTCACCGGATCCGAGCAATGTCGCCTGACGTTTGTCTCCGACTGTCGTGATGGCGATCTCGGCCGGCGAGGCGTAGGTGCCGTCTTTCTTCCGGTAAATCTCGTGCACCACCATGCCCTGCGTGAACATGCCCGCGAACGGCTCGTCCATACCGATATGCCCCGTCGCCTTCATCGCACGGGTGAAGAAGCGCGAGTACAACAGATGCAGGATCGCGTGTTCGACGCCGCCAATATACTGATCGACCGGCATCATGCGGTTGACCACGGCCGGCGTCGTCGGCGCGTTCTCATTCCACGGATCGGTGAAGCGCGCGAAGTACCACGACGAATCGACAAAGGTGTCCATCGTGTCGGTCTCGCGCTGCGCCTTGCCGCCGCATTGCGGGCAGGTCACATGCTTCCAGGTCGGGTGATGGTCGAGCGCGTTGCCCGGCTTGTCGAAGGTCACATCCTCCGGCAGCACAACCGGCAAGTCTGAGTCCGGTACCGGGACCACATCGCACTTCGGGCAGTGGATGACCGGAATCGGACAGCCCCAATAGCGCTGGCGTGAAATCCCCCAGTCCCGCAGGCGGAAGTTCACCTGGCGCTCGGCGACCGGCATGTTGCCGCGCGCCGCGCTTTCAAGGCGTTTCGCGACTTCTTCCTTCGCCTGCTCGATGGTCATGCCGTCGAGGAAGCGGGAATTGATCATACGGCCGTCACCGTCATAGGCGGTGGTCGTGATAACAAAGCTCGCGGGATCCTGTCCTTCGGGACAAACCACCGGCGTGTTGCCGAGATTGTATTTGTTCACGAAGTCGAGGTCGCGCTGGTCGTGCGCCGGACAGCCGAAGATCGCGCCGGTGCCGTATTCCATCAGCACGAAGTTGGCGACATAGACCGGTAGCTTCCAGTCGGGATCGAACGGATGTATCGCCTTGATGCCGGTGTCGAAGCCCTGCTTCTCGGCGGTGTCGATGATCTCCTGCGCCGTGCCCTGACGCTTGGTTTCGGCAATGAATTCGGCGAGCTTCGGATTCTTTAAGGCCGCCGCCTGCGCGAGCGGATGATCCGCGGCGATCGCCATGAACTTTGCGCCGAACAAGGTGTCGGGGCGCGTCGTAAAAATCCGCAATTCGCTTTCGCCGTTTGGCGCGGTTGTCTGATCTAGCGCGAAACGAACGAGCAGCCCCTCGCTGCGCCCGATCCAGTTGCGCTGCATCAGCCGGACCTTGTCGGGCCAGCGATCGAGTGTATCCAGCGCGTCGAGCAATTCCTGCGAATATTTCGTGATCTTGAAGACCCACTGGTTCATCTCACGCTGCTCGACCAGCGCGCCGGAACGCCAGCCGCGGCCGTCGATCACCTGCTCATTGGCAAGCACGGTCATGTCGACCGGATCCCAGTTGATTTTGCGCTTCTCGCGCTCGGCGAGTCCGGCTTTCATGAAATCCAGAAACATCTTCTGCTGATGCTTGTAGTAGCTCGGATCGCAGGTCGCGAATTCGCGCGCCCAGTCGAGCGACAGCCCCATGGTCTGGAGCTGCTTTTTCATCGCGGCGATGTTTTCGTAGGTCCAGGCCTTGGGGGCGACCTTGCGCTCAATGGCGGCGTTTTCGGCGGGCAGGCCGAAGGCATCCCACCCCATCGGATGCAGCACGTTGTAGCCCTTGGCGCGCATGTAACGCGCGACCACATCGCCCATGGTGTAATTGCGGACGTGACCCATGTGGATGCGCCCCGACGGGTACGGGAACATCTCGAGCACATAGTATTTCGGTCTGGGGTCGTCGTTGCGCGTGGCGAAAATCGCCCGCTCGTTCCAGAGCTTCTGCCAGCGCGGTTCGGACTCGCGGGCGTTATAGCGTTCGGTGCTCATCGGATCGGTTGTCTGCCAAGGAAACGGGAGAAAGGTGCGGCAGACTAGTGTGGTGGTTCGCAAGGCCGCAACATTTTCTCAGCACATTCATTTGCGGCCTTGCGAACCAAAACCACACTAGAATGATAGTTACTAGTGTCCTTGAGAATCCGAAGGACGCTAAGAGCCTGCCGCGAAACAAGGCATCCTTCGGATTCAGGACACTAGCCACAAAAGACTGCGGGGGGTCAACGCCTTAGGCGCATATTAGGGAGCCGGGCAGGATTTCGTTGCTAACCCGCCAGCGAGACCGGCTGGTCGGAGGCTCGGATCAGGCCGTGTTCGACCACGGCGTTCCGGCCCCGGCGCTTGGCGGCGTACAAAGCTGCGTCCGCCGCCTCGATCAGATCGTCTTGCGGCTGGGCTTCGCCCGGCGCAATCGTCGCCACGCCGACGCTGACCGTGACGGCGTTGCCGCTCCCGATAACGTGGGGAATGGCGAGGCCTTCGACGGAGGCGCGTACCTGCTCGGCCACCTGCGCGGCATAGGCCGGATTGCTGTTGGGGAGCAGCAGACAGAATTCTTCGCCACCATAACGGGCGGCGAAGCCGGCGCCGGCGTCCGCGATAGCGGCAAGAACTTCGCCGACGCGGCTGAGGCAGGCATCGCCCTCCGGATGACCGTAAGTGTCGTTGAAGAGTTTGAAATGATCGACGTCGATCATCAGGATGGAAAGCTGCGTGTCGGTTTGCAGCGCCTTCATCCATTCGAATTCGAGGCGACTCTGGAATCCGCGGCGGTTGGCCAGGCCGGATACCAGGTCGAGGGATGCAATCACGGTGAGCCGGTCATTGGCCGCGGCCATCTCCCGCTCTCGCTCTGAAAGCTGCGACGCCATAGCATCGAAGGCCTTGGCGAGCGGGATGAACTCCCGCGGCAATGCCGCGCTTGTTGCTCTTGTGGAAAATTCGCCGCGGCCGAAACGGTTTGCCATATCCGTCATCATGCGCACGGGCCGGATGATGAGACGCTCGCCCACGATCCACGCGCCAAGCAGCGTGAACAGTCCGACAAGCGCAAGTTGAACATAGGCGTTGCGGATATCGCGATTGACGTCGCCCAACATGATCGACTGGTTGATGCTGACAATCATACGGGCACGTGTGCCGGTGACGCGGGCAAACGACACGGCCTTTTTCTCGCCGTCGGCGGATTCGAAGGAGATGGAACCGAAGTCGCGATCGAGATTGATCTCCCGCAGCGTGACCGCTTCGAGCAGGGACGTGTCCTTCAGTTGATGCCCGATCAGATTCTTGCTTTCGGGCGGAGACGCCAGGATCGTTCCCTTGCCGTCAACGAGTACGACCGATACGCCGGAGCGTTCGCCGCGATTGCTCAGCAGTTGCGACATCCATTTCAGATCAATCGCCGCGATCACCACGGATTCCTGGCCGCCATCCACCGCCGAGACGGGATAGGCGGCTATGATGGTCGGCAGGCCGGTGGTGCGACTCAGGATGTAATCGCTCACCACGAATTCGTGGAACTCGCGCGCCTTGCGGATATATTCGCGATCGTCGAGATCGAAACCGACGATGGCGGGCATCGTGGAGCAGCTGATCTTGCCGTCCGGTCCGACGATCGACAAGCTTCTGATCCACGGCAGATCGACCCGCAGGCTTGCGCGCATGATGGCGCAACCGCGGCCCTGTTGGGACGCGGCGGCGAAGATGTAGGCGGAGGATTTCAGAACAGCCTGCACCGTCGAGATGATTTCGCGCTGGGCGTCGGCGGTGTGCCTTGCAAGTTCGGACAGCTCGTTGGCGGCCTGCGCCACCTGCTTGGAGCGGGTGTCCTCAAGGAGCCGCACGCGATCGAGCATCAACGGCAGGACCAGGATCAACGCCAGCAGAACAAGGCGCGCGCGAATCCCCAATAGCGCCCTTAGCTTTGACGTGTTGCGGCCCAATCTGGCGATTGACATCGGTATTCCCTTGCCCCACGCCAACATTTACAAAAAAGGCTTCAAAGACCCTTTCCCGAATTCCCTAAAATTCGAAAGATCACTAATTTGACGGCAACTTTCCCTCGATGGCTGTGGATAACATGCCGCCGGTAATATCCGATTCACCAAGCGGGCTTGCCATTGTGGAGCGAGAGGTCGCGCGCGCCTGCAGGGATGCGCGTCGCGATCGCGCGTCGGTGACACTGATCGCCGTGTCGAAGACGTTCGATGCCGAGGCCATCGTGCCGGTGATTCAGACGGGTCAGCGTGTTTTCGGTGAAAATCGCGTGCAGGAAGCAAAAGCCAAGTGGCCGTCCTTGATGAACGACTATCCGGATCTGTCGCTTCATCTGATAGGCCCCTTGCAATCCAACAAGGCCAGGGAAGCAGTCGCCTTGTTCGATGCTATCCACTCGCTGGATCGCGCCAGTTTGTGCGAGGCGCTGGCGAAAGAAATCGTTAAGCAGGACAAGCGCCCCCAACTGTTCGTCCAGCTCAACACCGGCGAAGAACCACAGAAGGCCGGCATCGCGCCTCCCGATGCAGATGCGTTCCTCGCAAACTGTCGCGAGGTTTATGGCTTGCAGATCGAGGGATTGATGTGCATTCCGCCGGTGGATGATCCTCCCGCGCCGCACTTCGCTCTCACGGCCAAGATCGCGGCGCGTAATGGCTTGAAACTTTTGTCCATGGGCATGAGCGCGGATTTCGAAACCGCGATTCAACTGGGGGCCACCCATATCAGGGTCGGGTCCGCAATTTTCGGCAAGCGGTAAGATTTGGCGCGTGACTTGATCGTCATTTCGACGAGCAGTTGCGACGAAGCAATGCAGTTTTTTTCAAGCGAAGAACAGCTTCGCTTTTCTCGCAACGGCGAGAGCCTTACAGACCTATCCGATGACGATCCTGGTCTGTGGCCCGAGCCGCGATAACAGCCGCAGCATCGCGCGCCGTGTCAGTCCGACGCAGCCGGCTGTCGGCGAAAAATTTTCGCGGGCCAGATGCAGGAAGACGGCGCTGCCCCGGCCCGCGATCCGAGGCCGGGTGTTGTGGTCGATCTCAATGATGAAGTCATAAAGGTGGTCCGCGCGCATCAGCCGGTCGCCGTCATCGCCCGCTTTGCGTTCGACGGCCCGGTTGTAGTGCCGGTCTGCGGGATCTTCCGACCAGGCGTCGTTATGCCGGATGGCCCGGGTCGGCAAATGGGTCTTTGGTTGGGGATGTCGGTCGTTCCGCCACCACACCCGGACCGGATGAAATGTCCCGCGGGGCGTGCCGCCGTCACCTTCGAACTTGTTGGCCTTGATTCCGCCGCGTCCGAGAGCGACCGGTAGAATCTGCGGGCCAGCCACCAACCAGCCTTGGCTCGGACGGCCGGCAGCGGCGTGGATCGATACCAAAGAAAGCGGCCGATCACGCAACGGTGTTTGGTAAGCCCTTGGAAAGCCTATATTTCCCATGACTGCGTAGAACTCCAGCTTGCGCTTTCACCTGCACATGCTCTATTTCGCCGAGGCGCTTCGAGATCGCTCTCAAAGTCCTCTTTTACAAGACGAATTTTAAAGGACTGGACGCTATGGCCAACGCCCGCAAGATCCTCATCGTGGATGACGATACCGATCTGCGCGATGCCCTGGTGGAGCAGTTGTCGCTTCATGAGGAATTCGAGGCATCTGCTGTCGATACCGGTGCGAAAGGCGCACTGGCCGCCAAAAGCAGTTCGCCCGATATCGTGCTGATGGACGTGGGACTGCCCGACACCGATGGCCGGGAAGTGGTCCGCAGCCTGCGCAAGGGCGGCTTCAAGTCGCCGATCATCATGCTGACCGGACACGATACCGATTCGGACACCATTCTCGGTCTCGAATCTGGCGCGAACGATTATGTCGCAAAGCCCTTCCGCTTTGCGGTGCTGTTGGCCCGCATCCGCGCACAGTTGCGCCAGCACGAAGCCAGCGAGGACGCGGTGTTCTCGGTCGGTCCCTACAGTTTCCGTCCGGGTTCCAAGATGCTCACCGGGGCCAACGCCAAGAAGGTGCGGCTCACCGAGAAGGAAACCGCGATCCTGCGTTTTCTCTATCGCGCCGGCCAATTGCCGGTGTCGCGAGAGACGCTGCTGCAGGAAGTCTGGGGTTACAATTCCGGTGTGACCACTCATACGCTGGAAACGCATATCTACCGCCTGCGTCAAAAGGTGGAGAAGGATGCGGCAAGCCCCGAAATTCTTGTGACTGAGTCCGGGGGCTATAAGCTGGTGCCATGAGTCGAATCAATCGACCAACCGGCGCTTCGCTCTATGGCTATTGAAGACGACATTGCCCTGTTTTCGCGCGTCCCGACACTGAATCTGTTGGGTGCCGCGGCTATGCAGGTGCTCGCCATAGGCGCGGAGCAGCGCGACTACGGCTTTGGCGACAAACTTTTCGAACAGGGAGAGCCGGCGGATGCCGGCTTCATCGTCCGCCGCGGCGCGTTTCGTGTTGCGTCGGACGACGGCAGTGAGGCGGTGGCGGGTCAGAACGCCTTGATCGGCGAACTCGCACTTGTCGTTGCGATGGCGCGGCCTGCAACCGCAACCGCTCTGGAGCCGTCGTCGGTGTTGCGTATTTCACGCAGCCTGTTTCAGCGCGTGCTTGAAAGTCATCCGGATGCGGCGCTGCGTTTGCGTGATGAATTCGCTGCACGCTCCACTGCGGCAGCCGGCGCGATGTCGCGTGTGTCGGCAACGCTGCGGTAAATCCGATCACAGATCGAGCACCGCCGTTACCGGGACGTGGTCCGATGGACGCTCCCAGCCGCGGGCGTCTCTAGTGATCCTGAAATCAGAAACGCGGTTGCTGAGCGCCTTCGAGACCCAGATGTGGTCGAGACGCCGGCCCTTGTTCGCTGCGGCCCAGTCCGCGGCGCGATAGCTCCACCACGTATAGATCTTTTCCGGCTCGGGAATGCGCTGCCGCGCCACGTCGATCCATTCGCCCTGTGCCTGCACGCCGAGCAGCTTTTCGCATTCGATCGGCGTGTGCGACACGATCTTCAGAAGCTGCTTGTGCGACCACACGTCATGTTCGTGTGGTGCGACGTTGAGATCACCCACCAGGATGTGCCGGTCGTTGGCCTTCGGATGCAGCGGCGCGCAATTGCGCATCTCATCAAGGAACGACAGCTTGTGTTCAAACTTCGGATTGAGCGTGGGGTCTGGAATATCGCCGCCGGCGGGCACATAGAAATTATGCACGGTCAGCGGCTCCGCCATTTCGGCCCTTTGTCCAAATGCCACCGAGATATGCCGCGAATCGACCTTGCCGCAGAAGGTCCGCACGTCGCTCGACTCAAAAGGAAGTTTCGAGACGATGGCGACGCCGTGATAGCCCTTCTGCCCGTTGAGTGCGACATGTTCGTAGCCAAGACGCTTGAAGCGCTTGAGCGGAAATGCGTCATCGACGCATTTCGTTTCCTGAAGGCAGAGCACATCGGGCCGTACCGCCTTGATGAACTTGGCGACGAGGTCGATGCGCAGGCGCACCGAATTGATATTCCATGTGGTGAGGGTAAGGCGCATAGAAATGTACAGTATCCCGATCGTCACATGCGAGCTTGACCCGCGTGTCTATCAATTCGGAAGATGGATCGCCGGGTCAAGCCCGGCGATGACATTGTGCCCAGATCAGGAAGAGCAGCTTGCGGTAAACACCGTCAGTTATTGCCCGAGGAATAGTTCGTGTAATCGATCCTGAACATGTTTGGATCGAGCTTCTTTGTGGTGTCGAGATTATAAACCGCGACCGTGGTGTCGTATCCCTGCGGGTCGGTTACGGTCCACTGCTTGAGCTGATTGTCCTTGGCGCCGATCATCAGCATCAGCCGGCTGGTCCCGACCAAGGTCTGCTTTTCCTCGATGGTGACGCTGACGAACATGTCATCGGCCGCCACGCCAACCACATTGGTGTCGCGCATCAGATCGATGCGATCGGACAGCAGATAACGTAGTGGCGTTTGCGACAGCGGGTAGACATCCTGCGTCGCCAGCCTCCGATCGCGCACGATCACGGACGAGCCGTCGGCGACCAGGGCGATCGGACTCGGGTCGTCATATTCGAACCGGATCTTGCCGGGCTTCTGGATATAGAAATCGCCGGTGGTGCGCTTGCCGTCAGGGCCGACCTGGACGAAATTGCCGGACACATTGATCAGCGAAGAGAGATAGGCACTGACCTTGGCCGCCAGAGCCTTCTGATTGGCGTCGAAGGTCGGCGATGCGCCGCCGAACAGGCTGCGCAAATCCGGGATGATCGGCGTCGGCGGAGTCGATGCGGCGGGTCCGGGAATCACAGGCGTCGGCGGAGCCTGACGCGGGGGTGTATCGGTACGCGTTTTCGGCGCGGGCTTCGGGATCGGCACCGCCTGAGCAAACGCCGGCGAGAGCATGAGTAAAGCGGCGACGGTCGCTGCCAAGGCCGCGACAGGCATTTTGCCGCCGGACGACGCGCGCGAACGGGCTCGGCAGAACGGCTGAAGGATGGGGAGATGTCTCAACGGTCCGTCCTGTCCGGGATGACTTTCAATCTTCCGTTGGGGCTAGCCCCAAGCTATGGCGATTTCGCGGCTGCGAATAGGGCTTGAGAACACAAAGACTAACCGAAACGCTCCTCGTCCTCGGGCACCAGAATCTCGCGTTTGCCGGCGTGATTGGCCTGCCCGACGATGCCTTCCAGTTCCATTCGCTCCATCAGGGTGGCGGCGCGGTTGTAGCCGATCTGGAGCCGGCGCTGGATGTAGCTGGTCGAGGCCTTGCGGTCGCGCTTGACGATGGCTACGGCCTGCGAGAACAGGTCGCCCTCGCCGCCATTGGCGCCCATGCTCGTGCCGTCGAACACCGCGTTGCCGTCCTCGTCGGTTTCCTCTTCCGCCGTGACCGCCTCGAGATATTCCGGCTGACCCTGCGCCTTGAGGTGGCGGACGATCTTCTCGACTTCCTCATCCGAAACGAAGGGGCCGTGGACGCGGCTGATGCGCCCGCCGCCGGCCATGTAAAGCATGTCGCCCTGACCGAGCAGTTGCTCGGCGCCCATCTCGCCCAGGATGGTGCGGCTGTCGATCTTCGACGTCACCTGGAAGGAGATGCGGGTCGGGAAGTTCGCCTTGATGGTGCCGGTGATGACGTCCACCGACGGACGCTGCGTTGCGAGGATCACATGCAGCCCCGCCGCGCGCGCCATTTGCGCAAGACGCTGCACCGCGCCTTCGATGTCCTTGCCCGCCACCATCATCAGGTCGGCCATTTCGTCTACGATGATGACGATATAGGGCAGTGGTTCGAGTTCGAGTTTCTCTTCCTCGTAGATCGCCTTGCCGGTTTCCTTGTCGAAGCCGGTATGCACCGTGCGCGTCAATTCCTCGCCCTTGGCTTTGGCTTCGGCGACGCGGGCGTTGTAGCCGTCGATGTTGCGTACGCCGAGCTTGGACATGCTCTTGTAGCGCTGCTCCATCTCGCGCACCGCCCACTTCAGCGCGACCACGGCCTTCTTCGGATCGGTCACAACAGGGGTCAGCAGATGCGGGATGCCGTCATAGACCGACAGTTCGAGCATCTTCGGATCGACCATGATCAGGCGGCACTGGTCCGGACGCAGGCGATAGACCAGCGACAGGATCATGGTGTTGATCGCGACTGATTTGCCGGAGCCGGTGGTGCCGGCGATCAGCATGTGCGGCGTACGAGCAAGATCAATGATCACCGGATCGCCGCCGATGGTCTTGCCGAGGCAAAGCGGCAGCTTGGCGTTGCTTTCGACACCTTCCTTCGTGGTGAGCAGCTCGCGCAAGTAAACCTTCTCGCGCTTCGCATTCGGCAATTCGATACCGATGGCGTTGCGGCCGGCGACCACCGCGACGCGGGCGGATATCGCGCTCATGGAGCGCGCGATGTCGTCTGCGAGGCCGATCACGCGCGACGACTTGATGCCCGGTGCCGGTTCGAGTTCGTAGAGAGTGACGACCGGACCAGGGTTGGCCTTGGCGATTTCGCCGCGCACGCCGAAATCCTGCAGTACGCTTTCCAGCGCGCGCGAGTTGGTTTCGAGTTCATCCTTGCTGAGCGTGAAGCGGTCTGAAGCCTTCGGTGCGGCCAGCACAGACACGGGCGGCAGCACAAACACGCCCTTGCGGCCGGCAGGCTTGGGTTCGGCGCGCTTCTTCGGCGCGCGGGCGACGGGCTCTTCCTCCTCCTCCTCTTCGTCTTCCTCCTCTTCGTATTCGTCCTGAGGCACCAGCGACGGCGCCCGGCGTCCACCCCCGAGGTTCGGCTCCATCCGTTCGAAGGCGGCCGAGCGCTTCGATTCTGTGCGTCCGACCAGCATCGCGAAGATGGCCGAAAGTGCGCGCATCACGCGGACCTTTGCGCTCATGGCGGTATGGACGATCCATCCCAGCGAGACCGAGCTGCGATCGCCTTCCTCTTCGAAATCCTCGTCATCGTCGATCATCGGCCGGCGCGCGGGCGCGGCGATTTTTTCCTTTGCGCCTGCGCCGCAGGCGAAAACGAGGCTGGCCACCATGACGACAAACAAGATCAGGCCCAGCACGCTGCGATAGATGATGCCGGGGGGCCCGAATACCACCGCCGGAAAACGCACCAGCGCATCGCCCACGACGCCGCCGAGGCCCGTCGGCAGCGGCCATGCGCCGCTGCGCGGCAGGCAGCTCGCAAAACCCGCCGCGATGACGGCACAGAGTATCCAGCAGGCAATCCGTAAGGCTTCGCGGTCGAAAGAGCGATGCGTCACCAGCCGCCATCCCCACACCGCGACCGGCAGGATGAGCATGATCGAACCCAGCCCCAGAATCTGCATCAGCATGTCGGCGCCGATTGCGCCCGGCTTGCCCATGAGATTGCGGATCGGACCAGAGGTCGCGTGGCTGAGACTTGGATCTTGCACCGACCATGTCATGAGGGCGGCGGCGATAACGCAGGACAGCGCGATAACGCCGAGGCCCGTGAGTTCGCGGAGGCGTCGGCCGAGCATTTCGCGAATCGGATCGGAGATCTGGCCGACGATGGGGATAACGCGTTCGATCGCTGGCATGTTTCTACTAGCCCCGCGTTCCGTTCAAGACTTCGACCATACGATGCAGCGCCTCAGCCGTTGTTTCACTGTCCTGCACCATGGCGACGCGGATATAGCCCGCGCCGGGGTTGCTGCCGTCGGCCTGCGGCCGCGCGAGATAACTTCCCGGGACCACGCGGACGCCGCCATCTCTGAAAAGTTTTACAGCGGCGGCCTCGTCGCCGCCATGGGCGGAAACATCGAGCCAAATGCAGAAACCGCCGGCGGGCCGCCGATAGTTGAACCGGTTGCCGAGAATTTGGTCGGCGAGATCGAACTTGATCCTGTAGAGCCTGCGGTTCTCGTCGACATGGGTTTCATCGCTATAGGCGGCCACCGCGACATGCTGCAGTGGCACCGGAACCTGCGGCGCTGCAACGTTGCGCAATTCGTGGAAGCGAGCCAGAAAATTCCTGTCGCCGGCGACGAAGCCGACGCGCATGCCGGGAAGGTTCGAGCGCTTGGACAGCGACTGGAAAGCGACCACGTTGGCGAAATCATTCCCCGCCGAGGCGAGCATGCTGCCCGGCGCGCTCTGCGTATAGATTTCGGAATAGCATTCATCGCTGAGCACGATGAAGCCGTGACGATCGGCGAGCTGCTTGACGCGATCGAAATAGCTGGGCGATGCGACCGAGCCCTGCGGGTTGGCGGGCGATGCGAGATAGAACGCGACGGTGCGATCGAGCGTCTCGGCGCTTAGCGCATCGAGATCGGGCAGGAAGCCGTTGTCCCGCGTGGTTGGCAGAAACACGGCTTCGCACCCTGCCGCCCGCGCGCCGGCGGCATAGGCCGGATAAAACGGATTCGGCATCAGGATCGCTGGCGCGCCTTTGCGCGGGGCGGCATAACGCGCCGCTGCGATGCCAGCGAAAAACAGCCCCTCGCGGCTGCCGTTGAGCACCAGGATTTCGGTCTCTGGATCGAGCGCGCGGGGCAGACTGAATCGCCGCGAGGCCCATGCTGCGGCAGCCTGCCGGAACGGCTCGATGCCGCGTGCGATCGGGTAGCGGCCGAAGTCGTTGATGTGCTTGGCCAGGATCGGCCCAACAAACCCCGGAACAGGGTGCTGCGGCTCTCCAAGTGACAGGTTTATCAATGGTTTGCCTGGCTTGTGAGGTGCCAGCAGCTCGGTCAACCGGGCGAACGGCGAGCGCTCGCTGGCCTGGGCGCCGTCTTGGGCGCCGGCAAGGGAAGCCGTGCGGGAAGAAGCGGTCATGGCCATCTCAGAGCGCCAGCACTTTTTAAGGTCCGTCGGTCGCGCCCGGATTGGTCGCGGGGTCGCGGGATTGGATCACGCCACCATAGGTGCGGCGAGGTTAAGACGCGATTAACCATCGCGGATCGGCGTGCGTCCAGCGTGTTCTTCCCCCGGCCGGCTTCAACGCAAAAGTAAAGGGCCCCAGCTTGCGCTGGGGCCCTCCGACGGAAAGGGCATTGCCGGGTTTGTGCCCTAACCGTTGTTCCGAAAATTCGCCGCGACCCCGAGATCGCGGCGAACGGCTTACATGTTATAGGCACGCTCCGTGTGATCGGTGATGTCGAGGCCTTCGCGCTCTGCATCGACCGGGACACGCAGGCCGACGATGACATCGACGACCTTGAAGATGATCGCCGAGCCGACGCCCGACCACACCAGCGTGGTCGCGACAGCCTTGAGCTGCGAGATCATCTGCGCGGTGAAGTCGTAGTCGGCGATCTTGCCGGCGACGTAGTCCATCACGCCCGTGCCGCCGAGGGCAGGGTTCACCAGGATGCCGGTAGCCAGAGCGCCGACGATGCCGCCGATGCAGTGGACGCCGAACACGTCGAGGGAGTCGTCGTAGCCGAGAGCGTTCTTCACCACGGTGCAGAAGAACAGGCAGACGACGCCGACCACGAGGCCGAGGATCAGCGCGCCCATCGGGCCCGAGAATCCGCAAGCCGGAGTGACGGCGACAAGACCTGCGACCGCGCCCGAAGCCGCGCCCAGCAGCGAGGGGTGACCCTTGATCATCCACTCCGCGAACATCCACGACATGGCTGCCGCGGCGGTTGCGAGGAAGGTGTTGGTCATGGCCAGTGCAGCCGTGCCGTTGGCTTCGAGGTTGGATCCGACGTTGAAGCCGAACCAGCCAACCCAGAGCAGCGAAGCGCCGATCATGGTCATGGTCAGCGAGTGCGGAGCCATCAGCTCCTTGCCGTAACCGGTGCGCTTGCCGATGATGAGAGCGCCAACGAGACCGGCGATACCGGCGTTGATGTGCACCACGGTGCCGCCCGCGAAGTCAAGTGCACCCCAGAGGAAGATCTGACCGGCGTCGGCCATGACTTCATCGAGTTTGGCCTGTGCCGCAGTCTTTGCAGCGCCGTCAGCGGCAGCAGCAACAGCCTTGGCCGCAGCCGTAACCGCGTCCGGACCAGCCCAGTACCAAACCATGTGAGCCATTGGGAAGTAGATCAATGTCACCCAGAGCGGGACGAACAGCGCGACCGCCGCGAACTTGGTGCGTTCTGCAAACGCGCCGATGATCAGGCCGGGGGTGATCGCGGCGAATGTCATCTGGAAGCAGAAGTAGATCAGCTCCGAGATTTCGACGTCAGCCGAGAATGTGCCCGCCATCGAGTCCGGCGTGATGCCCGACAGGAATGCCTTCGAGAAGCCGCCGATGAACGGCGAACCGCCGGTAAAGGTGATGCTGTAACCGTAAACGGCCCAGATGATCATCACGATGCAGGTGGTGTAGAGGATCTGCATCAGAACGGAGAGCATGTTCTTCGAGCGGACGAGGCCGCCATAGAAAAGCGCGAGGCCTGGAACGGTCATCAACAGCACCAGCACTGTCGATGTCATCATCCAGGTATTGTCGCCTTTGTTGATCGCCGGTTCGGCATATGCCGCGGTTGCGGCGAACAGGCCGACGGCAAGTGCCGCCAATCCCGCGCAAGTGGGACGTTTGAACGTCATCTGTTTAACTCCTGATTGGTAAAGGGTGAGCGCGAAATCAGAGGGCGGCAGCATCAGCCTCACCCGTGCGGATACGCACCGCATGGTCGAGGTTGATGACGAAGATTTTGCCGTCGCCGATCTGGCCGGTCTTTGCAGCACCGGTGATCGCTTCAATGGTCTTGTCGACCTGAGTCGAGGCGACAGCGACCTCGATCTTGATCTTGGGCAGGAAACTCACGGCGTATTCAGCGCCGCGGTAGATTTCCGTATGGCCCTTCTGCCGACCATATCCCTTGACTTCCGTTACCGTGAGACCGTGAACGCCAATGGCGGTCAGGGCATCGCGGACCTCTTCCAGCTTGAATGGCTTGATGATGGCCATAACAATTTTCATGGGTTCTTCCCCGCTTGGGCCCGGTCGTACAGACCGGGCGTTCTCGACTGAGGGTCACCACGCGAAGAAAGATCACTACGCGGGCACAGCCGGGTCCCTTAGAATCAAATGCCGTGCCAGAACCGCCAAATTCCCTAACGGTTTATGAATCCGAGGCTTTTCGGCTTTTAGGGGGGTGATGAAGGATTGGGCGCTTTTCTCGCGCCTAAAAGATCAACAGCAGTGCAAAAAACATAGGCATGGCAGACTGCCGACACATTCGTGCCCATCAGACAAGCAAAAGGTATTTCTGACCGGCAAAACCGGTCATTGAGCGCCTCGAATTGCGGCGATTTATTGAAGCGCTTCGCCGTGCTGGGTAATGTCGAGGCCCTCGACCTCGTGTTCGTGGGAAACCCGCAAGCCCGCCAGCATGTCCACGATCTTCAGCAGAACGAACGTCATTCCGCCGGTCCAGACGAACACCACGGCGACCCCGTAAGCCTGAGTCAGCAGCAGCGAGGGATTGCCTTCAATGAGCCCGGCGGTGCCGCCGATGGCGGCCGTGGCGAAGACGCCGGTCAGCAGCGTGCCGAGCAGGCCGCCGACGCCGTGGATACCGAAGACGTCGAGGGTGTCGTCATAGTTGAAGCGATGCTTGAGACTGGTGCAGGCCCAGAAGCAGATGGCACCCGCGACGCCGCCGATCACGATGCCATGCCAGGGCTCCACGAAGCCCGAAGCGGGGGTGATCGTGCCGAGACCAGCCACGGCACCCGAAATCATGCCAAGCACTGAGGGTTTGCGCCGCGTGATCCATTCGATCGCAGTCCATGTCA
This sequence comes from Bradyrhizobium sp. G127, assembly GCF_021502575.1. Classification (NCBI taxonomy): domain Bacteria; kingdom Pseudomonadati; phylum Pseudomonadota; class Alphaproteobacteria; order Hyphomicrobiales; family Nitrobacteraceae; genus Bradyrhizobium; species Bradyrhizobium sp. G127. The sequence continues at coordinate 173,429 of NZ_JAKFGN010000001.1, forward strand.
GCGCGCCGGCGCATGCCGCCAGATGGGTTGCGAGAATCGCCATCACCGCGCGTGAGCCGGCCTGCAATGCCGAACCGCCATTGAAACCGAACCAGCCGACCCACAACAGGCCGGTGCCGATCACCGCGAGTGAGAGATCGTGAGGCGACAGGTTTTCCGTGCCATAGCCGCGGCGCCGTCCCATCACCACCGCGGCCACAAGGCCTGCGGTGCCAGCGCTGAGGTGCACGACGAGACCGCCGGCGAAATCCAGCACGCCGGCTTGCGCCAGAAAACCGCCGCCCCAGACCCAGTGGGCCAACGGGATGTACACCACCGTGAACCAGCCGATGCAGAACAGCACATAGGATGAAAACCGCATCCGGTCCGCGACGGATCCCGCCACCAGCGCTACGGTGATTACCGCGAAGGTCATTTGATAAATCGCGAACAGCGCTTCCGGAATGGTTTTCGCGGCGGAATTGACGCCGTCCATGGCCATGCCGGACATCAGAATGCGATCCAGTGTTCCGATCCACGCGCCGTCGCCGACGAACACCAGGCTGTAACCGTAGATCACCCAGAGAATGGAAATCAGCGCCACCGCGATCAGGCTTTGCGCCATGGTCGCCAGCACGTTCTTCTTGCGCACCATGCCGGCATAGAACAGCGCGAGGCCGGGAATCGTCATCATCAGCACGAACGCGGTCGCCGTGATCATCCATGCAGTGTCGGCGGCGTCGATCTTCACTGTGCCGGCGAAAGCAGGCGCTGCAAATGCAAAAATCGCGACGAAAGTTGTCGCCGCAAATCGTGCGGCGGCGCGCGGCAACCTCAACATCGTAATCCCCCCGGCTAGGAAGACCTCGCGGCGTCTTGCGCGCGCCGCTGCGGTCGCTTGGTGATGCTTATTTGTTTGAGCGTGATCTTATCCAAAAACCGGCTTCCGCTTTTTGGGATCATGCTCCCAAAATTCTAGAGCGCGTCGTTGTCGGTTTCGCCGGTCCGGATGCGGACGGCGTTCTCGATCGGCGTGACGAAAACCTTGCCGTCGCCGATCTGTCCGGTGCGCGCGCCGGCGGTGATGACCTGCACTGCCTTGTCGGCGAGATCGGAGCCGACTGCGATTTCGATTCGCAGCTTGGGCAGGAAATTCACGATGTATTCTGCGCCCCGGTAAATCTCGGTGTGGCCCTTCTGGCGGCCGAAGCCCTTCACCTCGGTCACAGTCATGCCGTGCACCCCGATCGCGGTCAGAGCCAGGCGGACCTCTTCAAGTTTGAAGGGTTTGATGATTGCGGTGATTAGCTTCATGATCGCGTTTCATCCCTTGAATTCAATGCGACGTCCTCACGCGTCTTTACTCGGACCCATGCTAAATCGCTACCTTTTTGGGCAAATCGGCAGAAAAATATGCAGTTTGGGCCAAAAAGCATTGCGGCGATGCGCGGTCAGTTTGTAGCATTCGCTTTGCTCGGGGGCCGAGACCGATTGCATCCGCTTCGTGCCGCAATTCGATGCCGCAAAATGTCTTGCTGCTGGGCCCCGCACATAATTTTCCGCAGTGAGGATATGGCATGTCGGGGCGATCTTGGTTTGTTGCCGTCGGGGATAAGCAGGAAGGCCCCTATTCCGAGGACGAGTTTCGCGACCTGATTGCACGAGGCGCGGTCAGGGCTGATACATATGTGTGGGCGGACGGTATGCCCGCTTGGCAGTTCGCCGGCGACGTTCCGGGTCTGCTGTCGTCCGGTCGCACGCCGCCGTCGATCCCGCGGCAGGGCGGCGCCATCCCCGCGGAGAGCGCGCAGTCGGGTCAGTCGTTTTCCATCGATTTCAGCATCTGGGAGATGACCGGTCGGGCGCTGATCTTTGTGATTGGTTTTCTGCTGGTCATCCCGGCGCCGTGGGTGGCTGCAAGTTTTTACGGCTGGGTGATCTCGCGCGTCCATGTGCCGGGGCGCGGCCAGCTCGGCTTCACCGGCAAGCCGCTGGACATCTGGTATGTCTTCGTCGCACTGGCATTGCTGACTTACGTCGGACAGAGCGGCATCGGATACATCGAGCTGCTTGTTTTTCCGCTGCAGGCGTTTCTGTCCTGGCTTTCGCTTCGATGGGTGATCGCAAACATCAGCGCACAGGGACAACCGCTGGGGCTGAGCTTCACGGGAAATGCCTGGACGTATATTGGCTGGTATCTGCTGTTCTACCTGTCGATCATCACCATCATCGGATGGGCGTGGGTGATCACGGCCTGGATGCGCTGGCTCTGCGCCAATGTCGAAGGGACGCGGCGGGCGATTTCGTTCAACGCAACCGGGCTTGAGATGCTGTGGAGAACGCTGGTGTTCTCCATCGCCTGCATCTTCATTATTCCAATCCCGTGGATGATCCGGTGGTACGGCCAATGGTATATCGCGCAGTTCTCGGCATCAGGCCGGGTATAAGGCGCGACATCGCCATTGCGGAAGCCGCCTAAGCCGGCGGCTTTTCCTTGCGCTCGCGGACCGAGCCTTCCTGCGCGACAGAGGCCACCAGCGTGCCGTCCTGCTTGAAGATCAGGCCTCGCGTCAGGCCGCGCCCGCCCTGCGCACTCGGCGAGTCCTGGCTGTAGAGCAGCCATTCGTCGGCGCGAAACGGCCGGTGAAACCACATCGCATGATCGAGGCTGGCGGGCATCATGCGCTGGTCGAACAATGTGCGTCCGTAGCGCGCCATCACTGCATCGAGCAGTGAGAAGTCCGACGCATAGGCCAACGCGCACATGTGCAGCGCCGGATCTTCTGGCAGTTTCGCGACGGTACGAATCCAGACATGGATGCGGCCGTCCTCGATCTTCTGGCCGAAGTAGCGGCCGAGTTCGACCGGGCGCAATTCGATCGGCCGATCGGATTCATAATAGCGGCGGATGAATTCCGGCATCTCCTTGAAGATCGGCTGCTTGGAGACCTCTTCGGCCGTCAGCTTTTCGGGTGGTGGGACATCCGGCATTTTCTCCTGATGGTTGAAGGAGCCTTCTTCCTCGGCGTGGAACGACACCATGATGGAGAAGATCGCGTGGCCGTGCTGGATCGCGGTTACGCGCCGTGTCGAATAGCTCTTGCCGTCGCGCAGCCGCTCGACCTCGTAGACGATCGGAATCTGCGGATCGCCTGGCAGGATGAAATAGCAGTGCAGCGAATGCGGCAGGCGGCCTTCGACCGTGCGGCACGCCGCCACCATCGCCTGTCCGATCACCTGTCCGCCGAACACCCGCTGCCAGCGCGTTTTCGGGCTGGTGCCGCGGAACAGGTTCACTTCGAGTTGTTCGATATCGAGGATCGAGAGCAGATCAATGAGGCTTTTCGACATTCACGATGTTCCGATCTTCGTCATGCAGAGAGGACAAGGCGATTTCCGGCGGCCGGCAAACCCTGATAAACAGCGTGGGCCCATCTTCGGACCCATTCATAAGGCATATTTCCCTTATGGCCGGGTCTGAGGCAAGGGCGGCCGTGAAATACGCGCCATACGCATAATATGTCTTGAGAAACATCGGGGTCTCATGTCGTCACAGCGAAGCATCGTGATCGGGGGAGGCGCCTTCGCCGGGTTGGGACTGGCGCTGGCGCTGCGACAGGGTCTCGGCCCGGATATTCCGATCGTCGTTGCCGATCCGGCATTTGCCATGCGGCCGAGCCGCGATCCGCGTGCGTCCGCTATTGTCGCCGCCTGCCGCCGATTGTTCGAGGCGGTCGGCGTCTGGGGCGAAGTGGCGGATACCGCGCAACCCATTCTCGACATGGTGGTGACCGACTCCCGGCTTGAGGATGCGGTGCGTCCGACATTCCTGACCTTTTCGGGCGAGGTCGAGCCCGGCGAGCCGTTCGCCCACATGGTCGAAAACCGGCTTCTGATCGATGCGCTGACGGCGCGTGCGGAAGCCGAAGGCATCGAGCTCACTGCAGTGGCGGTGTCCACTTACGACTCGAATCCGGACGGCACGCGCGTGACGCTGAGCGACGGCCGCGTCATCGATGCGAGTCTGCTGGTCGCCGCTGACGGTGCCAGGTCGAAGCTGCGGGAGCGCGCCGGGATTGCGACCCATGGCTGGGACTACGATCAGTCGGGCATTGTCGTCACCGTTGGGCATGAGCGCGATCATCGAGGCCGCGCCGAGGAACATTTCCTACCGGCGGGGCCGTTCGCGATCCTGCCGCTGAAGGGCAACCGCTCGTCGCTGGTCTGGACCGAGAGCCGGCGTGAGGCCGCGCGCATCGTCGTTCTGCCCGCCGATGAATTCCAGGCCGAACTGGAAACACGATTCGGACTTCATCTCGGCGAGGTGAAGGCGCTCGACAAGCCGCGCGCATTTCCGCTCGGATACTTTGTGGCGCGCTCGTTCATCGCGGAGCGCCTCGCGCTGGTCGGCGACGCCGCCCATGTGATTCATCCGATCGCGGGACAGGGGCTCAATATGGGCCTCAAAGACGCGGCGGCGCTGGCGGAAGTGATCGTGGACGCGGCACGGCTCGGCATCGATCCGGGGCAGGCCGACGTACTGGAGCGCTATCAGCGCTGGCGGCGGTTCGACACGGTGGCGATGGGCGTCGCCACCAATTCGCTCAACCTGTTGTTCTCGAACAAATCGACCTTGCTGCGCACGGTGCGTGACATCGGGCTGGGACTGGTCGATCGTATGCCGCCGCTGAAAAGCGCCTTCATTCGTCAGGCGGCAGGATTATCCGGCGAGATGCCGCGGCTGCTCAAGGGCGAAGCGCTCTAGGTATGCAGTAGCTTTATCGCGATGTCGGCGGGCGTTTCGAACATCAGCGCCGGTGATGTCGCGCCAAGTGCTTCGCGTGTGGCATGGCCCCACGCCACGGCGCCAAAGTGTGCGCCGGCTTTCGCCGCAGCCTCGGCATCGCGAATTTCATCACCGATACACAGCGTGTCTTCGGGCTTGACGTTCAGTTTCCGCATCACGCGGGTGAACAGGGCGGATTTGCCGAACAGCGACGCGCCGCAGCCGAACGCCGCAAATAATCGCTCCGCGTCGCCCAGCGACCTGCGCACATTCGACTCGGAATCGGATGTTACGATCGCAAGAAGAATTTTTGCGGCGTGGAGCCGCTCGAGCATGCCGATCGAACCGGGAAACAGCGGAATATCACCGAGGTTCTCTGACTTCAGCCTGCGCATGTCGCGCGAAATCCAAGGAAGCCGCCACTTCGGAATTTCCAGATGCTTGATGATGTCGCGCGACGTCTTTCCCCGCAGCATCTCGGCAGCGTCATCGTCGATGCGCTTGAAGCGGTGTTTGTCGGCGATCGAATTCACCACGCTGCGAAACCACGGCAGGCTGTCGGACAGCGTGCCGTCGAAGTCGAAGATCGCGAGCTTGTAGGGCATCATCGCGGGAAGGACCGGCCGCGCCGGTCTCAATCAATTCGGCGCGCTTCTTCCGGCAGCATGATCGGAATGCCGTCGCGGATCGGATAGGCGAGCTTGGCCGAGCGCGAGATCAGTTCCTGCCGCGCGCTGTCGAATTCCAGCGGGCCCTTGGTTTGCGGGCACACTAGAATCTCCAGAAGTTTCGGATCGACGCTGCTTTCGGGCCGGTCGTTCGGCGAGGTCATTTCACTTCAGCTCCGCTGGATCTTTATTGCCGGGTCATAGCACGGCGCGGACAAAACAAAAACCGTCGGGATTTCGCAATCTATTGCAGAGGCGGATCGCCGCTGGTGCGTTTCTTGGCGAGATCCATTTCGGTGACCGCAATCAGGATTTCGGCGCGGGTCTTGAGGTTCGGCGCTTCCAGCAGCGCCTGCTTTTCCGCCGGTCCGTAGGGCGACATCATCGCCAGTGCGTTGACGAGGGCTTCGTTGGGCGCGCTCTCGATGCCGTCCCAGTCGACCTTGAGCTGATTGATCTTGAGAAACTGCGTGAGTGCCCGGAGCAGCGCGGGGCGATCCACGTCTTCCTCGCCCTTGCGCGCAGTGAAGTCGTCGATGAAGGCGGAGTAGTCCACGCGGCACTGGCGATAGGGCGTCAGAACCGTCTGCTCCTCAGCCACCTTGAACCGCGCGACACCGGTCAGTTCGAGAATGTAACGACCGTCACCGGATTCAGCGAGCTGGGTGATGCGGCCGACGCACCCGACCTTGAACAAGGTCGGCCGTTCGTTGCTGTGGGAGTGGGTGACATCGGGCTGGATCATGCCAATCAGGCGGTGGCCGTCACGCAGCGCGTCGTCCACCATCTGGAGATAGCGCGGCTCGAAAATATTGAGCGGCATCTGTCCGCGCGGCAGCAGCAGCGCGCCGGGCAGCGGAAATATCGGGATCACTTTCGGCAGATCGGCCGGACCTTTGTACTCGGCATTGATCGGCATCGGCTTCCCTCACTTCCGGCGTACGGCTTCGGACAAACCTTCAGGAGAAAAGGATCGTGGACAGACGCTTGCGGCCCTCAAGGGTGGCGTCGTCGTTCGGTCCCCATGCCTCGAAGAACTGCACGAGCTTCTTGCGCGCGCCATCGTCATCCCACTTACGATCGCGCTTGACGATTTCCATCAGATGGCCGGCCGCCTCGGTGCGCTTGCCATTCGCGTTGAGCGCGACCGCAAGATCGAAGCGCGCCTGGTGATCCAGGGGATTGGCCGCGACCTTCTGTTCGAGTTCGGTGACCGGGCCGACGGCTTTCGCCTGCTCGGCGAGATCGAGCATGGTCTGCACCGCAGAGACAGCCGCATCGCTGCGCTTGGACTCTGGTACCATGGCCAGCGTCTGCTTGGCCTGCTCCAGTGCACCGGTAGCGACATAGCACCGCGCGAGCCCGGCCAGCGCCGCCAGGTTGGTGGTGTCGATGGAAAGCACTTCGGCATAGATCGACGCGGCCGTTGCCGGATCGCCCGCTGCTATCGCGGCGTCGGCCTCGTTGAGGATTTCTGTCACATCGCCTTCCGGCGACGGCATGCCCTGCGTGAGTTTGTCGATAAAGGCGGTGACCTGGCTTTCAGGCACCGCGCCCATGAAACCGTCGGCAGGCTGGCCGTTGACGAAGGCGATCACGGCCGGAATCGACTGGATGCCCATCTGTCCCGGAATTGCCGGATGGTCATCGATGTTCATCTTGACCAGCTTGACCTTGCCCTTCGCGGCCCGGACCGCCTTTTCGAGGCTGGGCGTGAGCTGTTTGCAGGGGCCGCACCATGGCGCCCAGAAGTCGATCAGCACCGGCTGCCGCTTCGATTCCTCGATAACGTCCTTCACGAACGTCTGGGTGGTGGTGTCCTTGATCAGGTCGGGCGGCGTCGTTGCCGCGGGTCCGCTGCCTTGCTCGACTATGGTCACGTGATCCTCGCCTGCCGTATTATTTGGTGAAATTGAGCCGCTTCTAGCATAGCCAGAGCTATAAATGGCGGTCCTTCGGCCGATTTTCAATCGTCGGGATGCCCTAAAGACCTTTGGAAACATCGCTTTGACCACGAATCCATGGAACTGGTCCCGAAATGAAGGATTCCCCCTGTTGCATTGCATGTCCGCTTTTGGCATAGGAAGGCCCGGCGGCGGCGCTTGCGCCCCGCCAATTCTCTGCGATGCGGGTGTAGCTCAGGGGTAGAGCACGACCTTGCCAAGGTCGGGGTCGAGGGTTCGAATCCCTTCGCCCGCTCCAGAAAATTCTTGGCCACGCACGATCCCCGGATCGTTGCGTTCGAATGACAAGCCGCCGCAAGGCGGCTTTGTCGTTTGTACTTTGTTGCTTGCCCCATGCGCGCGCCTGCCGAATACCCGCCTCACGTAGCCGTGGCTATCCAGAGCCGCGGAAGCTGCCTAGCATCGTCATCGGCCCAGACTGAACGGACGATCCGGTCTGGGAATAAAAAGCAAACGTCCGCGGGAGAACGAGATGACAACCAGACTTTCCTGGATGGTAGTGACGTGCCTTGCCGGTGCGATCTTTGCCAGCGCTGGCGCGCAGGCCAAGGACCTCAAGCTGACGACGACGGACACCATGATTCCGACCGGCGAGGCCGGCATTCAACTGTTCGTGCGCAACAAGCATCCGGTCGGCCAGACAAAATTTACCGCCGACAAGATCCTGCTCTACGTCCACGGCGCGACCTATCCGTCGGAAACCGCCTTCGACCTGCCGATCGGCGGCAAGTCGATGATGGATCTGATCGCGGCGCGGGGCTACGACGTCTATCTTGTAGATGTGCGCGGTTATGGCCGCTCGTCCCGGCCGCCTGAAATGAGCCAGCCGCCGGCGGCCAACAAGCCGATCGTCCAGACCCGCGTCGCCGCGAAGGATTTCGGAACTGCGGTCGATTACATCCTCAAGAAGCGCGGCGTTTCCAAGATCAACGTGATGGGCTGGTCGTGGGGCACCTCGACCGTCGGTCTCTACACCAGCGAGAACAACGCCAAGGTGAACCGTCTCGTGCTCTACGCGCCGCAGTGGATTCGCACCGAGCCGCCGCCGGCCAATCCGCCGCAGCTTGGCGCGTACCGGCTCGTCTCGAAGGATTCCGCCAAGGAGCGCTGGCTGAAAGGCGTGCCGGAGGACAAGAAGGCCGATCTTATTCCGGCCGGCGTATTCGATGCATGGGCCGACGCGACCTGGGCGACCGATCCGGATTCGGTGACGAAGAACCCCGGCATGCTGCGCGCGCCGAACGGCGTGGTCGAAGACACGCAGCTTTACTGGGGCGCAGGCAAGGCGCTCTATGATCCGGGCAAGATCACCGTGCCGACATTCGTCCTGCATGCCGAATGGGACGCCGACCTGCCGAGCTACCTGGCGCAGAACTACGTCAAGCAGCTGAAGAACGCGCCCTACTGGCGCATGGTGGAGATCAGCGAAGGCACCCATACGGTGATGATGGAAAAGAACCGCATGCAGTTTTTTCGCGAACTGATGAACTTCCTCTCCGAGGAAAAACCGCTGGCCTTGAACGACTGAGCGTTGGTCAAACCAAAAAACAAAAAGCCGGGCTTCGACCCGGCTTTTGCATGTTAGCTGCGCTTGCCTCAGCCGAGCTGCGATTCGTAAGCCTTCAGGTGCGTGTAGACGATGCGCAGCAGCGGCACGCTGAGCGCGCCTTTTTTGTTGGTCTCGGCGCGACGGATCAGATCGCCGATGATCTGGTCGGCTTCGATTCGGGCGTTGCCCCGGATGTCGCGCAGCATCGACGCGGTCATCTGCGAACCGGGTGCGAACAGTAGGCCGCCCGTCCGCTCAAGAAATTCCGCGCGCGGCGCATGGCCCGCGGCTTCTGCGACCGACGCGATCTCGGCGCGAAGCCCGCGAATGAAATCCGCTCCGCCGGGGGCTGCGGTGATATGCCCGGCTGCGGCGCGCATCAGCGACGTTGCACCCGCCAACGTGGCGAGGAACACCCACTTCTCGTACATCTCCTGGATGATGACGTCGCTGGCCTTGGCATCGAACATGGCGCCTTGCAAGGCCGCCTCAATGCGCCTGGCGCGGTCACCCTTGGGCGTACCGCGCTCGCCGAACGACATCGCCTGTAGGGGCGTGAGGTGCTGGATGACACCCTGAGGGTCCAGCATCGATGCAATCTGGCATTGTCCGCCCATGACACGGTCGATGCCGAATTTCGCATCGAGCACATCGAGATGTTTCATGCCATTGAGGAACGGAATGATCGCGGTCTCAGGGCCGACGGCCGCGGCGAATGATGCAATCGCGTCGTCGAGATCGTAAGCCTTGCAGCTCAGGATGATGACGTCAAACGGCGCCTTGAGGTTTTCGCTGAGAACCGTGGGAGGATTCTTGAGCGTGACGTCGCCGGCCGGGCTCTTGATGACGAGGCCGTTCCTGGCCAGCAGTTCGGCGCGCTTGGCGCGCACCAGAAAGGTGACGTCGCGCCCGGCCTGTAACAGCCTGCCGCCGAAGTATCCGCCGGTCGCTCCAGCCCCGATAACAAGAATTCGCATGTTCAAATCCACTTCTTTCTGAGTGTTGACATGCGATCCTTGCTCGAATGACAGCGCCGGCGCAAGCAGGGCTCGCGCCGGCGTGTTGCTCGGCAGCTATGCGCGTGCGCTTACCATTTTTCGCCGAAGGGGCGTATTTCCATTTCGAACGTCCAGGCGCTGCGCGGCTGCTGGTAGAGCAGCCAGTAGGATTCGGCGACCGAGGACGGCGGCATCAGCAAGTCGGGATTGTCGAGCGCATTCGGACCATTGGCCTCGATGCGGCGCTGGCGCACCCATTCGGTATCGACGCCGGAGTCGATAATCAGGTGCGCGACGTGGATGTTCTTCGGTCCGAGTTCGCGGGCGGTCGCCTGCGCCACGGCGCGCAAGCCGAATTTGGCGCTGGCAAAAGCCGCATATCCGGGGCCGCCGCGCAGGCTGGCGGTCGCGCCGGTGAAGAAGATGTTGCCCTTGCCGCGCGGCAGCATCAAGCGAGCCGCCTCGCGTCCTGCCAGAAAGCCGGAGTAGCAGGCCATTTCCCAAACCTTGCGGAACACCCGCTCCGTGGTGTCGAGAATCGGAAAGTTGACGTTGGCGCCGATGTTGAAGATGCAGACCTCGAGCGGTGCATGCTTGTCGGCATCGCCGAGGAAGGAGACAATCTCGTCTTCCTTGCGCGCGTCGAGCGAGCGGGCATGGATTTCGCCGCCCTCCGCCTCGATCTCCTTGACCAGCGGCGCGAGCTTGTCGCCGTTGCGGCGCCCGGCAAAGACGGTGAAGCCTTCGGACGCGAATTTCTTGGCGATCTCGCCGCCGATATAGTCGCCGGCGCCGATCACGGCGACTGTCGCATTTCTCTTGGCCAAGTTCGCCTCCCTGATGAAGCCGGTTGATACGCGGCGGAAATTGTTTCCGCCGCGCGAGGTTCGAGTCAATTCACTTCACGCCGCCTTATTTGGCGTCGTCGCTGATCAGGCCACCCACCAGATCCCACGCCTTGCCGTTCCAGCGCTGGAGGTTGAGCTGCGTGTACATCTTGTTGTTAGTCGGACCGGTGTTGACCATGATGCCGGGCAGCGACATCGGCAGCGCGAGACCCTTGATGTTGCGGGTCTGCTTCAGGATGTTCTCGCGCGAAAGATCGTTGCCGCATTGCTTGAGCACGGTTTCGAGCACGACACCCTGATGGATGCCGGTAAAGTAGTTGCTGTCGGCAAGATCGGCGCCTGGCATGTATTTTTCCATGAAGGAGCGGTACATTTTCACGCCTTCGTCATTCGCCCATTTCGGATCGTCCGGATCCTTGCGGTAGGTTGCAGTCATCACGCCGGTGGAGATGTCGAGTCCGGCCGGCGCGAGCACGGCGGCGATCGAGCTTGAAATCAGGTTAGTGATGAACAGCGGCTTCCAGCCGGATTCGTGGGTTTTGCGGATCGCCTGCGCGGCGAATTTCGGCGTGCCGGCGAACAGCATCACGGTTGCGCCCGAGCTTTTCAGCGAGACGATCTGGGAATCGATCGTCGGCTGGCTGACTTCGTAGGTGCTGGTCACGACCTTGCTGTCGAACGCTTCTTTCAGTTCGGATTTGAAGCCCGCGATGAAATCCTTACCCAGATCGTCGTTCTGATAGAGAATCGCGATCTTGGCGTTTGGCATTTCCTTGGCGAGGTAACGCGCATAGGCGCGCGATTCGGTATCGTAGCTCGGCAGGCCGGTGGTGATCATCGGATATTCGTTGTAATCCGTGAAACGCGTCGCGCCGGTGACGATGAAAGCCTGCGGGATTTTCTTTGCGCCGAGATATTTTGCGATGGCAAGGTTGCTCGGTGTGCCGAGCGTCGAGAACATGAAGGCGACTTCGTCGGATTCGACCAGCTTGCGGGTCTGCTCCACCGCCTTCGGTGGGCTGTAGGCGTCGTCGAGCGCGACCAGATTGATCTTGCGCCCGTTCACACCACCCTTTTCGTTGATAAAATTGACATAGGCGATCAGCGACTTTCCGACCGCGCCCAGCGCCGATGCCGGGCCGCTGAACGGGAATACCGCGCCGACCCTGATTTCGGTTGCGGTGACGCCGGGCGTTTCGGCCATCGCGGGGGCGGGCATTTTGACCATCAGCACGATTGCCGCAGCCGCCAGTAATGCAGTTCTCCTGAGCATCGCTCTATCTCCCTTGATTTATTCATTCGCGGGGCCGTGGTTGGCCGCGCTTTTCTCAGAGCAATAGGGTTCTGATATAGAACTGTCAATGTCAATGCGGCAGATGCGCTTTCTGCTGCTCTGCAACATACAGGGCTTCCCGGTTACCTGGCTCTGGGATATAATCAATATCAAATCAGAACGAGACCTCGCGGCTCGACGACGCCGCAGGGACGGCACGGAGACGCGGGATGAGATGGGATCGCCTTGAAGACGAAGCATGTTCGATGTCGCGGACGGTGTCGGTCATCGGCGACCGCTGGACGTTGCTCATTCTGCGCGATTGTTTCCGCCGCATCCGTCGTTTCGATGAGTTCCAGTCACGTCTCGGAATCACCCGGCATCTTCTGGCCGAGCGTTTAAGGAAGCTGGTGCGTCAGGGCGTGCTGCGCCGCGTGGCCTATCAGGAAAGGCCGAAGCGCTACGAATATATCCTGACCCAGAAGGGCCTCGACCTTCATCCCGTCATGATGTCGATTGTCCACTGGGGCGACGTGCATATGGCGGACGAGCGCGGGCGGCCCGTGATTCATCAGCACAAGAGCTGCGGCCATACCTTCGATCCGGTGATGACCTGCTCGGTGTGCAATGAACCGCTCATCGCGAAGGAGGTCCATGTGCATCCGGGGCCGGGCGCGGACCCGTCAAAGGTGGCGCTGCCCTCGCTCGAGCAGCAGGCCATGGATTAGGCCAGACCTAAGGGTCCGTGACCCTAGCTGTTTCGGTATGCTTCAAATAGGCTGCCGTCTCCTCTGACGGCTGGCTTTGGAAACATCCATGCTCACGGTCCATCATCTCAACAATTCCCGCTCGCAACGGGTGCTCTGGCTGCTGGAAGAACTCGGCGTGCCCTATGAGATCGTGCGCTATCAGCGCCAGCCGTCGATGCTGGCGCCGAAAGAATTGCGCGCGCTGCATCCGCTCGGGAAATCACCGGTCATCACCGATGGTGGCAACACCATCGCGGAGTCGGGCGCCATCGTCGAGTACATCGTCGAGACTTACGGCAACGGCCGTCTGATTCCGCCGCCGAGGACACCGGAGCGTCTGCGCTATACCTACTGGCTGCACTACGCCGAAGGATCGGCGATGCCACTGCTGTTGCAGAAGCTGCTGTTCACGCTGGCGCCGAAGCGCGTGCCTGGATTGCTGCGTCCCTTCGTCAAGCCGGTATTCGACCGGATGCTCGCCACGCTGGTCGATCCGCAGTTGAAGCAGCACATCGCGTTCTGGGAAGACGAATTGTCCAGAAGCGAATGGTTCGCAGGCAATGATTTCTCCGCCGCCGATATCCAGATGAGCTTTCCGCTGGAGGCGGCATCCGCGCGCGCGGGCTTCGCAAACGCACCGAAAGCGGCAGCGTGGCTGGGGCGCATTCACGCGCGTCCTGCTTACCAGCGGGCGCTGGAGAGGGGCGGCTCGTACCAGGTCGGGCGGTAAACTGAAATTCGGTCGGTTAGTGTGGGACCGCGCCGAGCGACGGCAGCGGCATCACCCTGACCCCCGGCGGCGGCACGTTGTCGTCCGGCACGAAGAAATCCGACAGCAGCGGCACCGACGAATCGACACGATAAGACTCGAAGTCGCGCACGCCGGAATCATACAAGATGCTGTCGTCGATGCAGAACTGTCCCGTGAATTCGCGCGCCGGCTTGGTGAAAATCACATGGGCGGCGTCGGCGAGGATTTCCGGCGTGCGGCTGGCGCGCATCATGGCGTCGCCGCCGAGCAGGTTGCCGACGGCGGCGGTGGCGATTGGCGTTCGCGGCCACAGCGCGTTCACGGCAACGCCTGCGCGGCGCAGTTCGCCCGAGAGGCCGAGCACGCACATGCTCATGCCGAACTTCGCCATCGTATAGGCCGTCGAGTGCTCGAACCATTTCGCTTTCATGTCGAGCGGCGGGGACAGCATCAGGATGTGCGGATTCGCCGCTTTCTTGAGATGCGGGATGCAGTATTTCGACACCATGAACGTGCCGCGGGTGTTGATTCCCATCATCAGGTCGAAGCGCTTCATCTCGGTGCGCTGGGAATCTGTCAGGCTGATGGCGCTGGCATTGTTGACGCAGATGTCGATGCCGCCGAACTCCGCCACCGTCATTTCGATGGCGGACAGCACCTGCGCCTCGTCGCGGATGTCGCAGATCAGCGGCAGCGCCCTGCCGCCGGCGGCCTTGATCGCCTCCGCAGCGGTATAGATGGTGCCTTCGAGTTTCGGCTGCGGCGTCGTTGTTTTCGCGGCAATGGCGATGTTGGCGCCATCGCGCGCGGCTCGCAGCGCGATCGCAAGGCCGATGCCACGGCTGCCGCCGGTGATGAATAGCGTCTTGCCTTTCAGCGTTGTCATGCGCTCGCTCCTTCAGGTAACGGCGGGAAATCCGAACAGCCGTTGCGGGTTGTCGACCAGAATGCGGTTACGGAGCTTTTCGTCCGGCACCCAGTCGGCCAGGAGATCGAGCAGATCCGCAACGCCCATCATCACGCCCCAGTTGGCGACATGTGGCCAGTCCGATCCCCACACACAGCGGTCGGGCGCGGCCTTGATCACCTTGTGCGCGAACGGAATCGTGTCGCGATAGGGCGGACCCTCCACCGTGTTGCGATAGGCCCCGGACAGCCGCACCCATGCGCCGTCGCGCACCAGCGCAACCAGTGTCTGGAAGCCCTCGTTATCCACGCCGGCGGAGGTAGGGAAGTGTCCAATGTGATCGACCAGAAACGGCACCGGCAGCTTTGACAGGCGCGGCGCGAGCGACGGCAGGTCGCGCGCATCGAGCAGGAATTGCAGATGCCAGCCCATATCGCGGCACAGCGCGCCGTAATTCTCGATCTGGGTGAAGTCGACACCGCCGCCGCCATACAGAACATTCATGCGCAGGCCAACGACACCGGCGTCTTTCAGCGCAGCCTTCTCGCGCTCCGGGCAATCGAGCGGGATCACGGCAATGCCGCGCAACCGCTGACGATGCGCGCGCAGCGTTTCCACCATCAGCCGGTTATCGGTGCCGTGCACGCTGACCTGCGTCAGCACGCCGTAAGTCATGCCGGTGGCATCGAGCATGGCAAGGTAATCACGCGCGCTTGCGGCCGGTGGCGTATAGGCGCGTCCCGCCACGAACGGATAGTCTGGCGGCAAGCCGATGACGTGGCAATGGGTGTCCACCGCGCCGCGCGGCACCTTGAACCGCGTCGGCAGGTGTTGGGAAGGCTGAGGCCCCGGACATGCCGGGGCCTCCTTGATGGTTGCGTTCTCGGGATCATGCATCGGCGTGAAGAATCCTGCCGCGGGTTTCCGGAAGCGCATAGGCCGCAAGGAAGAACAGGCCGTAGGCCGCGACTGCGAAAATGCAGATCGCGTTTCCGAGCGACGTCGAAGTGGACAGCCACCCGACGAGGAACGGAAACAGCGCGCCGATGCCTCGGCCGAAGTTGTAGCAGAAACCCTGTCCCGAACCGCGCAGCCGTGTCGGATAAAGCTCCGTCAGGAATGCCCCCATGCCGGAGAAATAACCCGATGCAAAGAAGCCGAGCGGGAAGCCGAGCAGCCACAGCACGTCGTTGGTCAGCGTCACCTGGGTATAGATCAGGATCAGCACGATGGCTCCGATGGAGAAGATCAGGAACAGATTGCGCCGCCCGATCCGGTCAGCAAGCCACGCCCCAACCAGATAGCCGATAAACGATCCAATGATCAGGGTCGCGAGATAGCCGGTCGAGCCGACGATCGAGAGCTTGCGTTCAGTGGTGAGAAAGCGCGGCACCCAGAAGGTGATCGCGTAATAGCCGCCCTGACATCCGGTCGCCGCCAGCGCGGCAAGGACAGTGGTCTTCAGGACTCCGGGCGAGAAGATTTCCAGCAGCGATGGCCGGTCGCCGGACGCTTTTTGCTTGGCCAGCGTTTCAGCGGCAATCTTCGGCTCTTCCACATAGCGGCGCAGGAAGAACACCAGCAGCGCAGGCAGCGCGCCGATGGCGAACATCCAGCGCCAGGCTTCTTCCGCTGGCAAGATCGTGAACATCACCGCCTGCGACAGCACGGCAAGACCCCAACCGACTGCCCATCCGGACTGTACTGAGCCCACTGCGCGACCGCGGTATTGCGGACGAATGACTTCGCCCATCAGCACGGCTCCGGCTGCCCATTCGCCGCCGAAGCCAAGCCCGAGCAGCGCACGTGCCACAAGAAGCTGATCGAAATTCTGCGCGAAGGCGCAGACCAGGGAGAAGAAGGAGAACCAGACGATAGTGATCTGCAATGTGAGGACACGGCCGATGCGATCGCAGAGATAGCCGGCAAGCCAGCCGCCGATGGCGGAGGCCAGCAGCGTCACGGTGCCAGCGAGGCCTGCGGTGCCGGGATCGACCTTCCACAGCGCAATGATGGTGCCGATCACCAGCGGATAGATCATGAAATCCATGCCATCGAGCGTCCAGCCTGCGGCGCAGGCCCAGAACGTGCGTCGCTCCGGCGCGTTCATGTCGCGATAGAATGCAAGAAGGCTGGTGTCTTCGATTTTGGCGACTTCGATCGCGTCTGGCGACGGCTGAACCGTACTCATAGTGCTCCCCATAATTGCGGCGTGTTGGAGCCCCGTTTCGTGCCGCATCTCGCGGGGCTTTTTGTCGCGCGGCAATCTACGACATTCATCCGGCGTGTCACCAGACAAATGCGAAAGCCTCGATGGCTTCCAGTATTTCTAGTATCCGGCGGCATCGGCACCGCGTGTGCGCGGATCCGGCGCGCCGAACAGACCATCCGGCGTCACCGCAATCGAATTGGCTGAAGTCTGTCCGAGCGGCTCGGCCACGCGATGACCTTTCGCGCGCAGCGCAGCAAGGGCTGTTTCGGGAAATCCATGCTCGACGCGGACTTCGTCGGGCAGCCATTGGTGGTGGAGCCGCGGCGCGGAAACGGCGGCGGCGATGTTCATGTCGAAGTCGATGGCATTGACGATCACCTGCAGCACCGCCGAGATGATCCGGCTGCCGCCGGGGGAGCCCGTCACCAGCACCGGCTTGCCGTCCTTGAGCACGATGGTCGGCGACATCGAGGACAGTGGCCGCTTGCCGGGGCTGGGCAGGTTGGCCTCGAAGCCGACCAGGCCATAGGCGTTCGATGCGCCGGGTGCTGCGGTGAAATCGTCGAGTTCGTTGTTGAGCAGCACGCCAGTGCCGTCCGCGACCAGGCCGAGGCCGTAGCTGAAGTTCAGCGTGTAAGTGTTGCTGACCGCATTGCCGTCCTTGTCGACCACCGAGAAATGCGTGGTGTTGCTGCCTTCGCGCGGCGGCGCGGCTGACAGCGTGTCGGTCCAGGGCGTCGCCTTATCCATATCGATGGAGGCGCGTTGTTTTGTGGCGTAGTCCTTGGAGATCAGTTGCGCCATGGGTGCATTGACGAACGCCGGATCGCCGAGATAGCGCGCGCGATCGCCATAGGCACGCTTCATGGCTTCAATCGAGATGTGCAGCGCATCCACCGATCCCGCACCCATGTCGCGCAGCTTGTAGCCCTCGAGAATATTCAGCGTCTCGACCAGCACCGTGCCGCCCGAGGATGGCAGCGGCATCGAGACAATATCGAAACCGCGATAGGTGCCGCGTACCGGCGTGCGGATGACCGGCCGATAGGTTTTCAGATCCTCAGTCGTGATGATGCCGCCGGCGCTCCGAATACCGGCCACCAGCTTGTCCGCCACCGGCCCGTCGTAAAATCCGTTCGCGCCCCGCGCGGAGATCGCTTCCAGTGTCGCGGCCAGATCGGTCTGGACCAGACGATCGCCTGCTTGCAGCGATGTGCCATCGGCGCGAGAAAATATCTTCACACTGGATGGCCATTTCGCCAGCCGCCGGTGCCAGTCCGGCAACGTATCGGCAGTGTCGTCGGCGATCACGAGCCCATCGCGCGCCAATGCGATGGCGGGCGTAAGCAAATCTGAAAGTTTGAATCGTCCGGAGCCATATTTCTCCAGTGCAAGCGAAAGCCCCGCGACCGTGCCGGGCACGCCGATGCCGAGCGCCTGATCACGGGATTTTTTGGTGTCCGGCTTGCCGTCGTCGCCGAGAAACATGTCGCGCGTGGCGGCAGCCGGTGCGCTCTCACGATAATCGATAGCAACATCTTCAGCGCCGTTCGCCAGATGCACCAGCATGAAGCCGCCGCCGCCGATATTTCCCGCGCGTGGATAGGTGACGGCCAGTGCGAATCCGGTGGCGACGGCCGCATCGACGGCGTTGCCGCCTCGCGCCAGTATATCGCGGCCGATGCTTGCCGCGATTCGTTCCTGCGCCACGACCATGCCGCTTTTCGCCGTGACTGGATTGATCGCGGCAAGCGTGGGCGGCGCGTAATATCCGTGTCGCGAATCCTGTCCGAAAACCGGCGCGGTCAGCAGAAGGATTGCGCTGAATGAGAAGGCAATCGCGCGGCGCTTGGTAAACAGGGTCATAAAGGTCTCCAGTAAACCACGGATACGCTAAAACGCGATGGCAATTGGATTGCCGCACGATATGGTTTCGCGGCAATGACGGATATCGTCCGCGCAGATTCGGCAGGAATTTCGACCATGGCTCAAGAGATTCCGGCGCATGACAGTTACGCGCGGGGCAATCACTCAGATGTGTCGTCGCAGAGCTATCCGCCGCGCAAGGCGGTTTTCGGCTGGATACTGTTCGACTGGGCGGCGCAGCCCTATTTCAGTCTGATCACCACATTCGTGTTCGCGCCCTATTTCGCCACCCATATCGCGGCGACGCCGGCGAGCGGTCAGGCGATGTGGGGATTTGCGACGGCCGCTGCCGGACTTGTGATCGCGATCCTGTCGCCGGTGCTGGGTGCGATCGCCGATGCTGGAGGCCGCCGCAAGCCCTGGATTGCCGCGTTCGGTGCGTTGTTCGTGATCGGCGCGTCGATCCTGTGGATCGGCAGGCCGGGCGATCCGTCCATTATTCTGCCGCTCCTGATCGCATTCGGCATCGCCACGATCGGCGTCGAATTCGCCACCGTGTTCAACAATGCGATGATGCCGACGCTGGTGCCGCCGGAGCGCATCGGCCGCCTGTCGGGCACCGGCTGGGCCACAGGCTATATCGGCGGCATTCTCAGCCTTGTGCTCGTACTCGGCTTTCTCGCGGCCAGCAGCGAGACCGGTCGCACGCTGTTCGGATTGACGCCGTTGTTCGGCCTCGATCCGGCAACGCATCAAGGCGATCGCATCACCGGGCCCCTGAGCGGCCTGTGGTTTATCGTCTTCGTGTTGCCAATGTTTCTGTTCACGCCGGATCGTGCGTCGAAAAAGCCGGCGCTTGGTGCAGTACGCGAAGGCCTGCGCGAGTTGCGCGAGACGTTGTCGAAGTTACCGAAACGGCCGGTGATGATGACGTTCCTGATCGCGAACATGGTTTATACCGATGCGCTGGTGGCGCTGTTCGCGTTCGGCGGCATTTATGCTGCCGGCACGTTCGGCTGGCAGACCATCCAGATCGGCACCTTCGGAATCCTCGCGGCGTTCTCCGGCACGCTGGGCGCGTGGATCGGCGGCAAGCTCGATGACAAGCTCGGGCCGAAGGCCGTGATCGCGGGGAGCATGACGATCCTGCTGCTCGCCTGCGCCGCGATCCTGTCGATCGACCGCGACACGCTGTTTTTTGTGGTCAAGGTTGCGCCGCCGGTGCCGGGCAAGCTGTTCGGCTCGCCTGCTGAACAGGTCTATCTGGCGCTCGGATTCCTGATCGGCATGGCGGCGGGCCCGATGCAGGCCGCATCGCGCACGCTGCTGATTCGTCTGGCGCCGCCGGATCGCATCACACAGTACTTCGGCCTGTTCGCACTGTCCGGCAAGGTCACGTCCTTCATGGCGCCGCTGGTGGTCAGTATCGTGACGGCGGTGACTGCCAGTCAGAAGGCGGGCATGGCAGTGCTTGTGGTGTTCTTCGCGGCGGGACTTGGGCTGCTCTGGCGCGTGCGGGCGTAGAGCGCGATTATTCCCCGCTCATTCCCGTGCAAGCGGAATCCAGTTCTCTCTTGGCTCTGGGCCCCGCTTTCGGGGAGACGCGCGGCTAACCACAGCTCAATGCTTGAAGTGTCGGACGCCGGTCAACACCATGGCGATGCCATGTGCGTCTGCGGCCTCGATCACCTCGTTGTCGCGCATCGAGCCGCCGGGCTGCACCACAGCGGTGGCGCCGGCTTCGATGGCCACCAGCAATCCATCGGCGAACGGGAAGAACGCATCGGACGCCACCACCGAGCCCTTGGTCATTGGCGCGGCGAGGCCCAACTCCTTTGCAGCGTCCTCGGCCTTGCGCGCGGCAATGCGCGCGGAATCGACCCGGCTCATCTGGCCCGCGCCGATACCGACGGTGGCGAGATCCTTGGCATAGATGATGGTGTTGGACTTCACGTGCTTGGCGACACGGAAGGCGAATCCTAAATCGCGCAGTTCGGCATCAGTCGGCGCGCGTTTGGTGACGGTCTTGAAGGTCATGTCATCGACAACCGCGTTGTCGCGCGACTGCACCAGCATGCCGCCGGCCACGGTCTTCGCCGTCAGTCCCGCCGCGCGTGGGTCCGGCAGCCCGCCAGCCAGCAGCAGGCGCAGGTTCTTGCGCTTGCCGATGATGGCGATGGCTTCATCGGTGGCGTCCGGCGCGATGATGACTTCGGTGAAAATGCCGGCGACCGCATTGGCCGCATCGGCGTCAAGGGTGCGGTTGAATGCGATGATGCCGCCGTAAGCCGATGTAGAATCACAGGCCAGCGCCTTGCGATAGGCGCTGGCGAGATCCGCGCCTTCGGCAACGCCGCACGGATTGGCGTGCTTGACGATGACGCAGGCGGCGGTCCGCTTGGCGTCGAACTCGGCGATGCATTCGTAGGCAGCGTCGGTGTCGTTGATGTTGTTGTAGGACAGTTCCTTGCCTTGGAGCTGCCGTGCTGTGGCGACGCCGGGCCGGCGGTCCGGTGTTTTATAGAACGACGCATGCTGATGGGGATTTTCGCCGTAGCGCAGAGCCTGAATCAGCTTGCCGCCGAAGGCGCGGAAGTCGGGCGCGTCGTTCTTCAATTCGGCGGCGAACCAGTTGGAGATCGCCGCGTCATAGGCCGCGGTTCGCGCGTAGGCTTTTTGCGCGAGTTTTCTGCGAAGCGCCAGCGTGGTCGCGCCGTTGTTGGCGGCGAGTTCGTCGAGCACAGACTGATAGTCGGGCGGTTCAACCACGACAGCGACGTCGTAATGGTTCTTGGCCGCCGCGCGGATCATGGCGGGCCCGCCGATGTCGATGTTTTCGATGCAGTCGTCCTCGGACGCGCCTTTGTCCACCGTGGCTTCGAACGGATAGAGATTGACCACCAGAAGATCGATCGGGAGGATGCCGTGATCCTTCATGCTGCGGGCGTGATCGGCATTGTCCCGAATCGCCAGCAATCCGCCGTGCACGTTGGGGTGCAGCGTCTTGACCCGGCCGTCCATCATCTCCGGAAATCCGGTGAGGTCCGACACGTCCCTGACCTTGAGTCCGGCATCAGCGATGGCCCGCGCGGTGCCTCCGGTGGAAACCAGTTCGACACCGAGGTTCGTGAGCGCCCGGGCGAACTCGATAAGGCCGGTTTTGTCGGAAACGGAAAGCAGGGCGCGCGCAACGCGGCGCGAGTTGTCAGTCATTATGGCGGTCCTGGTTCGGATAGATGTTGTTTGCCGGGTAGCATGGTTTTCTCCCCGGCAAAACCTCCAAATCGGTGAGTTTTTGTGGCGAATTTGCCGTCACCCTGAGGTGCCGTAGCGAAGCGGAGGCCTCGAAGGGCGACGGCTATAAATTGTCATTCTTCGAGGCTCGCGCTCGAGAGCGCCCGCACCTCAGGATGACGATACCGCTCCAGTTTATAGCGGCAATTCCGGCTCGCGCCGGGCGTCGCGGCGGGCCGTGGTCACGGTGGCCGATGCCGACGAGCGGGTAAAGCTCCAGCGCACGCTCGGCGCATCCTTGCGGTTCTGGCGGATCACGATCTGGGAGGTGCGTCGCGGCCCATCGGAGCCGGCCAGAAAGACACTATCCTCAAGGTCCACTTTGTCGTTGAGCGCTTCGAACGTCCACACGTCGCGGTTCGGCAGCACCAGCATCACGCCGTGGGCGTCGGTGAGGCGGCTTGCCTTCACAGCTGGGTGCAGATGAAAACGCAACACGTAGTCATCGGGCTTGTTGCGTGTCGAGGAGCCGGACGCATTCAGCAGGGTGTCTTCGCCCTCCAGCCGCCCGCCGTCGTTGGACAGCATCAGGGTGCGCTGGTGCACGACGCCGAACTGGCGCGCGTAGGCATCGTGGGATGTGGTCAGCAGAATTCCATCATTCGCCGCCTCGCGGAACGCGCCGACATTGGACGGCCCGCTGACGATAGGAGCGCCTTGCAGCATCCGTTTCATCGCCGGAAGTTCGACGAACTGGCACGACGATAGGTCGTGACAGATCAGCGTCGAATGCGCCGCTGTGCTGCGCGCAAACGAGCGCCAGTTGTCGCGTCCGGTGGAAGGGATGCCGCAATTGACGACAATGCGAGCATTGCCCGACGACAGCTCGAACGACAGGCACCCCGCGTGGGCATCGCGGCTGACCGATGGCGGTGGAGGCGCGCCGGTGTCGATGACGATGGCGGTGCTGCCGGCATCGAGGCGCTGGAAGCCGCTATGCGGCATGTTCGACATCGGAATGCCGTGGGTATCGTCATAGGCGAGCAACGTCGCGAGCAGGCCCGACGGTGCGCTGCTCATGCCGTTGAACAGCGCGAAGCTGCCGTCACCGTGACGGAAAAACCGCAGCATCGGCATCATGCGGTCGATGGCGTTCAGGAGCGCGGGCGGCGGCGCGATGTTGCGCGCGGCATAGGTCTGGCGCAACGGCAGCAGGTCGGGCAGCAGTTCGATCAGTGCGCCGGGATTGCGAGAAATATGTCCGCCGTCGGGAAGGATCTGCCGCGCCAGTTCGTCGGAGAGTTTGCGCGATGCGGTGCGGATGTGTTTGGCTTGATTGGCGAGGCACAGCGAGGCGTAGCACAGCGCGATCAGCACCTGCAGCCGCGGCACGCCGTCGGGAATGTCCACCATCGTATAGCGCAGATAACGGATTTCACGGGTGAGGCTGCGCAGGAAGCGGCGGTAGAATTTTCCGTCGGCGTCGTTCAGCACCAATGGCGCCTGCGACAGCAGGGAGATCACGCGGCGCGCGAGCACATCGGCGCGCCAGCCGATCCCGCGCTTGCGGATCGGCTTTGAAATCCAGTCGTCGATCAGCGAGCGCGCATTGGCGCGGGTGATCGCCGAGTCTGCGGCGCGCAGATGGCGCAGCCAGCCGAAGCCGAGCAGGTTCGCTTCCCAGTCCTCTGACGGAGGATCGAATTCAAAGATGGAGCGTCCGTGCGATGTGACGATCTTGCCGGCGAACACAAAACGTCCGGCGTAGATTTCAGACGCGCGGGTGGCGTCGACGGTGCGCAGATCGTTCGGTGCGATCAGCAGCCGGTCGGTGCGGCCCGGCCAAAATCGCGACAGCGCAACCGAGTTGCCGCTGGCGCGCGCGAGCACGGACCGCGCGGCGCGGCCAAGCAGCAGGGACGAGATGCCTCTTCGATGAGCGACCGCCACGCGCGCCTTTGCCCTCACATCACGCCGCCGGCTGAGCTCCGCCGCCGAACGTGATCGCTTCCCACAATTGGGGCATCCCCACCCGAAAGCCGCGCCGGCGCCGAAGCACCGCGCGCGAAGGAATCCCCGCGCACTCTTGTAGTCTGGAAATGCCGATAAAACACCCCATTGACGAATGGGTGTGGACGGCAAGGGCAAAGACGGCCGCCGCGAATCAGTTGCACGCAGGATTGGTGAGTCAATCGTCCGCGAATCAGGTCTCGCGGGACTCAGGACTTGATGAGGCGCGCGGCATAGAAGCCGTCGAGACCGCCGAGGCGCGGATCGGCGTGCGCCAGATGAGACGGGAGCGTGCGAACATCACCCGCCTGGGTGAGAATTTCGTCCAGCCCCGCCACTTCGTCCCGTCCAACGGGCGCGCGGCGCAAGCCTGTTTCGTCGGCAAGGAGCGTCGCCACGGCTTGTTCGCCTTCCTCGGGTTCCAGCGAGCAGGTGCAATAGACCAGGGTTCCACCCGGCTTCAGCAGTGTCACGGCCCTTTGCAGCAGGCGCTTTTGCAGCGCGGAGAGCGTCCCGATATCGGCTTCCTGCTTCAGCCACGCAACGTCGGGGTGGCGGCGGATGGTCCCGGTCGCGGCACACGGCGCATCCACCAGAATGCCGTCGAACAGTTCGTTGCTCGCGGGCTGCCATTCGGCGGCGTCCGCAACCACAGTCTCGGCTGTGAGCGAGAGACGTGCGAGGTTGTCCTTCAGCCGCGCGATGCGATTGGACGAACGGTCCACCGCCGTCACCCGCGCGCCGGCGTGGACGAGCTGCGCGGTCTTGCCGCCGGGCGCGGCGCAGAGATCGGCGATCGACTTGTCTTTAACGTCACCGAACAGCCGGGCCGGGATCGCGGCGGCTGCGTCCTGCACCCACCACTGACCGTCGTTGAAGCCGGGAAGCATGGTGACCGAGCCGTGCAGTAACGTGCGCACCGTGCCGGTCGGCAATGCCTCACCGTGCAGACGGGTCGCCCAGCCTTCGGGATCGGATTTCACCGTGAGATCGAGCGCCGGCTCGACGCTGATGGCGGCGGCCATCGCGCGCGTGGCGTCTTCGCCGTAGGCGGCGATCCAGCGCTGCACCAGCCACGGCGGTAGATCGAGCATCTGCGATTTGACTTCATCGATCAGGGGCTGGCCTTCACGCGCACAACGCCGCAGCACGGCGTTGACGAGGCCGGCATATTTCGCCGCGCGGCGGTCGGCCTGAACGAGTCGCACCGAGAGATCGACGGCGGCGTGATCCGGCACGTCCATCCACAAAATCTGCGCGGCACCGATCAGCAACGCACTTTGCGTGCGTGGCGCGTCGGTCGGGATGCCGCGATCGAGCAGCCTTGAGAGCACATGACCGAGCGTGCCGAGCCGCCGCAAAATCGTGGCGACCAGCCGGCGCATCAGCGCGCGGTCGCGGTCGGATAACGCCTTCAATCCCGGATGGGCGCCCGCGCCGTCGAGCTGATCGTCCAGCATGCGATGCTTGTGCAGCACGCCGTCAAGAATATCGGCTGCGATGCGGCGCGCGGCGAGGCCGGGCACCTCGGTCGGCGGGGCAAATCTTGTAGAAGGCATGCAAAAAACTTCGCTGGCGGGACAACACGCAACACGAGCAACGTCACCGCTGCGCCGCGTGCCGGAGAGAGATGGCACGCGAATATGCCAAATGTAAGAATCGCGGTCAGATCGGCATGCTGATATACGTTGCCTGGCCGCATGTTCCCAAGGCTGATATTTATCAAGGCTGATATTTATACGGAACGTCATTGCCGGGCTTGTCCCGGCCATCCATCTTTCCGTTCAGGGATTTTACGATGGATGGCCGGGTCAAGCCGGCCATGACGATTGGAAACAGAACGAGCAATAGCGATGAGTGACGATCCGACCCAAAATCCTTCCCCGGCGCCGGACGTTGCGCGCAAGCCGTTGTCGCCTCAGGCGCGACGGGCTTTGGCGGAGGCCGAGGAGCGGCGGTTGAAGGCGGCACAGGAAAAAGTCACGCCCGGACCGAAGGAAGTTCAGGGCCCGAAGGGCCCGGAGCCGACCCGCTACGGCGACTGGGAAACCAAGGGCATCGCGTCGGATTTCTGAGGCGCCGCGTCGAAAAACCGAATCCTGTATTCCGGCCCGCGGTTTCGGGCGTATCGGCAGTCGGCGAAATGAGGTATGCTGCCTTCAGCCGTAGGGCGCGCAAGGTGCAGAAAAGCGAAGTCGCAGCAGCAAGTAGGCATTAGTCAGCCAAGTCAGCAATTTTCAGTCGCAGAACAGCAAAGTAAGCGCAGTCAGGCAAAGACAGAGATCAGCAGGTCGCATCCGACGGGATGCAAAGACCTGAAAGCTATCAAGCGGTGTGATCACGCCATCGACTTAACCGTCTGTGGCCACGGACCTCAGAGATGGAAATACCATGCTCACGGTTCGTATCGAGGTGACCGCAGATTTGCAGGCAATCGCGAAGGTGATTGTTTTGCTTGTTCTGCTTCTGACTTAAACGACAGGCGCGAGGGGCAACCCTCGCGCTTTTTGCTTCCGAATCCACAAGGACTCACCGATGCTTCCCGCAAAGCGAACCAACCCGGCGATCTCCCATCCCGCTGGAAATCCGCATTTTCCACCGTATTTAGTATTTGATTCAGCTTTCGACACTAATCCTTGACGTGCCGGACGGAGTCGGCCTAGCGTCGTTAATGTTCGGTGTACGCGGTTCGCCAACACAAACAAAAACGCCCCGCCGCAAGGCAGAGCGTTTCGTTTGGGGATGTGGTGGAATTGGTAGACACAACGGTCTTTAAAACCGGGGCCCTCAGAAGCATACGGGTTCGAGTCCCGTCGTCCCTACCGCGATCCACAAGGCTCCCTCTCGCGAGGGGGCCTTTTTCTTTACAGCCCCAGTGTGACTGAGTCGACTCAGCCACTCAAGCGCTTTAATGTCACTTATTGACATTAAAATGCGTAATTTTGAGTTAAAGTATGGCAGGAGCGCCCATCAAAGAGGAGACAGTCACACTGCGTTTGGCGGTGTCCAAGAATGTCTATGGATATTTGAAAACTCTGCGGCGGAGATCATTGCTTGGTGCTTCTGAAAACGACATCGCCAAGTACGTTTTGACAAAAGCGCTAGAGCAAATGATAGCGGACAAATATCACCTTACTCAGGCCGTACCCGAGGATTGATGAATACGAGAGCAGCAGGCGCGATAATCGCGCATTAAAAAAGCCGCGTGTTCACGCGGCTTTTCGCGTTCTTATAAAACATGTCACCGCGTCGTGACCACCACCTGGGTGCCGACCTCGACGCGATCGAACAGGTCGCTGATGTCCTGATTGTACATCCGCACGCAGCCGTAGGAGACATAGCCGCCCACCGAGTTCGGCCGGTTGGTGCCGTGAATGGCGTATTCGCCGCCGGCCAGCGTCATCGCCGCGACGCCCATCGGATTTGATGGCGATCCGCCGGGGATCACATCGGGAATGCTCGGGTTGTCGCGCTTCACCTCCGCGGGCGGCGCCCATGCGGGCTGGCGATATTTGCCGTCGATGCGGGTGGTGCCCGCCCACTGCTTGCCGGCCTTGCCGACGCCGACTGGATAGCGCAGCGCGCGGCCTTCGCCGAGCACGAGATAGAGTTTGCGCTCGTTGGTCTTCACCACGATGGTACCCGGCGCATAGCCATCGGGAGATGCGACCATCGAGGGTGCCGCCTGCGCCGTTGTGCCGGATAAACCGATTGCCGAAAATCCAATGGCCGTCGTGACTGCAAAAGTCATCGCGAATTTACGCAACATCATTGTCTCCAGTCCCTTCATTCCATCGCAGGCAGGGCTGCGAAACCGGTCGCACCCTGCAGCAAGGCCTTCAACAGCCCCTTATCGCCGGATGCAAAAGGCCGGTCGTGCAGGCCTTTAAAAGGAAATTCCCGCGGCAAAGTAAATGCCCGGGAAACAACACATTTGGCCAAACGGCCTCGGACGGCTGACATTTCCGTGAGCCGAGAGGTTCCGCGCGTCTCCGCGAAGCTCGACCCAGAGAGCTATGCATCGATTTCCGCTGACGGGAATGAGCGGAGATGAGCTTGATTGGAGGCGTGTCCGCGTGAACGCCTTGCACACTGCGACGGCGCAGCGCAGCCGCCCGCGGCATAGATCCCGTCGCCGACCGCGGCCTCACTGAGGCAAGTGACGCGGCGTCGGGTAAAAAATGCCGTACCCGGCAAATTCGTTCAGGTGAACTCACCGGTGGCCTCATGACGCGCGCCAAAAAGTTCTTTGATCTCATGGAGCAAACAAGCCCGATCACTGGCATATGGTTTGCGTGACTGCGACGTCAGTTTACTCCCTGGGTGTCGGACGTATGCGCATCGATGCAGGCTCTTACTTCTATCAGCAGGGTATTCCAATAAAGGACGTGACTCCGGTTGTCCCGGCCGGCGTTGCCGCGCCGCCGTCCCGCGTCAGCCAGATCGATTTCACCAGCATGACCCGCCAGCAGATGTTCGACTGGATGAACAATCAGATTCGCAGCGGCGCGATGTCGCTGGACGAAAGTACGCCGTTCCTCGGCATGACCGTGAAAATCGATGCGGCGACCGGCGCGCCGGTGGACATGGCATCGGATACGGAACCCGTGAACTTCATCGATCGCGCGAGGCAAGGCATCGCAGGCGCGTTGTGGCGCGGGGATCAGGACGCCGCCGCGCGGTTGCAGTCCGCGGTGGCGACGATGCAGCGCTATCAGGGTCAGGTCGCCGGCGTTGATATTCGCGCGTGAGCCTTAGCGGGATCAGGACACGGCACAGCCGCCAGGCTCGTCATGCTCCGGCCATCGGCATCCTCTTTGAGATCTGCAAAATGTGGAAGGCCGGGACATAGACGAGCCAGAGCGACGCCGTTCTTCGAACGGCTGCGCCCGATCATGACGTGGAGCATCAGGGACCGCCGGCGTCTCAGGCCTCGGCCTTCTTGTTCTGCCGGTTGTCGACCAGATCGTTGACGACGTTGGGATCGGCCAGTGTCGAGGTATCGCCGAGCGATCCGGATTCGTCTTCCGCGATCTTGCGCAGGATGCGGCGCATGATCTTGCCCGAGCGCGTCTTCGGTAGACCGGGCGCGAACTGGATCAGATCCGGCGATGCGATCGGCCCGATGTCCTTGCGCACCCATGCGACCAACTCCTTGCGCAGTGTCTCGGTCGGCTCGACACCCTGCATCAGCGTGACATAGGCGTAGATGCCCTGGCCCTTGATGTCGTGTGGATAGCCCACCACCGCCGCCTCCGACACGCAGGAGTGCGCCACCAGTGAGCTTTCGACCTCAGCCGTGCCCATGCGATGACCGGAGACGTTGATGACGTCATCGACACGGCCGGTGATCCAGTAATAGCCGTCCGCGTCGCGGCGGCAGCCGTCGCCGGTGAAGTACTTGCCCTTGTAGGTCGAGAAGTAG
Organism: Bradyrhizobium sp. G127; assembly: GCF_021502575.1. Lineage (NCBI taxonomy): Bacteria > Pseudomonadati > Pseudomonadota > Alphaproteobacteria > Hyphomicrobiales > Nitrobacteraceae > Bradyrhizobium > Bradyrhizobium sp. G127. The sequence goes on from NZ_JAKFGN010000001.1 coordinate 202,648, forward strand.
GTCTGTTCGAAGCGCGCGTGATCGCCATAGACCGTGCGCATCTGGCCCGGCCACGATTTCGCGATGCAGAGGTTGCCCTGCGCCTCGCCTTTCAGCACCTTGCCGTCGGCGTCGACGATCTCCGGCACCACGCCGAAGAACGGCTTGGTCGCCGAACCCGGCTTCTGCGCAATCGCGCCGGGCAGCGGCGTGATCAGGATGCCGCCGGTCTCGGTCTGCCACCAGGTATCGACGATGGGGCAGCGCGATTCGCCGACCACGCGGTAATACCATTCCCACGCTTCGGGATTGATGGGTTCGCCGACCGAGCCGAGCAGGCGAAGGCTCTTGCGCGAGGTCTTCTTCACCGGCTCGTCGCCGCCCTGCATCAGCGCGCGGATCGCGGTGGGCGCGGTGTAGAAGATGTTGACCTTGTGCTTGTCGATCACGTTCCAGAAGCGCGAGTTGTCCGGATAGTTCGGAACACCCTCGAACATCAGCGTGGTCGCGCCGTTCGCGAGCGGCCCGTAGAGAATGTAGCTGTGGCCAGTGACCCAGCCGACATCGGCGGTGCACCAGTAGATGTCGCCGTCGTGATAATCGAACACGTATTGATGTGTCATCGACGCGAAGGTGAGATAGCCGCCGGTGGTATGCAGCACGCCCTTGGGCTGGCCGGTCGAGCCTGAGGTATAGAGAATGAACAGCGGATCTTCCGCGTTCATCGGCTCCACCGGACAATCTGTATCGACCACGGCGGCGGCCTCGTGAAACCAGACGTCGCGCACCGGGTCCATCTCGATCTTGCCGCCGGTGCGCTTGACCACGACCACCCAGTCGACGCCGCCGGTCGTGCCCCCCATTTTGGCGATGGCCGCATCCACGTTGGCCTTCAGCGGCACCTTTTTGCCGCCGCGCAGACCTTCATCGGCAGTGATGACCACCTTCGACTTGCAGTCCGTGATGCGCTGCGCCAGCGAGTCTGGCGAGAAGCCGCCGAATACCACCGAATGAATCGCGCCGATGCGCGCGCAGGCCAGCATCGCATAGGCCGCTTCCGGAATCATCGGCAGGTAAATGGTGACGCGGTCGCCCTTCTCAACGTTCCGCAGCCGCAGGATGTTCGCCATCTTGCAGACTTCGTCATGCAGCTCGCGATAGGTGATCTTCCTGGACTCCGACGGGTCGTCGCCTTCCCAGATGATCGCAATTTGGTCGCCGCGCGTCTCCAGATGGCGGTCGATGCAATTGTAGGCGGCGTTCAGGACGCCGTCCTCGAACCATTTGATCGAGATATTGCCGGGCGCGAACGACACGTTATCGACCACGGTGAATGGCTCGATCCAGTCGAGGCGCTTGCGGGCTTCGTCACCCCAAAAGCCGCTCGGGTCGCTGACCGAGCGCGCGTACATCTCTTTGTACTTCGCCTCATTGATCCAGGCGCGCGTCGCCCACTCTGCGGATACGTCATAAATTTTGTCGGACATTGCTTCTCATTCCTCCACGCCGCAATCCCGCGTCACAACATGCGCGCGGGCGTGTTCTTGGTTGAGGCCATTATGCGCTTTCGCGCATGGGGACGACAAGCCGCAGCGGATAGGACTTTTGTCTGGCTTGAGAGCGCCGGGCCACATGATCTGGTTGGCGAATTCGGATCAGGCCGGCAAAACCAGCTCCCAGACGGCGGTTTGCTTGATCTCGGTGTCTTCAAGATCACGGGTCACCGGGACGCTGTAATCCGCAATCCGGCGCAATTTGTCCCGGGGCAGGTAACTCCGGCCCGGATCGCCGATCAGCACCATTTTGCCCCGCGCCGCGTGGCCGTGAAGAAAATCGAAAGCCTGTTGCGCGGTGTCGCGCTCATAGAAAATATCGCCGGCCAGAATGACATCCCAGCGGCTGTCGTCCGGCGCGGCGAGCAGATCGTCCTGACATGTCGTGAGCATGACACCGTTTTCCACTGCGTTGAGCGTGGACGCGGCGCAGGCGAAGGCGTCGATGTCGGCGACGGTCACCGTTGCGGCGCCGGCCTTCATGGCGGCAATGCCCACAAGACCCGAGCCGCTGGCGAGATCAAGCACCGTTTTGCCGCGCACGATTTCGGGATGATCGAGGATGTGGCGGGCCAGCGCCTGGCCGCCGGCCCAAGCGAAGGCCCAAAACGGCGGCGGCAGGCCGGCTTCGCCCAGTTCTTCCTCGGTCTTATGCCACAGAGGCACAGCTTCGTCCGCGACGAAGATCGCAATTTCGGGGGCGAGCGGCACCGCGCGCAGCCGCGTGTTGGCGCGAATGAAGGCGTCCTTGTCGGCGATGGGTGATTGTTCGAGCGCCATCATCTCTCCGGGTCGTCCCGGTGCAGGCCGGGACCCATACTCCCTGGACCGTCGTTAAGTCCTGATCGTCGAGCATCGCCATTCAAAGCGAACGCGGTGGTTATGGGTTCCGGCCTGCGCCGGGATGACGAGAGTCAGGTTCATACCCCGCCCAGCTTGCAGACCAGCTTCCATTCGTCCGGCTTCACGCTCTGCACCGACAGCCGCGATTGCTTGAGCAGCTCCATCTCCGCCAGTTTCGGTTCGGCCTTCACCGCAACGAGCGTCACCGGCTTTTTCAGCGGTTTGTCAGCAGCGATGTCGACGCAGACGAATTTTTCGGTCTTGTCGGTCGGATCGGGATAGTGCTCCTTCACGATCGCGGCGATGCCGACGATCTCCTTGCCTTCGTTGGAGTGATAGAAGAAGGCGCGGTCGCCCTTCTTCATCTTCATCATGTTGAGCTTGGCGGTGTGGTTGCGTACGCCGGTCCAGGCTTCGCCCTCGGCGCCTTTCGCGACCTGCTGATCCCACGACCACACCGAGGGTTCGGATTTTACCAGCCAGTAAGCCATCGTCGGTCCTCTTTATCCTTCGGCCCGGAACGGCCGGGTCAGCAGCGCCTCGATCGCGGCATCGATGGTCATCGCGCCACCAAGCACCGCCGCCACCGCATTCGCGACCGGCATCTCGACATTCTTTTCATTGGCGAGTTCGATCAGCACCGGCGCGGTGAATTCGCCCTCGACCAATTTGTCACGCGGCGGTGTCTCGCCACGCGCAAGCGCAACGCCGTGGGAAAAGTTGCGCGACTGCGGACTCGAACAAGACAGCAGCAAGTCGCCGAGGCCCGACAGGCCCGCGATGGTTTCCGGCTTCGCGCCGCAGGCTACGCCGAGCCGCATCAGTTCGGCGAAGCCGCGCGTGGTCAGCGCCGCCAGCGCCGATGCGCCGAGCTTTCGGCCCGCGACGATGCCTGCTGCGATCGCCAGCACGTTCTTCGCCGCGCCGCCAATTTCGACGCCGCGCACGTCGGTCGAGTGATAAGGCCGGAATGTCGCCGAGCCGAGCGCCTGGACCAGCGCCTTTGCCAGCGTCTCGTCGCGAGTGGCAAGCGTGACGGCGGTCGGCAATCCGCGCGCGACATCGATGTCGAAGCTTGGCCCCGACAGGATCGCGGGCACGGCATTCGGCACCACGTCTGTGACGATCTCCGTCATGAATTTGTGTGAACCGCGCTCGATGCCTTTGGCGCAGACGATAACCGGTGTGCCGGGTGCCAGATGCGGCGCAAGCGCCATCGCGGCCTGCCGCAGACTCTGCGCGGGCGTCACCAGCAGCACGGCAGAAGTCTTGCCCGCCTGCGCAAGATCGCTGCTGACGGTGATCGTGGCCGCGAGCCGGATGCCGGGCAGTTTCGGATTCTCGCGCGTCCGCGAAATGGTGTCCGCGATAGCTGGATCACGCGCGCAGAGAATGACGTCGCATCCGGCGCGCGATGCCGCGTTCGCAAGCGCCGTGCCCCATGCACCGGCGCCGACAATGGAAATGGCTTGATAAGAACTCATAGTCAGTGCCGCGCGCGGGTGTTGGCGAACTTCGCCGGCGTCGATGCGGTCTCGTCGAGCCGCCAGCGCGCGCGGGGCGCCGTTTCCATTTCGTCCACCATCTTGAGCGCAAGCCGCTCCGCGCCGGCCCAGGCGATCATCGCGCCATTGTCTGTGCAGAGCGCGGGTGGCGGAATGATCAGCATGGTCTGGGCGCGGGCCGCGATGTCGTGCAGCGCGCCGCGGATCGCGTGATTGGACGCGACGCCGCCGGCTGCGACCAGCGCGCGCGGCGGGCCGAACTGTTCGTGGAATAATCGCAGGCCGACGCTGATCCGGTCCGCGGTGAGATCAAGCACTGCGGCCTGAAAGCCGGCGCACAGGTCTGCTACGTCCTGCGGCTCGAGCGGCGCAAGGCGCGCGACTTCGTTGCGAACGGCGGTCTTCAATCCGGACAGCGAGAAATTCGCATCGGGTCGCCCGACCATTGGACGCGGAAACTGAAAGCGCGCCGGGTCGCCATGCGCCGCCGCTTGCTCGACCTGCGGTCCGCCGGGATAGGGCAGGTCCAGCATCTTCGCGACCTTGTCGAACGCCTCTCCCATCGCGTCATCCACCGTGGTGCCGAGCCGGACATACTTTCCGACGCCCAAGACCGCGACGATCTGGGTGTGGCCGCCCGAGGCGAGAAAGAGACAATAGGGGAATGCCAGCGCCACGGTGAGACGCGGCGTCAGTGCATGGGCTTCCAGATGATTGACCGCGATCAATGGCGTGTTGTGGACCAGCGCGATCGCCTTCGCCGTGGTGAGGCCGACGATCACGCCGCCGATCAGGCCCGGGCCTGCGGCTGCGGCCACGGCGCTGAGATCGCCGAAGCCGACATTCGCTTCTTTCATCGCCGCGCGGATGATACTGTCGAGCGTGTCGACATGGGCGCGCGCCGCGATCTCGGGCACCACACCGCCGAACGGCGCGTGCTCCTCGATCTGCGAGCGCACGATGTTCGACAGAATCCGCCCGGAGCCGTCGCGCTGCCGCTCGATTACGGCGGCTGCGGTCTCGTCGCAGGTGGTCTCGATGCCCAGCACCAGTGTCGGCTTGCCCAATGCCACAATTGTTCCTGTGTTCGCTCGCCCTCCAATTGCGCACCGGAGGCGGTTATTCAACCGGTTCTTAACGCCAAATTGCGAAATGAGCTATCCTTAGCTGTCCCCCGTGGAGCCTCTTGTATGGCCATTCTCGTGACCCGTCCGGCGCCCGACAACAAGAGGACGGCGGCGGCCCTGCGCGCGCGGGGATATACCGCGCTGCTGTCGCCCATGATGCGCTATGAGGCGATTCCTTTTCACGATGAAGACGACGCGGCTTATGACGGCGTTGTCATCACTAGCGCCAACGCCATCCGCGCCATCGAGAGCCATCCGTCCCGGACGCGTCTGTTCGGGCTGCGTGCATTTGCGGTCGGTGAGCAAACCGCCGAGGCCGCGCGCAACGCCGGTTTCGGCGATGTGGTTAGCGCAAAGGCCGGCGCGCGCGCGCTGGGCGATCTCATTGTCAAGAATGCTGCGGCGGGACGCCTCAAGAAGAACGCGACTCTGTGTTATCTCGCGGGCGCTGATCTGGCGCACGATCTCGCCGCCGATCTTGGCGCGCGCGGCTTCACGGTGGTGACGCATACGACTTACAGGATGGTGCCGGTGGCGGGATTTCCTGCCGGAATCAGCGATGCCTTTCGCGACGGCGGCATCGACGCGGTGCTGCATTATTCACGGCGTAGCGCACGCGCATTTCTGGATGCTGCGCGGGCCGACGGAATCGAGATTTCGGCCTTGGCTTTGCCGCAATGTTGCATCTCCGATGCGGTCGCGGGACTCCTGCGCGAGGCGGGCGCGATGCAGGTCGCTGCGGCGCGCACGCCGGACGAGGCCGCAGTGTTTGAAGTGCTGGACAGGACGATCAAACCGGCGTCCAAGGAGACATAAAGCAAATCGCGTTCGCAGAATCTCCTGCCGGAATCTGCTAAGCTGACACGGCGGGAGCGGGTTCCCCATGGGCACTTTCAATGGAAGATGACAAGGACAAGACCGGCGCGTTGCCAGGCGGCGATTCCGGCAAGCGGACGCCGCCGACCATCGATCTTGCGGCGTCGGATGTGACCGAAAGTCCACGCGCGCCGGATGCGCAAGACACAGCCGCGGACGAGCCCGGCTCGACGGCTGAATCTCCCGCCGAAGCTGCATCGGAGCCGCAGGCATCATCGCCGCAGATGTCGCGAACATCGTCCGTGCTGGTCACTGCCCTCACCGGTGGCATCGCCGCCGTGCTCGTGATCGGCGCAGCGACGTTTGCGGGCTGGCCGAAACTTCCCGCGCCGGAATCGACCGCACCGCTTGCGGACAACATTGCATCGAACAAGGCGGAGATCGCAGCGCTCGGTGCGCGCGTCGCGAAGGTCGAAACCGAATCTGCGAAGCCTGCGCCGCGGCCCGTAGCCGATCCTGCGCTGGTGACACGCATTGATGCCCTCGAGAAATCTATGGCATCGCTCCGCAGCGATCTCGCCGCCGTTCGCGCGCAAGGCGACAAGACAGTGGCCGCGCTGAGCGAGATCAAATCTGCTTCGCCCCAAGTCGCAACCGGCGCGACGCAAGCCGCGCCATCGGTTGATGTGTCGGCCATCGAGGAGAGAATTGCTAGGATCGAGCGCGCCACTGCCGCGCTCAATGCCGCGGCTGCAGCGCCTCCTCAACCGCCGGTCGAAGATCCGAATGTGCGCAGGCTGGACGCACTCATCAATCTCGACAAGGCCATGCGTCATGACGCGCCTTATGCCACTGCGCTGGCTGCCGCGCGTTCTGTCGTCGGTGATGCCGATGTGCTGAAGCCGCTCGATCCTTTCGCGCATACGGGCATTCCCGGCGTCGATGCGCTGTGCAAGGAATTGCTTGCGCTATTGCCGCAGCTCGCGCCGAAACCCGGGACGCAGCCTGCGCCATCCGGCGTCGTCGAGCGCCTTCAGCAAAGTCTCGCAAAGCTGGTGCGCATTCAGCGCACCGACGCGCCGCCCAGCGGTTCGGCCGGCATTATCGCGCGTGCAACTGCCGCCGCGCAGCGCAATGATCTGAACGAGGCGAAGCGGGAACTGCTGCAGTTGCCGCCATCGGAGCGCGTCCTGGCGCGGCCATGGATCGCGAAGGTCGATGCGCGCGATAAGGCGCTGGCGGCGTCTGAGCAGTTTACGATGGACACACTGACTGCGATCTCAAGACGGGCGCGATAGGCCATTTCATGATTCGCATCATCCTCTTTCTGTTTCTGGTCGGTATCGTCGCGCTGGGCGCCGCCGTGATTGCCGATCAGACCGGCGATGTCACGCTGACATGGAGCACATGGCGCATCGAGACCTCTCTGCCGGTGCTGGTGCTGGCGTTTGCGGTGGCCGTGCTTGCTGCGATGCTGGTGTGGGCGGTCATCCGCAGCGCGCTGAACACGCCCGAGCGGGTTCGGAGGCTGCGCCGCGACCGCCGCCAGAGGAAGGGGCGTCACGCGATCACGCAGGGTCTGCTTGCGGTCGGCACCGGCGATCATTTTGCTGCCCGCCGCCATGCCGATGTCGCCAGGCGTCTCGCGCATCAGGACCCGCTGGCGATGCTGCTGCATGCGCAGAGCGCGCAGCTTCACGGCGATCGCGAAGGCGCCCAGCGCGCGTTTCATGCAATGGCAGAGCGCAAGGACACGCGGTTGCTCGGCCTGCGCGGCCTGTTCGTCGAGGCGCAGCGCCGCGACGATCTTCATGCCGCCGTGGCACTGGCGGAAGAGGCGCTGAAGACGGCGCCCGCATCTGCATGGGCATCGCAGGCCGTGCTCGGCTTTCGTTGCAGCCACGGCGACTGGGATGGCGCGCGGAAGATTCTCGAAAACAATCTGGCGGCGGGGCTGATCGATCCCGCGCCCTACAGGCGCCAGCGTGGCGTGCTGCTGACCGCGCGCGCTCTCGATCTTGAGACCGGTGATCGCGACAGGGCACGCGCCAGCGCGATGGAGGCGGTGAAGTTCGCGCCGACGCTGGTGCCCGCCGCAACGCTGGCCGCAAAGTTTCTCAGCGAGAACAACCAGACCCGCCGCGCCATGCAGGTGATCGAAGCCGCATGGACCGCGCAGCCGCATCCCGATCTTGCGGATGCTTATGCCCACGTGCGTCTCGGCGATTCCGCGCTCAATCGTCTCGGACGTGTCGAGAAGCTTGCGGCGAGGTCGCCGGGCCATGTCGAAGGCGCGCTTGCGGTTGCGCGCGCCGCCATCGATGCCGGTGAATTTGTCCGCGCGCGTGAAGCGCTTGCGCCCTTCATTGAGTCGCCGACGCAGCGCGTCGCGATTCTGATGGCCGAGCTTGAGCGTGCCGAACACGGCGACGGCGGCAACGCGCGCGGCTGGATGCTGCGCGCGGTTCATGCCGCGCTTGATCCGGCCTGGACCGCCGACGGCTATATTTCGGATCGCTGGCGGCCGGTGTCGCCGGTGACCGGACGGCTCGATGCGTTCCAGTGGCTGACGCCGGTGGCGTCGCTGCCGTCCGACAAGGCGCCGGTGCTCGACGCCGACATTTTGCACGAGGAGCCCGCGCCGCCTGCACGGCTGGAAGCGAATTCCGGTTCGACGCGGGCTGTGACATTGCCGTCGGCGCCGATTGCGCCGATTTCGTCGCAGGACAACGAGCCTGCTCCATCCCCGGTAACACTGCCTCTGCCCGCGACGCCTGCGGCGGCGCCGGTTGTCGTCGAGACACCGCCACCTGTGTTCCGGCCGCGCCGTGACATTGAGAAGGCCGACACGTCCCGGACGGCGCCGGTGATTCCCATTGTCAGGGCCCCGGACGATCCAGGCGTCGCCGACGAGCGGCTGGACCGGGAATTCGACGATCCGGAACAGCCGAAACAGACCAAAACGGGTGGCTGGAAGGGCTTTTTGTCCCGTCTTGTCAGTTGATTAGGAGTTGGATGGCAGTGTTGCTGTCAGCCTGATAGCAGCCCGGAAAAGCACCCTGCCAACGCAGCCGATGTTGCAAAGCGGGGCCGCGGCCAGTATCAGGTGCGTATCGATTTTCCCGCGTTTCGCCGCCTTAGCTCAGCTGGTAGAGCACCTCATTCGTAATGAGGGGGTCGTAGGTTCGAATCCTATAGGCGGCACCACGTTCTTCGGGTTCCCGAATCACTTGGCATGATTCCGGACCGCATGCTGGCCTCAAATCGCCTCCAGATTGGCGGCAACTTCCTCGACCGACCATTTCCATCGCCCGCCGCCGGCGCGTTTCGCGGCATAGAGCGCGCGGTCCACCCTTTCGAGCAACTCGGGTACGGCATCCTCGGATGCACGGGGGTCGTCCTCGACCACTAAAATGCCGGCGCTTGCTCCGATCCGCACCGGCAGATCGGCGACCAGGAACGGCATCGACAGCGCCATCACTGCCTGCCGGGTCAGGGCCAGCGCGGCCTCATGTCCGGCTGCTCCGCTCTCGACGCGCCTTAGCAGCATGAATTCGTCGCCGCCAAAGCGGGCTGCAAGGCCGTCGTTGCCGATGCATTCGGCCAGCCGCCGGGCGACCTGCTGAAGCAGGTTGTCGCCCATGTGATGACCGAAGCGGTCGTTCACCGGTTTGAAATCATCGAGATCGATGGCGACGATCGCGATGGGTCCGTTGGCGTTGAGCAATGCGGACAGGAATGCGGCGCGATTCGGCAGTCCGGTAAGGAAATCCTGGCTGGCCTGACGCGCCAGCGCATGTTTCGCCTCCAGCCGGTCGATAAACGCGGTGCTGAGATGGTGCGACGCTTCGCGCAGCGTGATCCAGAACAACATCAGCATGACGGCGCCGATCTTGTAAGGCAGTTCCGGCCGCAGAAGGCCCGCGACGACGGTCGGAGCCAGCAGCAGAGCCGCAGCCGTCAGCACGATCCACGGGCGAATCGCCGCGCGCGACACCATGCCGACGCAGTATGACATCGATAGTCCGAACGCGATCCAGGCTCCGGGCGCGTCGCCCAGCCTCAGTGCGCGATACGACAGCAGTCCGAGAGCGACGGAGAACGCCGCAGCGCAGATGCCGTAGATCCGCTCCCAGATCACAACGTCACGGTCCGACAGATTGGGCGCATGGGCCTTGTAGCGGTAGAGGCTGGTCAGTCTCACGGTCGCGGTGACGAAGATCAGAAACGAGATGAGGGCGTAACCGGCATCGCCGCTCAGAATGGCGAGCGCCACCCCGCCGCAAACCGACGTGGCGCTGATCGCTATGACCTGCGGCAACGACGTGTAAAGCAGTTCGACCAGTTCCCGGCGAATGCCTGGATTTGGATGCGGAAAGCTGAAAAAGGCGGCCGGCTTCATCGGCGCAAATTGACGTTGAATTCCTAACAAGTGGTGGTGGCACGGCGTCAATTTGCAGGGTTTCCGGACAGCCTTAAGCGCGCGTCAATATCGGCGCGATTCCGCCAGAGCTTGCGCCCGTCTCCGGCCTGTGCCGGAATGGCGGCGACAAAAACAAGCGCGGTCAGGCAGTCGGCACGATTCGGCGTCATGGGCGCGCACCAAGGGAGAACGGCCATGCGTTTTGTTGCCGCCGCGCTCGCGGCGCTCTATCTTGTCTTTCACAATATCCCGCCCGGCCAAGCCCAGGAGGCATGGCCGTCGCGCAACGTTACCATCATCGTGCCGTTCACCGCTGGCGGCACCGCCGACCTGTTTGCACGGCTGCTCGCGGGACATATGCAGCAGACCTTCGGCCAGTCGTTCGTTGTCGAGAATCGCGGTGGCGCGGGCGGCAACATCGGTGCGGCGGCGGTGGCGAAAGCGCCGAACGACGGCTACACCCTGCTGCTTGGCACTGTCTCGACCCATGCCATCAATCCGACGCTATATGCGAACCTGACGTTCGACGCGGCGAAGGACTTCCAGCCGGTCTCGCTGATCGCGCGGCTGCCGAACATGCTGGTGGTGAAGAACTCGCTGCCGGTGACCAGCGTCGCGGAGCTCGTGGCCTATGCCAAGTCCAATCCCGACAAGCTGAACTACGGCTCGTCGGGCGTCGGCACCTCGATCCATCTTGCGGCGGAGCTGTTCAAGATCGCGACCGGCACCAGGATGACCCATGTGCCGTATCGTTCATCCAACGAAATCATGCAGAATCTGACCGGCGGTCACATCGATCTTGCCTTCGACAATATCACGCTGGCGTGGCCGCAGGCGCGGGCCGGCACGGTACGGGCGCTCGGCGTGACCAGCCCGGAACGTTCGCCGACTGCGCCGGACGTGCCGCCGATCGCGGATACGCTGAAGGGTTTTGACGCGACATCCTGGCACGGACTGTTCGCGCCCGCCGGAACGCCGCGCCCTATCGTCGACAAGATGTCTGCGGAAGTGAAACGCATTCTCGGAATGCCGGATACCACCACTAAACTCACCGACATTGGCGCGGTGCCGTCCCCGATGACGCCGGACCAGTTCACGGCGTTCATTGCGGCGGAGCGGTCAAAATGGGCCGAGGTGGTCAAGGCCTCGGGCGCGACGGCGAATTGATGTATTGTTATTGCGAGGAGCGGCAGCGACGAAGCATCCAGCTGTCTAATTGCGCAGCCCTGGATTGCTTCGCCGCGCGCGCAATGACGTGGGTGGTTGTTCCTGGAGCGGTAAACTCCAGTTTGGGTCCGAAGCGTTATGAGCATTGCTGAAATCATCGATATGCCTGCCGCGCACGCACCGCTTATTCCGCCGCGGCCACCCCTTGCGCCGGACGATCTGTCCTCGCTTGGCCGTCTCGCTTTGATCCGCAGGAATGCCATCGCAACCTGGGGCCAGCGCGCCTATGAGGACGATGTCGTTCCGGGACGTTTCTTCGGCCGCAGCAGTTTCATCCTGAACACGCCGGATGCGATCCGGCATGTGCTTGTCGAGAACTACGAGAACTACACCCGCACTCCCGCGGGCATCCGGGTGTTGCGGCCGATTCTCGGCGAAGGGCTTCTGCTGGCGGAAGGCCGCGCCTGGAAGAACCAGCGCCGCACGCTGGCGCCGGCCTTCGCGCCGCGCGCGATTCCATTGCTGGTGCCGCACATGCTGGCGGCGACCGATGACGCCATAACGGCGTTGCGCGAACAGTGCGGCCAGCCGGTCGATTTGCGCGAGGCGATGCAGCGCCTCACCCTCGACATCGCGGGTCGCACGATGTTCTCGTTCGAGATCGAGAAGCACGGCGCGGCGCTGCGGGGTTTCGTCAACGACTATGGCGATCGTCTGGCGCAGCCCCGGCTGCTCGATCTGATACTGCCGATGGGCTGGCCGAGCCCGAGCGATCTGTCGCGCGCGCTGTTCCGGCGGCGCTGGACGCGCTTCATGCAGAAGCTGATCGCCGAGCGCCGTGCCAAAGGTGCGGTTGAGGGCGACGGTGCACTGCACGACCTGTTCGGTCTGATGGTGGCGGCGCGCGATCCGGAAACCAACGAAGCCTTCACCGACGAACAGCTCGGCGACCAGGTCTCCACCATGATCCTCGCCGGTCACGAAACCACGGCCACGGCGCTGTTCTGGTCGCTCTACCTGCTAGCGCTCGATCCCGCGACGCAGGAGAAGCTGGCGGCGGAAGCAAGACGCGCGCGAGCGTCGGGATCGTTCGATACCGCGAGGCTGACCTTCACCCGCGCCGTGCTGGACGAGACGATGCGGCTTTATCCGCCCGCGTTCCTGATCGTACGGGCCGCCGCCGGTCCCGATACGTTGGCGGGATTTCATGTCGCCTCCCGGGACGTTGTGCTGATCTCGCCGTGGTTGCTGCATCGCCATGAAAAACTCTGGGATCAGCCGAACGCGTTCAGGCCATCGCGCTTCCTGCCGGGTGCGCCCCCGCCGGACCGCTTCGCCTATCTACCGTTCGGCGTCGGCCCGCGCGTCTGTATCGGCGCGCAGTTCGCGCTCACCGAGGCCACGCTGGCGCTGGCGAAGTTGATCGCCGAATTCAACGTCGAGCTGATCGACCGTGCGCCGGTAGTGCCGGTCGGCGTGGTGACCACCCAACCCGATCGCTCGCCTAGGTTCAGGATTTCACGGCGCGATCCGTGAACGCGCTGCGATGCGTGCAATGCAGCGCGTATAGACACCGCGGGGCAAGTCTTATTCCAAAGTCTCATATTATGTAGCGCGGTACCGCGTCGAAGCGTCGCAGCTCCGCGATCATTGTTGCAAAACGCACCTGCAAGCCTTTGTCTTGCGCTCAATCAATAAGAGCCAATTCAAAAGAATGGCTCAGGCAGGGGAGAACGCCATGACGAAACGACACAAAGACACACCTAAAGATACGTCCAAAGATACATCCACGACTCGCCGCCGCTTCCTGAAAGTGGCTGCCGCAGGCGCGGCCACGACGGTCGCCGCCCCCGCCGCTCTCGCGCAGAGCGGTCCGGTCAGCATGCGCTTCCAGAGCACATGGCCGGCGAAGGACATCTTCCACGAATACGCGCTCGACTACGCCAAGAAGGTCAACGACATGACCGGCGGCGACCTCAAGATCGAAGTGCTGCCCGCGGGCGCAGTGGTGCCGGCCTTCCAGTTGCTCGAAGCGGTCTCCAAAGGCACGCTCGACGGCGGCCACGGCGTGCTCGCCTATCACTACGGCAAGAGCAACGCGCTGGCGCTGTGGGGTTCGGGCCCGGCCTACGCAATGGACGCCAACATGCTGCTGGCCTGGCACAAGTATGGCGGCGGCAAGCAGCTTCTGGAGAAGCTTTACAAGTCGATCGGCGCCAACGTCGTCTCGTTCCCGTACGGGCCGATGCCGTCGCAGCCGCTGGGCTGGTTCAAGAAGCCGGTGCAGAAGGCCGACGATCTCAAGGGCGTCAAGTTCCGCACCGTCGGCATCTCGATCGACGTGTTCACCGGCATGGGTGCCGCCGTCAACGCGCTGCCCGGCGGCGAAATCGTCTCGGCTATGGATCGCGGCCTGCTCGACGCGGCGGAATTCAACAATGCCTCATCCGACCGCGTGCTCGGCTTCCCCGACGTGTCCAAGGTTTGCATGTTGCAGAGCTTCCATCAGAACGCCGAGCAGTTCGAGATCATGTTCAACAAGACCAAGTATGACGCGCTGCCGGAGAAGATGCGCGCCATTCTCGACAATGCTGCGGAAGCGGCTGGTCAGGACATGGCCTGGAAGGCGATCGACCGTTATTCCAAGGACTACGAGGAGATGCAGTCCAAGGACAAGGTGAAGTTCTACAAGACGCCGGATTCGGTGCTGCAAAAGCAGCTCGAAATCTACGACGAGGTGGTTACCAAGAAGTCCTCCGACCCGCTGTTCAAGGAGATCGTCGACTCGCAGATGGCGTTCGCCAAGCGCGCGACCCAGTGGGAGCAGGACACGATCACCAACCGGCGCATGGCTTACAACCATTACTTCGGGCCGAACGCCAAGAAGAAGACCTGACGCAATAATCAGCACGAGCGAGGCATCATCCGGGATGACAATCCCGGGTGGTGCTTTGTATCGTTTCAGGAATTGCCGGATCTCTTCGTAACAAGACCTTTTTCATAACAGTGACGGCCTCCCATGAGCGCGCAGCGTGTTCTGCACACTATTGACGGCATCAGCACGTGGACCGGCAAGGCTGCCGCTTGGCTGATCATCGGGCTAATGACCCTGGTCTGCGCGGAAGTCTTCAAGCGCTACATTCTGAACATGCCGACGGCGTGGATCTTCGACGCCTCGAACATGATGTACGGCACGCTGTTCATGGTCGCAGGCGCTTATACGCTGGCGCAGAACGGTCACGTGCGCGGCGATTTTCTTTACAGTTCGATGAAGCCGCGCCGGCAGGCATCGCTCGATCTGGTGCTCTACATCGTGTTCTTTCTGCCCGGCATCGCCGCGCTGGTTTACGCGGGCTGGGAATATGCCGTCGATTCCTGGCGCATCAACGAGCATTCCAATGTCACCGCCGACGGACCGCCGGTCTGGCAATTCAAATTCATGATTCCGCTGGCCGGCGCATTGCTGCTGCTGCAGGGCGCCGCTGAAATCATGCGCTGCATCATTTGTCTGCGGACCGGCTCGTGGCCGAGCCGCCTGAAGGATGTGTCCGAGATCGACGTGGTCGAGGAGCAACTCGCCAACAGCGAATATGTCGATGAGGAGTCGCGCAAGATCGCCATCGCGCATGCGCAGGACATCGAGGAAAGCGCGCGTCAGCGCGGCATGGGCGGAGACCTGTTGAAATGAGCGATCCCGCACTCGGTCTCCTGATGCTCGGCCTGATCGTGGTCGTCATCATCATGGGTTTCCCCACGGCCTTCACGCTGATGGGGCTGGGCATGTTCTTCGGCCTGTTCGCCTATCACCGCACAGGCGAGTCGTGGGCCGATAACCACATTTTCGACCTGATGGTTCAGCGCGCCTACGGCGCGATGACCAACGACGTCCTGATCTCCATCCCGCTGTTCGTTCTCATGGGTTATGTGATGGAACGCGGCGCGCTGGTGGACAAGATGTTCTACTCGATCCAGCTTGCGTTCCGCCGCGTCCCGGCGTCACTCGCCGTGGCGACGCTGATCGTATGCACGTTCTGGGGCATCGCCTCGGGTCTGGTCGGCGCCGTCGTGGTGCTGATGGGCGTGATCGCGTTCAACCCGATGCTGAAAGCCGGTTACGACGTCAAGCTCGCGGCCGGTGTCATCACCGCCGGTGGCACCCTCGGCATCCTGATTCCGCCTTCGGTCATGATCATCGTCTATGCGGCGGTGGCCGGTCAGTCGGTGGTGAAGCTTTATGCCGCCGCGATGTTCCCCGGCTTCTTTCTGGCATTCCTGTATCTGATCTACGTTATCGGCTGGGCGCTGCTGAATCCGAAGATCGCGCCGAAATTGCCCGAGGCCGAAACCCGCGTGCCGGTGCGGCCGTGGATCGCCGAGTTGCAGCAGGCTTATTCGAGCCGGATGCTGCCCGCGTTGTTGACCGCCGCGGTGTCTCCCGCGCGTGCCATGGCAATCACCGCCGACGGTATGCGCATCAGCTACGGCATGTTGCTCAAGAATCTCGGCTACGTGCTGGTGCCGCTGGTGCTGACGGTGGCGACGTTGTGGGCGGCGTGGTGGTACGTGGTGATTCACCAGCAGCCGGACGCGCCCGCGCCATCGGCGGCGATCTCCCAGCAGCTTGGCTCGGCATCGCAGTCCGCGGAACCTGCGGAAGAAAAGGTGCAGGAACTCGGCAGCGCGACCGCTGACGAAACCAGGAGCGAGCCGGAAACCTTGCAGGAGATGGGCAATGCCGAATTGCGCGGACAAGGCTCGTCCGCGCCTGCGGCCGCCGGGCCTCCGCAGGCGTTCTATACCTACTTCGCCTTCACCTGCGGACTCTTCGGACTGATCCTGCTCTACTATTACTGGACCATGGGCGCGGAGCAGTTCGAAGTCCTGCGGCTGCTGATCTCATCGGTGATGCCGCTCGGTATTCTGACCGCCGTGGTGTTGGCGGTTATCCTGCTCGGCATCACGACAGCCACGGAGTCGGCGGCGGTCGGCGCGGCCGGTGCGTTCCTGCTCGCGTTCCAGGCGCGGACGCTTGACTGGAAGCGCACCAAGGAAGCGGTGTTCCTGACGGCCAAGACCACCTCGATGGTATGCTGGTTGTTCGTCGGCTCGGCGCTGTTCTCGGCGGTGTTCGCGATCCTCGGCGGTCAGGCGCTGCTGGAAAGCTGGGTGCTGTCGCTCAATCTGACTCCGGTCCAGTTCATGATCCTGTCGCAGGCGATCATCTTCGTGCTCGGCTGGCCGCTGGAATGGACCGAGATCATCGTGATCTTCGTGCCGATCTTCCTGCCGATGCTGAAACATTTCGGCATCGATCCGATCCTGTGGGGCGTGCTGGTGTTCGTGAACCTGCAGGCGGCGTTCCTGTCGCCGCCGGTGGCGATGTCGGCGTTCTATCTGAAGGGCGTCGCACCGGCCCATGTCACGCTCAATCAGATCTTCGGCGGCATGATGCCCTACATGCTGATCGTCATCATCTGCATGGTGCTGATGTATCTGTGGCCCGGCCTGACGCTGTGGCTGCCGAACTATCTGTACGGCAATTAAGGCAGATGCCCGGAAACGGCTGTTCGACCGGCCGGGTGCCGCTTTTAAAATGCCGTGCGTTACTTGGACGCAGGCCTATTCTACCCTAAATAGGGGGAATGAGCGATTTTCATTCTCTCTACTCGGTGCTGAAGCAGACCGCCGACCCGCAGGTCGCCGATGCGATCCAGAACCTTGTGGAGACCGGCGCTGATCACGAGCTGAACCGCATCAACCTCGTGGACTTCTCGGCCAAACGCGGCCTTGACGAGGAGCGCGTGATTTCCGGGTTCCTGCACGCCTCGCGGCTCGGCATTTTCGATCTGACATGGAATGTGCTGTGTCCCGGATGCAGCGGCGTGCTCGGCGCGCATGACACGCTGAAGCAGCTCAAGCCGGAAGATTATCACTGCGGCCTCTGCGCCGCCGGATACGAGCCGTCGATCGACGATCAGGTAGAGGTCGCCTTCACCGTCAGCCCGCGGGTGCGACGGATCGCGGCGCACGATCCCAATACGCTGCCGAGCTGGGACTACTGGCGGCAGATTTTCTGGAGCTCGGGCATCGACATCAACGAGGATTCGTTTGCGCGGCTTGTGAACGAGGCAACCCTCGAAGCAATTGAACTCGCGCCGGGCGAAAAGGCCGTCGTGTCGTTGCAGCTTCCGGCCGAGTTCGTGATCGTGTTCGAGCCGGTGACGCACTCGGCGCTGTTCCTCGACGTCAAGGGCGAGCCGACAAAGGAAAAGCAAAACGCCTCGATGACTTTCGACGGCGTCCATGCGCCGACCGGCACGCTCGAAATGCGGCCCGGCCCGTTGCGACTTGCCCTGGACAATCAGACCGGTGCGCGCGTGCTGCCGTCGGTGTGGATCGCAGGCGAGGCGCTGCATGATCTGCTCGGCAAGCGCAAGCCGATCGTTACCGCGAAACGCATACTTGCGAATCAGACCTTCCGTGACGTCTACAAGGCGGACAATCTCAACATCGACCAGCGGCTCAAGATCACGTCGCTGACCTTCCTGTTCACCGATCTCAAGGGATCGACCGCTTTGTATGAGCGGGTCGGCGATCTTGCGGCGTTCGATCTGGTCCGCGCGCATTTCCGCGCGCTCTTGGAAATCATCGCGTCGGAAGCGGGCGCGGTGGTGAAGACCATCGGCGACGCGGTGATGGCGACGTTCGTGCGGCCGGAGCAGGCAGTCGCGGCGGGGCTTCGGATGCGCCGGGCGATGGATGCGCTGAACGACCAGCGCGGCACGCAAGATCTTCTGGTCAAGATCGGCATCCACGAAGGCGCATGCCTCGCGGTGATGCTGAACGAGCGGCAGGACTATTTCGGCCAGACCGTCAATATCGCCGCACGGGTCCAGGGCCAGGCCACCGAACGGGCGATCAATGCGACGGAACCGGTGGTCAGGTCGCCCGCGGTCATGGAGCTTTTGAACAAGGCCGGGCTGCGGCCTGAGGAAAAGAGCGTCCAGTTGCGCGGGATCGCCGACAAGGTCGTGATCTACGAAATTCCATGACGGGGCTGTATCAAAGGCCCTGTCTGACGGGCTGAACAGAGGTTTCCTCGCCGAGGCAGGCGTCCGGAACCGGCCAAGATTGCCAGAGTTTCATTTTCAGGCCATAGAACGGGAAGATTTTGTCCCTTAGGTTTTGTCCGGGCGTGATCCGATCCGAAAGCCGGTTCCCGCCGGGTCAAGCCGGGGGCATGCGCTTCGGGATCATGCCTTTCGTTGAGGGTCCCGTTTCCGATTGCAGAGATTGATGCTCGATAAACTTCGCAACTTCATTTCGGACGTCGTTTCCCCCACCGGGTCTGAGAATCGTACCTTTGCCGACGGCGACTACCGGCTGGCGGCGACCGCGCTTCTCATCCACGTCATTTCTCTCGACGGTGAGCCGTCGGAGACCGAGAAGCGCAAGCTCCACGCGCTGCTGGAATACCGCTTTGAACTTGACCCGGGCACGGCCGACAAACTGATCGCGGACGCAACGCTGGTGGAAGGCGAGGCGGTCGATCTGTATCATTTCACCAGCGTCATCATGCGCTCCGTCAACGAGGAAGGCCGGTTGCGCATCATTGAAATGATGTGGGAGCTTGTGTTTGCCGACGGCCACGTCACCGAGTTTGAGGATAACATCGTCTGGCGCGCGGCGGATTTGCTCGGCATCTCCTCGCGCGACCGCATCAATCTCAAGCACCGCGTTGCCGATGGGCGGCTTGCGCCCGACACGGCATCGTAGTTTTTTGCATCTATTCTCCACGTCTCTCGACCCTCAGCAGCAACGCACACAACTGAAATGCAGTCATGACTGAACGCGTCACGGTGATCACGGGTGCCTCGTCGGGCATCGGCGCAGAGCTGGCGCGGATTTTCGCGGCGCACGATCACAAGACCGTGCTGGTCGCACGACGCGAGGATCGCTTGAACCAACTCGCGGACGAGATCGCGGCCACCGGCAAGCCGAGGCCGGCCGTGATCGTCTGCGACCTCAGCGAGCCGGGCGCCTGCGACCGCATCGATGCAGCGCTGAAGGCGATGAATGCCGAGGTCGAGACCGTGGTCAACAACGCCGGCTACGGCCTGTTCGGCGAGGCCGCCGAACTCGACCGCGCGCAGCAACTGGCAATGGTCGATCTCAACGTCCGCGTGCTGACCGACATAACGCTGCGTTTCGCCGACAGCCTGATCCGCCATCGCGGCGGCCTCCTCAACGTCGCCTCGATCGCGTCGTTCCTGCCCGGCCCGCGGATGGCGGTCTATTACGCCACCAAGGCCTATGTGCTGTCCTTCACCGAGGCGATGCGCGGCGAACTGGGACCGAAGGGCGTCCGGGTCACGGCGCTGTGTCCGGGCACGGTGCCGACGGAGTTTCAGGGCGTGGCTGGCTTCAAGCCGGGTCTGGATTCGGCAGTTCTGAACCTGTCGGCGGCAGCGGTGGCGCGGGCGGGCTATCGCGGGTTGATGTCGAACAAGCGGCTGGTGCTGCCCGGCGTCGGCGTCCGGATGATCCCGTTCATGTTGCGTTTCGCCCCCCGCAGCCTGGTGCTGGCCTCGGTCGCCCGGGTGCAGCAGAAGCGGTAGGGCAACGGCCACGAAATAGGGCTTTTCCAGGAGCGTCATCCTGAGGTGCGAGCCGTCACCGTAGCCAAGTTTATGCAGGCTACGCCTGCTAGGGCGGCGAGATTCGAAGGATGGCGCTCCCGCCGTCGCCCTTCGAGGCCTATAGCCGTTCGAAGAACGGCGTTCTTTCGAACGCCTATTGCTTCGCTACGGCACCTCAGGGTGACGGCGTCCATAACCCCAGCCACCTCCCGGCGCAGATCACATCCGCGAAATTCCGGCTCGACGGCGCTTCGGCAACACAATATTTTCAATTTCGGCGCTCAATGGAGACGCTTGTCCTCTGCCGGGGATTAAAGAAGACAGTTCTATGCTGCGGCCTGATGGCGATCTACCGACTGATTTTGGCCTGACGAACTTTGGCCCGACCACCTGCGGCCGGTTCACGGCTCTCCCGGTGCTCATCATCCTGCATGGGCCGATGTCCACCCCGGGACGGGTCGGCAACGCGCTGCGCGCCATGGGCCATCCCCTCGACATCCGCCGCCCGGTGTTCGGCGATCCGCTGCCCGACACACTCGCGAATCATGCCGGCGCGATCATGTTCGGCGGACCGATGAGCGCCAACGACACCGAAGATTTCATTCTGCGCGAGATCGACTGGCTGAAGGTACCGCTGAAGGAAAAGCGGCCCTATCTCGGCATCTGCCTCGGCGCGCAGATGCTTGCGAAACATCTTGGCGCCACGGTCGCGCCGCATCCGGAAGGCCGCGCCGAGATCGGCTATTATCCAATCCGCCCGACCGAGGCCGGACGCAGCATCTGTTCGCGCTGGCCCGATCATGTCTATCACTGGCACCGCGAGGGTTTCGATCTTCCGGCCGGCACCGAACTGCTGGCGGAAGGCGACGATTTTCCCGTGCAGGCGTTCCGCACCGGGCGCTGCTTCGGCATCCAGTTTCATCCCGATGTGACCCATGCGATGATGCATCGCTGGACCACGCGCGGGCATGAGCGCATGTCGCTTCCCGGCGCACGCGACCGCGCCGAGCATTTCGCCGGACGCATGGTCCACGATCATTCAGAACGCGCGTGGCTGTCGGCGTTTCTCGATGGCTGGCTGCACCGGCCGCCGCGCCTGCAGACGCCGGCAAATGAAGTGGGCGGATTGATCGCGTCGCTCGCGGCGGAGTAAACTTCTTCGCCATTGCGACGAAGCAAGCCAGCCCTTCGCTTTGTACCGAATAGAATGGATTGCTTCGCTTCACTCGCAATGACCAGGGAACGGCTCTACTCCGCAGCCTTCGTCACGATCTTGATTTCCGAGGTCAGCGTGCGGTGGACCGGGCACTTGTCCGCGATCTCCATCAACCTCTTGCGTTGTTCGGCGTCGAGATTGCCTTCCATGGTGATGACGCGGTCGATCTTGCTGATCATGCCTTCCTTGGTTTCGCACTCTTCGCAATCCTTGGCGTAGATGCGGCCGTGCTTCAGCGTCACCGTGACACGATCGAGCGGGATCGTTTTGCGGTCGGCGTAGAGCCGCATGGTCATGGATGTGCAGGCGCCGAGGCCCGCAAGCAGGAAATCATAGGGGCCGGGGCCGGTATCGTGGCCACCCGCCGAGACAGGCTCGTCGGCGATAATGCGGTGCTTGCCGACCGAGATCATCTGCTGCAGGTGACTGACGCGGGTTTCCTGCACCACAACACCATCGGGCATTTCCGGTATGTTTTCTGCTTCGGCGGGCGCCGCATCGAGATAGCGCATGGCCCATGCCGAGATCATGTCCGCGACATAGACCGCATCCTTCTTCTGCGACAGCAGGTGATCGGCGCCGGTGAGCGAAATAAAACTCTTGGGATGCTTGGCTGCGACGAACAGGTGCGTTGCGTTGTTGATGCCGACCGTGTTGTCCGTGGGCGAATGGAAGATCAGCAGCGGCTTGTGAAGTTGACTGACGGTCTCCGTCAGTCTGTGCTCGGCGATGTCGTCGAGAAATTCGCGCCTGATCCGGAATGGCCGGCCGGCCAATGAGACCTCGAGTTCGCCTTTTTCGCGGATTTCGGGAATCTGATCCTTGAACCAGTGCGTGACATGCGAGGGGTCTGAGGGCGCGGCGACGGTGGCGACGCATTTCGCTTCAGGAATCATCGAGGTCGCCGCCAGAATGGCCGCGCCGCCGAGGCTATGCCCGATCAGGATCGAGGGTGCGCGCCGGGTTTTGCGCAGATGATCCGCGGCCAGCACGAGATCGCCGATGTTCGAGGAAAATGTCGTGTTGGCGAATTCGCCTTCGCTGGCGCCGATGCCGGTGAAATCGAACCGGAGAGTGGCGATGCCGCGCTTCGCCAGGCCCTCCGCGATCCGCTTGGCGGCCAGCACATTCTGTCCGCAGGTGAAGCAATGCGCGAACAGGGCGTAGGCAATCGGGGTGCCCTCGGGCAGATCAAGCGAGGCGGCCAGCAATTGTCCGTCCGAGCCTGGAAACTGGAATTTTTCGGTCTGCATGGTCGGCCCCATTGCGTGATCGCGTCATGTAAGGTTGACGCGCATCCTAGCGCAGGAAAAGGGTCTTTGGGGACTGTTGGTGCTCCCTTGGCGGCCCGAGATCGGCCCGTAACGGCACATTTCTGGAAACAATTCAGCTTCGAGAAAATTGTCGAAGTTCGTCAGGGTGATTCATGAAGGAAAATAGAGGAGGCTCCATGTCAGAGAAACATAAGGCGATCTTGATGAAGGGCAACGCGGAGATCGCTGCAGGTAACCATGAAGGGTTTCTGAAGTTCTGCGCCGACGATACGCTATGGACTTTTGTTGGCGACAAGACGCTTCAGGGGAAAGAAGCCGTCCGCCAGTGGATGAAAACAAGCTACACCGAGCCGCCCAGGGTTTCAGTCGACAACCTGATTGCAGAAGGCGACTTTCTGACCGCCATCGGCGAGGTGATCACAAAGGGCGAAGACGGGAACGAGGCTCGCAGCGCTTATTGCGACGTTTGGCGCTTTCGCGAGGACAAGCTCGTTGAGTTAAAAGCCTTTGTCATCGAGATTAAAAACCAGCGCTAAAACCCGCAATGCGATCCTGCCGGCGGCAATCCCCTGGCTGGACTGCGCTGAAGCTGGACCGCTGAAGTGTTGGTGGAGCCAGGCGGGATCGAACCGCCGACCTCGTCATTGCGAACGACGCGCTCTCCCAGCTGAGCTATGGCCCCTTGATCGGCCGGGCCGGTGACGGCAGCGGCGGACAAGAGCGGCCATTTACAATCCCGATCATGGCCAAGTCAAGAACGCCTAAATCAATGTTTCGAAGGGTATTCCGCAGAGGCGGGCACCGGTTCTGCGGCCGGAATTCGTGCCGAACATTCAGACCGGGGCAGTCCCGGCCCGGCCAGAACCGGGCGCTTTTAAGACCTGAAACCTCCCTTGTTTGCAGCGCCGCGAACCGGTATTGAGGCGGAAGTCCCCGGAAGCGAGCCAGCAACGCCATGCGCGCCATTCTCGACATCATCAACGTCATCCTGGATTTGTATGTCTGGCTGCTGATCGCGTCGGCGATCCTGTCCTGGCTGATCGCCTTCAACGTCGTGAACACCCGCAACCAGTTCGTCGCGGCGGTTGCCGAGTTCCTTTACAAGATCACCGAGCCGGTGCTGCGGCCGATCCGGAATATCATGCCGAATTTCGGCGGCCTCGATATTTCCCCGATCATCGTCATCCTGATCATCATGTTCATCCAGCGCGTGATTGCGTATTACATCTATCCGAACGTGATCTGATCCATCGGGTCTGCTTTTGCCGTGACTGTTCCGTGGCGCTTCTCGGCTCAGGGCATCGCCATTGCATTGCGCGTCACGCCGCGCGGCGGGGCGGACGCCATCGACGGCATTGAAACGCTGACCGATGGCCGCAGCGTCGTGAAGGTCCGGGTCCGCGCCATTGCCGATGGCGGCGCCGCCAACCGCGCGGTGACCGAACTGCTTGCCAAGGCGCTGCGCGTGCCGAAAAGCCATGTGCGGGTCTTGTCCGGCACGACTTCGCGCCACAAGCAGGTGGCGGTGGATGGCGATCCGAAACAACTGGGTGAGGCCATGAGCGCTCTCACCGCCGCCAAAGGGGCCTGACGAAAGAAATTTGATGCCGGCAAAAATCATCGATGGAAAAATCATCGCCGCCGATCTGCGCGCGCGGGTTGCGGGCGAGGTGGCGAGGGTGAGCCGTGATCACGGCCTCGTGCCGGGCCTGGCTGTGGTGCTGGTCGGCAACGATCCTGCCTCCGAAGTCTACGTCCGCAACAAGGCCAAACAGACCGAAGCTGCGGGTATGGCGTCGTTCGAGCACAAGCTCGCTGCGGACACGCCGCAAAAGGATTTGCTGACGCTGATCGCGAAGCTCAACGCCGATACAAACGTGCACGGCATTCTGGTGCAGTTGCCGCTGCCGACGGGGCTCGACACCCAGACCGTCATCAACGCCATCGATCCGGCGAAGGATGTCGACGGCCTGCATCCGATCAACGCCGGGCGGCTTGCCACCGGCCTGCCGGCACTGACGCCGTGCACGCCGCTCGGCTGCATTATTCTCGCGAAAACCGTTCACGACTCTCTGGAAGGTATGAATGCGGTGATCGTTGGCCGCTCCAATCTGGTGGGCCGCCCGCTGGTGCAACTGCTGCTCAATGAAAACGCTACGGTCACCATCGCGCATTCGCGCACCCGCGATCTCGCCGATATCTGCAAGCGCGCCGATCTGCTGCTCGCGGCGGTCGGCAAGCCCGAGATGATCAAGGCGTCGTGGATCAAGCCGGGCGCGACGGTGATCGATGTCGGCATCAACCGGATTCCCGGTGCGGATGGCAAGAACAAGCTGGTCGGCGATGTGGCCTATCAGGAAGCGTTGGAGGTCGCTGGCGCGATCACCCCGGTGCCCGGCGGCGTCGGGCAGATGACGGTGGCGTGCCTCTTGGTCAATACGCTGCGCGCGGCTTGCGCACTCAAGGGGATCGCGGCGCCGGGAGTGTAGCGCGTCGTCCTCCTTCGAAGCTCGCCGAAGACGGCTCGCACCTCAGGAAGACGTTGTTTGCTTTGCCGGGATGACGACAGAATTTACTGCGCCGTATTCTGCACCAGCCGCCGGTAGAAGCGGATCATGTCCGCATAATTCTCCACGCTGAGCCGCTCGTTGGTGCCGTGAAAGCGCGCCAGATCCTCGGTGGCCGCGCGCACCGGCGAAAAGCGGAAGATATTGTCGGTCACGTCGAGATAGTTTCGCGAGTCCGTCGCCGCGACCATCAGACCGGGCACCACAAGCACATCGGGAAAGATTTCGCGGATGGTGCGCGCCACAGTCTGATAGGCGGGGCCGGCGC
This sequence comes from Bradyrhizobium sp. G127, assembly GCF_021502575.1. Lineage (NCBI taxonomy): Bacteria > Pseudomonadati > Pseudomonadota > Alphaproteobacteria > Hyphomicrobiales > Nitrobacteraceae > Bradyrhizobium > Bradyrhizobium sp. G127. Next base: position 228,025 of record NZ_JAKFGN010000001.1, read on the forward strand.
TGGATGTCACCGGCGGCGGATTGGTGTTGCCGGGACGCGGCGTCACCTTGACGCCGTCGTCCGCGACGACGGATTTGACCCGTGCGATCACGGTGTCTTCGGTCTCGCCCGGCAGCAGGCGGAAATTCACCGTTGCTTCCGCACGGCCGGGCAGCACGTTTTCCTTGTTGCCGGCGTTGAAGATCGTGGGCGCGGTGGTGGTGCGGATCGTCGCCGCTGTTTGCGGCGACCTTTCCAGTTGCATCCGCACCAGCGGTTCGAGCAACCACAGGTTGGACAGTGCGAGCCGGTTGGTGAATTTCATTTCCGGCGCGGTGGCTTCCAGCGTATCGCGCATCACGCCGCTGACCGATGCAGGAAACGGCTTGCTTTCCAGCCGTGCCAGCGCCGCGCTCAACTGGCCGATGGCGGTGGCGCGCGGCGGCAGCGAGGAATGGCCCGGCGTCGCCCGCGTGGCGAGATCGAGCGTGACGTAACCCTTCTCGGCGATGCCGATCAGCGCGACCGGCTTGTCGACGCCTTTGAGAATGCCTTCGGTAATCAGCAGGCCCTCGTCAAACACGAAGTCGAGGCGCACCCCGCGCGCTTGCATCAGCTTTGAGATCGCGGTCGCGCCGCGTTTGCCGGAGACTTCCTCGTCGTGACCGACGGCGAGATAGATCGTCCGCTTCGGGCGAAAATTCTCCTTCGCCAACTGCTCGGCGGCTTCGAGCATGGCGAACAGGTTGCCCTTGTCGTCCCACGAGCCGCGGCCCCAGATAAAGCCGTCTTTTACAATACCCGCGAACGGCGGCACCTGCCAGTCGCCCTCGGTGCCCGGCGCAATCGGCACCACGTCCTGATGCGCGAGCAGCGCGATCGGCGCGGCCTTCGGGTCAGTGCCTTCCCAGGTGTAGAGCAGGCTGTAGTTGGCGACGATTTCTCGCTTTGCCGCGGCATGAAACGCCGGGAAGCTCGCGGCGATGTGGTCATGCAGCGCGCGGAAGGTGTCCGCGCCCTGATCGGCGTCGGTGGCGCTGGCGATGGTCTGGAATTGCACAGCCTTGCCGAGCCGCTCCGCCGCGGCCTGTACGTCAACGGGCGCGCGTGCGACCGGTATGGCTGCGATCTGCTGCGACGGCTTGCGCCATGCATTCGCGACCATCACGGCGGCGAGCACAACGGCGGCGGTAATCAGGACGAGGGCGACGCTGCGGATGATCCTGATCAGGCGGCGCATCGATCGATCTCCCACCGCGCCCGGCCGCGCCGCGTTACTTCTTCTTCGCGCGCTCGATGCCTTCGAGAATCAGCTTGCGGGCATCGTCGGCATTGCCCCAGCGCAGCACCTTGACCCATTTGTTGGGCTCGAGATCCTTGTAGTGTTCGAAGAAGTGCTGGATCTGCTGCAAGGTGATTTCGGGCAGGTCGCTGTAGTTCTGCACCTTGTCGTAGCGCTGCGTCAGTTTCGATGTCGGCACCGCGATGATCTTTTCATCGCCGCCGGCCTCGTCCTCCATGAACAGCACGCCGACCGGGCGCACCGCGATCACTGCGCCGGGCACGATGGCGCGGGTGTTGGCGACCAGCACGTCGCATGGATCGCCGTCGTCCGACAACGTGTGCGGAATGAAGCCGTAGTTCCCCGGATAGCGCATCGCGGTGTAGAGAAAGCGGTCGACCACCAGCGTGCCGGCTTCCTTGTCCATCTCGTACTTGATCGGTTCGCCGCCAACCGGCACTTCAATGATGACGTTCACCTCAAGGGGTGGATTTTTTCCGATCGAGATCGCGTCGATGCGCATGACAGGCCTTGTGTGGGTTGGGCGAATGCGCGGACTGGTGTCCCGTATCCGACGTTCGCTTCAATCCGCCGCGCCTTCCGAGCGAACGTCGGATACGAACGGATACCAGCAAACAATAACTTCAGTGATCCTTTGATTCTGGCATTCGTAAATGTACCTGCAACGAAGGTCAGAACCGGATCACTGGTTAGCGAATCGGGACGAGCGCCGAAAGCCGAAAAAACGGTCTAAAAGTATCAGGCCGGACGTCTCGAACGGATTTGCCGGGTTCAGCCTTGAATATAGGACCATTTCGGCCTTAGGCCGTCCAGGCGAAGGCCACCTTGTCGAGCGACTTGCCGCCGAATCGCTCCGAGGAGCGCGCGACCATGCGGCCACCGAGGTTGCGGTAGAACTCGACTGCCGGCTCGTTGTCCGACAGCGCCCAGATCACCATGCTTTTCAGCCCGCTCTGGATCAGGTCGCGCTTGGCGGCCGAAAACAAACGGCGGCCGAAGCCGAGGCCCTGGAATTCCGGACGCAGGTAGAGCTCATAGATCTCGCCTTCGAAATGCAGGCTGCGGGCGCGGTTGCGGCCGTAATTGGCATAGCCCGCGACCCTGTCGCCGAACGACAACACGCTGACGCGGCTGCCCTTTCGGATCGCTGAGTCCCACCACTGCGGGCCTCGGCGATTGATCAGTTTCTCGAGTTCGGCGCCGGGAATAATGCCCTGATAGGCAGAGCGCCACGCTTCATCATGCGTCGAAGCGACAGCTGACGCATCAGAGGCCTTGGCTGGCCGGACTTCGATAAGGGTTGTGCTCATGGTGCAATCAAAGCAAGACAGCGCGCCGCCTTCAAGGTCCATCGTTAATTATCGGTTAATATGTGGGCTTTTTGCATCAGGTGAAAGGGCCGTTGTTCCGAAAGAGGACAGGCAAGCCGCCAAACCGCTTGGCTTGGCCGACCGGCGCGGGCAATGATCCCGCCAGATGAACGGAATGGATTCGATCAGGGCTGCGGCCATACTTCTTGCGGTTGGACTTTGGTCGGCTGTACCCGCGTGGGGCGAAACCCGGCTGGGTGCGCAGGGCGCTGAAGGAACGCCGAACCGGCGACAGGACTGGCTGGTGCCGACCCAGGACCAGATCACACCTTCGCGAGCGGTTCTGTTCCGGCCGCCGGGTAGGGGGCCGTTCCGGCTGGCCGTCATCGCGCACGCCTCGACCCAGAACCGGCTCGCGCGGGCGCAGATGCCGCAGCCGGAGTATTCGGCGCTCGCGGCGGCTTTGGTGGCACGCGGCTTTGCAGTGCTGGTTCCGCAGCGGCTCGGCCACGGCAAGACCGGCGGGCCTTATCTCGAAGACCAGGAAGGCTGCGACAACGCCGAATACGCGATGTCAGCGCACACCACTGCCGAGGCGATCACCACGGCACTGACCTTCATGCGCGCGCAGGCCTTCGTGCGGAAGGATGCGGCGGTGCTGGCCGGACATTCGGCGGGCGGCTGGGGCGCGCTGTCGCTGGCCGATCACAGTCCGAAGGAGATTTCATCCATCATCGTGTTCGCGCCGGGACGCGGCGGCCGCGCCAATGATCGCGCGGGCAACATCTGCGCGCCGGACAAACTCGTTGCTGCCGCCGCCGAGTTCGGCGATGGCGCGAAAATTCCGGTGACATGGCTGGTAGCGGAGAACGATTCGTATTTCCCGCCGGAATTCTCGAAAAAAATGGCCGACGCCTTTACCGAGGCCGGCGACGGCAAGGTCGATTTCCGCATGATTCCCGCGTTTGGCAATGAGGGGCACTGGGTGGCGGAAGCGGGGGAACAGCCGCTGTTCGATTCGATCATCGCGAATGCTGCGGGACTGAATGTTCAGGCGCCGGCGGTGCAGGGTGTCGCGGTTAAGGGCAAGAAGTAACTGGATTGCTTCGTCGCAAGCGCTCCTCGCAATGACGAAGCATTACCGGCTGTCAATTCTGCTCACCTCTCCCGTGGGGAAAGGGAGCCCATCTCGTCTCAGGTGGCATCGAAGCAAACGGTTCAATTCTGGTGAATCAGATTCTAGGCGTGTGATTGCGTAATAGGCTCGCCGCCGCCCATCGCTTCCCTCGCCGCCCGCACGCCGCTTTCCTGTGCGCCGTGGGCCGTCGTGAAGAAATCCGGCGACGTGGCTTCGCCCGCGAAAAACAAACGTCCGTCGATCGGCGCGGCCAGCGCCGCGCGTTTGTCGGCATGGCCTGGCAGCGCGTGGGAATAGGAGCCGCGCGCAAATGGATCGCGCGACCAGTGCGATTCGCCGAGCGGTGTCAGCTTGCTGCGATAGTTTGAGCCGAGCAGGCCGACGATTTCGTCGATGGCCGCCGCCGCCATTGCGCCGCCGCCCGCGTCTTCCAGCTCGCGCGCATAGCGGCCGCCGAAAAAGCCTTCGATGCAATTCCGGCCGAACGGGCGCAGATGATAGGTGCCCATGGCCGTGCGCATCGCCGGCGCGCGCAGGTTGCCGTCCTTCGGCAGATCGTTGTCGCCGTCGAGCGCCAGCATCACCTTGTCGTCGGCGCCGAGCGGCAGCATCGCCGCGGCATGCACCTTGTCCGGCAGGGCGGGATGAAAGCGGATTGCTTCCGCGGCCATCAGGTCGGTCGGGACGCAGACGATCACCTTGCCCGCGGTCAGCGTGCCGCGCGAGGTTTCGATTTTGATACGCGCGCCGGAATGATCGATGAGCGTGACGTTGCAATTCAGGGCGACGTTGCACCGCGCGCCGTAGGCGGCGATCAATGCGCCATAGCCGCGCGGCACGCGCCAGTTGATTTCGGTGTCTTCGTATTCCTCGAAATCCTTCACCGAGACTTGATCGAGCTCGCAGCCGTTGATGTAGGTCGAGACGGCGTCGATCATCGGATTCCAGCGGTTGCCGGGTTCGAGATAGTCGGCGGCGGCGCTGTCCTGCGCGGCTTGCGAAGCGGCATGGGTGCGCATGAAGAACGCATCGAGCGCGGCAAAGAAATCGTCGCGCTCTGCCTGCGGAAACACGTCCTTGTAGCTGCGTTGCCGCCATGGCGGCAGCGACCGGTCGATCTCGAAGCCGAGGCCTTCCGCGATGGCAACGAACGGATTCCTGTCGGCGGAATGCAGCCAGCCGCAGCCGAGATCGAACGGAATGCCTGCGCTTGTCATGATGGTGTGAGCCCGTCCGCCGATGCGGTCGCGCGCTTCCAGCACGAGGGACGAGAGGCCCGAGCGTTCGAGCGTGTGCGCGGCGGCGAGGCCGGCGGCGCCGGCGCCGATGATGGCCACATCGATGTCGGAGGGGAGGGTCATGAGCGGAGGCAACAATTGCTTTTCGGAAACGGCGTGTCTTGGGACATTGCTCAATTCAACCTTTGGCGGTTTCGCGCATGACATCGGACCAAGCGGCGAACGCGCGCGCGCCGCCACGCTCGAACGCGCGGGCCATCACGCGGCGCTCGTGCTCCGAAGCCTGATGCTCCACCTTCCGTCCGGCCGCGGTGAGGCGCAGCACTTTGAAGCGATGAAGAGTCGGATGCGCCGTCGCGGTGGCATAGCCTTTCTCGATCAGCAGCGTCATGGGCCGGTGCAGCGCTTGCTTCGAGATGTCGAGGATCGCGAGCAGGTCGGAGACCGTCAGATCGTTGCCGCGCGCGATCGAATACAGGATGCGGTGATGGACCCGCGTCAGGCCCACGGTGGCCAGATAGCGGTCCGCCTCGCGCGTCATCCCGCGCCAGCCGAAATACATCAGCTCCAGCGCCTCATCCATGGGATGGAGTTTTTTCAGGTCAACTATATTGACGTGTGAATTGGAAGGCTTCATGGTGGCGACAGTCCCGCGGGAGGCTGGTCATAACCGAGTTGGGAGAGATATCCCGTCTCGGCAGCAGGATAACTTGTTTTGAAGACTTCGCCCAATCGTGGATTGCAGCGGACGGCGCGATGGGTTTGCGGGTCGGACTGCGTGATCGCGGGAATATTAGGGTTGCTGCGGCGACAGCCGCGGCAGCGAACTATCAAAGGGAGAGAGCCGCATGCGCTTTGATATCGTCATTCTCGCCGCCAACATGCTGTGGTTCTGCGCGGCCTTCGTACAGTTCAGCTTGATGCAGGCCAACACCGTGAAAATTCTGGTGCCCCGCGAGGAGCGAAGCAATCCGATCGCGCCCACGCTGGGCGCCAGCGTTGCGTTTCTCGGCGGCATGAATCTGCCGATCGGATTGCTGAACGCCTATCTCCTGACCCGGCCGGAGTGGTTCGCATCGCCCGGCGCGGCGGCGGTGATGTTCCTGTTTTTCGGCTGCTGTCATCTCAGCCAGACCGCCTTCAACATTCCCGTGCTGCTGCGCGGCGGCCGTGTCGGGGCGGCCTACTGGCCGGTGCTGACCGGGCCGATGCTGCGCATTTTCGTGATCGACACGGTTTTGAGCGTGGCGAATTTCGGCTATGCGGCGTCGATTGCCGCCCGATAGGGTGGCCCCGTGATACAAAATGCCCGGCACGGGAGCCGGGCATCCACGTCTTCATTTTTATAGTCCCAAAACGTGGATGGCCGGGACGAGCCCGGCCATGACGCAGTCTCAAAGATGATCGCCGGGGCCTCAGCCGACCAGCGCGACCTTGCTCTTCTCGGCGCGCTTGCGCTCGTTCGGATCGAGGTGGCGCTTGCGCAGGCGGATCGACTTCGGCGTGATCTCCACCAGCTCGTCGTCCTCGATATAGGCTAGCGCCTTTTCCAGCGTCATGCGGATCGGCGGCGTCAGGCGCACCGCTTCGTCCTTCGAGGTGGTGCGGATGTTGGTGAGCTGCTTGCCCTTGAGAACGTTGATCTCGAGATCGTTCTCGCGGGTGTGCTCGCCAACGATCATGCCCTTGTAGACCTTCCAGCCCGGCTCGATCATCATCGGGCCGCGGTCTTCCAGCTTGAACATCGCATAGGCCACCGCCTCGCCCTGTTCGTTGGAAATCAGCACGCCGTTGCGGCGGCCCTGGATCTCGCCCTTGTAAGGGAGATAATCGTGGAACAGGCGGTTCATGATCGCGGTGCCGCGGGTGTCGGTCATCAGTTCGCCCTGATAGCCGATCAGGCCGCGGGTCGGCGCGTAGAACACCAGACGCAGGCGGTTGCCGCCGGAGGGGCGCATCTCGATCATCTCGGCCTTGCGCTCGCTCATTTTCTGAACGACCACGCCGGAGAATTCCTCGTCGACGTCGATCACGACTTCCTCGACCGGCTCCAGAATCTTGCCGTCGTCATCCTTGGTCAGAACCACACGCGGACGCGACACGGAAAGCTCAAAGCCTTCGCGGCGCATGTTTTCGATCAGGATCGCGAGCTGCAATTCGCCGCGGCCGGAGACCTCCATCGAATCCTTGTCGGCGGCCTCCACCACGCGCAGCGCGACGTTGCCTTCGGCCTCGCGCAGCAAACGGTCGCGGATCAGGCGGCTGGTGACCTTGTCGCCTTCGGTGCCGGCGAGCGGCGAGTTGTTGACGATGAACGACATCGACACGGTCGGCGGATCGATCGGCTGCGCCTGGATCGGTGTTTCCACCGACGGATCGCAGAACGTATCGGCGACGGTGCCCTTGGTGAGGCCCGCGATGGCGACGATGTCGCCGGCCTCCGCGAGATCGACCGGCTGGCGCTCGAGACCGCGGAACGCGAGGATCTTGGTGATACGTCCGGTTTCAACCACCTTGCCGTCGCGCGACAGCACCTTCACGGCCTGGTTCGGTTTCACCGAACCGGATGCGATGCGGCCGGTGATGATGCGGCCGAGATAGGGGTTGGCTTCGAGGATGGTGCCGAGCAGGCGGAACGGGCCTTCTTCCACCACCGGCGGCGCGACATGCTTGATGACGAGGTCGAACAGCGGCTTCATGCCGTTGCCGTTGTCGTCAGGCGCGGTGCCCATCCAGCCGTTCTTGCCGGAACCGTAGAGAATCGGGAAGTCGAGCTGTTCGTCGGTGGCGTCGAGGGCTGCGAACAGATCGAACACCTCGTTGACCACTTCGGTGACGCGCGCGTCGGGGCGGTCCACCTTGTTGATGGCGACGATCGGCTTGAGGCCGAGCTTGAGCGCCTTGCCGACCACGAACTTGGTCTGCGGCATCGGACCTTCGGCGGCATCGACCAGCACGATCACGCCATCGACCATCGACAGGATGCGCTCGACCTCGCCGCCGAAATCGGCGTGGCCCGGCGTGTCGACGATGTTGATGCGGGTGTCTTCCCACTCGACCGAGGTGCACTTGGCCAGAATGGTGATGCCGCGCTCGCGCTCGATATCGTTGGAGTCCATCGCGCGCTCGACCTGGCGCTGGTTCTCGCGGTAGGTGCCCGACTGCTGGAGCAGTTTGTCGACGAGAGTGGTCTTGCCATGGTCGACGTGCGCGATGATGGCGATATTTCGCAGATTCATGTTCGTTTCGTTCTGGCCGCCTTGAGCGCGGTCCGTAAAATGGGGGTCACCAAAAGACCCGCCCAAAAAGAGGTTGCCCGGTCCATGATGAACCGGGCAACTCGAATACCGTTGCGGCGCAATATAGTCAGGATTTCGCGAAAAACAATGCATTTCCGGGGGTCCGGAGCGGCAATTTCAGGCGGCAAAAGTGCCCTCAGGCCCCGTTTTCGACGGTCGGATAGACCCCGCGCAGCACTTCCTCGAAATGATATTTGACAGCTTCGTTACAGAGGCATGACCGAATCGCCAGCGCATCCGAATTGCGGATCAGGATCGCCCCCCGGCGGGTCTCCAGGATGCCCTCGGCCTTCAGGGTCTGGATCACGCGGCTGGTGTAGCTGCGGCCGACGCCCAGCATGGTGGAGAGCTGCTCGTGGGTCAGCGGAACGAGATCGCTGTCGATCCGCTCCCGCGCCGACATGATCCATTTCGCGGTTCGCTGCTCGATGGAATGGATCGCATTGCAGGCGGTGGACTGGAATATCTGCGCCAGCATGCAGTCGGCATAGCGCGCGAACAGATGGCGCATCGTCGGCGATTTCTCCTTTGCCGCGTCAAGTTTCGAGACACGCAGGCGTGCGCATGGGCCGCCGACCTTGACGACGATGCGCGTGTAGGCGGGCAGGTAGCCCTGACTGACGATGCCGCCCACCGCGCCTTCGCGGCCGACCAGAATGGTCTCGACATCGCGGCCGTCCTCGTTCGGCACGACGAAGGACACGAGGCTGGGACCACAGGGAAAATGCACGGTCTCGACGTCGTCGCCGGGGTTGTAGAGCAAGTCGTCCGCCTGCGCCTCGGCCATCTCAAGGAACGGCTCGATCAGGGCGAAGTCCGCGGCGTTCAGATGGCGCAGCAGATTGTTGAACGGACGGTCTCCGCTTTTGGTCGCAACCGGTGATCTTGCCATGGTCTCCCCTTGCCGCGCGCACCTTAGCGTGGCGCGTCGCGGGCTTGTGTTCAGAACTGCACAGACTACGCCCGGAATATGTGGTCGGTTCCGCGTGGGAACCGGCCTCGCGGCTATTTCAGCGCGAGGCCCGGGGTTCCAGCGGGCTTCTTCGCCATTCACCGGGACATGACCCATGACATCCATCGACCCCGAGGGGCCGACGGCCGCGAGCCCTGCCGATCTGCCGGATGATGTGCTGGTGGTGGAGGACGATCCGCTGATCGCCCTCGATGTCAGCGAGACGATCGTCGATTTCGGCGTGGCAACGGTGCGAACGGCACGTACCGTCGCGGCGGCGCTGCAACTGATTGCCGAGCGCGCACCGAAATTTGTGCTGCTGGATGTCGGGCTTGTCCGGGAAAAGAGTTTTGCCGTCGCCGAACAACTCGCAATCCGGAAAATTCCGTTCGTGTTCGTCACCGGATACTCCGGCGACGGAAAAATCCCGGCGGCGTTTGCGCGCATTCCGGTGCTGACCAAACCCTATATGCGCGATGCATTGCGGAATGCACTGCGCGCCTGGCGCGCGCAGACGTAAGCGTCAGGCGACGTGGCTGCGCACCGGCGGCACGACCTTCGACCCCATATCGAGCAGGAAGGTCTTCCGGTCGGCGACGGCGTTGTGGAATTGTTCGAGCGCGATGCTGAATGCAGTCAGCGAGCCTTCCTCGATGGCGCCGTCCTCGAAGCAATGCAGCGTATCGCGCATGATCTCGTCGGCCTCCGCCTGCATACCGTCGAGTTCGTCGATCGAGGTGGACTTGCGCGCGGCGGTCAGCATTTCCAGCAGGCGCTCGCGCAGGCCTGAATTGGTGACGCGCTCGTCCTTGCGCAGATAGCTCGCAAACCACGCGCCCGCCGAACCCAGCGCGGACAGCGCCATCAGGCTGCCCCAGATGTAATCGCTGTATTTGTCGAGGAAGGATTTCTCCTCGCCATCGACATAGGCGGCAGCACCCGGATGGGCCGGAATCGCGGCGTCCTTGTCGGTGTCGGGGGTTTCCAGCTTGGCGGTCTGCGGAAATTCATTCTGCACGGCCTGACGGATGGAGAACAGTTCGCGCGTCAGTGCGCCGACGGTGACTTCCGACAGCGATTTCCGCGCCACGATATGGTGCGCGAAGCTGATGGTGTCGATCTTGTCCTCGGGCCGCACCGGTTTCGCGCCGAAGGTGCCGGCAGGAATCTCGCCGGATTCGTAGACCGGATATTTCTGCGCGATGGCGTCGGCGGTATCGAGCGTCAGGAACGTGGCTGTCTTGCCGTCGCGGGTGGTCGCGGCGATGGCGTCCGCGGTGATCTTGCTGTTGAGCGGACCCACCGCGAGGAAGGCGTCGAGCTTTTCGTTCTTCACCGCGTCGGCGAAACCGGTGGTGGTGAACTGGACAACCTGGACGCTTTCCGGCTTCACGCCGGACTGGGTGAGGATCACCTTCAGCAGATTGACGTTGGCCTGGGTGCGGCCGATCACGCCGACGCGCTTGCCGGCAAGCTGCTCGATCTTGGTGATCGCGCCTTTCTTCTTGCCGGTGCCGATGGCCCACAGCACCGCGAAATTTTTGCGGATGCTGGCGACCGCCATTGCATCCTTCGGCAGTTCGGTATCGCCGCGGATCACGGCGAGATCGGTGGTGCCGGCGTTGAAGCTTGCAGCGCTTGCGCTGGTGCCTTCGGTTACGATCGGACGAAGTCGGACATACTTGCGGTCGCGCGACAGGGTCTGCGCGATCGACTGAATGACCTTGACGTCATCGCTGTAAGGAGGTCCGACCGCGATCCGCAGATGAACCGGGCGGTTCAGGTAATAGATCGTGCCGCCCACCGCCGCGACGGTCGCCAGCACCGCGGCGACGATCATCATCATGGCCTTCATCTTGTGAGGCCGCGGCGTGCTGGCCGGGCGCAGCCCGTCGCCGGCCGTCGATCTGGAAAACATGTCGCTGAAGCTCATGGTCCACCGCGCCTCCCGGCATTCGTCCTATTATACCAGATGTGCAGATGTTTCGCAGGTTCCATACCGTCATGGTTAGCGACCCGAGCGCGGCTTTTCCGTGACCCGGCCGGGACCCATTACCGTTCATATTCGTTTGAAGGGCGGGGGCGGCAGTTCTAACCTCCGGCTAAAGCAAGGGAGAAGGCGATGGTTGAACGGCTTACCGCTGATGCGCGCCGCGCGGCGCTGGCGAAACTGACCGGCTGGTCGGAGGTGCCGGCCCGCGACGCCATCGTGCGGACGTTCACGTTCAGGGATTTCAATGAGGCGTTCGGCTTCATGACCCGCGCCGCGCTGGTGGCGGAGAAGAGCGACCATCATCCGGAGTGGCGCAACGTCTACAAGACGGTGGAGGTGGTGCTGTCCACCCACGACGCCGGCGGCGTCACCAGCCGCGACATCGCGCTGGCCGAGGCGATGAACCGGCTCGCGGGTGCATGATCCCGATCTTGTGATGGCGCGCGCAATCCTTAACTAGAGCCTGCGGCGCTGTCAGCTCCGCCTGAGGGACTTGAACCATGACATCCGACCACACGGCCCATTTCGAGCGCGCGGAAAAGCTCGCGAAGGATCCGGAGCGCGTGCGCAGGAATTTCTGGATCAAGCTCAAGCGCGTCGCGGTGAAACTGCCGTTCGCGGAGGATTTGCTGGCGGCGTATTACTGCGCGTTCGACCGGGAGACGCCGCGCCATGTGCAGGCGGCGCTGTTAGGTGCGATCGCCTACTTCGTGCTGCCATTCGATTTTCTTCCCGACATGCTGCCGGTGCTCGGCTTCACCGACGACGCGGCGGTGCTCGCCACCGCGATCCGCATGGTGTCGAGCCACATCACGCCGGCGCACCGCAAGGCCGCGCACGCGGCGATGACGTGGGGACTGGAAGAGGCGGACGCGTAACTGATTCTCGAAATCAAATACCGTCATGGCCGGGCTTGACCCGGCCATCCACGACTGCTCGGCTTGTCTCCAAGACGTGGATGCCCGGCACAAGGCCGGGCATGACGAGTTGAGAGATAGAGTTGCGGCTTAAACTCTCACGGATGCAGGATCACCTTGCCCATGGCCTTGCGCTCGGCAAGCACCTTGAGCGCGTCGGTGGTCTTTTCCAGCGGGAAGGTGCTGTCGACATGGGATGAAATCTTGCCCTCGGCGGCCCACTTCATCAGCTTCTCGAGCGCGGCGCGGCCCTGCTTCGGCTCGCGCTTCATGTGCGCGCCCCAGAACACGCCGCGAATGTCGCAGCCCTTGAGCAGTGCGAGGTTGAGCGGGATTTTCGGAATATCGCCCGCGGCGAAACCGATCACCAGGAAGCGTCCCTTCCATCCGAGCGAGCGCACGCCGATTTCGGCATAGCTGCCGCCGACCGGATCGAACACGATGTCGATGCCCTTGTCGCCGCCGACCCGCTTGAGCGCTTCCTTCAGATCTTCCTTGGCGTAGTTGATGGTGAGATCGGCGCCGTGCTTTTTCGCAAACTCCAGCTTCTCGTCGCTCGATGCGCAGGCGATCACTTTGAGGCCAAGCACCTTGCCGAGTTCGCAGGCAGCTAAGCCGACGCCGCCGGCGGCGCCGAACACCACAAGCGTCTCGCCGGGCTTCGGATCGGCGCGGTCTTCCAGCGCATGCAGCGCGGTGCCGTAGATCACGATGACGCCGGCGGCGCGGTCGAAGTCGAGCGCGTCGGGAATCTTCACGATCGAATTCGCGGGCAGCGCGATCTTCTGGCGCGCGCCGTTATGTCCGCATGAGGCTGCGACGCGATCGCCCGGCTTGAGATCGGTGACGCCGGCGCCGACGCTCTCGACCACGCCCGCGATCTCGGCGGCCGGCGAAAACGGAAACGGCGGCTTGACCTGATACTTGCCCTGAATCATCAGCAGGTCGAAGAAATTCAGCGCCGCCGCCTTGATGGCGATGACAGCTTCGCCGGGACCCGCGACGGGATCAGGAATATCGCTCAGCACGAGATCGTCGGGACCGCAGTACTGCGAGCAGAGAATGGCTTTCATCGAAACACCTGACGTTCAAGGAAGTAGGCGGACTTCATGCCGGATTTGGCGGGGCGCGACAATCTGAATCGCGCGCGGCTTGCGTGGTATAACTATGTTTGAAACAGTGCGGCCGCTAAGTAAGATGGGTCGCGCGATCCGTCGCCGGTTGCTGCGTGCGGTCGCGCCGGTTTTCACCGGCGGCTGCGGCAAAGCGCGGCGGCGGGGGTTAACTTTCCGACAAGCGGTTTGGGGTCTATTGCACATCCCCACGCAACGGCGAGCCATCTTCCAGTCACAATATTGAAGGAACGAGTTCCGGTGATGTCCTTGCAGCGAACGATGGTCATTCTGGCGGCAGCCTTGCCGGTTTTCGGCTTTGCACATGCCGCCTCCGCGCAGACGCCGCCGAGCAAATCCGCCAAACCCGCGCCGAAAGCTGCGGCACCCGCCAAGCCTGCGCCGAAGAGCGCTGCGCCCGCCAAGCCCGCTGCCGCGCCAGCCGTGGCCGGCAATGCCGAGCCGTCGCTGATTGGACAATTCGGCACCTGGGGCGCCTACACCGCGACGCCGAACGGCAGGAAGGTTTGCTTCGCGCTGGCCAAGCCCGGCTCATCGAAGACCAATCCGCCGAACCGGCCGCGCGATCCGTCCTATGCGTTCATTTCGTCGCGTCCCGGCGAGAAGGTCTCGAACGAAGTCTCGATCATGATCGGCTACACGCTGAAGCCCGGCTCGGAAGGGTCGGTGGAGGTCGGCGGGTCGCGCTACGCGATGTACACCCAGGGCGACGGGCTCTGGATCAAGAATGCGGCCGAGGAAGATCGCCTCGTGGAGGCGCTGCGCAAGGGCGCGGACGCCGTGGTGAAGGGCGTCTCCGCCAAGGGCACCGAGACCATCGACACCTTCCCGCTGAAGGGTCTGGCGCAGGCGCTGGATAAGCTGGCGCAGGAGTGCCGGCGCTAAAGACGGGTCGCAATTGCCCGGTATTGGCTCTATATAGCGGGTTACGGAGCCCAGGTTCCGTCACGCCCGGCCCTGTGCCGCTGCAATTTCCCGAGACACGTATCGATATGACTATGACCGAAGCGACCGGCGTCCTCGAAAAGACAGCCATTGAAACCTACGTGCCGCCGGCCAAGCCGTCGCTGGTCGGGCTGTCGCGCGAGGAACTGGCCGAACGTCTCGGCGAGATCGGCGTCGCGTCAGGCCAGCGCAAGATGCGCGTGCAGCAGTTGTGGCACTGGATGTATGTGCGCGGCGCGCAGACCTTCGCCGACATGACTAACGTGTCGAAGGACATGCGCGCGCAGCTCGAACAGCATTTCACCGTGGACCGGCCCGAAGTCGTCGCCGAGCAAATCTCCAACGACGGCACCCGCAAGTGGCTGCTGCGCCTGCCAGGCGATGCCGCCGGGCGCGCGCACGAGGTCGAGTGCGTCTACATTCCTGAAACCGACCGCGGCACGTTGTGTGTGTCGTCGCAGGTCGGCTGCACGCTCAACTGTTCATTCTGCCACACCGGCACCCAGCGGCTGGTGCGCAATCTCACCGCCGGTGAAATTCTCGGGCAGGTGATGGTGGCGCGGGATCGTCTGAATGACTGGATCGACCGCGAGACGCCGAACGGTAATCGCCTCGTCACCAACGTCGTGATGATGGGCATGGGCGAGCCGCTGTACAATTTCGATGCGGTGCGCGACGCGCTGCTGATTGTTTCAGATAACGAAGGCATCGGCATTTCCCGCCGCCGCATCACGCTCTCGACCTCCGGCGTGGTGCCGAACATCGCGCGCACGGGAGATGAAATCGGCGTGATGCTGGCGATCTCGCTGCATGCGGTGCGCGATGAGCTGCGCAACGAGCTGGTGCCGCTGAACAAGAAATATCCGATCAAGGAACTGCTGGACGCCTGCCGCGCCTATCCCGGTTCGTCGAACTCGCGCCGCATCACGTTTGAATACGTCATGCTGAAGGGCGTCAACGACTCGCTCGACGATGCCAAGTTGCTGGTCAAGCTGCTCAAGGGTATTCCCGCCAAGATCAATCTGATTCCGTTCAATCCGTGGCCGGGCACGAAATATGAATGCTCGGACTGGGACCAGATCGAGAAGTTCTCCGAATATGTCTTCAATGCGGGTTATTCGTCGCCGGTGCGCACGCCGCGCGGACGAGATATTCTGGCCGCCTGTGGACAGCTGAAATCGGAAACTGAGAAGCTGTCGGCGCGCGAACGTCAGGCGCTGCGCGCGATGGCGATGACGGATTGAAGTGGATGGGCCTTGCTCGCAACTTGCTCCGTCGTCATGGCCGGGCTTGTCCCGGCCATCCACGTCTTGGGCTACGGACGCAAGAAAGGCGCGGATGCCCGGCATAAAGCCGGGCATGACGAACGAGAGAATTGTGCTCGTTGTTGAGATGCTAAAGTGACGGACTGACTCATGGCTTTGATCGGACGATTGTTCGCGGTGTTCTTCGGTTTCCTCGCCGCATGCATTGTTGCGAGCATCGTGGTGCTGTGGGCACTGTTCTTTCCGGAGGTGAGCGACATGTCGCTCGATGTCGATCAGGGCGCGATCAACATGGTGCTTGGATTCGGCTTTATCCTGGTGAGCGGATTCGCGCTGCTGCCGGCGGCGATCATCGCGCTGATCACCGAGGCGTTTTCGATCCGGCACATTCTGGCCTATGCGGTCGGCGGCGGCCTCGCCGGCCTGTTCTGTTATCTCGGTTTCATTCCGTTCGACACCGTGAACATGACATTCAACGGTATCGTGCGGCGGCATCTGGAAGTGATGGTCGGCGCGGGCGTTCTCGGCGGCGTGGTGTACTGGCTGATCGCCGGGCGCAATGCCGGCGGCTGGCGCGCCACCACGGCCGCGCCGCCGCCATTGCCGCCGCTCCCGCGCTAACGTTAACGCGGCGATGCGCCGCTTTTCATCGATGATCCCCTCGGCTAAACACCGGCCATGAACCGCACCGGCCTTATCATCGCGCTCGCGATCTCGCTTGCTTTCGGCTTGCTGTTCGGGCTTTACCCCGAACTCGATCTGAAGGTTTCCGCGTTTTTCTACAACGCAGCCACCAGGACATTTCCGATGAAGGACGTGACATGGGCGGCGTTTTTTCGTGATGCCGCGATGTGGATCGCGTGGGGATTCGTGGTGCCGTCGATCGTGGCCCTGATCGTCAAGCTGATCCGTCCGGTGAAGCCGCTGATCATGTCGGGCCGTGCCATGGTGTTTCTGATCGTCACCATGCTGCTCTGCGCCGTGGTTCTGTCCAATGTTGTGTTCAAGGGATATTGGGGCCGGCCGCGTCCGGTGCTGGTGACGGAGTTCAACGGCAAGCTCGAGTTCAAGCCGTGGTGGGACCCGCGCGGTGCCTGCCCGACGAATTGCTCGTTCTTCTCCGGCGAAGGCGCCACCGCGTTCTGGACCTATGCCCCCGCGGCGCTGGCGCCGCCGGCGTGGCGCCCGCTGGCCTATGTCGCTGCCACGGCCTTCGGCATTTTGACCGGCGGTCTGCGCATGTCGTTCGGCGGACACTTCTTCACCGACGTGCTGTTCTCCGGCACCGTCTCGTTCATCGTGATCTGGCTGGCCTATGCCCTGATCTATCGCTGGCCGTCGACGCGGCTCACCGATTACGGCATTGACGCGTGGCTGACGCGCTTCGGCTGGCCGGGCTACCGCTGGCGGCAGAAGCTGCTCGGCCGCGATGTCGGGGATTCGCCGCGCATGAGGCCGGTGGCGGAGGACGCCGCTGGCGAGACCGGCGCGCCGGTGCTGCGGCCTTAGCGCTCCATCGTCGTCCCTGCCGGGCCTTCCCATCACGCCTCAATCTTTCTATACCGGCACGTCAGCCGCCAATAGACGCGTTCCCGGCCGCGCGAGGTTTGTTCGTCGCGCATCCAGACCGCCACACAAAACTGCCCGAATGGACGTTCGATGACGACGATTCTGAAGAGCCTTCCCAAAGGAGAAAATGTCGGCATCGCTTTCTCGGGCGGGCTCGACACCAGCGCGGCGCTGCTTTGGATGAAGCAGAAGGGCGCGCGCGTCTTTGCCTATACGGCCAATCTCGGCCAGCCTGACGAGGCCGACTACGACGAGATTCCGCGTAAAGCGCGTGAGTTCGGCGCCGAGAAGGCGCGCCTCGTGGATTGCCGCACGCAACTGGTTCACGAAGGAATTGCCGCGATTCAATCCGGCGCGTTCCACGTCTCGACCGGCGGCATCGCCTACTTCAACACCACGCCGCTCGGCCGCGCCGTGACCGGCACGATGCTGGTCTCCGCCATGAAGGAAGACGGCGTCAACATCTGGGGCGACGGCTCGACCTACAAGGGCAACGATATCGAGCGGTTCTATCGCTACGGCCTGCTGACCAATCCGCAGCTGAAGATTTACAAGCCCTGGCTCGATCAGCTGTTCATCGACGAACTGGGCGGCCGCGCGGAAATGTCGGCGTTCATGACCGCGCATGGTTTCGCCTACAAGATGAGCGCCGAGAAGGCGTATTCGACCGACAGCAATATTCTCGGCGCGACGCACGAAGCCAAGGATCTCGAACATCTCGACAGCGGCATCAAGATCGTCAATCCGATCATGGGCGTTCCGTTCTGGCGTGACGACTGCGCCGTCAAGGCCGAAAAGGTCTCGGTGCGATTTGTCGAAGGTCAGCCGGTTGCGCTGAACGGCAAGACCTTTAGCGATCCTGTCGCGCTGTTCCTCGAGGCCAATGCCGTCGGCGGACGGCATGGCCTCGGCATGAGCGACCAGATCGAGAACCGGATCATCGAGGCGAAGAGCCGCGGTATCTACGAGGCGCCGGCCATGGCGCTGCTTCACATCGCCTATGAGCGTCTGGTCACCGGCATTCACAACGAAGACACCATCGAGCAATACCGGATCAGCGGCATGCGGCTTGGCCGCTTGCTCTATCAGGGGCGCTGGTTCGACTCTCAGGCCTTGATGCTGCGCGAAACCGCGCAGCGCTGGGTGGCGCGCGCGATCACCGGCGAGGTGACGCTCGAACTGCGCCGCGGCAATGACTACTCGATCCTCAACACCGAGAGTCCCAATCTGACCTATGCGCCGGAGCGGCTGAGCATGGAGAAGGTCGAGGATGCGCCGTTCACGCCGGCCGATCGCATCGGTCAGTTGACCATGCGCAACCTCGATATTTCCGATACGCGCGGCAAGCTCAATCTCTATACCAAGACCGGCTTGCTGTCGGCCGGCGAGGGCTCGCACATCCCGAAGCTCGATAACGACAAGAGCTGACACGCGGCTCAAATCGGAAGCGGGAGTGCACATGGGCTGGGAGCACATTGCTGCGGACGGCGAGATCTTCACGCCGCATCGATATCCGAACGGACTCTTCCGTGTGGCCGATCCCGCTTTGGGTGACGTCAAGCATCACGCCAAGAATCAGCTTTCGGTCCGGGAGGACCAGATCGAGGGCTATTTGCAGAAGGGTTTCCTGCTGCGCATGAAAGGCGATGTTGCGGGTAAAGTGGTTCTCATCGCGCCGGATGACATCAAGCGGACCTGAGAAGGCTTGCGCGTTGTATCTGCGATGACGCGTTTCCTCGCGTCACGCCTGCACCGGTGAAAACACCAGCTTCACGAAACTGCGGAACACCAGAATCTGCCGCTCGAGGCGGCGCGGATCGTTCAATGTCTTCGACATGATGATGCCGCCGTCGACGATGCATGACATGGTGTCGGCGAGATCGCCGAGATCGATCGGCTCGCGCGGCGGATGCACCGCCGCGATGCCGTCGAAGATCGCGCGGAAGCGCGCATTCCAGCTCCGCACCGAGTCGGCCGTGAGATCGCGCACCTCGCGGTCGAACAGCCGCTCCTGATAGCAGATGCTCGCGATCAGGCAGCCGGGATGGCCGTTCGGCAGATCGGCCATGATCTCCGCGAGCAGTTTCAGCGAAATCAGAAACGCCTGCAGCGGATCGTCGGACAGTTCAGCACCGCGCGCGAAGATGTCGTCAAACATCCTGTCGTTGGTATCGACATAGCGGCGCACCATTTCGCGGGCCAGCGCGTTCTTGTCCCTGAAGTGATAGAAGAAGCCGCTCTTGGTCAGCCCGGCTTCGGCAATCACCTCGTCGATGGATGTGGCGCCGAAGCCTTTGGCCAGCACGGCGGACTCGGCGATTTCAAGAATGCGCTCGCGTGTCGCTTCGCCCTTTCCCATCCGCGCCTCCGGTCAAATCAGCAACAAGACCTGCAATAAAACTGTACCGCCGGTACGGTTTTGCGCGCGCGCATCGTCGCGCGCCCCGCCGGCCGGTCGATCAAACATCTGATTTTATAGCACTTCGGGGCGGCGGCTTCAGCCGTACCATAAGGATTCTAGCCGCCCGCGACATCTTGCGGCATCTCTCCAGCCCAATCGACCGAGCCGTCGTCCGACGAACGGACCGGACAAGCTGGAGATATGCGATGGCCAAATATCGGAACGACCTGCCGCAGCGCCGTGGCGGGACTTTTCTCACCGACGGCGGCATGGAAACGACGCTGATCTTTCACGAGGGGGTCGAGCTGCCGCACTTCGCCTCGTTCGTGCTGATGGATACGGCGCAGGGCCGCGCGCTGCTGGCGAAGTATTACGAGTCCTATCTCGCCATCGCCCGCCAGCGCGGCGTGGGCTTCGTGCTCGACAGCCCCACCTGGCGCGCCAATCCGGACTGGGGCGCCAAGCTCGGCTACGGTGCCGATGCGCTGAAGGCGGTCAATATGAGCTCCATCGCCTTTCTCAAGGGCCTGCGTGCAAAATGGGAGAGCGCGGAGATGCCTTGCGTCATCAGCGGCGCGATCGGACCGCGCGGCGACGGCTACAAGGCGGGCAACATGGAGGCAGATGAGGCCGAGGCCTATCATGCCCCGCAGATCGAAGCCTTCGCCGAGGCCGGCGCGGACATGACGACGGCGTTCACGCTCAACACCATCAACGAGGCCATTGGCGTCGCGCGCGCGGCCCGCAACGCCGGTCTGCCCTGCGCCCTTTCGTTCACGGTGGAAACCGACGGCCGTCTCGTCAATGGCGAGAGCCTGTGCGAAGCCATCGAGACGGTGGACCGCGAGACGCAGAACGCGCCGGAATATTTCATGGTCAACTGCGCCCACCCGGTCCATTTCGAGCAGGCGTTGCAGGCGGGCGAAGCCTGGGTGGCACGCGTCCATGGCGTCCGCGCCAATGCGTCGACCAAGAGCCACGCCGAACTCGACGAGTCCGAGACGCTCGATGCCGGCGATCCGCTCGATCTCGGTGAGCGCTACCGCGCGCTGCGCCGCTCGTTTCCGGGGATGCGCATTCTCGGCGGCTGCTGCGGCACGGACCATCGCCATGTCGCGGCCATCTGCGAGGCCTGCATTCCGCCGCGTGCGCTCAGCGCTTGAGGCGGGATGCGGACCGCGTGTGAGAGAACAAAAGGAAATTGAAGAATGCGTGTGTCATTTCATGCCGGATCGCCCGGCGCGATCCCGTCCGGTTACCGCATCGCTGCGGCGATCCTGCTGCGGCGGATTGGACGCGCGATCGACAACTGGGTCGCCGGAATCATCGCCCGCCGCGAGCGGGAAGTCGTAAGCTCGATGCTTCATGGCTTCAGCGATACCGCTTCGCCTCCGCGCGGGCCGCTTATCGCAGTTGAACCGCTTCGCGCTTTTTGCAGGTCCATGTTCGCGCTTCGGATGACATCGGGCGGCTGAAGTTTGCGCCGATACTCGCCAGGACCCAGACCGGCATATCTGCGAAACAGCCGGCGGAACGACGCCGCGTCCTCGTAGCCGACTTCGCGGCCCACGGCCTCGACAGCCATATCGCTCGTCTCCAGAATCTGTTTTGCCTCCTCGATTCTCAAAGCCTGGATATAGGCTAGCGGCGAATAGCCGGTCGCGGCCTTGAACCGCCGGTCGAACGTGCGCTTGGGCAGCGACGACTCTTCCACGAGCTTGGTGACGATATCGGGCTTGTCGTAATTCTGAGCAATCCATTGCTGGCAGCGTTCGATGATTGCATCTCCATGGTGTGCGTTCTGAAGCATGGACGCGTAGGGCAATTGTCCGTCGCGATGCCACTGATAGAGGAACAGCTTCGATAGCCGGACGGCTTCTTTGGTCCCGCCGTGCTTGGCGACAAGAAGCAGCGCCAGGTCCTGCCATGACGATGCTCCACCGGAGCATGCCACCCTGTGCCCCTGTCCGGTCTGAACGAGCAGCCGGTCGACATGCAGGGTCACATTGGGATACTGCTCGCGAAACAATGGCGCGTAGGTCCAGTGCGTTGTTGCCTCGCGTCCGTCCAGAATGCCGGCTTCGGCCAGCACCATCGAACCGCCGCAAGCCGCATAGATCTGCGATCCGTGCGCGTTCATCGCGCTGATCCATTCCAGCAGGTCGCGATCCAGAGCCCGCAGCGCTTCCGGCGTTTCAACAATGACGTTCGGCACGAACACGATGTCGGTCTGCTCGACATCGGCGATGCTGTCCTGGGGAATGATGCTGACGCCGGTCACCAGTTGCAGGGGACCGTGATGAGCGCCGACGATCCGCGGCTCAAACAGCGGTTCGGACGGCCCGCCTCCCATGAAACGCCCGGCGGCCCATAGCGTGTCGAACACGCCGTAAACGATCGACGGGTCGCATTCCGGAAAGACAACGATGCTGACGTGAAAAGGCTTTTTCATCGCTTCAGCCGAATGGCCCAAATGGCTCTAAAGCGGCCATTCTGCCTCTCACCTTGTGGGCGGCCAAGTTCTATCTCACCCCGCGATCAAATATCGCACTCGAACCCATTTCAGAAAAGATCAGATCATGACCCTCGATATGACCAGACTCGAGCCTTTGCTCGGCACCGTTGTGAATGAAATCGGCGCTGCGTCCAATGCCGCGCTCGTGATCCTCGGCGACAAGCTCGGACTGTTCCGGGCTTTATCTGCTGGCCCCATGACGTCGGATGAACTGGCGAAAAAAACCGGCACGCATGAGCGTTACGTGCGCGAGTGGCTGTCGTCGCAGGCCGCCTCGGGATTTGTCACATACGACGCCGAGGACCACAGGTTTTCGATGTCGCCGGAGCAGACCGCGGTTTTTGCCGACGAGAACAGTCCCGTGCTGATGACCGGCGGCTTTTTTTCACTGAGTGCAATCTACGCCGATGAGCCGAAGCTTGCGGATGCGTTCACGACCGGCAAGGGACTCGGCTGGGGGGAGCATTGCAATTGCCTGTTCTGCGGTGTGGAGCGCTTCTTCAGGCCCGGCTACAGGACGCACCTTGTCGCGGAATGGCTGCCCGCTATGGACGGCGTTGTCGCCAAGCTAGAGCGCGGCGCAACCGTCGCAGACGTCGGTTGCGGGCACGGCGTATCGACGCTGCTGATGGCGCAGGCATTTCCGAACTCGGAGTTCGTTGGCATCGACTTTCATGATGCGTCGATCGCACATGCACGAAGCCATGGTCATGGGTTGAAGAATCTTCGTTTTCAGGTGGCGAAGGCGCAGGATTTTCCCGGCTCCGGTTTCGATCTCGTGACGATGTTCGACGCGCTGCATGACATGGGCGATCCGGTCGGCGCGGTGTCCCGGGCGAAAGATGTGCTCAAGCCCGACGGCACACTGATGCTCGTTGAGCCCATGGCGGGAGACAGCCTCGCGGAAAATCTCAATCCGGTGGGCCGCGTCTACTATGCGTCCTCCACGAACATTTGCGTTCCGACCTCGATGAATCAGGAAGTAGGCAGGGCGCTCGGCGCGCAGGCCGGCGAGAAGCGGCTTGCCGACGTCATCCGCGAGGGCGGGTTCGCCAGCGTCCGCAAGGTGGCTGCTACACCCTTCAACATGGTGCTTGAAGCGAGGCGTTAAGCACCTCGGGGCGGCATCTGCTGGCCGGCCACTGCGACCGACACAACCAAAGGAGCAGGCAATGAGCATTGTATTTTATGCCGGATCGCCCGGCGCGATCCCGCCGGGTTACCGCATCGCTGCGGCCATCCTGTTGCGGCGGATCGGACGCGCGATCGACAACTGGGTCGCTGGCATCATCGCCCGCCGCGAGCGGGAAGTCGCAAGCGCGATGTTTCATGGTTTCACGGAAGGCGCGCCACAGGATGCCGGCGTGCCGAAAAGCGAGATCGATGCCGTCCCGGCGCAGGCCGCGGACGACATTGGGAGATGAGCGAGCGTCTTTTTCCGCCCGCGCGGCGTCATAACAAAAGGCCGGGATTGCTCCCGGCCTTTTCAGGTTTCGCTGCGGTGAGGGATTAACGCGGCGTGGCGTTGGCCTCGCCGCCGTTGAGCAGCGGCGTGATGTTGCGCACGGTGACGCGGCGATTGCGGCGTTCGGGTCCGTCCGTCGGCACCTTGAGATACTGCTCGCCGTAGCCTTGCGACGTCAGGTTTTCCGCCGGCACGCCGAACTGCTGGGTCAGCAGGGTTGCTGCTGATTCCGCGCGCCGGTCCGACAGCGACAGGTTGTCGACATCGTTGCCGACCGCGTCGGTGTGGCCCTCGATCAGGAACACCGTCTGCGGATTCTGCTGGATCGTGCGGTTGATGCCGTCCGCGATCACCTGCAGCCGTCCGGCCTGATCGGGCGGAATCTCCCACGATCCGGTTTCGAAGACGATGGTGTCGAGATCAATCGACGGCATGCGCTGGCGCACCGACGGGCTGTAGCGGATTTCATCGAGCGTATAGGCACGCTCGATGCGCTCCACCGGCGGCGCCATCATCGTGTCGTAGATCAGATCCGGCGGCGCATCTTCCGCCTCCACGATGTAGCGGTTCTGCGGAATGCGCAGCACCGGCGGCGGCAGCGAGACGAAGTAGCCGCCGATGGCACCGGCGACCACACCGGCCGCAAGGCCCGCGCCGAAGCCGGGTCCGCGGCGGTTGTCGATGATCACCACCTCGCGGCCATCCGGTCCGCGGCGGCTGCGGCGCAGCAGGCCGCCACGATCGTCGCTGAGGGTGATGATCTGCGTGCCGTCGGGGCGGACCACGATGGTGCGGTTGTCGTTGCCCTGACGATCGACGCGCACGTCACGCGCCCCGTAACGGAAGCGGTCGACGTCGTTGTGACGCACGAACGATTGTCCGTTCGGATCGCGCACGATGACGCGGCCCGGTTCAGTGATGATGGTTCGGCCGCCCTCGGTGCGTTCCTGGCGCTGGCCGCGGAAGTCATCCATACGTCCGACCGGCCGCATGCCGGGCTGCTGTACCGGGATCGGTGTCGCCTGAACCGCAGGGGCGGGCGGCAGCGGCGCTGCGATGGGCGCGGTGGCCGGAGCAGTTGGCGTACCGGCGGGCATTCCCGGCGGTGGGCCAAGGCGCTGGCCGCGCCGTCCGTCCGGGGTCGGCTGCCCCGGCGCAGGCGGTTGCCCTGGTGCCGGAGAAGTTGCCCCTGGCGTTGCAGGTACTGCCGATGGCGCTGCGCCATTCGGCGCGGGCGTACGCTGCGGTGTCACGTCGCGAACGCCGGGCGCGACCGGAGGCGCGTTCAGAGGACGCGGTGCCGCAGGCGCGGTCGACGGCGCACCAGCAGGCGGTGTCGCCGTTGCAGGCGCGGGGGCTGCGCCCGGTGCGGGAGCGGGTGCAGGAGGAGGCGGAGCTGTCCGCGCGGCCGGAGGCGGTGGTGCGGTTGGAGCGGCCGTCGGCGCGGACGGTGCTTTCGGAGCCGCGGCTGGAGGCGGCGAAGGCGGAGGAGCCGCTTTCGGTGCTGCAGGAGGCGGCAGAGGCGCAGCCTTCGGTGCAGCCGGCGGTGGTGGCGGAGCGGGACGCGCTGCGGGAGGCGGCGGCGGGACAGGACGCGCAACAGGCGGCGGTGGAGGCGCTGGGCGTGCCGCAGGTGGCGGCGGCGGAGCGGGACGTGCAGCCGGTGGCGGCGGCGGAGCAGGACGCGCTGCGGGTGGTGGAGGAGGAGCGGGACGCGCGGCCGGCGGCGGCGGCGCAGGGCGCGCGGCAGGCGGCGCGGGTGGAGCCGCTTTCGGCGGAGCCTTCGGCGCGTTCGGATCGGCCGGGGCCGGGGCGGCGGCCTGCGCGACGACGAATGGCGACGTCTCGGCATGCGCGGGCATCTGCGAGAGT
Organism: Bradyrhizobium sp. G127; assembly: GCF_021502575.1. Taxonomy (NCBI): domain Bacteria; kingdom Pseudomonadati; phylum Pseudomonadota; class Alphaproteobacteria; order Hyphomicrobiales; family Nitrobacteraceae; genus Bradyrhizobium; species Bradyrhizobium sp. G127. The sequence goes on from NZ_JAKFGN010000001.1 coordinate 253,319, forward strand.
TGCACCGCGGCGATTGCAGTCGTCGTCAGCAGAATGAGTCGAATGTTCTTCATGATGACCTTATGGGTGAGAAGAAAACACAGCAGCCGGTGAGACCGCTGTCGCGCGAAAGTGTCCGTCAATCAGCCGATAGTGATTAGGCGGCAGCAATGTGGCGAAGCGCATCGATGCGCCAACTATTTTGATTCCAAACGCGAATCGGCGCGCGAGAATGAATGCACGTTAATCGAACGAGATAAAAACTACATCGGTCCCGGCGGCTGTCGCGGTGCACCGGGTCCGCGCACAGGCGCTTCCTCCGGTGTGTCCGGTGGAAGCTCGCGCGGCGGGGCGGGATCGGCGGGATCGTCGATCACGGGAGGAATCTCCGGACGCGGATTGCCGGGCGGACTTTCCTGCGGCGGCTCCGTCGGCGTGCCCGGCGTCGGCGGAGGAATGTCGGGCGGATCGCCCACGCCGGGAATCTGATCCTGCATTACATCATCCTTGCTCACCTGAGAGGCCTCACATGGCGACCTTGCGGTTCTCGCCGATGTCGGGACGGCTGCCGGTCGCGGCCGCCACCGCCATCTTGACCGTGCTGACGATCTTGCCGGGCGTGTCCCAGTATTCGGCCTGGGTCGGCACCACCTTCAGTACGCAGATGTTCGGGTCGTCGGGCGACTCCCACCAGGCCTTCGCCCACATCGTCCAGAGCTCCTTGATCTTCGCCCGGTCGTTCGACACCGAGGCCTCGCCGGTGATCGAGACGTATTTCTGGTCGCCCGGATCGGCGAAGGCGAGGCACACGGTGGAAAATTTCCGGATGTCGTCGTCCTTGTGATGACGCCGGTCGGCGAGAAAGTAGAACGCGTTCTCGTCGCGTGCGCAGTGCGCGCTCATCGGCCGCGAATGCGGATTGCGGCCGTCCCAGCTCGCCAGCATGGCGATGGAGATTTTTTGCGCAAGCTCCCATACGCGGTCGGTGTCCCTGGATGTGTCCGCCATCGGTTATCCTTCTGTTTGTTTCGACGGGACAACGGATGCCGCACAGGGATGTTCCGGATGGACGCCGCGCGCTCTCGCCCGGTTCCGCATATTGACAGCGCGGCGAAAAGCCCCGGAGAGTGGTGGAACAAACCTCGGGGAGATTGTCGGATGCCGCTGGCTTACTGGTGCGTGCTGTTCGCGGCGCTGCTGCCTTATGCGCTGGCGAAATACGCCAAGAGCGGCGCTCCCAGCGACAACCGCTATCCGCGCGAGGACTACGACAACCTGCCGCCGAAACACCGCCGCGCCTATGCCGCTCATCAGAACGCGCTGGAGAGTTTTCCGTTCTTCGCGGCGGCGGTGCTGATCGCGGTCACAATGGGCGCGCCGCCTGCGATGGTGAACCTGCTCGCCGCGCTCTACATCCTGCTGCGCGTCGCCCACGCGCTGTTGTATGTCTTCAACAGGCCGCCGCTGCGCTCGGCGGTGTTCGCCGCGGCGATGGCGGTCAATGTCGTGATCTTCGTGTTGCCGGCGTTCAGGTAGGCGTGTGGCAGACGGCCTCGATGTTGTGACCGTCGTGATCGAGCACGAACGCGCCGTAATAATTCGCATGATAGTGCGGGCGAAGTCCCGGCGCGCCGTTGTCGCGCGCGCCCGCGTCCATCGCCGCCTTGTAGAATGCATCCACCGCCGCGCGGGTCCTGGCGACGATCGCGATATGCAGCGGTTTGCTGAGAGCGCCTTCCCCGCCGATCCAGAAATCCGGCTTGCCGCCTTCGCCGAAGCCGGCCGCGGGGTGTCCGCCCGGATTGATGTCGCCGGGCATTTCCATCACGATGCTGTAGCCGAGCGGCGCCAGCGCTTTCAGGTAGAACGCTTTGGCACGCTCGTAGTCGGAAACCGGAAAACCGATGTGATCGATCATGCGTGCCTCCTGCATGTAGAGCATCTCACGCAATGAGTGTTGCGCTTATCTCCGTACCAGCAGCGTGTTGCTGCGGGTCTTGCCTGCCACCGCATAGCCGCGCGCGATCATGCCCTTGATGCAGTCTTCCTGCCACGCCTTCTGCTCGAGATGTTCGATGGCGACGGCGGCCGGCCACAGCGCCTGCGGTGCGTCGCGGAAAAACGGCGTCAGCACGCGGTCCTCGTAGCCCTCGACGTCGATCTTGAGCGCGTCGACATGGGTGATGCCGTTGTCGTTCAAAACGGTGAGCAGTTTGTACGACGGCACCTCGACGTCGCCGGTGGCGGAGACATGACTGGCGCCGAGATTGCCGCCGTCTGTCTCGATCTTCAGCGTGCCGTCGGTGTCGCCCGCGGCGCCCTTTACCAAAGTGAGATTGCTCAGTTGCGAGGCCTGTGCGTTGAAGGCAAGCCGCGCGCCCGCGCTCGGCAGCGGCTCGATGGCGATGACGCGGCCGCCAGCGCCAACGTGCTTCGCCAGCGCCACCGCATAGGTGCCGACATTGGCGCCGACATCGATGAACACGCCGCCCTTCGGGACGTGCTCGCGCAGAAAATCCAGCTCGGGCAGATTGTAGTCGGGATTGAACAGCGCGCCGCGTTCGGTGCCGCTGGCCAGATGATGCAGCCGGAACGACGCGCCCTGATAGGTCGCATCGACCGGCCCCGGGCCGAGCAGGTGGACGAGGCGGGACAGCCACGGCCGGAACGCACCGCGCTTGAGGCCGGAGCCGTGCGCGGCGGCGATCACCGCGCGTTGCAGCGCGTTGGGGGCATAGCTGCCGAAAGGTTTTTGATCTTCGCTCATGCGCCAGTCATCGCGCGGGTCAACGGAGGTTTCAAGAACTCATTCTCAACGGTCTTGCTCAACGGTCTTGCAGATAGCGCTCGAACGGACTGGCGGCCTGCCCTTCGGCCCTGATTGCGGGGTCGAGCGTGTACAGTTCCTGCGCCCGTCCGATGCCGCGCAGCGCGAACCGGCCGGTCGATACGAAGTGGCCGTTGCCGGAGCCCAGGCCGTCCAGAAACGCCGAGGAGACGAGAAGCTCCCGCTCGATGGAGCGGCACATCGACGCGATGCGGCTGACTTCGTTCACCGCCGGACCGACCACGGTGAAATCGAGCCGGTCCTCGCTGCCGATATTGCCGTAGAACACTTCGCCGACATGCAGTCCCACATAGGCGGTCGTGATGGGCCTGTTCTCGGAGGCGCGCCGCGCGTTGACGGTCTGGATGTTTTTCCTGAACTGATTTTCCGCGCGCAGCGCCGCGCGCCGTGCGGCTTCCATGTCGTCGGCATTGAAGATGGCCAGCACGCCGTCGCCGATCAGCTTGAGAACATCGCCGCCCTGGTCGTGAATCGCGCCGATGGCGGCGTCGGCGTAGTCGTTGAGAAAGGGGATGAACTCGGCGGGATCCATCGCCTCGCCGATCGCGGTCGAACCGCGCAGATCGGAAAACCACAGCACCGCGTTGATGCGGTCCGCGACGCCGCGGGAAATGCGCCCGCTCAGCACGCGCTCGGCGGCGTCCCGGCCGAGATAGACGTGGCCGAGCGTGCGCGCGACACGGGCGTGCGCCGCCGATTTCACCGCCAGTCCCAGCAGCGGCACGAGATCGCGCATGGCGCCGAGCGCATCGTCATCGAAGCCGTTGTGACGCCGCGTGCACCAGAGCGAATAGACACAATCCATTTCGCCGATGATTCCGGCGTCCCCGAACCGGTGGATGAATGCCACGAAATGCCTGTGGCCGTCGTTCGCGAGGTTCGAGGTTATTCTGAAGGCCTGCTCGTCGCCGATGCAAAGCTCGTTCTGGCCGTTCCGAAGCATGGCGTAGAACGGCGAGCGCTGCCAGCTTTCGGCGGCTTCGCCTTCGCGGGTCGACCCGTATTCGAAGGCGTCGGCCTCGTTCGATTCGACGTCGTTCCAGCGAAAGCCCCTGCCTTCGAAAATCGGATCGAGGGTGTCGATGAAAATGAGGCCGCGCGACAGCTCCAGTCCGGATGTCCTGCAGCGTTCGCAGAATTCGCGGACGAGATCGGCCTCCGCCACACCGGAGAGGCCGGCGCCGGTGAGCCAGTTCATGATCTCGATGCGCGAGGGCAGGTCCATCCGGATTGAGCTCGTCAGTCGAAGCAGATCGCGCGTGCCAGCCGCATATAGTAGCCGTCATGGCCGGGCTTGTCCTGGCTCGATGCATCTGCCGGTTGGCGTCAAAAATGCCGATGCCCGGCGCGAAGGCCGGGCATGACATAAAACATTTGCAGATGACGCTGGAACCGGCGGTCAGACCTGCCGTTCGACCATCTTCAATTTGAGGTCGGCGATGGCTTCCGACGGGTTGAGACCCTTCGGGCAGGCCTTCGCGCAGTTCATGATGGTGTGGCAGCGATAGAGCCGGAACGGATCTTCCAGATTGTCGAGCCGTTCGCCGGTGGCCTCGTCGCGGGAATCCTTCACCCAGCGGTCAGCGGCAAGCAGAGCGGCCGGGCCGAGGAAGCGGTCCGAATTCCACCAGTAGCTCGGGCATGATGTGGAGCAGCAGGCGCACAGGATGCACTCGTAGAGACCGTCGAGCTTGGCGCGGTCTTCCGGCGACTGCCGCCATTCCTTCTGCGGGGTGGCGGTGGTGGTATGCAGCCACGGCTCGATGGAGGCGTACTGCGCGTAGAAATTTGTGAGATCGGGCACAAGGTCCTTCACCACCGGCTGGTGCGGCAGCGGGTTGACCTTGATCGGGCCGGCTTCGACTTCGTCCATCGCGCGGGTGCAGGCCAGCGTATTCTGGCCGTCGATGTTCATGGCGCAGGAGCCGCAGACGCCTTCGCGGCAGGAGCGGCGGAAGGTCAGGGTCGGATCGACGTTGTTCTTGATCCAGATGAGGGCGTCGAGAATCATCGGGCCGCAGTCGCCGGTATCGACATGATAGGTGTCGATGGTCGGGTTCTTGCCGTCATCCGGATTCCAGCGATAGATCTTGTATTCGCGCAGCTTGTCGGGCGCCGCGCCGGCTGGCTTCGGCCATTCCTTGCCGCCGCTGATCGTGGAATTTTTCGGCAGTGTGAACTGAACCATGGTCTCGCCTCTGTCTCTGCTGCGTCATTGCCGGGCTTGACCCGGCAATCCATCTTCCAGTGTGATGGTGCGCGGGCATAGGCGTTTTTAGAACGCCGTTCTTCGAACGGCTATGCCCGCGCATGACAAATCAGTGCCCTCAGTACACGCGCGCCTTCGGCGGAATGTACTGAACGTCGTTGGTCATCGTGTAGTTGTGCACGGGGCGGTAATCGATGGTCGAGGTGCCCTTGCCGTCGATCCACGACAGCGTGTGCTTCATCCAGTTTTTGTCGTCGCGCTCGGAGAAGTCCTCGCGGGCATGGGCGCCGCGGCTTTCGGTGCGGTTGGCGGCGGAGTCCATTGTCACCACGGCCTGCACGATCAGGTTGTCGTATTCGAGGGTTTCCATCAGATCCGAATTCCACACCAGCGTGCGGTCGGCCACGGAAATGTCGCCGATGCCGCCGTGAACCTTGTGGATCAGCTCCTGGCCTTCCTTCAGCACGTCGCCGGTGCGGAACACCGCGCAGTTGTTCTGCATCACGTGCTGCATGTTGTCGCGCAGCTTCGCGGTCGGTGTGCCGCCGGACGCATGGCGGAAGTGATCGAGGCGGCCGAGCGCCAGTTCGGCGGAGTTGGCGGGCAGGTCGGGCTGCGAGCCGTTCGGCGTCAGCTTCTCGGCGCAACGCAGCGCTGCGGCGCGGCCGAACACCACGAGGTCGATCAGCGAGTTCGAACCCAGACGGTTCGCGCCATGGACCGAGACGCAGGCCGCTTCGCCCACCGCCATCAGGCCCGGCACAACCGCGTTGTCGTCGCCGTCCTTCTTGGTGACGACTTCGCCGTGATAATTCGTCGGGATGCCGCCCATGTTGTAGTGCACGGTCGGAATCATCGGGATCGGCTCGCGGGTCACATCGACGCCGGCGAAAATGCGCGCGGATTCCGAAATGCCCGGCAGGCGCTCGTGCAGAATCTTCGGATCGAGATGGTCGAGATGAAGGAAGATGTGATCCTTCTTCTTGCCGACGCCGCGACCTTCGCGGATTTCGATGGTCATCGCGCGTGAAACGACGTCGCGCGAGGCGAGGTCCTTGGCGGAGGGCGCATAGCGCTCCATGAAGCGCTCGCCCTCGGAATTGACCAGATAGCCGCCTTCGCCGCGGGCGCCTTCAGTGACCAGACAGCCCGAGCCGTAAATGCCGGTCGGGTGGAACTGAACGAACTCCATATCCTGCAACGGCAGGCCGGCGCGCAGCACCATGCCGCCGCCGTCGCCGGTGCAGGTGTGCGCCGAGGTGCACGACGCATAGGCGCGGCCGTAGCCGCCGGTGGCGAGGATCGTGGTCTGGCCACGGAAGCGGTGGATGGTGCCGTCGTCGAGCTTGAGCGCGATCACGCCGCGGCACACGCCCTGGTCATCCATGATGAGGTCGATGGCGAAGTATTCGATGAAGAATTCCGCCGAGTGGCGCAGCGCCTGGCCATACATGGTGTGCAGCATGGCGTGGCCGGTGCGGTCGGCGGCGGCGCAGGTGCGCTGGGCCTGGCCCTTGCCGTAGTCGAGAGTCATGCCGCCGAACGGGCGCTGGTAGATCTTGCCGTCTTCAGTGCGCGAGAACGGCACGCCCCAGTGTTCGAGTTCGTAGACGGCTTCCGGCGCGTGACGCACCATGTATTCGATGGAATCCTGATCGCCGAGCCAGTCCGACCCCTTCACGGTGTCGTACATGTGCCAGCGCCAGTCGTCCTTGTGCATGTTGCCGAGCGAGGCGGAGATGCCGCCCTGCGCGGCCACCGTATGCGAGCGGGTCGGGAAAACCTTGGTGATGCAGGCGGTGCGCAGTCCCGCCTCCGAACATCCGACCACCGCGCGCAGTCCGGCGCCGCCGGCGCCGACAACGATCACGTCAAAGGTGTGGTCTTCGATCGGGTAAGCCTGCCCGTTCGCGGCAGGCGCGCTCTGGCCGTTCGACGCCATCGATTAAACTCCAGACGACAGTTTGATGATGGCGTAGATCGATGCGAGACCGACCGCGGCCGAAAAGAAATTGTTGGCGATGATCGCCGCGAGCTTGGTCTTCTCGTCGGTGACGTAATCTTCCAGCACCACCTGCATGCCGATCTTCATGTGCCAGACGCTGGCGATGATGAAGAGGATCATGATGATCGCGATCAGCGGCGAGCCGAGGATCTGCGCCGCGCCGGCCTGATTGCGGCCGAGCAGCGACAGGATGACGATGATGACCGGCACGAACAGCAGCACCATGGCGATGGCGGTGATGCGCTGGCGGAAGAAGTCCGAGGTGCCGCCCTTGGCGGAGCCGAGTCCGCGGACGCGGGCGAGCGGCGTGCGCATGGAGTGCGATTTTTTCGGATTGCCGTGGGATTCCTGCACGCTCATCGTCCGCCTCCGACCATGTAGGCGACGATCCACACCACGATCGTCAGGGTGATGGAACCGATCAGCGCCGCGCGGGTGAGCCATTCGCGCTCGGACGGGCCGAAGCCGTAGCCGAGATCCCAGATCAGGTGGCGGATGCCGCCGAGCATGTGATGCAGCAGCGCCCATGTGTAACCGAACACGATGACGCGGCCGATCCAGCTCGAGGTGAAACCCTGGATATTGGCGTAGGCGCCGGGGCCGGAGGCGGTGGCGATCAGCCACCAGGCCAGCAGCAGGGTGCCGACATAGAGCGCGATACCGGTGATGCGGTGAACGATGGACATCGCCATCGTCAGCGTCCAGCGGTAGGTCATGAAAGGTGAAAGCGGACGGTCGATCCTTGGAGCCATGGGCGACTTTTAATGGTTTGCGGCAGAAAAACGCTGCCGACTTCTTGTGCGGGATCGCTTGTTAGAGGGTTTCTATTTACGGAGTCGGCCGAATGAGCGCAACGCAGAACTGAATAACAAATGAACTTTCGATCACTGCTTCCATTGTCTCCTTGGGCGCTCTGGTATACTTAGGCTTTGTATGCCACGGACGCCCGGTTCCCTTTCGGCAAGTGAAACTGGATTCATCTTATGCTGCGCTTCCGGATCGGGTCCCGCATGCTAAGGGATTGGCAGCATGGTCGCCGGACTGAATCTCTCCGAACTGCTTGAATTGGCTGTGTTGCTGGTGATGACCGGCGCGCTGGCGGGCTTTCTCGCGGGGATCTTCGGCATCGGCGGCGGTGCCGTGCTGGTCCCGGTGCTGTACGAATGTTTCCGCCTCGCGGGCGTGCCGCTGGAAGTGCGGATGCCGCTGTGCATCGGCACCTCGCTGGCCATCATCATCCCGACCTCGATCCGCTCATGGCAGGCCCATCACCAGCGCGGCAGCGTCGACATGGACATCCTGAAAAAGTGGGCGCTGCCGGTGCTGATCGGCGTGATCGCGGGCAGCGTGATCGCGCGCTATGCGCCGGAAAAACTGTTCAAGGTTGTGTTCGTCGGCGTGGCCTGGTCGGCGGCGGGGCGGCTGCTGCTCGGCAAGGAGAGCTGGCGGCTCGGCGACCAAATGCCGAAGGGCCTGTTCATGAAGGCCTACGGCTTCTTCATCGGCCTGCTCTCGACCCTGATGGGCATCGGCGGCGGGCTGTTCTCCAATCTGCTGATGACCTTCTACGGCCGCCCGATTCATCAGGCGATCGGAACGTCGGCGGGCCTCGCGGTGCTGATCTCGATTCCCGGCGCGATCGGCTACATCTATGCGGGCTGGCCGGCGGCGTCGCGCTTTCCGGAAGTGGCGGCGCTGCAACTGCCTTTTGCCATCGGCTACATCTCGATCATCGGCGCGCTGCTGGTAATGCCGACCAGCCTTTTGATCGCGCCGCTCGGCGTGCGCGTCGCGCATCTCATGACCAAGCGCAAACTCGAAATCGCGTTCGGAATTTATCTGCTGGTGGTGAGTTCGCGTTTCGTCGTCAGTCTGGCGACAGGGTATTGAGGCGCGCTGTTATGACGCGCGAACTCTCAACTGGTCGTCCCGGCGCAGGCCGGGACGACGTGGAGAGAGCGTTCGGAAATCGAAGCTCCTAAGCTTTGTAAATATTCTTGTAGCTGTCCCGCAGCACGTTCTTCTGCACCTTGCCCATGGTGTTGCGCGGCAGGTCGTCGACGAAGATCACGCGCTTCGGCATCTTGAATTTCGCCAGCCGGCCGTCGAGCGCACTGACAACAGTAGCCTCGTTCAATGTCGCCGCCTTGTCTTTCACCACCACGGCGGTGACGCCTTCGCCGAAGTCCGCATGCGGCACGCCGATCACCGCGCTCTCGATCACGCCGGGGATGGCGTCGATCTCGTTCTCGACTTCCTTCGGATAGACGTTGAAGCCGCCGGAGATCACCAGATCCTTGCCGCGCCCGATAATGTGGACATAGCCGCGCGGGTCGATCTTGCCGAGATCGCCGGTGATGAAGAAGCCGTCGGCGCGAAGTTCTTCCTTGGTCTTCTCCGGCATCCGCCAGTAGCCTTTAAAGACGTTGGGGCCCTTCACCTCGATCATGCCGATGGAATCGCGCGCCAGTTCCTTGCCGGTTTCCGGATCGGTAACGCGTACCGTGACGCCCGGCAGCGGGAAGCCCACCGCGCCCGGCACGCGATCGCCGTCGTAAGGATTTGACGTGTTCATGTTGGTTTCGGTCATGCCGTAGCGCTCCAGCACCGCATGTCCGGTGCGCGCCGACCATTCGCGATGGGTCTCGGCCAGCAGCGGCGCGGAGCCGGACACGAACAGGCGCATATGCTTCGTGGAGTCCTTGGACAGGTTCGGCGACTGCAACAGCCGCGTGTAGAAGGTCGGCACGCCCATCAGCACGGTCGCACGGCTCATGAGCTTGATGATGAGTTCAGGATCGAGCTTCGGCAGGAAGATCATCGACGCGCGCGCGAACAGCGTGACGTTGCTCGCCACGAACAGGCCATGGGTGTGATAGATCGGCAGCGCGTGGATCAGCACGTCGTCTTGCGTGAAGCGCCAGTAGTCCACCAGCGAGAGCGAGTTCGACGCCAGATTGTCGTGGGTCAGCATCGCGCCCTTGGAGCGGCCGGTGGTGCCCGACGTATAGAGAATGGCGGCGAGATCGTCGCTGGCCCGCGCCACGGTGGTGAACTCGGAATTTGCCTTCGCGGCGGCATCGGTCAGCGATCCCTTGCCGTTGGCATCGAGCGTCTCGACCTTCGCGTTCACTTTCGCCGCGAGCTTGCCGATGCCTTCGGCCTTCGACGGATCGCATACGATCAATGACGGCTCGGCGTCACCGATGAAGTATTCGAGTTCGGCCAGCGTGTAGGCGGTGTTGAGGGGCAGGTACACCGCGCCGGCGCGCACCGTCGCCAGATACAGCACCAGCGCTTCCACCGACTTTTCGGTTTGCGCTGCAACACGGTCACCCGGCTTGACGCCGCGCGCGACGAGAACATTCGCCACCCGGCCTGCCTGCGCGATCAGATCGGCATAGCTGATCCGCGCGCCGTCGGCGGTCTCGATGGCCAGCCGGCCGGTGTCGGTCAGTCCGTCGAACAGGCGGGAAAACAGGTTGGCGTTCGCGCTCGCGTTCATGCAACATTCCATCGGGAGAAATCGGATTTTTCCGGTTTTGAGTACACCAAAACCATCACTCGCAGCAACGGAGACAACCGGCATGAGCAATAACAAGAATCGTGTGGCCTGGATCACAGGCGGAGGAAGCGGCATCGGCCTCGCGGGCGCGCAGGCGCTGGCGAAGGAAGGCTGGACCGTGGTGATCTCGGGCCGCCGCAAGGACGTGCTCGACGAGGCCGTGGCAGGGATCGCGAAGGACGGCGGGCAGGCGGAAGCGATGGTGCTCGATGTCTCCAGCGCGGCGGACGCGGAGAAGGTGGCGAAGGCGATTGTCGCCAAACACGGCCGCATCGATCTTCTGGTCAACAGCGCCGGCGTCAACGTGCCGAAGCGAAGCTGGGAGGACATCACCACCGAGGGCTGGGACAAGCTGGTCGACATCAATCTCAACGGCGTGATGTATTGCATGCGCGCGGTGCTGCCGACGATGCGCGCGCAGAAGGACGGCGTCATCATCAACGTCGCCTCATGGGCGGGACGTCATGTCTCGAAGATGACGGGGCCTGCCTACACCACCACCAAGCACGCGGTGCTGGCGCTGACCCATTCGTTCAACATGGATGAATACAAGAACGGGTTACGCGCAACGTGTCTCTCTCCGGGCGAAGTCGCGACGCCGATTCTCAAGCTGCGTCCGGTGGTGCCGAGCGACGAGGAGATGGCGAAGATGCTGCAGCCGGAAGACCTCGGCCGCACCATCGCGTTTGTTGCCTCGATGCCGCCGCGCGCCTGCATCAACGAGATCCTGATCGCGCCGACCTGGAACCGGAGTTTTATCAGCGCGACGTTGTAACGGGTCTTTGCGTCGCTTCACCTCTCCCCGTAAACGGGGAGAGGGAGCGCATTGTGCTCGCATCGCCCGCACGTTCCGCTTCTGCAAAAGTTTCAAACTCCCGAAAATTTATTTTCTGAAACGCGCCGCGCGAAGCGCCGTAACTCGGCCAGCGACGGCGCGATGATCTGCAAGACGTGAGGATCGGTGCCGTCGTCCGTTCCGGCGGATGTCCGCCGGAACTTTTCAATTTCATCGGGAGACGACACATGCCCAAGATCAACTCAACCCGCTTTACCCTGTTGTCCGCCGCCGCCATCGGCGCGCTGGCGCTGACCGCTGCCGTGACTGCGCCGGTTCAGGCGCAGGACAAGATGATGAAGAGCGAAATGTCCGGCGAGAAGACCGTGATGGTCGGCGGCGCCGCGATGTTTCCCTCGAAAAACATTGTCGAGAACGCCGTCAACTCGAAGGACCACACCACGCTGGTCGCCGCGGTGAAGGCCGCGGGTCTGGTCGACACGCTGTCGAGCAAGGGCCCGTTCACCGTGTTCGCGCCGACCAACGCCGCGTTCGGCAAGCTGCCGGCCGGCACCGTCGATACGCTGGTGAAGCCCGAGAACAAGGCGGCGCTGACCAAGATCCTCACCTATCATGTGGTGCCGGGCAAAATGAATGCGTCGGCGCTCACCGACGGCAAGAAGCTCACCACCGTGGAAGGCGAGACGCTGACCGTGAAACTCGACGGCAAGAAAGTCTGGCTGGTCGACGCCAAGGGCGGCACCTCGGCGGTCACCATCGCCGACGTCAACCAGTCCAACGGCGTGATCCATGTCGTCGATACGGTGCTGATGCCGAAGTCGTAAGCGCCGCTTTACCTCTCCCCGTTTACGGAGAGGGTGAGATGAAATCGTATCTCTCGTCGTCCCGGCGCAGGCCGGGACGACGAAAAGTTGCCTCTCATTTTCGTGAAGTCGCATTGCGGCGTTTCATCGCCGGTTCCCGGCGCTAATTTTAATACGGCGCATCGTAACAGGGACTAGATTAGGCGCGTATGGTGTTGATGACATCGTGAAAACGGAAACGCTCATGTCCAACGTCATGTCCGGCATCTCGACCACCGATCATCCGACAGAAGCGGCGGCCGCCCGCAAGGCGATCCAGCCCGCCTGGGTCCGCATCGTGCACTGGATCAACGCGGTTGCGATCGTCCTGATGATTATGTCCGGTTGGCAGATCTACAACGCCTCGCCGCTGTTCAGTTCTCTCACCTTCTCGCGCTCGATCACGCTGGGCGGCTGGCTCGGCGGCGCGCTGCAATGGCACTTCGCGGCGATGTGGCTCCTGATGGTCAACGGCCTGGTCTATCTGACCCTTGGCCTCGTCACCGGGCGCTTCCGCAAGAAATTGCTGCCGATCACCGCGAGCGGCGTCCTTGGCGACACCAGGGCGGCGCTGACCGGAAAGCTCTCCCACGCCGATCTCACCGTCTACAATCAGGTCCAGAAACTGCTCTATGCCGGCATCATCGTGGTCGGCATCGTGATCGTGCTGTCGGGTCTGGCGATCTGGAAGCCGGTGCAACTGCAATGGCTCACCGCCGTGTTCGGCGGTTATGACGTGGCGCGCTACGTCCACTTCTTCTGCATGGCGGCGATCGTGGGATTCCTCGTGATCCACGTCGCGCTGGCGCTGCTGGTGCCGAAAAGCCTGCGCGCCATGATTATTGGCAAGTAGGCATGACCCCGAAAAGTGGGCGCCGGTTTTCGGACCAGGTCATGCCCAAGGAGAACACATCATGGGACGCATGCGCAAACTCCTGATCCCCGGCGTCGACAAGAAGCTGCTTGTGAAAGACGCCGTCAAGCTGATGCCCGATCTGTCGCGCCGCCGTTTCATCGCCGGCGGCGCCAGTCTCGGCGCGCTGACGCTTTTGACCGGCTGCGATGTCACCGACAGTTTCTCGGCGGAATCGATGCTGGTCCGGATGTCCAAGTTCAACGACGCGGTGCAGGCGAAGCTGTTCAATCCGAACACGCTGGCGCCGACCTTCCCGGAAAGCGCGATCACCAAGCCGTTTCCGTTCAACGCCTATTACTCCATCGATGACGCGCCCGACGTCGATGGTTCGGCGTGGAAGCTCGAGGTGCGCGGGCTGGTCGAGAACAAGAAGCCGTGGACGCTGGAAGAACTCTACAAATTGCCGCAGGAAAAACAGATCACCCGCCACATCTGCGTGGAGGGCTGGAGCGCGATCGGAAGCTGGACCGGAGTGCGGCTCAGCCACTTCCTGCAACTGATCGGCGCGGACACCAAAGCAAAATATGTCTGGTTCAACTGCGCCGACATGGACGGCTATAATTCGCCGCTCGACATGGCGACCGCGCTGCACCCGCAGACCCAGATGACGTTCAAATTCGCCGACGAGATCCTGCCGCGCGCCTACGGCTATCCGATGAAGATCCGGGTGCCGACCAAGCTCGGCTTCAAGAACCCCAAATACGTGGTCGCGATGGAAGTCACCAACGACTACAAGGGCGGCTACTGGGAAGACCAGGGCTACAACTCGTTCAGCGGAAGCTGACGGCCGGGGCATCGCATCGATGCAGCGTGCTCCCGTCGCGCCATTCCGTCATGCCCGTGCGGGCGAATGCCTATGGCCGGGCGCGCTGTCGCGTCATCACCAAAACGTCAAGCCGCCACCGGCCATCGGGACTTGCGTGGCTACCTACTAGAAGGTAGAAAGTCGCATGGCCCAAGCCCAGACCACGTCTGACGAGATTCTGAATTGCGCGCGCTCGCTCATTCTCGAGGGCGGTTACAACGGCTTCAGCTACGCCGACATCGCCAATGTGGTAGGCATTCGCAACGCGAGTATTCATCACCATTTCCCCAGCAAGTCCGATCTCGTCCGCACCCTGGTCGTGCAGTACCGGCGGGAGGCTGAAGCGGGTCTTGCGGAACTGGAGCGTCGGGTGTCCGATCCGCTGGCGCGGCTGCGCGCCTATGCCGGTTACTGGGAAACCTGCATCACCGATGCAACGGCTCCGTTCTGTGTCTGCGCCCTGCTCGCAACCCAGATCCCGGTTCTTCCAGAAGAGGTCGCCGTGGAGGTGCGCGGGCATTTTCGCGCGCTGTCAGCGTGGTTGGCGTCGGTTCTGGAGCGGGGCGCAAAGCAGGGCAGTCTGCGGCTGACCGGTACGGCGAAGGCCGAAGCTGAAGTGTTCATGGCTGCGGTTCACGGCGGGATGCTGTCGGCCCGCGCCTATGGCGACCCCAAGATCTTCGCGGTGGTGATCCGTCCGCTGCTGAAGCGTCTCGCCCCCTGAAAACGAAGCCCGGTGAAACGCGTTCCGAAACGTCCCGAAAGCCTACCAACTAATAGGTAGTCACACTCAATCGTAACCTCGCCCTCGACGAAAAGGATAGTCTGATGTTTGGAATATCTCCGCTCGGCTGGATTCACACGCTCGGCAGTCTGCCGGCGATTCCGGTGGCCGTGTACATGTTTGCCCGCTATGGCCGGATCGTTCCGCGATCGCTTCCCGGCCTGATCTATTTCATCGCGATGCTGATCGGCGCGGTCACGGTCTTTCTCGTCGCGCATGAACCGGCCGGTTATGTCATCGGCGCGGTCACCCTTGTGCTGCTGCTGGCGGGATATGGTGTCGGACACCTTCACGGCCTGGGGCGTGCGGCGAGATATATCGAAACGGTCTGCCTGAGCCTGACAGCATTTCTGCTGATGCTGCCGACGGTAACCGAGGTGCTGCGCCGCGTTCCGGACGGCCATCCGCTGGTGACGGACTTGAAGTCGCCACTGCTGCTTGGCTCCCAGGGCAGTCTTCTGGTCATCCTGATTATCGGCCTGACGGCTCAGATCATCTCCCTGGGCCGGCAAGCAGGATAGTCGCGCCATAACAATTCGCGGGGCGATCAACCGCTGCGGGTGGGAAAGGAGCGGCTGAATGGGGGAGCTAAACCCCTTGCCGACATGCATTTTTAGCGGTCCTCGGCGCTGGTATTGCAACTTATGCGCGAAATGCGCGGCTACTGCTCCGATTGCTGAAAAATAAGGCATTTGCCGCAGTTGCACACTTTCGCCTCTGCGGAGGCAGATACCTTCACCTGATCTGACGCAATTGTGAGCAATCTTAACGCAGGTTAATTCCTTATATAACAAATACTTAACAGAACCGCGACATCGGGTCACCCCGTGGGGATGTTGCGATGCACACCGGCACGATTCATGCTGAGGACTGTCAGCAAGGATCGTGAATCGGTTACGCGAAAGCGGATTGGTCCCGGTCGTTCTGATTTTCGGCTATGCGAAAATAAGAAGGATAGACAATGCAAGCGCGTCCCCACGCGATCACGTCACTCGCCCTCCTTTTTGGGGCAGCGGTTCTGCTTTCCGGCTGCAACGACGTCAGCGTCGCTTCGTCAGCCCCGCCGGAGCCGCCTGAAGTCAGCATCGTGACCCTGAAGGCGCAGCCCCGTTCCATCGTCAGGGAGCTTCCCGGGCGCATCGCGCCGCTGCGGGTCGCCGACGTGCGCCCCCGCGTCTCTGGAATCATTGTCGGGCGGACCTTCGAGCAGGGCCGCGAGGTCAAGGCCGGCGAACCGCTGTATCAGATCGATCCGAGGCCGTTCGAAGTGGAACTGCAGGCGGCGGAAGCCGCGCTGGCCAAGGCCGAAGCGGCGCTGCTGCAAGCCTCCCAGCATGCCACGCGCATCGAAATCCTGGCCAGGAGCAATGCCGCCTCGCAGGCGTCGAACGAAGTCGCGGTCGCCAATCTGGCGCAGGCCAAGGCCGAGCTTGCCGCGCGCAACGCCGACCTGTCGCGCGCGCGTCTCAACCTCGACTATGCGACCATCAAGGCGCCGATCAACGGCATCATCGGCGCGGCGCTGCTCAGCGAGGGCGTGCTTGTGGTGCAGAACGAAACCCATGCGCTGGCCACCATCCAGCAGATCGATTCGGTCTATGCCGACTTCACCCAGTCGGTGAACGAACTCAACCGCCTGCGCCGCGATTTCGATCGCGGCGATCTCGACGCGGTGGCGCCCGATGCGGCGAAGGTTAAGCTCGTGCTCGACGACGGCTCGATCTATCCGCTCGACGGCAAGCTGCTGTTCTCCGATGCCAAGGTCGATGCCGGCACCGGACAGGTCACGCTGCGCGGCGAGTTCAAGAATCCGAAGCGCGAGCTGCTGCCCGGCATGTTCGTCCGCGTGCTGATCGAGCAGGGCCGCGATCCTGATGCCATCACCGTGCCGCCGCAGGCGGTGCAGCGCAACGGCACCGGCGCCAGCGAAGTCTATCTGGTGAAGGACGACAACCGCGTCGTATCGCAGCCGGTGCGCACCGGCGGTCTCGTCGACGGCCAGTGGCTGATCACAGAAGGCCTGCAGGCCGGCCAGCGCGTCGTGGTCGAAGGCTTCCAGAAGTTCGCCATCGGCGATGCGGTGCGCACCAGCGCCTGGACCGAGGCGGAGGCGACCGACCTGACCGGCAGCCTGCAGCGATCCGCGGCGGCAAGTTCGTCCGACCAGTCGCAGGTGCGTTGAATCGATCACGTGTGTCCGGCGCAAAAGGGTTGCGCCATCATTGCAGTGAAGCAGTCCGGCATCACGGATGCCCCCGGGCCGGATTGCTTCGCGAGATGCGTCACCGGGCGGCGCGCGCTTTTGACGCCGGTCCGATGACCGCAATGACCCCCGGGTGAGATGTTCCGCCCGGGTCTAGTCCGTTTCAGGGAGTCATGATGCCGAGTTTCTTTATCGACCGCCCAATCTTCGCTTGGGTGGTGGCGCTGTTCATTTGTTTGCTCGGCATCATCGCGATTCCGTTTCTGGCCATCGCGCAGTATCCGATCATCGCGCCGCCTTCGATCTCGATCTCGACCAGCTATCCCGGCTCCTCGCCGGAGGAGCTTTACAACTCGACCACGCGGCTGATCGAGGAGGAACTCAACGGCGCCTCGGGCATCCTGAATTTCGAATCCACCTCCGACTCGCTGGGCCAGGTGGAAATCACCGCCAACTTCGTGCCGGGCACCGATTCCAATCTCGCCTCGGTCGAGGTTCAGAACCGCATCAAGCGGGTCGAGGCGCGGCTGCCGCGTCCCGTGATCCAGCAGGGCATTCTCGTCGAGGAAGCCTCCAGCGCTGTGCTGCAGATCATCACGCTGAATTCCACCGACGGCTCGCTCGACGAAGTCGGCCTCGGCGACTTCATGATCCGCAACGTGCTCGGCGAAATCCGCCGCATCCCCGGCGTCGGCCGTGCCACGCTGTATTCCACCGAGCGCTCGCTGCGCATCTGGATCGATCCGGTCAAGCTGGTCGCCTACAACCTCACCGCCGATGACGTGACCAAGGCGATCACCGCGCAGAATGCGCAGGTCGCCTCCGGCAGCGTCGGCGCCGAGCCGAGCAAGAAGGACCAGACCATTTCCGCGCTGATCCTGGTGAAGGGACAGCTCGGCTCCGCCGACGAATTCGGCGCCATCGTGCTGCGCGCCAATCCGGACGGCTCGACGGTGCGTCTGCGCGACGTGTCGCGCATCGAGATCGGCGGCATGGGTTATCAGTTCACCACGCGGCTGAACGGCAAGCCGAGCGCCGGCCTGTCGGTGCTGTTGTCGCCGACCGGCAACGCGCTGGCGACCGCAAGCGCGGTCGAAGAGAAGATGAAGGAGCTGTCGAAATATTTCCCCGGCAACATCACCTACGACATTCCCTACAACATCACCCCGGTGGTCGAGGCCTCGATCACCAAGGTGATCCAGACGCTGGTCGAGGCCATCGCCCTCGTCTTCGTGGTGATGTTCCTGTTCCTGCAAAACTTCCGCTACACGCTGATCCCCACCATCGTGGTGCCGATCGCGCTGCTCGGCACCTGCACGGTGCTCTACATGTTCGGCTATTCCATCAACATGCTGACCATGTTCGGCATGGTGCTGGCAATCGGCATCCTGGTCGACGATGCCATCGTGGTGGTGGAGAACGTCGAGCGCATCATGTCGGAGGAGGGGCTGTCTCCGAAGGAAGCCACCCGCAAGGCGATGTCGCAGATCACCAGCGCCATCGTCGGCATCACGCTGGTGCTGATCGCGGTGTTCGTGCCGATGGCGTTCTTCCCCGGCTCCGTCGGCATCATCTACCGCCAGTTTTCGGTGACGATGGTGGCGGCGATCTCGTTCTCGGCACTGATGGCGCTGTCGCTGACGCCGGCGCTGTGCGCGACGCTGCTCAAGCCGGTGGAAGCGGGACACGCCCACGGCAAGACCGGCCTGTTCGGCTGGTTCAACAACCAGCTTGAATCGGTGAAGGGCCGCTATGGCCGCGTGGTCGGCTGGTCGGTGAAGCGCACCGGCCGGCTGATGCTGGTCTATGTCGCGCTGCTGACCGGCCTCGTCTTCGCCTTCACCCGGCTGCCCGGCGGCTTCCTGCCGGTGGACGATCAGGGCTTCATCACCGTCGACGTGCAGACGCCGTCGGACTCCTCGTTCAACCGCACCCAGGCCGCGGTGGAGAAGGTGGAGAAATTCCTGAAGGAGCGTTCGGGCGTCGACGAAGTGACGTTCCTCACCGGCTTCAGCTTCTTGGGCCAGGGCCAGAACACGGCGCAGGCCTTCGTCACGCTGAAGGACTGGTCGGAGCGCGGGCCGAACGATTCCGCCGCCGCCATTGTCGACGACATCAACCGCTCGCTGCGCTCGATCAAGGACGCCAAGGTGTCCGCGTTGCAGCCGCCGCCGATCGACAATCTCGGCAACTCATCGGGCTTCTCGTTCCGTCTGCAGGATCGCGGCCAGAAGGGCTACGCCGCGCTGATGAAAGCGAAGGAGGATCTGCTGGCGCTGGCGAAAAACAGCCCGGTGCTGCAGAACGTCTACGCCGAAGGCCTGCCGGAAGCGCCGCAGGTGCAGCTCATCATCGACCGCGAACAGGCGGCCGCGCAGGGCGTCACCTTCGCCGACATCAACAGCACGATCTCGACCAATCTCGGCTCGGCCTATGTCAACGACTTCCCGAACCGCGGCCGCATGCAGCGCGTGATCGTGCAGGCCGACAGCGTCGGGCGCATGAATGCGTCGGACATCCTGTCCTACAACGTCAAGAACAGCCGCGGCGATCTGGTGCCGCTGTCGTCGTTCGCCACGATCAAGTGGGCGGTGGGACCGACGCAGATCGTCGGCTTCAACTACTATCCCTCGGTGCGCATCTCCGGCGAAGCGAAGGCGGGTTACACGTCCGGCGACGCCATCGCGGAAATGGAGCGGCTGACGGCGAAGCTGCCGCGCGGTTTCGGTTACGAGTGGACCGGCCAGTCGTTGCAGGAAAAGCTGTCGGGCTCGCAGGCGCCGTTCCTGCTGGCGCTCTCGGCGCTGATCGTGTTCCTGTGCCTTGCCGCACTCTATGAAAGCTGGACCATTCCGCTGGCGGTGCTGATGACGGTGCCGCTCGGCATCTGCGGCGCGGTGCTGGCGGCGATGTCGCGCGGTCTCGCCAACGACGTCTACTTCACCGTCGCGCTGATCACGATCATCGGTCTGGCGGCGAAGGACGCGATCCTGATCATCGAGTTCGCCAAGGATCTGCGCGCGAAAGGCACGCCGCTGCTACAGGCGACGATGGAAGCCTGTCACCTGCGCTTCCGCCCGATCCTGATGACGGGTCTGGCCTTCGTCTGCGGCGTGCTGCCGATGGCGATTGCGTCCGGCGCAGGCGGCAGGAGTCAGCAGGCCTTGGGCACAAGCGTGATGGGCGGCATGATCGCGGTGGTGATTCTCGCGCTCTTGATGGTGCCGGTGTTCTTCGTCGCGGTGACGCGGTTCTTCTCGAAGGACGAACGCGACGGCGAAGTCACATCTGAAAAGGACTCCAGGTTGGCGCGCGCTATGAAGCTCTTGCGCCGCTCGCGCGCGGCGCAGACCCCGGCCTCGTAACGCGTAATTTCTCGACACGTCGTCCCGGCCTGCGCCGGGACGACCATCTCTTAAATTTTGCAATGACGGCGCTACACCTTCACCGGCCGTCGCCTGACCTGTGTTGGCGGTCTCCGGTAGACCTCGGCGAAGACCGCGTTGAACCGGCGCAGGCTGCGAAAGCCCGCCCGAATGGCGATGTCGGTCACGGACAGTTCGGTGGAGTCGAGCAGGCGCTTTGCGCGCTGAACGCGTGCGGTCTTCGCCACCTGAACGGGTGTTGCATTCAGATGGCGAGCGAACAATCTCGACAATTGGCGCGCTCCGATGCCCAGCCTCGCCGCCAGGTCTTCGACACAGGCATGTTCCGCATCGAGTGCGCCCTCATCGACGATGAGGCGCAGCGCTCTATCCACGGTCGCGCGGGTGCCTTTCCATGCCGGACTGAAAGGTGCGGTTTCCGGACGGCAACGAAGGCAAGGCCGGAAGCCGGCCAGTTCCGCCGCGGCGGCGGATGAAAAATAGCAAACGTTTGCGGATCGGGGCTGGGCCGGGCACACGGGTCGGCAATAGATTCTCGTGGTGCGGACTCCGGTGAAGAACCGTCCGTCATACTTCGGGTCGCGTGTGACGCGCGCCCTGTCGCACTCGGCAAATTGCAGCGTCATGGCACAATGGAATCTAGCAGCTTTCGTTGTCTCGGGCGAGGCGGCCCCGACGATGATGTCCGAATCCGGCGAGCGAGGTCATGGCGCGAATTTTATGGTGGCGTCCGGTACACGCTGTTCAACGGGAGAAGACGATGACGGGACGAGGCGCCAGCAAGAGTTACGGGACTGTTCCCGCCGGCCGGCAGAAAGAGATGAGCGGTCTTGAGTTCGTTCAGGGTCTCGCCGAGGGGACGCTGCCGCTGAATACGATCGCGCAGACCCTGGGTTACGATGTCACGGAGGCCGAGAACGGGCGCGTTGTCGTGACGGCCGAGCCGAAAGACATCCATCTCAATCCGGCGGGTACCGTGCATGGGGGCCTCGCCGCCACTATGCTCGACAGTTGCATGGGGCTCGCGATCCAGTCGACGCTGGACAAGGGAATCGGCTCCACGACACTTGAGTTCAAGATATCGTTCGTCCGCCCGATCACGCCGGAGACAGGCGCCATCAGGGCCGAGGGCACGGTGATCAACCGGGGCCGCCGCATCGGCATCGCAGACGGACGCGTCACGGACAGCAAGGGCCGCTTGCTCGTGCACGGGACAACCACCTGTCTGATTTTTGAAAGTTGATTGTGCTGCTGCTGCTCGCGGCGCAATCGTCATCCTGATCATAGTCTCCCCACTATCTTCCCGTCATTGCGAGGAGCACTTGCGACGAAGCAATCCAGACTGAACGAGTATCAAGCAAGAACCGGATTGCTTCGCTTCGCTCGCAATGACGGCGAGATGCAGATTTCTACCGACGCCGATATTGACTGCATATGAAGAGCTGACAGTCTTGCTGCGTGAAGCAGCCCTGCGTCTACATGATGGCGAATCAACGCAACGGAACGCTCTATACTGGCGTAACGGCAAATCCTGCGCGGCGCGTTTTTGAGCATCGCGAAGGCCAAATAGAGGGCTTCTCTCGGAAATATGGTTGCAAGATTCTGGTCTGGTACGAGATTCACGCGACCATGCAGGATGCGATCGCCCGAGAGAAGCAGATCAAGGCGGGCAGCCGGACAAAGAAGCTGCAACTCATCGAAAGTCTCAATCCGGACTGGACGGACCTTTACGATTTGCTGATCTAGACGCCGCAACAGTCATCGCGCAATGCATTCTTTCGTCATTGCGAGGAGCGTTAGCGACGAAGCAATCCAGACTGCGCTTGCCGGGCGCGCGATCTGGATTGCTTCGCTTCGCTCGCAATGACGAGAAGGCCCCTACTCCTTCACCGGCCGCTGGAACGCGCACAGCACCGCGCTGAGCGCCAGTGCCGCCGTCGAGACGGTGAGCGCGTAGGACAGCCCCATCACGTCGGTGATCGCGCCGGTGACGAACGGGCCGAGCGTCTGGCCGAGGCCGAAGGTGATGGTCAGGATGCCGATCACTTTCGGCCACGCCTCCGGCGGATAATTGAGGCGCGCAAACACCGTGGTGGCGGCGACCACCGGAAAGAACGACAGGCCGAACACGAACGCCGATGCCACCAGCAGCATCGGCGAGGTGCCGAGCAGCGCGATGAAAGTGCCCAGACACGTCACCGCGATCATGATCGCGATGGTGGTTCCGCTGTTGCCGCGCGCCATCAGCCCGCGCCACAGCCACGATCCCGCGAACGACATCAAGCCGATCAGACACCAGAACGCGCTCTGCGCGGCTGCGCCGCCGCCGCCGTCGCGCACATAGGCGATCATGAAGGTCATGTAGGCGATGTAACCCGCGCCGAACAGGAAATAGCCGGCGAGATAGAAAGCGATCGGCCGCAGCGGGATGGACGCTGCCGCGGCCGATGTCTCGCTTGCGGGCACGTCGATCGGATTCAGCAGCAGCGGGATCATCATCAGGGTGGTCAGGATCGTCAGCGCAGTCCAGACGATCCACCACGAGCCGGGGCCGAAATATTGCAGCAGGAACGGCGCGGCCAGTCCCGACACGATCAGCCCGGTGCCGGGACCGGTGTAGAACAGGCTGAGCAGCAGCGCCGATTTCGCCGGCCGCGATTGCGCGATGGTCGCCGCCAGCGTGCCGCCGCCGACGAATGTCGCCGCCGCGCCGAGTCCCGAGAGCAGGCGTCCGAAACCGAAAATGAAAACATTGCCCGACAGCGCGCAGATCGCCAGCGACACCACACACGCGATTGCGCCGATCCACGTCGCGCGGAACAGGCCGGCGCGGCGGATGAAGGACGCGGCGCCAAGCGCGCCGGCGAGATAGCCGATGGCGTTGATCGTGTTCATGAAGCCCGCGGTGGAATACGACCAGCCAAGGCTGTCGCGCATGTCGGGCAGCACCAGCGAATAGCCGAAGCGCCCGATGCCGAGCCCGATGGCCGGCGCCAGCGCGAGGATCAGGATCATGCGCATCGGGCGCGGAAAGCGGACGGCGGAATCGGGGAATGTCATTGGAAGCTCAGGCTCCGGCAGGAGCGGTACATTTGGCAGTTTCCGCCGGACTTGGCCAATCGGATCGGGACAATGGTGTCTTGCCAATTGTGCAAGGGCGCTTTAGCAAGTCCGCGAAATGCGGACCGCCGGCTTATTTGCAGACAGTCAACGCGTCCGCGAAGAGTCAACAATTCCAAAGGCATTCGATCATGGCATCGCACAAGCTCCTCCTTCTCCCCGGCGACGGCATCGGCACCGAAGTGATGGCGGAGGTGAAGCGCATCATTGACTGGCTCGGCACGCGCGGCATCGCGTCGTTCGAGACCGAGACCGGCCTGGTCGGCGGCTCCAGCTATGACGCCGACAAGGTCGCGATCACCGATGCCACCATGGCGCGGGCGCAGGCCGCGGATGCGGTGATCTTCGGCGCGGTGGGCGGTCCGAAGTGGGCCGATGTTCCTTATGAAGCTCGCCCCGAGGCGGGCCTGCTGCGGCTGCGCAAGGACATGGCGCTGTTCGCCAACCTGCGTCCGGCGATCTGCTATCCGGCGCTGGCTGAGTCATCGAGCCTCAAGAAAGAGGTCGTCGAAGGCCTCGACATCATGATCGTGCGCGAACTGACCGGCGGCGTGTATTTCGGCGAGCCGAAGACCATCACCGATCTCGGCAACGGCCAGAAGCGCGCCGTCGACACGCAGGTTTACGACACCTACGAGATCGAGCGCATCGCGCGCGTCGCCTTCGATCTCGCGCGCAAGCGCCGCAACAAGATGACGTCGATGGAAAAACACAACGTCATGAAGAGCGGCGTGTTGTGGAAGGAAGTCGTGACGCAGGTTCATGCGCGCGAATACAAGGATGTCGAGCTTGAGCATCAGCTCGCGGATTCCGGCGGCATGCAACTCGTGCGCTGGCCGAAGCAGTTCGACGTCATCGTCACCGACAACCTGTTCGGCGATATGTTGTCCGACATCGCCGCGATGCTGACCGGCTCGCTCGGCATGCTGCCCTCCGCCTCATTGGGTGAGACCGATCCGAAGACCGGCAAGCGCAAGGCGCTGTATGAACCCGTGCACGGCTCGGCGCCCGACATCGCCGGCAAGGGCATGGCCAATCCCGTGGCGATGATCGCGTCATTCGTGATGTCGCTGCGCTACTCGTTCGATCTGCAGAAGGAAGCCGACCTGATCGATCAGGCCATCGCCGCAACCCTCGCCAAGGGCCTGCGCACCGCCGACCTCAAGGCGGACGGCGCGAAAATCATCTCGACGTCGCAGATGGGCGAGGCGATCGTCGCGGAACTGGACGCGCTGACGGCCTGACACCATTTCGCCTTTTGCGGCGAAGTTCGTCACCATCCTGCCATATGCAATTCGCCATAAAAAATGCCCGGCGCGAGCCGGGCATTTTGACGTTCGGCAGGCGCCGAAAAATCAGTACAGCGGGAACGGGAACGGCGTGCCGGTATCCCACTGGTCGCCGAGCGGGCGGCGGCTGGTGTACAGGCGGTCGATCTGCTGGCCGTAGGAGTAGCCCGGCGGGAAGGCGTAATCGGTGAACTTGCGTTCGCCGGGGCGCACTTCGGTGCCGGCATCGAGCCACGAGCGCCGGGTCACGTAAACGCGGGTGCGGCCGCGCTGATAGACGCGGTTTTCCGGCCTGCGCGGCGCGCCGTCATAGGTCGGATCGTCCTGGACCACGCGCTTGCGGGGCGCGGCATCGGCGGTCCCGAATCCGACGACCGTAACCGCAGCCGTCGCGAGCAAAATCGCCAGTGTTTTCGCGCCTAAGTGCTTCAAAGCCATCATATCCTCGTCGAATTCCAATTCGGGCCACCATACCCGTTCCGGGGAGGCGGCCACAAGGACCAATGGGCCACACCTGGCGCGTATCGTACCGGTCTTACTGTGCGATATAGGACGCAACACGCCTCGGTCTAGAGCCTGCGGGGCGGTCGCGGCGGCCGGGTGTCGGTGGTTTGTGACACCGGCTCCGCGCTGCAACGTCCGGGACGCTTCATTCGTTCCTCGAAGAAGTTTTGCGCGGCCGCGGTCGGCAGCACGCCCTTTACGGTCACGCGGTCGAGAAGGCAGGCCAGGGCGTGGAAATTCGGGCGCGCGCCGCTGGCCTCGCACAGCCACCCTTTGAGATACACGGCATCGGTATCGAAGCGGCTGAGATAGGACACGCAGAGTTTGATCTGGCCGTCGGAGTTGGCCTGAAAGCTCGCCGCGCGGACCGGGCCGAAGCGGGTTTGCAGATCGTAGTAGGTTGCCGCGCCCATGTAGGAGGTGGAGCGCAACAGCGGCCGCAGGCTGGACATTTCCGATGAATAGTCCCGGACCACCGGCGTTCCCGGATTGGCCGGCATATTCACGACCATCGTGAAGTCGGTGTCGCGATCATAGATCCGGCCGTATTGCAGCACTTCCTGCCATCCGCCGTTGAATTTCGCCGAACTGGTTGCGGGCGGCAAACGCGCGAGATCGGATGATGCGATCTGGAATGACGCCTTGGTGCTGACGCTGGATGGCTGGCCGAAGAAGCTGGAAACGCGCACGGCGCCGATGGCGATCAGGGCGAATGCGACGGTGCCGGCCACGTAGAAAGAATAACGCACGGCTTTGCCTGCGTAGCCGCTGACGGTGGCGATATGGTTTTGATCGAAGGACATGCCGGTATTTCTCCAGTCCGGATCGTCAGTCTTGCGCGAGCCGTCCGCGCAGCGGCGGCGTGTCGCCCGCGGCGATCCAGTTTGTGGCTGTCGCGGTGGTCATGTTGCAGGTGTCGCGCCTGAGTTCGGCGCGCGCGAATAGCTCGGCCATTTTCGGATCGTTGCCGGCGGACAGCAGGGTCAGCCGGTTCAGCGTGCAGCCGAGAAACGTCTTCTGGGCGGCGAGCGACCCTGCCTGGCACGACCATCCGCTCAGCGTGACGTTCGGGGCCGTAAAGGTCTTTACGAAGCCCAGGCAGGTCTGCTTGGCGGGCAGGGCAGCCCCGCTCAGGCGCAGCAGGGCGACGCGACCGAACTTGGTCTCGAGAACACCCGCGGGTTCGACCTCAGTGGCGGGCTGACCGGCCATCCGGGCTGCCAGGCCGGCGTCAGCCGCGGTAAAGGCGTCCAGTTCACCGCCGGGACGATAAATCTCGATCTCCGCAGTGGGGGCCTCGCCGGCGCTGGCGGCCCAGCGCAGGATGTCCCTGCGGCCGCCTTCCGGATGCCGAAGAATTTCGTAAGCATCTGGTCTGTCGGACAAATCCAGCTTGCTGATGGCGAAGGCCGGGTGCGGGCGGCTGGCCGGTGTCCAGCCCGGGAGGGCGGGCGTGTCCGTATTGGCGGCGACCGGCACGGCGGAGAACAGGTCCACGGCGATCACCGCCAGCACAGCGAGCCCGCAGACATAAGCCAGGATTCGCACAGCCACGGCGCTGCATTCGTCCGCGAAATTGCGGAGCGCCGGATGGATGCCGGAGGTATTCAGGGCGGGCTGATCAAGGATGATCGGACTCATGGCATACTCTTGGCGGACGTTCTGTTCCGGTCGTGAAAACGGGAACGAGCCACCGCTGCGGCCCTGGATGAAGAACTCCCGCCGCCTGACGCCAGACCTGCCCCCGCAGTCGCTTCTGCGTTGTATTTGGGCGGTTTTTCGCATAGAAGCGCTGCCTCTTCCCTTTCCGCGAGGCGTGAGGGCGAGGCATTTTTCTTCGGAGAGTCAACGATGGGTTACAAGGTTGCGATAGTTGGAGCGACCGGCAATGTGGGCCGGGAAATGCTCAACATCCTGGACGAGCGCCGCTTCCCGGCAGACGAGGTGGTCGCACTGGCCTCCCGCCGGAGCATTGGCGTCGAAGTGTCCTACGGCGACCGGACCCTGAAATGCAAAGCACTTGAGCACTACGATTTCAGCGATGTCGATATCTGTCTGATGTCGGCGGGCGGCGCCGTGTCGAAGGAATGGTCGCCGAAGATCGCTGCCGCGGGTGCGGTGGTAATCGACAACTCGTCGGCCTGGCGCATGGATCCTGATGTGCCGCTGATCGTGCCCGAGGTGAACGCCGCCGCTGCCGCCGGCTTCACCAAGAAAAACATCATTGCCAATCCGAACTGTTCGACGGCGCAACTCGTCGTTGCGCTGAAGCCGCTGCACGACAAGGCGGTGATCAAACGCGTCGTGGTCTCGACCTATCAGTCGGTGTCGGGCGCGGGCAAGGATGCGATGGACGAACTGTTCTCGCAGACCAAGGCCGTCTACACCAACAGCGAGTTGATCAACAACAAATTCCCGAAGCGTATCGCCTTCAACGTCATCCCGCAGATCGACGTCTTCATGGAGGATGGCTACACGAAGGAAGAGTGGAAGATGATGATGGAGACCAAGAAGATTCTTGATCCCAAAATCAAAATGTCCGCGACCTGCGTGCGCGTGCCCGTGTTCGTCGGTCATTCGGAGGCGGTCAACATCGAGTTCGAGAATCCGATCTCCGCCGATGAGGCGCGCGACATCCTGCGCAATGCGCCGGGCTGCCTCGTGATCGACAAGCGCGAGCCGGGCGGTTACGTCACGCCGTATGAAGCGGCGGGCGAGGACGCCACCTACATCAGCCGTATCCGTGAGGATGCGACGGTGGAGAACGGCCTTGTGCTGTGGTGCGTCTCGGACAATCTGCGCAAGGGCGCCGCGCTGAACGCGATTCAGATCGCGGAGTGCCTGATCAACCGCAAGCTGTTGCAACCGAAAAAGAAGGCCGCCTGATCGGGCAGGGTGGGAGCGAAGATGACGAGCGAGCCATCTGAGCACCCGCCTGCCGCTTCGGACTATCGGGCCAATCCGACATTGAAGCGCGGCGAGCATCTGCTCGAAGCCGTGCTGTTCAACAGCCGCTGGCTGATGGCGCCGTTCTATCTGGGCCTCGTCGTCAGCCTCGCGGTGCTCCTCTATAAATTCGTCCTGCTGCTGATCGAGTTTGTCCTTCACGCAGCGTCGGCGAAGGAATCCGACATCATCCTTGGCGTGCTGTCGCTGATCGATGTGTCGCTGACCGGCAATCTCATCCTGATCGTGGTGTTCTCGGGCTACGAGAACTTCGTTTCACGGATCGATCCGCGCGGCCATCCGGACTGGCCGGAATGGATGACCAAGGTCGATTTCGCCGGACTGAAGCAGAAACTGCTGGCCTCGATCGTCGCGATCTCGGCGATCCAGGTTCTCAAAGCCTTCATGAACATCGACGCCACGTTCGACGCGCAGAAGCTCGGCTGGCTCGCCGGCATCCATCTCGTGTTCGTGGTCTCGACACTGTTGATCGTGTGGTCGGACCGGCTCGGCGATCACGGTGCAGCCGGCAAGCCGGGGCACTAGCCGGCAAGAGACGTCTGATAGACCCGGCTGAATTCCTTCGTCTTCTGGTCAACAATTGATAGCGAGCCTTCGGCCACGCCGAAATAGGCGCCGTGCAGTTGCAGCTTGCCCTCGTCGACGAGATTTTTCACGAAGGGAAACGTCATCAGGTTTTCGAGGCTGCGCAGGACCGCTGCCTTCTCGATCCGCGTGACGAACTGCTGCATGGTTTCGTGGTCGCGCTGCTCGACCTTTTCGCCGGGCTTGATGAACATCGACATCCACCGGCCGATAAAGTCACCCGGCGACAACGGTTCGATGTTGTCGCAGAAGGCGCGAATGCCGCCGCATTGCGCATGGCCCAGCACGACGATGTGCTTCACCCGCAGCACCTGAATGGCGTATTCCAGCGCCGCCGACACGCCGTGCGCGCCGCCGTCGGGCTGATAGACCGGCACCAGATTGGCGACGTTGCGCGCCACGAACAGTTCGCCCGGTCCGGCATCGAAAATCACTTCCGGCGAGACGCGGGAATCGCAGCAGCCGACCACCATCACTTCGGGCGACTGGCCGATCTGCGACAGTTCACGGTAACGCGACTGCTCGGTGGGCAGGCGCTGGGTGACGAAGCTCTGATAGCCGGAGAGCAGGCGTTCAGGAAACGGTGACATGAGCGGCCTCGTAAAGTTATTCCGGTTGGCTAACCTAGCCCGACGCACTGAACAAGCCTTTCAGGCGCGGAGCCGAAATGCTACGCAGGCTGCGCCTTATATGGGAACCCAGCCATGATCCGTCCGCGCCGCAGTGTCCTGTTCATGCCCGGCTCCAATGCGCGGGCGCTGGACAAGGCGCGGAATCTTCCTTCCGACGGCGTCATTCTGGATCTCGAGGACTCCGTCGCGCCGGACGCGAAGCCGATGGCGCGCGACCAGATCGCGGCGGCGGTCGCCGCCAGGGGGTTTGGCCGGCGCGAGATCATCATCCGCGTCAACAATCTCGAGTCGCCGTGGTGGCAGGACGATCTGGCAATGGCCGCAGCCGCGCGGCCGGACGGCATTCTGGTGCCGAAAGTCTCGAACCCGGCCGACGTGAAGATGCTCGAGGAACGTCTGCGCTCGCTCAAGGCCGATCCGGCCATTGGCCTTTGGGCGATGATTGAGACGCCGATCGCGGTGCTGTCCGCCCAGCAGATCGCGGCGACGGCGCGCGAAGGCGACAAGCGCCTCGCCGGCTTCATCATGGGGCCGAACGATATTGCGCGCGAGACGCGGATGCGGATGCTGCCGGGCCGCGCGGCGATGCTGCCGCTGTTCTCCCATTGCATCCTGGCCGCGCGCGCCTACGGCATCGAAATTCTCGATGGCCCTTACAACGACATCAGCGACATCGCGGGCTTTGCGAAGGAATGCGCGCAGGGCCGCGACATGGGGTTCGACGGCAAGACGCTGATTCACCCGGGCCAGATCGATGCGGCCAACGCGGCCTATACGCCGCCCGCGGACGAAGTCGCCCGCGCGCGCAAGATCATGGGCGTGTTCGATCTGCCGGAAAATGTCAGCAAGGGCGTGGTGCAGCTCGACGGGCAGATGGTCGAGCGGCTGCATGTCGAGATGGCGAAACGAACGATTGCGATTGCCGATGCGATCGCGGCGCTGAAGATGGGTTGAGATCGGCTCTGGTGCCAGCAGTTATTTGCTGCCTCGTCCCCGCGAAGGCGGGGACCCATACTCCCTGAATCCCGCTTTATAAAATTACGTCTCGCGACCTCGTTCAAATGCAAGGCCGGGGGCAACATTCCGGATGTCATTGTTTGGCTAGATCACGATCTACACTCTGATCTCACAGCCACGGCCGCTCGGCTTTTTCCTTTGCCTCGAAAGCATCGATGGACTTGCCCTTTTCCATCGTGAGCCCGATGTCATCGAGGCCGTTGAAGAGGCAGTGCTTGCGGAACGGATCGATGTCGAACTTGATCGTGCCGCCGTCGGGGCCGCGGATTTCCTGCTTTGCCAGATCGATCGTCAGCGTCGCGTTGGCGCCGCGATCGGCGTCGTCGAACAGCTTGTCGAGTTCTTCGTGGCTGACGCGGATCGGCAGGATCCCGTTCTTGAAGCAGTTGTTGTAGAAGATATCGCCGAACGAGGTCGAGATCACGCAGCGGATGCCGAAATCGGCCAGCGCCCAAGGCGCGTGCTCGCGGCTCGATCCGCAGCCGAAATTGTCGCCCGCCACGAGGATCTTGGCGTTGCGATAGGACGGCTTGTTGAGGACGAAATCCGGATTCTCGCTGCCGTCGTCCTTGTAGCGCTGTTCGGAAAACAGGCCCTTGCCGAGACCGGTGCGCTTGATCGTCTTCAGGTACTGCTTCGGGATGATCATGTCGGTATCGACATTGATGATCTTCAAGGGGGCCGCGACGCCTTCGAGTGTCGTAAACTTGTCCATGATGTTCCCGTGAACCGGATGCAATTTGAGCTGTTCTAAGTATATCATCATGGCCGTCAAGGCCATGCGCTGAGGGAGGACACATCATGAACGCCATGCACGTTCGATCCCTGCGGAAAGGGCTCTTTCTGGCGGTTGGCGTCGTCCTGCTGATGCCGTCCGGCAGCGCTCACGCCGAGCTGTGGTGCCGGCGGGATGTCGGGCGCGATAATCCGATCTGTGTGTTCAGCAGCGCACGGGACTGCGTCAGGGCCGCAGGGGTCATGGGCGGCATTTGCGAGCGGGAGCCGCTGGGACGCGCCAATGCGGCCCAGCCCTGCAAGCCGTCGCGGGACGCGGGTGCAGCCGGGAAGCGCCGCCTTGCGGATTCGACGGTCTGCGACGCGAGCTAGCTCACGCTGGCTTCGATCGCTTCCATGTCGTCATCTGACAGACCAAAATGGTGGCCGATCTCGTGCACCAGAACGTGCGTAATGACGTGGCCGAGCGTCTCGTCGTGTTCGGCCCAGTAGTCGAGGATCGGGCGGCGATAGAGCCAGACCATGTTCGGCAGCGGCGCGATGTCGCCGCTCGATTGGAACGGCAGGCCGACACCCTGAAACAGTCCGAGCAGATCGAACTCGCTCTCCGCCTTCATCTCTTCCAGAACTTCGTCCGAGGGGAAATCATCGACATGGATGATCAGCCCCTCGCACAGGTCGCGAAAATGTTTCGGCAGCCGCGCGAACGCGTCATGCGCGATGGATTCCATCTCGGCGAGGGTGGGGGATTTTGCGGTCGGCCACATCGGTCCTGTTTAGAGGGCCCGGCGGCCGGAGCCAAGGGCGAGCGCGGACTTGGCGATTTCTTGGTGTTGACCTGCGGGCCTCAATCGGAGACGTTGCCGCCCATCGCGCAGTATCACGGGTACGGGACGACGCAGCATGATGCGGTTTTCGGCGGCTCTCATCGGCCTTTTTGCGGGTCTGATCATTCTGGCGGCACCGGGCCTGTCGCACGCTGCGCCTGCGGCTGCTGCCGTGTCCACCCACGGGCTGACCGCTGAGGAATTTTCCGCGCAAAGCCGCAGGATCATTCGCCGCGCGCCGCGGCGCGTTCCCATCTATCGCGGCTCGAACTATCCAGGTCCGAATTCTGTGCGGGTCTGCAACGCCCATTACGAGCAGGAATATCGCCCGAGCGGAACGGTGATCGTGCCGCGTATGCGCTGCTACTGGCGCGGCTGAATTTCACGCTCCGGTTTCATCGCGCGCCGCTGTCGTTCGTTCATCAATGCGGCGCGAACATTCAGGACGCGTTCACGTCATTCTTCCTAGTCTGGCTTCAGCGAGATCCGCCGCTGCGTGGGAACACCATGCGCCGGCGTGGCTTTCGTTCGCTGATCAAGGGAGAGCATTCATGAAGATGAACATCAGGACGATCTTCGGACTCGCAGCCGTTGCCGGGCTGCTCGCGGTTGCTGCGCCGGTTGATCGCGCGCAGGCAGTATCGCTGATCAATCCGGTGACCTCGACCTCTGCAAAGCATGCGTCGGAGAACATCGCCACGGAGGTGCATTGGCGCCGCCATCACCGCTGGCACCGTCACGGCGGATGGCATCGGCATCATGGCTGGCACCATCGCCGCCACTGGCACCGCCGTCACCACTGGTACTGATTTACGCTTTGAGAGAGGGGTGCCTTTACCAAGAATCGGTAAAATCCGCGTGTCATGATCTTGCTGCAAATCCGAAGTCATCTTAATCCGGATAAGCTTTGTTTGGGTTGCGCGTCGCCGATGGCTCGTCGCTTGACTGGATGAAACTGAAATCGGTGGTCGGCGTTGTCTTTTTTAATGTGTCGAGCAACGATCGAAGGAGAATTGCAATGAGAAAGTTCGTGGGGGCCGCAGTGGTTGCTGCCGCTCTTTCGTTTGCCGGCTGGATGTCTCTTGCGCCTGCGAGCGCTGCGCCGCCGGTTGCCGCGACGTCGCCCGGCTATGACGCCCGTCTGGCCGAGGCGAAGCCGACCGACGTCAGCGCACGTCGCCGCCACTATCGCCGCTATTATCGGCCGTACTACTACCGTCCATATTATCGGCCGTACTACCGGCCCTATTACGGTTACGGGTATGGATACCGGCCTTACTATTATCGGCCTTATGGTTACGGCTATCCGTATGGCTACGGCTATCGTCCTTACGGCTTCGGACCGCGCTTTGGTTTCGGCTTCGGCTGGTAAGGCCGCAGCAAGCGAACAACAAAAACAGGCGCTCAAAAGAGCGCCTGTTTCTTTTGTGCTCGCGTTGATTTGACGCGGGTTATGCGGATCGCCACTCGCGGATGTCGACAAAGTGTCCGGCGATCGCGGCGGCTGCGGCCATCGCGGGCGACACCAAGTGGGTGCGGCCCTTGAAGCCCTGACGGCCTTCGAAGTTGCGGTTCGAGGTCGAGGCGCAGCGCTCTTCCGGCGACAGCTTGTCCGGATTCATCGCAAGGCACATCGAGCAGCCCGGCTCGCGCCACTCGAAACCAGCTTTGATGAAGATCTTGTCGAGCCCTTCGGCTTCCGCCTGTTCCTTCACGAGACCCGAACCCGGCACGATCATCGCATTGAGATTGCCGTTGACGGTGTGACCCGCGACCACCTTCGCGGCAGCGCGCAGATCCTCGATGCGTCCGTTGGTGCAGGAGCCGATGAAGACGCGGTCGAGCTTGATGTCGGTGATCTTCGTCCCGGCCTTGAGGCCCATGTAGTCGAGCGCGCGCTGCTTCGACAAGCGCTTGGCTTCATCCGCGATCTTCGCGGGATCGGGCACGAATCCGGAAATCGACACCACGTCTTCCGGCGAGGTGCCCCAGGTCACGATTGGCGGCAGCTTCGCTGCGTCCAGTCTGATCTCGGCATCGAAATGCGCGCCGTCGTCAGTGCGCAGCGTGTCCCAGTAACGCACCGCGGCGTCCCATTCGGCGCCCTTCGGGGCCATCGGGCGGCCTTTCAGGAATTCGTAGGCCTTCTCATCAGGCGCGATCAGGCCGGCGCGGGCGCCGCCTTCGATCGACATGTTGCAGACCGTCATGCGGCCTTCCACCGAGAGCGAACGGATCGCTTCGCCGGCGTATTCCAGCACGTAACCGGTGCCGCCCGCGGTGCCGATCTCGCCGATGATCGCAAGAATGATGTCCTTGGCGGTGACGCCGTCCGGCAACGCGCCGTCGACGGTGGCGCGCATGTTCTTTGCTTTCTTCTGGATCAGCGTCTGGGTGGCGAGCACATGCTCGACCTCCGACGTGCCGATGCCATGCGCGAGCGCGCCGAATGCGCCATGCGTCGAGGTGTGGCTGTCGCCGCAAACGATCGTCGTGCCCGGCAAGGTAAAGCCCTGCTCCGGGCCGATGACGTGGACGATGCCCTGACGCTTGTCGAACTCGTTGAAGTATTCGACGCCGAACGCGCGGGCATTTTCCGCCAGCGCCGCGATCTGTTCGGCGCTCTCCGGATCGGGATTGGGTTTGGAGCGGTCGGTGGTGGGGACGTTATGATCGACCACAGCGAGCGTCTTCTTCGGCGCGCGAACCTTGCGGCCGGTGGTGCGCAGCCCTTCGAAAGCCTGCGGCGAGGTCACCTCATGGACAAGATGCCGGTCGATGTAGAGCAGGCAGGTGCCGTCGGGCTGCTCATCAACCAGGTGGTCGTTCCATATCTTGTCGTACAGCGTGGTCGCTTTGGCCATTTTCGGTCGTCCGGATTGAGGTTTGCGGCCCCTGGGCCGCCGGTCACGTGGGCGGCCTTTTTACTCGCTTAAGGCGAAAGGGGAAAGTATCCTCACCACATAGTCGCTGACGCAGGATCGCACAATGTCCGCACGACCGCCGGTTGCGCCCTATCTGACTGTTTCGCCGGCCGCCGGTGCCATTGCCTTCTATACCGCCGCTTTCGACGCCAAGCAGAAGGCGCTGATGCCCGCGCTGGATGGGTTGCGCATCCTGCACTGCGAACTTGAAATCAACGGCGGCGCGCTGTTCCTGTCCGACGCATTCCCTGAATTCGGTACCGCGCGCACGCCTCTCCCCGGTGAGCCGGTCACCATGTCGGTCAGCCTGGAATTCACGACGGGCGAGAAGGTCGACGAGGTCTTCGAGCGCGCCACTAAACTGGGCGCGAAAGGCGAGGTGAGCCCGGCCTACTCGTTCTGGGGCACGCGCACCGCGATTATCCGCGATCCGTTCGGCCATCGCTGGATCATGAACGGTCCGCTGTCGCAAAAGTAATTGCTGCAAACAGCGATAATAGAAATCGTGGCAAAAGAAAAAGCGCGGTGAGGACACCGCGCTTTCTGAATTCAAGCACCTGAGCGCAGCGCGATTACGCGCCGGAAGCTGCCTTCGGCGCTTCCTTTTCGCGATTGTCCTGCTTCTCGACGATGCGCGCCGACTTGCCGCGCAGACCGCGCAGATAATACAGCTTGGCGCGACGCACCTTGCCGCGGCGCACGAGCTTGATCGAGTCGATCATCGGCGAATAGACCGGAAACACGCGTTCCACGCCTTCGCCGTAGGAAATCTTGCGGACAGTGAAGCTCTCGTGAATGCCGCCGCCATGACGGCCGATGCAGACGCCTTCATAGGCCTGCACGCGCGAACGCTCGCCTTCGACAACCTTGACGTTGACGATCACGGTGTCGCCCGGTCCGAAATCGGGAACGGTCTTTCCGGCGGAAAGCTTTTCGAGCTGCTCTTTGTCGAGCTCTTGAATGAGGTCCATCGCAAAACTCCATCGGCGGCGCGCCCGGAAGGGGCTGCGCGGAAATTCGTATCCAGCACGTGCACGGATTGGGCGGTCGTATACGCCATCACCGGCGGGTTGTCACCCTTTCGTCGTGTTTTTTGGCGGTCTGGTTGGTGCGATTTGGGCGTTTTTGGCGGCCCAGAGGTCGGGCCGGCGGGCTTTTGTCAGGGTCTCGGCCTCGGCCCGGCGCCAGGCTGCGATTCGGGCGTGGTCGCCAGACACCAGAATGTCGGGAATCGGCCGGCCCTCGAAATTCTGGGGCCGGGTGTACTGGGGGTATTCCAGCAGGCCATCGGAGAAACTCTCGTCGGTTCCAGAGCTTAGCTTCCCCATGACCCCGGGCAGAAGCCGCACGCAGGCGTCTATCAGGGCCATGGCTGCGATTTCGCCGCCCGAGAGCACATAGTCCCCCAGGGAAATTTCCTCGAGCTGGCGGGCCTCGATGACCCGCTGGTCGATGCCTTCGAACCGGCCGCAGACGATCAGCGGACCGGGGCGGGCGGCGAGTTCCACAACCCGCTGCTGGGTCAATGGCCGACCGCGAGGACTCATCAGCAGGCGGGGGCGGTTCCCCTCCACACCGGCGGCATCGATGGCCGCCGCCAGCACGTCGGCGCGCAGCACCATGCCGGGGCCGCCGCCGGCGGGAGTGTCATCGACGCTGCGATGTTTGTCGGTGGCTGAGTCGCGGATATCGCGGGCGTCAAGCGCCCAAAGACCGGATGCGAGCGCCTTGCCCGCGAGGCTGATGCCGAGCGGGCCGGGAAACATCTCCGGAAACAGCGTGAGCACGGTGGCGCGCCACATGGTTCGATCCTGCTTCGGCTCAGATGTCGGCGTCTTGCGGCTCGTCGCCCTCGATCTCGTGCGGCATCACGATGACCACATGGCCTTCGGCCAGATCGACGGTCGGCACCACCGCATCGGTGAACGGCAGCAGTAGTGTCGGTCCCTGCGGCGGCGCGATCTCGATGATGTCGCCCGCGCCGAAATTATGAACCGCGAGGACCTTTCCGATCGCGGCGCCAACTTCGTCGATCGCGCGCAGCCCGATCAGGTCGGCGTGGTAATATTCGCCCGCCTCCGTCGGCGGCAGCCTGTCGCGCGCGATGTAGAGCTCGACGCCGTTGACGCGCTCGGCATCCTCGCGCGTCGCGATGCCCTTGAGCACCGCGACCAGATGATCCTTCGCGATCCGGGCGCGCACCACTTCAAACTGGCGCGCGCCGTCCTTACTCGACAGCGGCCCGTAATCGATGACCGCCATCGGGTCTTCGGTGAAAGGCCACAATTTTACTTCGCCGCGCACGCCATGCGCGGCGCCGATTTTCGCGACGCAAATACGCGAGTCGCGCGTCACGCCAGATTACTTAGGCAGCCGGCTTTGCTTCAGCGGCGGCCTTGCGCTCCTTACGCGGCACGGCCTTCTCGGGATTCTTGCGCGGTTCGCGCTTCTTGACGCCTGCCGCATCGAGGAAGCGCAGCACGCGGTCCGACGGCTGCGCGCCCTTGGCGAGCCAGGCCTTGACCTTGTCGAGGTCGAGCTTGAGGCGGGCTTCGTTGTCCTTCGGCAGCAGCGGGTTGAAGTGGCCGAGACGCTCGATGAAGCGGCCGTCGCGCGGAAAGCGCGAGTCGGCGACGACGACGTGATAGACCGGACGCTTCTTGGTGCCGGCGCGGGCGAGACGAATGACGACTGACATGATGTTCTCCGTAAGTGTTCGTATGAGTTGAATGCGGTCGGGTTATTTCTTCTTGCCGATCCCCGGAAATCCACCGAGGCCCGGCAATGTCGGTTTCCCCAGGCCCGGAAGGCCCGGAAAATCTTTCGGCAGCGAAGGCGCGCCTTGCGGAATTCCGCCGGGCATCTTCGCCGCCAATTCTTTCATGGCGTCGGCCGACGGCATGCCGCCTCCGCCGAAGCCCATCGCCTGCGCCATGCCCGCCAGCGGGCCGCGCTTGCCCTGACCCATGGCCTTCATCATGTCGGCCATGTTCCGGTGCATCTTGAGCAGCTTGTTGACTTCCTCGACCTTGAGGCCTGCGCCGGCGGCGATGCGCTTCTTGCGACTGGCCTTGAGGATGTCGGGATTCTTGCGCTCCTCGCGCGTCATGGAGTCGATCACGGCCATCTGCCGCTTCACGACCTTGTCGTCGAGATTCGCCGCGGCGATCTGGTTCTTCATCTTGGCAATGCCGGGCATCATGCCCATCAGCCCGCCGAGGCCGCCCATGGTCTGCATCTGCGCGAGCTGATCGCGCAGGTCGGCAAGATCGAACTTGCCCTTGCGCATCTTCTCGGCGACGCGCGCGGCTTTCTCGGCGTCGATATGCGCGGCGGCCTTCTCGACCAGCGAGACGACGTCGCCCATGCCGAGGATGCGGCCCGCGATACGCGAGGGATGGAAATCTTCCAGCGCATCGGTTTTTTCACCGGTGCCGATCAGCTTGATCGGCTTGCCGGTAACGGCGCGCATGGAGAGCGCCGCGCCGCCGCGGCCGTCGCCGTCGACGCGGGTCAGCACGATGCCGGTGAGGCCGACGCGCTGGTCGAAGGCGCGCGCCAGATTGACCGCGTCCTGACCGGTCAGCGAGTCGGCGACCAGCAGCACTTCATGCGGCTTGGCGGCGGTTTTCACCTCCGCCGCTTCAGTCATCATCTCTTCGTCGAGGGTGGTGCGGCCCGCGGTGTCGAGCAGCACGATGTCGTAGCCGCCGAGCTTCGCCGCCTGCAGCGCGCGCTGCGCGATCTGCACCGGCTTCTGGCCGGCGACGATGGGCAGCGTTTCGACCGAGAGATCGCGGCCGAGCACGGCAAGCTGTTCCTGCGCGGCCGGACGATAGACGTCGAGCGACGCCATCAGCACTTTCTTCTTGTCGCGCTGGGTGAGGCGGCGTGCAAGCTTGGCGGTGGTGGTGGTTTTGCCGGAGCCCTGCAAGCCGACCATCATGATGGCGACGGGCGCGGGCGCGTTGAGATCGATCTGCTGGCCGTCGGAGCCGAGCGTTTCCACGAGCTGGTCGTGGACGATCTTCACCACCATCTGGCCGGGGGTCACCGACTTGACGACGGTGGCGCCGATCGCCTGCTCGCGCACCTTGTCGGTGAACGAGCGCACCACGTCGAGGGCGACGTCGGCTTCGAGCAGCGCGCGGCGCACCTCGCGCATGGCGGCGTCGACGTCGGCTTCCGACAGCGCACCGCGCCGCGTCAGCCGATCGAGTATGCCTCCGAGCTTTTCCGACAGATTGTCGAACATCGCCGCAGTGTATCCCGTTGCTCATGTCCCGGTAGGGACGTGAAATTCCAAACACGTTTACGCCCGAGGGCGCACAGCGCTGTCGGGCGTTGGCCTCCGGCATCCGGTGCCGGGCGGCGGGTCGAAAAGAAGGTCTTTTCGAGAAGTGGGGCGGTTAAACCCCCGGCAGCCCGGAAAGTCAACAAAAGTCGGCAAAAACAGCGGTTATGAGGCGATTGTGAAGGACGGTTCCGGGCCTCCCTCTTGCCGAAACAGGTCGTTTCAGGCCATTCCGGGCCATGAAGGTCACTCGCCGCCGTGTTTTTGGTCTGCTCGCAGGTGCTGTCGCCGTCATTGGCCTGCCATCCGTCTGGATCTCCCGCATGAAAACCTATGCCGGCCCGAAGTCCGATCATTTCGACGGCACGACGTTTTTCGACCCTGACGGCGCGCCGCCGAAGAAGCTCTGGGAGGTGCTGCGCTGGCAGTTTGGAGGCGACCGGAAGCGGCAGGTGTGGCCCGAGCGCGCGCCGAGCCCTCACTCGGATGTGCCGCCGCCGCAGGTGAACGAAGGCAAGGTGCGGATGTCCTATGTCGGCCATGTGAGCTGGCTGATCCAGACCGCCGGGCTGAATATCCTGATCGATCCGGTGTGGTCAGAGCGCGCGTCGCCGGTGAGCTTCGCGGGGCCGAAGCGGGTCAACGATCCCGGCATTGCGTTCGAGAACCTGCCGCCGATCGACGTGGTGCTGGTCTCGCACGGCCATTACGATCATCTGGACATGCGTACCCTGTCGAAGCTCGCGGCAAAGTTCTCGCCGCGAGTCATCACGCCGCTCGGCAACGACGTCACGATCGCATCGAGCGATGCGTCCATCCGCGCCGAGGCGTTCGACTGGAACGATCGCGTCGAGATCGGCAATGGCGTTGCGGTGTCGCTGGTTGCCACAAGGCACTGGACCGCGCGCGGGCTGTTCGACCGTAACAAGGCGCTGTGGGCGAGCTTCGTGCTGGAGACGCCGGCCGGAAAAATCTACATCGTATGCGATTCCGGCTACGGCACCGGCACGCATTTTCGCCGCGTGCGCGAAGCGCATGGGCCGTTACGCGCGGCGATCCTGCCGATCGGCGCCTACGAGCCGCGCTGGTTCATGCGCGATCAGCACATGAATCCCGAGGACGCCGTGAAGGCGCTGGCCGATTGCGGGGCGGAGATGGCGCTGGCCCATCATCACGGCACGTTTCAATTGACCGACGAAGCGATCGACGCGCCGCTCAACGATCTGGCTGCGGCGCTTGATGCTGCCGGTGTCGCGCCGGAAAAATTCGTCGCGCTGAAGCCCGGTCAGGTGTGCGAGATTTGAAGGCGGCGACGTAATACATTTGTCATCGCCGGGCATAGCCGTTCAAAGAACGGCGTCGCTTCCGCTCGCCTATGCCCGGCAATCCATCTATTAAAATAGAAATTTTTCAGATGGATGCCCGGGTCAAGCCCGGGCATGACGATTGAGTGTGTTGAAACCGTTCGTGGTTGCGAGCTTACTTACTGCGCTTTCGGCTTCAGCTCGTAGGACACGCTGACCGTCACCCGCAGCGTTTCCTCGCCTTGTGCCACCGGCGCGGACGCGGCCATGCCTGCCGCCATCTTGCGGTACGGGATCGGCCCCGGCGTGGCTTCTTCGGAAATGCTGATCGGTGCGCCGACCGTGACATTCGCCGCCTGCGCGTAAATCTCCGCCTTGCGCCGGGCGTCGGCGATCGCCTCGGAGCGGGCCTCGTCCAGCAGCTTCGACGCTTTTGAGACCGCGAAGCTGATGCCGCTGATCTCGTTGGCGCCCGAGCCCACCAGAACGTCGATGGTGTCGGCGACCTTGGTGATGTCGCGGATGGTGACGGTGACGCGGTTGCTGGCGCGGTAGCCGACGATCTGGAACGGCGCATTGGCGTTGCGGCCCGGCGCGCTCTGCGGCGACAGCGACAGCCGCGAGGTCTGGAAATCCTTTTCCGCAATGCCTGCGTTCTTCAGCGCCAGCAGCACGATGCCCATCGCCTTGTTGTTGGCTTCGGACGCTTCGCGGGCGGTTTTCGCTTCCGTGGTCACGCCGCTGTCGATCTGCGCGATATCCGGCGGCACCGAAATCGTCGCTTCGCCGTTTACCGAGATTGTCGGCGCCGCCGTCTGCCCGAACGCCGATGAGGCCGTGGCGGCGAGAGCGATGGCGGCGATGAGAGTGCGGAAGCGCATTGGGAAAACTCCGGATTTACTTGAGCGGCAATCTACTTGAGCGGAACGAACACATTGATGACGAGCTTGTCTTCGGTCGTCGTCAGCGGATCGGTAATGTATTCTTCAATGAAGGTGTCCTTCGCTTCCAGTTTCTTGTCGTCGAGATGATTGGTGATCGCCTCGTAGGTGTTGTCCATGTTGTCGTAGGAGCCGCGATGGACGAATTTCAGCGTCGCGCCTTCCGGTGATGTGCCGATGCTCATGCCCTTGGCCAGATTTTTCGGCTCCTGATCGACCGGAATCTCGGCCTGATAGGTGAAGCCGGCGTCATCGGTCGAGGTGTAGACGATCAGCGACGGACCGGCGGGCTTGATGCCTTGCTTGGCGACGAAATCAGATAGCGTCTTCAACGAAGCCACCAGCGTCTCGAATGCGGAATCCCAGTTCGCCGAGCCTTTCAGGATCACGACCTTCTTCGCGGTCAGGGTCTGCTCCTCGCCGAACGGGTCGGCGGTTTGCACGTTCGGAGCGGCTGGCGCGGCGGCCGGTGCTTCGGCGGCCGGTGGAGTGGCCGGCGTTGCAGGCGGCGTCGCCGGTGTTTGCGCGGCAGCTGGGGGCGCGGACGTCTCGCCGGCGGGTGCGGCGGGAGCCACAGGAGATGCTGTCGGCGCCGGCGGAGCCGGTGTTGCGTCGGTCGAAGGGCTCAGGGCCGGAGAGGGTGCCGCGGTGGAAGCTGGCGGCGGCGCGGTTGCGGTGGTCGGACCGGGCTGAGGCGCGACGGGTCCTTTGGAGGACATGTTCGTCCAGACCGCAGCCACGACGACCAGCGCCAGGGCGACCAGGACGGCAACACGGGTATTACTCATTCGATGGTCTCCGAAGGCGTCAGCGGGTCAATTTGTCCGGCGGCGAAGCAGAAGCAGATTATCACGAACCGCGGCGGGCTGGCATGCGTTCCAAACCGGGCAATCGCGAGGCACTCTGGTCAAGGCGCAAAGTATTCGCCATATAAGCCGTTAACATGAGTACGCTGGCCAACCATAGCTTCGCCAAGATGAACGGTATCGGCAACGAGATCGTCGTTGTCGATCTTCGCGATTCGGCGGCGGTCGTCACGCCCGATGAAGCGCGCGCCATCGCGTCGCCCGCCGGCGTGCCCTACGATCAATTGATGGTGTTGCAGCCGCCGCGCGTGCAAGGCACTGCCGCCTTCATCCGGATTTTCAACAATGACGGCTCGGAAGCCGCGGCCTGCGGCAACGGCATGCGGTGCGTGGCGCGGCAGGTGTTCGAGGAAACCGGCAAGACCGCGCTGACCTTCGAAACCCGGGCCGGGCTGCTGAACTGCTGGCAGGGACCGTCGCCCGATCTTTATACCGTCGACATGGGCGTGCCGAAGTTCGGCTGGAAGGATATCCCGCTCGCCGAGGAGTTTCGCGACACGCGCTATATCGAATTGCAGGTCGGGCCGATCGACGCGCCGGTGCTGCATTCGCCTTCGGTGGTCAGCATGGGCAACCCGCACGCCATCTTCTGGGTCGACGACATTGAGGCCTACGATCTCGAACGCTTCGGCCCGTTGCTGGAAAACCATCCGATCTTCCCCGACCGCGCCAACATCACGCTCGCCCATATCGTGGACCGCGAGCATATCGTCATGCGCACCTGGGAGCGCGGCGCGGGGCTGACCAAGGCCTGTGGTTCGGCGGCTTGTGCCACCGCAGTGGCAGCGGCCCGGCTGAAGCGGACCGAGCGCACGGTGCATATGAAGCTGCCCGGCGGCGAACTGACCATCGAATGGCGCACACAGGACGATCACGTGCTGATGACTGGCCCAGCGGCCTTCGAGTTCGAGGGCCATTTCGATCCGGCGCTGTTCGCGAGTGTGGCGGCTGACAGGTCCGTATAATGCCTCCAGCGCTCGCGTATACGGACCTGTCAGCCGAAGCCACACTCGAAACAATAATTTCGAATGTCCTTATGAATCCAACGTTCGCACCGAAGGTGCTGCAAGATGAGGCGAACGTCGGATTCAAGGACATTCAGGTCGCCTGATATGACAGTCGAGGTCGTCACCTTTGGCTGCCGGCTGAATACCTTCGAGTCGGAAGTGATCCGGCGCGAGGCGGAAGGCGCCGGGCTGCACAACACCATCGTCGTCAACACCTGCGCTGTCACCAACGAGGCGGTCGCGCAGGCGCGGCAGACCATCCGCAAGCTGCGTCGCGACAAGCCCGGCGCGCGCATCGTGGTCACCGGCTGCGCGGCGCAGACCCAGACGGTGATGTTCGCTGAGATGACCGAAGTCGATCGCGTGCTCGGCAACGATGACAAGATGCGCGGCGGTGCGTGGCGCGATACGCGGGCGGCGTTCGAGACGGCCTTCGATGTGCCGCACGAAAAGCTCGCGGTCTCCGACATCATGGCCGTCACCGAGATGGCTCCGCATCTGGCCGCGGGTTTCCAGAGCGGCATGCCGCGCGTTTTCGTGCAGGTCCAGAACGGCTGCGATCATCGCTGCACCTTCTGCATCATCCCCTACGGACGCGGCAACTCGCGTTCGGTGGCGATGGGCGCGGTGGTCGACCAGGTGCGCGCGCTGACCGAGGCGGGACACGCCGAGATCGTGCTGACCGGCGTCGATCTCACCAGTTATGGCGCGGACCTGCCGGGGGCCCCGAAGCTCGGAACGCTGACGAAACAGATCCTCAAGCATGTGCCTGAGCTGAGACGGCTGCGGATTTCGTCGATCGATTCCATCGAGGCCGATCGCGATCTGCTCGATGTCATTGCGACCGACGAGCGGCTGATGCCGCATCTCCACCTGTCATTGCAGGCCGGCGACGATCTGGTTCTCAAGCGCATGAAGCGGCGGCATACGCGCGCCGATGCCATCGACTTTTGCCGCCAGATACGGCGCTTGCGGCCGGACATGGCCTTCGGCGCCGACATCATCGCGGGCTTTCCGACTGAAACCGAGGAGATGTTCACGCGCTCGCAGGATCTGGTTGACGAATGCGGCCTGACATTTCTGCATGTGTTTCCCTACTCGAAGCGTCCCGGCACGCCGGCCGCGCGGATGCCGCAGATCGATGGCCGTGTCATCAGGGAGAGGGCCAAACGTTTGCGCGCGTCGGGCGAAGCCGCGTTGCGCCGCCGGCTTGCGTCCGAGATCGGCGCGACGCGCCATGTGCTGATCGAAAGTGCGACGCAGGGGCGCACGGAGCATTTTGTGCCCGTCGCGATCGCGGGTGAGGCCCAAGGCGCCGTGCGTGCGCTGAAGATCGCCGGCCACGATGGTGAGCGATTGCTCACATAGAGACGATCTGCGTCGGCGCGGCGTTGTTATCTTCAATTTGCAGCGCAATTGATGTAATGAAGTTACCATGCATCAAGGCTGCGTTCGCAAAACCGCAAGACGCCTTTCAGGCTGGCGCCCTTCGTGGTCTTTGCAAAATATCTGACGCCCGAGGAGAGAATCCATGTCGCTCG
This sequence comes from Bradyrhizobium sp. G127, assembly GCF_021502575.1. Taxonomy (NCBI): domain Bacteria; kingdom Pseudomonadati; phylum Pseudomonadota; class Alphaproteobacteria; order Hyphomicrobiales; family Nitrobacteraceae; genus Bradyrhizobium; species Bradyrhizobium sp. G127. Next base: position 298,210 of record NZ_JAKFGN010000001.1, read on the forward strand.
ATTCCGATGTGATCGTTGACCGCCGCCGTATTCGTCGCAAGCTGACGTTCTGGCGCGTGGTCGCGGCGCTGGGTGCTATCGCCGCGGTGGTCGCCGTCGCGGTCGTGGTGTCGCCGTCAGGCCGCGGTGCGATTTCGGGATCGAATGCGATCGCGCGGGTCAAGATCGACGGACTCATCCGCAGTGACCAGACCCGGGTCGAGGCGCTGGAGCGTCTGGAGAAGTCATCGGCCGCCGCCGTGATTGTGCACATCAATTCGCCGGGCGGCACCACCGCCGGCTCCGAACAGCTTTACGACGCGCTGATGCGCCTGAAAGCGAAGAAGCCGCTGGTCGTGGTGGTGGAAGGCCTCGCGGCATCGGGCGGATATATCGCGGCGCTGGCGTCGGACCAGATCATCGCCCAGCAGACCTCACTGGTCGGATCGATCGGCGTCCTGTTTCAGATTCCGAATGTGTCGGATCTGCTCAAGACCGTCGGCGTCAAGGTCGAGGAAGTGAAGTCGTCGCCGTTGAAGGCTGCACCCAACGGCTACGAGCCGACAAGTCCGGAGGCGCGGGCGGCGCTGGATTCATTGGTGAAGGATTCCTACGCCTGGTTTCGCGGTCTGGTGAAAGAGCGCCGCAACATGGATGACGCAACGTTGCAGACCGTGGCTGACGGCCGCGTGTTCACCGGCCGTCAGGCCGTGGGTCTCAAGCTGATCGATCAGCTTGGCGATGAGAAAACCGCCGTCGCGTGGCTGGTTGCGCAAAAGAAGGTCGGTTCGGATGTGCCGGTGAAAGATTTCAAACTCTCTCCGCGCTTCGGCGACATGACTTTTCTGCGGGTGACCGCGTCCATGGCGCTGGATGCCATCGGGCTGGGGGCGATCTCACGTCAACTTGAACAGGCCGGCGTCGTGCAGGCGGTCGATCGCTTCGGCCTCGATGGCATGCTTGCGCTGTGGCAGCCGTCGCCCGCCAATTGATCCGGATCAGTCGTCATGAATCCGGCTTCAGCCGATCTTCACTGCGTTGCGGTCGGGGCCGCAACAACGAAACGCGACATTTGTCACGTGATTTAGCCGCGCTTCATTTCGAATTAGCGACTTGACAGTCCACGGCTTTTTCACGGAAATGTCTATCCGCACGCACGGGTCCAACATTCAATGATCAAATCCGAACTCGTTCAACGCATCGCCGAGCATAACCCGCATCTGTATCAGCGGGATGTCGAGAACATCGTGAATGCCATCCTCGATGAAATCGTCGCCGCCCTGGCGCGTGGCGATCGGGTCGAGCTGCGCGGTTTTGGAGCCTTTTCGGTCAAGCATCGCCCCGCCCGCGCCGGGCGCAATCCACGCACCGGCGAGCATGTGCCGGTCGAGCAAAAGAGCGTGCCGTTCTTCAAGACCGGCAAGGAAATGCGTGAACGCCTCAACCGCGACGAAGCGTCTGATCCGGCTCCGGCGACCTGATCCGGCAGACTGCAGAATAATTCCGAGGTGCGGCCGCGCAGCTTCGCGGGTCGGATAGCCGGTTGCGAGGACGCACGATGCTCCGCAAGATTTTCAACGCTCTGGTGATCCTGCCGCTCGCGATTCTGTTTGTCGTGTTCGCCGTCGCCAACCGCCATGTCGTCACGCTGTCGTTCGATCCTTTCAACTCCAGCGATCCCGGGCTCGGCGTCACGCTGCCGCTGTTCGTCGTCATCATCGCGGTCGCGATCTTCGGCGTGATGGCGGGGGGTATCGCCACATGGTTTGGCCAGCGCCATTGGCGGCGGGCCGCCCGGCAGAACGAGGCCGAGGCCCGCCACGTCCGCGCCGAACTGGCTGATTTGCGCGAGCGCGCGCTGGCGGCGTCGCGGAGCGGGGAAAATCAGGTTCCCGTGGCCGGCTCCGGTCCCGGTCTGGGCGCGCCTTATCCAGTACCCACTTTCCGAAGTTCGTGATCCACCTCGGCAGCGCCTTTCACGAACTTCGGAAAGTCGTGGGTACTGGCAAGTTTATGATTCCAGTACCGCTTTCTATTGGAAGTTCCTGAACGGGCCTTGCAGCTTGCGCCGCAGGAACTTCCAATAGGCGGTACTGCCCATCGGGCGAGACAAGCACGGCGCGGCGTTGTAGAACCCGCCCCTGTTCCAATGCCCATTTCCGGCCACTTGCCTGTGGCCTAACCGTGCGCCTTAAAGACCATGTCATTTGCGGTCAAAATCTGCGGACTGTCCACGCGCGAGACCCTTGAGGTCGCGCTGGATGCTGGCGCGGATATGGTGGGCTTCGTGTTCTTCGAGGCGTCGCCCCGCCATATCGGTCTGGGCGCCGCGCGCGACCTTGGCCGCCAGGTGAAGGGCCGCGCTCTCAAGGTGGCGCTGACGGTGGACGCCGATGACGCTGCGCTGGAGAATTGCATCGAGGCCCTGCAGCCCGGACTGTTGCAGCTCCACGGCAGCGAGAGCGTGGCGCGGGTGCGTGACATCAAACATAAATTCGGCCTGCCGGTGATGAAGGTGCTGTCCGTCGCGACGGCTGCGGATCTCGCGAGCCTTCCCGGTTATGCTGCGGTGGCCGACCGCATCCTGTTCGATGCGCGTGCGCCGAAGGATGCGACGCGCCCCGGCGGTCTCGGTGTGCCGTTCGACTGGCATCTGCTGGAGAACATCAGGTTGACGATTCCGTTCATGGTCGGCGGCGGGCTCAATGTCGGCAATGTCGCCGAAGCCGTCCGCGTCACCCATGCCAATGGCGTCGACGTGTCGTCGGGGGTGGAAAGCGCGCCCGGCGTGAAAGATCCCGACATGATCCGTGCCTTCATTCGCGCCGCGCGCGACGCGGAGCGCGCGACAACTTCATCGAAGATTGCGAGCAGCGTATGAACTTGCCTCTCCCCAATTCCTTCCGCTCCGGTCCGGATGAGCGCGGTCATTTCGGCATTTTCGGCGGGCGCTTCGTCGCCGAGACGCTGATGCCGCTGATCCTCGATCTGGAAAAGGCCTATGCCGACGCCAAGGCCGATCCGTCGTTTCAGAAAGAGATGAACGGCTACCTGAAGGACTATGTCGGCCGGCCGTCGCCGCTGTATTTCGCGGAGCGCCTCACCGAGCATCTCGGCGGCGCGAAGATCTACTTCAAGCGCGAGGAGCTGAATCACACCGGCTCGCACAAGGTCAACAACGTGCTTGGCCAGATCATGGTCGCGCGCCGCATGGGCAAGAAGCGGATCATCGCCGAGACCGGCGCAGGCCAGCACGGCGTTGCCACCGCGACGCTGTGCGCGCGGTTCGGCCTTGAATGCATCGTTTACATGGGCGCGGTCGACGTCGAGCGGCAGCAGCCCAACGTGATCCGCATGGAAATGCTCGGCGCCACGGTGGTGCCGGTGCAGTCGGGCGCGCGCACGCTGAAGGACGCCATGAACGAAGCGTTGCGCGACTGGGTGACCAACGTCGGGAACACGTTCTATTGCATCGGCACGGTGGCCGGGCCGCATCCCTATCCGATGATGGTGCGCGATTTCCAGTCGATTATCGGCATCGAGACCCGCGCGCAGATGCAGGAGGCCGAAGGCCGCCTGCCGGATTCGCTGATCGCCTGCATCGGCGGCGGCTCCAATGCGATGGGCCTGTTTCATCCGTTCCTCGACGATCCGGGCGTCGAGATTTTCGGCGTCGAGGCGGCGGGGCATGGTCTTACCAATCTGCATGCGGCGTCGATCGCGGGTGGCCGTCCCGGCGTGCTGCACGGCAATCGCACCTATCTCCTGATGGACGACGACGGTCAGATCCTGGAAGGCCACTCGATCTCGGCGGGCCTCGATTATCCCGGTATCGGCCCGGAACACTCGTGGCTGTACGAAACCGGCCGCGTCACCTATCTGTCGGCGACCGACGACGAGGCGCTGGCGGCGTTTCAGATGCTGTCGCGGCTGGAAGGGATCATTCCGGCGCTGGAGCCCGCGCATGCCATCGCGAAGGTGATGGAGCTCGCGCCGAAGCGGCCGAAGGATCATCTGATGGTGGTCAATCTCTCGGGACGCGGCGACAAGGACGTGCCGCAGGTCGGCGACATTCTGAAGGGCAAAAAGAAGTGACCACGCGCATCGACACACGTTTCGCCGAGTTGAAAAAGGAAGGCCGCGCGGCGTTCGTCACCTTCGTGATGTGCGGCGATCCGGATCTCGCGACCTCGCTCGAGATCATCAAGGCGCTGCCGAAGGCAGGCGCGGACATCATCGAGATCGGCATGCCGTTCACCGATCCGATGGCAGACGGTCCTGCGATCCAGGCGGCGGGCCTGCGCGCGCTGAAAGCCGGCGCCACGCTGAAGAAGACGCTGCAGGTGGTGCGCGATTTCCGCAAGGAGGATAACGTCACGCCCGTGGTGCTGATGGGTTACTATAATCCGATCTACGTCTACGGCGTCGACAAGTTTCTTCCCGATGCGAAAGCCGCCGGTGTCGACGGTCTGATCATCGTCGACCTTCCGCCGGAAGAAGATACCGAGCTTTGCATTCCGGCGATGAAGGCCGGATTGAATTTCATCCGCCTTGCGACGCCGACCACCGACGACAAGCGCCTGCCCGCGGTGCTCGCGAACACCTCCGGCTTCGTCTATTACGTCTCCATCACCGGTATCACCGGTTCGGCCAGCGCCGACACCGCGCAGGTGTCCGCTGCCGTGGCGCGCATCAAGCGCCACACGCAACTGCCGGTCTGCGTCGGCTTCGGCATCCGCACGCCGGACGCTGCACGAGGCATTGCGCAGGCGGCCAATGGCGCGGTGGTCGGCTCGGCGCTGATCGACGCCTTGCGGGCGACGCTGGATTCCGAGGATCGCGCCACGGCAAAGACAGTTCCTGCGGTGGCCGATCTCGCGGCGGCGCTGGCGCAGGGCGTGCGCGGCGCCAAGCAGGCGGCGGAATAGAGCGTTTCCAGGAAATTATATTGGGCGAGGCCGGGTTGCCCGGCTTTGCCCGGACGTCCATATATTCAATTCCCCGACGCGGAGCCCAACGCATGAACTGGTTGACCAACGTTGTCCGGCCGAAAATTCGCAGCATCCTCAAGCGCGAGACGCCGGAGAATCTCTGGATCAAGTGTCCGGATTCCGGGCAGCTCGTGTTCTACAAGGATGTCGAACAGAACCAGTTCGTCATTCCCGGCTCGAACTATCATATGCGCATGGGCGCGGTGGCGCGGCTGAAGTCGATCTTCGACAACGAGACCTGGTATGACGTCGCGTTGCCCGAAGTGACCGCCGATCCGCTGAAGTTTCGCGACGAGCGCAAGTATGTCGACCGCATCAAGGATGCGCGCACCAAGACCAGCCTCCACGACGCGGTGAAGGTCGGCTTCGGCAAGCTCGAAGGCAATGCCGTCGTGGTCGCGGTGCAGGATTTCGATTTCATGGGTGGTTCGCTCGGCATGGCCGCGGGCGAAGCGGTGGTGAAGGGGCTTGAACTCGCGGTCGAGAAGAAATCGCCCTTCATCATCTTCGCGGCCTCGGGTGGCGCGCGGATGCAGGAAGGCATTCTCTCGCTGATGCAGATGCCGCGTACCACCGTGGCGATCCAGATGCTGCGCGAAGCCAGGCAGCCCTACATCGTGGTGCTGACCAATCCGACCACCGGCGGCGTCACCGCATCCTATGCGATGCTGGGAGATGTGCAGATTGCCGAACCCGGCGCGCTGATCGGCTTTGCCGGCGCGCGCGTCATCGAGCAGACCATTCGCGAAAAGCTGCCCGAAGGTTTCCAACGCGCCGAATACCTCAAGGAACACGGCATGGTGGACATGGTGGTGCACCGGCATGATCTGCGCGCGACGCTGGCGCGGCTGTGCCGTCTGCTGACCAAGGCGCCTGTCGCCGAAGGCTTCGAGTCGCAGGCTCGTCCGCCGATCGATCTGCCTGCGGTCACGTCGCCCGCGTGACGGTGCCCGCCGCAAAAAGGCCGCCGCCGTCCTACGACGACATTCTCGCGCGTCTCGCGTCGCTGCATCCCAAGCGCATCGATCTCACGCTGGATCGGATGTGGCGCATTCTCGACCGTCTCGGTCATCCCGAGAAACGGATTCCGCCCGTCATCCATGTCGCCGGCACCAACGGCAAGGGATCGACCGTGGCGTTCCTGCGCGCGATTCTGGAAGCGTCCGGCCTGCGCGTGCATGTCTACACGTCGCCGCATCTGGTGCGTTTCAATGAACGCTTCCGGCTCGGCAAAGCTGGCGGCGGCGTTCTGGTCACCGACGATCAGTTGCGCGCAGCACTGGATCACTGCGAGCGCGTCAATGCCGGCGAGCCGATCACGATTTTCGAGATCGAAACCGCGGCGGCGTTTCATCTGTTCGCAGAACACCAGGCCGATGTGGTCCTGCTGGAAGTCGGTCTCGGCGGACGGCTCGACGCCACCAATGTGATCGATGCGCCGCTGGCGAGCGTCATCACATCCATCGGCATGGACCACATCGAATTCCTCGGCGACACGCTGGGGAAGATCGCCGCCGAGAAGGCCGGCATCATCAAGACCAGCGTTCCGGTGATCTGCGCGGAGCAGCCTCCCGAAGCGGAAACGGTGATCGAGCGGGCGGCGAAGCGCGCCCGCGCGCCGCTCCATGCCGCGACCCAGGACTGGCACGTTAATGTCGAGCACGGGCGGCTGGTGTATTCGGACGAACGCGGCTTGCTCGATCTGTCAGCGCCGCGCCTGTTCGGGCGGCATCAGTTCGACAACGCGGGTCTGGCCATCGCCACGCTGCGCGCCATCGATTCCCTCAAGATCGAATCCTCGGCCTTCGAGCAGGGCATCGCGCGCGCCGAATGGCCGGCGCGGATGCAGCGTCTCACGTCGGGCGCGCTGGTCGCAGCGGCGCCGAAGGATGCAGAAGTGTGGCTGGACGGCGGCCACAATCCCGACGGGGGGCGCGTGATCGCAGCGGCGTTGGGCGATCTCGAGGAGCGCGTGTCGCGTCCGCTGGTGGTGATCGCGGGTATGATGGGCAATAAGGATGCGCACGGCTTTCTCGCCAACTTCGCCGGGCAGACGCGCCATATCATCGCGGTGACGATTCCCGATCAGGACAACGCGATGGCGCCTGACGTGCTGGCCGACGCCGCACGGCAACTCGGCATGCGGGTCGAGACCGCCGCCAGCGTCGAAGCGGCGCTGCGGGCGATTGCGAAACTCGCCTATGAGGTGCCGCCGCGCATACTCGTCACCGGTTCGCTCTATCTCGCGGGGCATGTGCTGGGCGAGAACGGCACGCTGCCGGTGTGACCTTAGGCTACACGATTCCATCGCAGTGCAATCGCAAGAAAACCGCGCCCCGGACGCAGCGCATCACGTCAGTGGTGCGCTGCCGAGCCGGGGCCGTTGCGCATCGGATCTGTAACGGTCCCGGTTCTGCGAAGCAGCGCTGCGCGCTGCATCGCGCCCGGGACACCCGCGATGCAGGTTTGAGCACTCGTCATTCCGGGATGCGTCTTCCTGGACGCTGGCCCGGATGCTTGAACCCGTCATTCCGGGATGCGCGTTCTGCACGCGCAGGCCCGGAATCCATGACTGCGGGAATTTGGCTCGTGGCCATGGATTCCGGGTTCGCGCGAAGACGCGCGCCCCGGAATGACGGCAATAATATCGAGCGAGCACCGAAACATTTCGTGATGGGGATACGAATTCCCGCGCTCCAGATCGGCCTTACGTTCAGCCGGTCCTGTTCGTGAGGGGCGCTTTCTAGAGGCGTCTTGAAGGCGGAGCAGGATGCGGCGCCTGCGCGATGTGGATTCGCACCCACACGTCCGGGAGGCCGGGGGTCACCGTCCGGGCCAACTACGTGGCTCTGCCTTCAATGGCTGGACGAGGACAGGATGAAGGCGGGCGAAAGCCTGCCGGATCGGAGGCGCGGTACGCGCTCGTCCTGTCCCGGAAGCACGGTCCCTCGGTAAAAAATCGCCGCCAAATAGCAGTCAAGCTTGCGCAGACGGCGTAAACTTGTCTGTGGAGCGCCGTAAGGCGACGCGCTTCCTTTTCGCAGAGGAAGCGAACCAACACATTTGCGCCTCGCGGCGCTCCATGCCCCTCGTTGCTGGGGGCAAAACGAAAAGCCCAACTCGCGCGACGCGCGGGAGCGATTGCGCGTGCGTGAATGAAAGTAGCTGTTTGAAAATTGAATTGGACTCAGGGCGCCAGCAAAACAAAAACGGCCAGCTTGCGCCGGCCGTTTGCAAACTCTCGAATTCGAAAAGACGATCAGACCGCAGCGCTGATCCACTGCTGCAGCTTGGCCTTCGGCGCCGCGCCGACCTGGCGCGAAGCCATCTCGCCGCCCTTGAAGATCATCAGCGTCGGGATCGACATCACGCCGTACTTCGACGCCGTCTTCGGGCTTTCGTCGACGTTCAGCTTCACGATCTTGACCTTGTCGCCCATGGCGCCGGCGATTTCATCGAGGGCAGGCGCGATCATGCGGCACGGGCCGCACCATTCCGCCCAGAAATCGACGACCACCGGGCCGTCCGCGTTGAGAACTTCCTTCTCGAAATCGGAGTCCGAAACCTTGGCAACACTCATGTTGATCTGCCTCGTTGGATGAAAGGCGCAGGCTTTTTGGGAGAATCGCGCGCCGGAAACGTAGCTGCAACGTATGAACGCACCCCACCGGGGTCAAGGTGGGTCGCCGGGAGATGTTCCGGGGAGGGGATAACGGCAGTTAGGGGAATTCGTCCCGATTCAAGGGCTTAGCTCTGGCTTTGGAACGAATTCAGCTTAAGCGGACCTCACGAGATGATCGATTGCAGCTCTGCGTCCAGCGCGGAGGCTGGAATTTCCATCCACGCGGCGGTTTCGGTCCACAGCAGCGCGCAGCGCACCGGCCGTCCCGGATACAACCGCTGCAGCACATCGCGGTAGAGCGCGAGCTGCCGCACATAGGTATCCGGAGCCTCGGCGGCGGAGCGCGGCGGCGCATGGTTGGTCTTGTAGTCGACGATCAGCACTTCCTGCGCCGTCACCACCAGCCGGTCGATCTGACCCGACACCAGCGCGGGCGGCTTGCTGCGCCGTGCCACGCGTCCTGCAATGGACACTTCGGCGCGGCTGCCCTCCGCAAACAGCGGCGCGAAGGCCGGCGTTGCGATCAGCGCCAGCACCTGCCGGGCGAGCGCATCGCGTTCGTCATCGGTAAACCAGTCCTCCCCATTGCGCCGAAGATAATCGCGTGCGGCACTCTCGCGCCGCTCCGACGCAACATCCGGCAACGATTGCAGCAGACGATGGGTGAGTGTGCCGCGCTTCAAAGCGCGTTCGCGCGCGATGCGCGATTCGTCGCTGATTACGGCGCGGCCGTCGTTTTCGTTCTCCGCCGGATCGGACGGGCGCAGCAAGGTGTCCGCAGGCTGTTCCGGCGGCGCGGCCGTTCTCAGCCATGCGGGCAAATCTGTTGTGACCGAATCCGGTGTTGTGACGGCGGCTGGCGTCGGAGGCTCGACATCCCCGGCGCGCGAATAGCGCTTTACGGGACCGTGCAAAGTCACAAGCTCGTTCAGTTGCAGGTCCGATGCGTCGAGACCTTTCCGGATCAGATCGTACCACGACAGGTCGCGCACCGCGTTGCGGTTGCCGGGCAGCACGCCGCCGACAATCAGGCGATCCGCCGCGCGCGTCATCGCCACATAGAGCAGCCGGCGATATTCGTCCTCGGTCTCTTCCTTCATGGTGGCGCGGGCCGCCGCCACCGGCGCGAGGTCGTCGGCCTTCCGTCCGGCCCACAGCACCACGCCCGGTGCGTCGGGCGCTGAATTACCTTGCGGCATGCGGATCAGATTGACGCGCTGGCTATCGGATGGCGAAGTTGTGGTGTCGACGAGGAATACAACGGAGGCTTCAAGCCCCTTCGCGCCGTGTACGGTCATGACGCGAACCTCGTCGCGTTGAATCTCCATGTCGCGCTTCACTTCGGTGTCGGCGGCGCGCAGCCACGCCATGAAGCCCTGCAACGAGGCAGGCGCTTTCTGCTCATAGGTCAGCGCCAGTTCGAGGAATTCGTCGAGTGCGTCGTTGGCTTCGAGGCCGAGCCGCGCGAGGATACGCGCGCGTCCGCCATCGCCGCCGAGCAGCCACGCATAGAAAGTAAAAGGCGTGACGCTGGCGAATTTGTCTTCGCAGCTCGTGAGGCGATCGAGGGCGGCCTTGAGTTTATCGTTCGTCGCGGCATGTTCCGCCAGCGCCTCACGCAGTGTGCCTGTGCGGTTCGGGGCCAGCACCAGCAGGTCGTCGTCATCGAGGCCGAACAGCGGGCTTTTCAGCGCAACCGCAAGCGCCAGATCGTCACGCGGCAGCAGCAGCGCGTCGGCGAGATTCATCAGGTCGATGACCGCGATGTGCTCGGTCAGCTTCAGCCGGTCCGCGCCGGCGACGGGGATGCCGGCATGCTTCAGCGATTGAATGATCGCATCGAACGCCTTGCCGCGCCGCCGCACCAGAATGAGAACGTCGCCGTAGCTCATCGGCTTCCGGTTGCCGATGGGGCCGGTCATGGTTCGCGCGGCGATCAGCGATGTGATTTCGTCGCGCACCCGCTGCGCCAATCGCACCTCGGGATCGGTTTCGGCCACCGCGTCGAGCGCGGCGGTCCATGCCTTGATGTCTTTCTTCTCGGCCGGCGTTTCCAGGTCCCACAGATCGACCAGCGCCGGCGCGGCGTCGCTCAGCGCGTCGTGAACGGGATAGTCGTTTTCGACGGCGTGGATGCTCTTGTAGATGCCGGCGTCGCGGAACACGTAATCGACCGATTTCAGAATAGTCCAGCCGGAGCGGAACGAGTGCTTGAATTCGACCGACTCGAAATCGAGTTTTGCATTCTTGTGCCGCGTTTCAATCTCGCGGCGGCGGCGGTGAAATTCGCGCGGCGCTGCGCCTTGAAACGAGAAGATCGACTGTTTCTCGTCGCCCACCGCGAAGATGCTGCGCTTGACGCCGTCACGCGCGCCCGCGCCCGAGGTGAACTCCGAGGTCAGCCGCTCGATGATGTCCCACTGCCGGGGGCTGGTGTCCTGCGCCTCGTCGATCAGCACATGGTCGATGCCGCGGTCGAGCTTGAAATGCACCCAGCCCGCCGAGACGTTGTTGAGCAGGTCATAGGTTCTGGCGATCAGGTCGTCGTAATCCAGAAGTCCGCGTTCCTGCTTCTCGCGGCGATAGTTAGCGGCCACCGCACTCGCGATCACCAGCAGCGCCTCGGTGCGGTCGCGATGGAGAACGGCACGGCGTTTCACGTCCAGTTGAGCAACGCGCGCCTGTTCGGCATCGAGCCGCGCCGCAAGCGCGGGATGAAGTTTGGCGAGCGGCTTGGTCATCAGGGTCTTGCGCAGGCCGATCACGCCTTTCGACTCGGTGAGGAAAATATCGAGATAGGCATCCACCTGAGCGCCGCCGGTCAGCATTGCGGCGGTGCGGAAGCGTTCCGCCTGGCCGGTGTCCGCCGGACTGCCGCCGTCGAGGGCGGCCGCTACGGCCTGCCACTCGCTGCGCGGCAGGTTGGGACCCTCGACGATCTCGCGCTCCACGTTTTCGATGCGTTCATCAAGGCCGATGCCCAGCGTAAGCGCCACCTGCGTCATGGCCGCGTCGATGCTGCCCGCGCCATCGGACCACGCCATGAAATGGTCGCGGCTGAGACACGCCTCGCGCACCACGTCCTTGAAGGTCATGTCGGCAGCCGTCGCCATTGCGATTTCGAGCGCGCGCCCGGCGCGGCTTGCGGGATTGGCAGAGGCTTCGAGCAGCACCGCGAGATTGGCACGCTCCATCATCTCGTTCTGGTCGCGGTCATCCAGCACGGAGAACCGCGCCGGCACGTTGGCCTCGAACGGAAACTGCTGAAGCAGCCGCGTGCAGAGCGCGTGAATGGTCTGCACCTTCAGTCCGCCCGGCGTTTCCAGTGCGGCGGCGAACAGCTTTCGCGCCCGCATGCGGGTTTCGGCGTTGGGCTTCGGCGCGCCGATCCGTTGAATCGCGTCGTCCAGTTCGCCGTCAGGCATCCGCACCCAGCGGCCGAGCGTCGCGAATACCCGCTGTGCCATGTTGGCCGCCGCCGCCTTGGTGAAGGTGATGCAGAGAATCTTTTCCGGCTTCACGTCATTGAGCAGCAGCCGGATGACACGGCTGACCAGCACATGGGTCTTGCCCGAACCGGCATTGGCGGCGACGAAGGCCGAGACCTCCGGATTCGAGGCGCGGGCCTGCAGCGCGGTGACAGCCGCGGGAATGTCCTTGCGCGGGGCGCTCATTCGTCGCCTCCGCCGATGCCCGCGGCGGACCACTCCTTGACGCGGGCGAGATCGTCATAGGTACCGTAGCGGTTGGCCCACATGGTCAGGACGACGGAGCGATAGGCCTGATCCTGGTTTTCGTAGCGGCGAACCAGAGCGGTGAGTTCGCGCAGCGCGTCGTCGGCGGCATCGTCAGGAAACTGCGCCTCGTCGCCGCGATTGGCCTTGAGCTCCAGCACGCGTTCGTCGCCGGCCGGGTTGTTGCCGCTGAGCTTGACATAGGTGAGTTCGCTGACCGACGCGCCGGCCGGAATATCGCCGAAGCCGCCGCCGCGCAGGATCGCGGCTTCCAGCGTGAGCTGCGGAGAGAGGCCGAGATAGACCTGCTTGCTGCTCGGCGGATTGCCGGTCTTGTAGTCGAGCAGCGCGAACGTGCGGTCGCTGCGGTGCTCGATGCGGTCGGCGCGCGCGGTGAGTCTAAACTTGCGCCCGTTGTCGAGGGGAATGTCGATCTTGCCGGAAATCTCCGCTTCGATACGCGCGATATTTAAGCGCCGGTCCTGTTCCCACCCCGAAAACCACGATGCGATGCGCAGGAAACGCGGCCACCACAGCGCGCGCGCTTCGGGGCGATCCATCAGCGGCGCGAAATGCGCCTCGCCAATCCGGCGCAGTGCTTGCGCGGGGTCATCCGGCAGGGTGGTTGAAAATGTGGTGGTGAATTCGCCCAGCGCCTCGTGGATGGCCGAGCCGCGATCCGCGGCGGTCAGCGGCATGTCCACCGGATCAAGCGGGGTCAGTTTCAGAATGCGCTTGGCATAGATCGTATAGGGATCGCGCAGCCAGTCCTCGATCTCGGTGACCGACATGCGCATCGGCCGCAGGGCGACGGCGGGCTTCGGCATCGGCTGCGGCGCGGGCGCGACGACGGCAGGCCGGTCGAGTGCGTCGGCCCAGTGCGTATAATTTTCGCCGCGCTGTCTTGCTTGCTTCCAGAGTTTCTCCCCGGCCACGGCTTCGAGCCGGTGCAGGAAGCGCGAGGCGACCGCGGGTGCGCCCCCGACTTTCGCCGCGCGCGACAGGATGACGTCTTTCGCGCCGAGCAATTGCGCGAAGTCATGCGCCGACAGGCCGATGCGCCGCTCGGGCAGGTCGAGGCCGAGCTGATGCCGCATCGGGCGGCTCAGCCAGGGGTCGACGCGCGGCGCGGGCGGCCACACGCCCTCGACAAGTCCGCCGAGAATGACGCGGTTGCTTTCGGTAAGGCGCGCTTCGAGCGGACCGTAGATGCGAAGCTGCGGCGCGCCGTTTGGCGGTCGCCGCACGATTCGGTCGGCGAACGCGGTCTGGAACACATCCGGATAATCGGCGAGTTGAACCGTTAAGCCGGTCGGAGAAGGTATGTATGGCTTCTCCGAAACACGTTTCTCATCGTGGGCCTTCGTACCAAAAAGATCATCGAAGCTCTTCGCCAACTCCTTGCCGTCTGCTTCCTGGAATAACGGGAGCATCTTTCGATCATCGGTCGATAGCGCCTCAAGCACATCGTAGTGCCGCGCGGCAATCTCCGAGAAATCATGCGGCTTATTTCGGCTGAAATCTTCGAGCGGCTTGAGCGCGAGAGACAGTGTCTTGATGAGTTCCTGCACCGCATCGAGCGCGACATCGTCAAGCTGTGCCCGGGGCTCCGAGTAGTGGATGGCGGAGGAGTCCCGCCTCCTGAGCTTGCCGAGTTCGTCGCGGAATCGCGTGAAGTCTCGCGCCAGTCCGTCGCTGCCCGCTGCGGGACGTGTCCCGCGCAGCAGCGCCAGTTCGAGATGGGAGATTGCAGCCGACCAAAATCCCTGCGCCTTGCCGAGCCGGAACAGCGGGTGCTTGAGCAATGCCAGCAATGCCGGCGGCGCCAGCTCGTCCGCGACAGTTTCTGCCGCGAGCCGCGCAAACAGCCCGGCTGGCGTGTCCATCAGCGAGTCGCCGCCGGAATCGTCATAGCCGAGGGACCAGCGATCCAGCGAGGCCATCACGCGGCGCGCCAGCGCGCGATCCGGCGTCACCAGTGCCGCGCTCAGATTCCTTTCGCGGGCCTCGCGCATCGCCACCGCGATCGCAAGCGCCTCCATTTCGGGGTTGGCGGCCTCGACCAAGGCGAGGTTGGTCATGCCGCCGGCGATCCTCGCGGAGATCTCCGGCCTCTCGAGCTGCGTATGCCAGTCCGCGCTCACGCTTGCGGGGCGCATCGCTTCCGACGCCAGCACTTCGCGGCCGTGGGCTGCGGGTTCGGCAAGCGCGATCACATCGCGGCGTTCGATCCTGAAAACACGCGACAGCAGGTGATGCAGCGCGAACTGCGGATGGCTCCATGTCGGCGGCGGCGTCGATGCATCGCCGGCGTCGTCGACGTCGCCGATGGAATTCCACGCGGCATCGTCGATATGTGTATCGAGGCCGGGCAGTACCACCGCGCCCTGCGGCAGTGACGCGATAGCGTGCAGCAGCCGCGCCGTCGTCGGCATCGAACCGGTGGAGCCGGCCGCGATCACCGGGCCTTTTGGCTTGGTGTTCAGGCGCGCGATTTCTGCTGCGATCAGCAGGTCACGCCGCGCGGCCGGTTCGATACGGCCGATGGCCGTCAGGTAATCCGGCCAGGTTTCTTTCGCGATCTTGAGAAAAGTCAGCGTGTGCTGCCAGTAGACGTCGAGTTCATCGGGCACGATGCCGTCGAGCGCGTCCCAGCCGACCCCGCGCGTCACCATGTCATCCATTAGCCGCGCCAGATCCCCGGCCAGCGCCAGTGTCGAGGCAGGGCCGCCGACCACAAGGGACTCGGGCTGACGTTTTGCCCATGCGGCCACCAGTCTCGCCAGCGTCAGTTTGCGTTCGAGATCGTCCAGTTTCGGCGGCAGGTTCGACGCTTCCGCACCGCCCAGTTGCGCGGCATCGGAAAATTCCAGTTCGTCCTCGTCGACGCTGCCGAGCGCCACGATGCGCGGCAGCACCACCGCATCGGTCTTCAGCACATCAAGGAAAATCTCGCGCGCGAGCCGTCCGGCGCGTCGTGTCGGAAGATAGAGCGTGGCGTCGGCCAAAAGTTCGGGATTGGCGCGCGCATCAAACCCCGCGACCAGACGGCCGTCCACGAGGGCTTCGATCACCGTGTGAAGAAACGGCGCCGATGAGGGAATGTTAAAAATGCGCATGAAAGGCCCGATTCGCGATCGGTGGCATCATGGCATGCGAAGGGCGGCCGAGGGGAGTCTTGTGCGTGGTTACGCCACGCTGGCGAGCAGGGCTTCTTCTGCCGCATGAACCGCGTCAGGTGTGCCGACATGCATCCAGAGGCCGTCGAGCCGCAGCCCGAACAGCCGTTCCTGTTCGTTGGCGGCATCGAACATCTTCGTCAGCGAGAATTCGCCGGAGGGGGCATCCTTGAAGACCGTGGGCGAAATGATCGCCGCGCCGGCGTAGACGAACGGCACCACCTGATGCTCCTTGCGCTTGCGCAGCGCGCCGTCGGTCAGCATCGCGTAATCGCCGCTTCCGGCATAGCCGATGCTGTTTGCGGTCGGCGCCATCAGCAGCAGGATGTCCATCCGCGCCGGATCGAATGCTTCCGCAAGGCGAAGCAGGTTGGGCTGCACGCCGTCGATCCACATCGTGTCCGCGTTGAGATGATAGAAGGGTGCATCGCCCAACAGGGGCAGCGCCTTGACCACGCCGCCGCCGGTGCCGAGCACGACGTCGCGTTCGTCAGAAATGATCACATGCGGCTTGGCACGGCCCTTGACGTGATCCACGATTTGGTCGGGCAGGTAGTGCACATTGACCACGGCGGTTGTGACGCCGGCTTCCGCCAGCCGGTCGAGCGCATGATCGAGCAGCGGCTTTCCGCCGACCGCAACCAGCGGCTTCGGCATCTTGTCGGTCAGCGGCCGCATCCGCGTGCCGAGGCCGGCGGCAAGAACCATGGCTGAAGCGGGTTGGGTTGGCATCGTCACAGGTATCTCAGATTGTTTTGCGGACACTCGGCGACACCGTTGCGAACATCAGGGGCGCTGTGAGCATAGCATCCGAATCGGTCGAACGCGCGGGTTGCTCAAGGCTGTAGTCGCTCTTTGTGACAGCGGTGCGACTCGGGATCACCCCTGACGGTCGGCGAAGGACTGTCTAGACTTCGATGATCTGGTCGCCGGTGTTGCGGCGAGCCGGCCTTTTCTTGGCGTCCGACGGCTTCAGGAAGGTGGCGCCGATCTGTCCGCCATTGACCCAGGCCAGTTCGCAGCGGCGGTAGGCCAGTCCGGTGGACGACAGCAGCAGGAAGAATTCCTTGAGATTCAGGCCCTCGACCGAGCCTTCGACGGTCAGCTTTGCGCCGGTCTCGGAAACGTCCTCGACCAGGCAGTTGCGTCGCCATGTTCCATCGATGCCCATCAGATGAGCCGCAAAACCGCGCTCGAAAACCACGCGGTCTCCACGTTGCCGTTCCGCCATCAGCCGCTCCTCGCTTCCACCAAAGCCGTGCACCGCAGCCCCGGCCGCGCAGCAGTCATCGGGATGCAAATTACCGGCTGGCTGGCTAACAGGCGGTAAAGGGAACTTGTGCGAAGTTAGGCTTTCAGGGCGCGGGTGGAGGGATGTGGGCGATGCTCCATTCCCGGAAGGTTTCCAGAGCCGGATGGGCCAGGGCGCGGTTGAGGTAGGTCCACACCCGGGGCTGATGCTTCAGATATTGCGGCTTGCCGTCCCGCCGGTTGAGGCGGGCAAAGGTGCCCAGCAGCCGGGTATTCCGCTGCGCCGACATGATGGCGTATTGCTGCACGAAGGCGGCGGGCTCGAAGCCGGCATCCGCGGCCTTTCGTTCCTTCGCATAGCGGGCGAGCATCGCGATCTCGACGCTTTCCGGAATGTCGATCCGGGCATCCTGCAGCAGCGAGACCAGATCGTAGGCCGCCGGTCCCATCACGGCGTCCTGGAAATCCAGCAGGCCGACCCGGCCGATGTCCTTGCGGTGCGCGAGCCAGATCAGGTTGGGCGAATGGAAATCACGCAGCATCCAGGTCCGCGGCGCGTCGGCGACCTTGGCGAACAGGTCCTGCCAGATCAGCAGGAAGTCCGCCTGCATGTTGCTGGTCAGCGTCACGCCTTTATCGGGCAGATACCATTCCGGCATCAGACCGACCTCGATCATCATCGCATTGTCGTCGAACGGCGGCACCGTGTAGTCGAGGTGCGGCGCGAGCGGCAAAATGTCCGGCAATTGCTCCTGGTGCAGCGCGGCCAGCATGTCCACCGCAATCTGGTAGCGCTCGACGATGGGCTTCGGCGGAGTGCCTTCGATGAACAGGTCGCGGCCAAAATCTTCGGTAATCAGAAAGCCGTCTTCCAGATCGGCGTGGTGGATCGCAGGCGCGGAATAGCCGCGCTCGCGCAATCCGTTGGCGATGGCGACGAACGGCTTGACGTCCTCGGCGAGATGCACCGCCTCGCTGTAGGACTTGCCGTCGTACAGGGCCGGGCCGTCGGGCCGCCGCGGCGAATTCATCAGTATGGTGGACTGATCGCCTTTGATCAGCCGCGCGTAGGAGCGCGTCGAAGCATCGCCCGGCATGCGCTGGCGCTTGACGTCGAGGCTGCCCGCGAGTTCGAGAAAGCGGCGCAATGCGGCAAGGCGCTCGACTTTCCCGGCCAGTTTTCCGAAGCCCGTGATTTCGGCGGCGCGTGCGCCGGAGCCGAGCGACGGCCGATGGCTGAGTGCGATGTCGATACGATCGGGCGGCAGCATATCCGGGGCGCGCTCGGGCCATTCGATCAGCGCTACCGTGCCGTCCGGCAGTGGCGACAATCCGATTTCTTCCAGTTCGTCGGGATCGTTGACGCGATAGAGATCGGCATGCAGCACCGGAAAGGGTGACATGTCGTAAGTTTGCGCCAGCGTGAAGGTGGGGCTGGGCACTTCGAGTTCGTCGTCCTGCGCCAGATACCGTATCAGCGCGCGAGCGGCGGCAGTTTTGCCCGCGCCGAGATCGCCGGTCAGCGTGATGACGTCGCCCGCGCTCAACAGCAACGCAAGGTCGGCCATCAACTGCGCAGTCGCAGCCTCATTGGCGAGGGCAGTCTGGAATGTCGAGGGTTCGTTCATTCCGCGGCATTGCGATAGGACTGGTCGACGGGAAACTCGCAGATCACCGTGGTGCCCTTGCCGACCACGGAGTCGACATGGACCTTGCCGCCGTGCAGTTCGACAAACGACCGGACCAGCGAGAGGCCCAGTCCGGCGCCGCGATGACGCGAGCCATTGGCATGGCTCTCGAACCAGTCGAACACCTTGTCCTTGACCTCTTCGGGAATGCCGGGGCCGCTGTCGGACACGGAAAACACCACATTGCCGGCGTTGCGCCGTGCGCGCAGCATCACTGTGCTGTTCGGCGGCGAGAAACCGACCGCGTTGGCAAGCAGATTGTAGAGCACCTGAACGATGCGGCGCTCGTCGGCGATGAAATCGCCGATCGCGGGATCGATCTCGACGTCGAGCCGGATGTTTTCCTGGGCAAGGCGATCCTTGATGCCGGCGGTTGCTTCTTCCACGGTCTTGCGCAGATTCACCGGCCCGAGATTGAGCTTCATGGCACCGGCATCGATGGTGGCGAGATCGAGGATGTTGTTGCTGATGGCGAGCAGCGCATCGGTCGACGTCGTGATGTAGCCCAGATACTCGCTTTGCTTCGATGTCATCGGTCCGGTCGAGGGATCGCTGAGGAAGTGCGCAAAGCCGATGATCGATGTCAGCGGCGCGCGCAACTCGTACGACATGTGATGGACGAAATCGATCTTCATCTGATCGGCGGTTTCCAGCGCCTCGTTGCGCTCGCGCAGCGCGCGTTCGACATTTACGGTGTCGGTGACGTCCTGGAAGGTCAGCATGGTCGCGCCGTCGGGCAGCGGGATGGTGGTGCAATCCAGCACGCTGCCGTCCTTGCGTTCGAGCTTGAGCGGAACGGAGATGCGGTCGTCGATGCCGGTGATGGCGGCGCGCAGCGTCTGCCATGTCGCGTTGTCGTCGAACAGCGGCCGGCACAACTGTTCGATGGTTTCGATATGCGGCTGCTGCGCCAGCACCTCGGGCGACAGTTTCCACATCCGGGCAAATGGCGGGTTGAACAGTTGTGCGCGGCCGTTGCTGCCGAACACGGCAACGGCTTCCGCCAGATTATCCAGCGTCTCGCGCTGCACCCGGATCAGGCCGTCATTCTGCCGCGCCAGCTTCAGGCCTTCGGTGACGTCGTCGAACAGATAGGTGACCCCGCCTTCCGGATTGGGTGTGGTGACGACGCTGAGCGCGCGGCCGTCCGGCAGATACCAGGTGTCCTTGGCCGGCTCGATGGCGCGATACGCTTCGAACAGCTTGTTCTTCCAGGCGCGGAAATCGGGCTGCTCGGGAATCTTGCGCGCGACGCGGAGCTTGTCGAGTACGCTGGAATCGTCGGGATTGTCGTCGAGAAAGGCGCGGTCGAAATCCCAGAGCCGGCGATAGGAATCGTTGTAAAAGGTCAGCCGCCGCGACGCGTCGAACACGGCCACGCCGGACGAAAGCTGGTCGAGCATGCGGCGGTGTGCTTCCGCCATCCGCTCCAGCGCGGCGCGCAGGTTGGTGGCCTCGGTCACGTCGACGGCAATCCCGGCGCTGCCGCCTGCCACGTTGATCGCGTGAATGTCGAAGATGTGCCGCTGGCCACCGGTGACCACGGGAACGCGGGCCTGAAAGACATTCCCGCCGGCCAGCGCTTGCGTCATGTGGCCGCGATCGTCATGGTCGAGCAATTCGAGATTGCGCTCGATGGCGTCCGCCGCCGAACCTGCATCGGCGGCCCGCGCATAAGCCGCGTTGGCGAAACTCAGCGTGCCGTTGCTGCGCCGCGCCCATACCGGAAGCGGCACGGCGGCGGCAAACGCGCTGAGCGCTCTGGTTTCTTCCAGCAGACGATTGTGGCGGATGCCGAGCTCGGCCAGCTCCATCCGGACCCCGGAGAGTTCACGAATCCGGACGATCGCTTGTCCGCCGATGGCGCGGCCCATCGCCTCGATGGAGCGCCCCGCCGCAGTGGAGAGATTGAGCACGAACCCTTCGCCTGCCTCCCGCAGCTTGTCGACGGCGTGGTCCATGGCGAGCGCTTGCTCGGGCAGCAGCCAGCTTCCAAAGGCGAGCACACGCTGCGGGCTGTACTGGTCGGAGCCATTCGGCATCAGCAGCGAGACGTCGCCAGAGATATCGGGGCGGTCTTCGCCCGCTGCCCATGAAATCAGAACCTGCGGCTCGGCGAACAGTAGCGCGCGGAAGCGGTCGGCTTCGAGCTGGAGCGCTTGGTTGTCAGACAGCAGCCGGGACTCGATGCGCGCCGCGCGCAGGCGCGTCCGCATCAGAAGGATGGCGGCAACCACCGAGAACCCGAGGACCGCCGCGGCGAGGCTGAGTGCTGCAATTTCCTGCCGGTCAAAACCCGACACGAGGGATAACGCGCTGTCGAGGATACCATCGCGTGCGAAAGCCGGCGCGCCGCCGAACAATGCGGCCGCCCCAAGGCCGATCGCGCCTCCGCGCACAATCGAAGTGCACGACAGCAAGGTCCGCCGCATCCCCTCGATCACGCCTAACATGATCTATCCCAACCGCCGCTCACACGAATCGAACGACAATATCCTCAAGAGGAGTCGCCGGGTAAGAGTCCAGACCGTGAACGTGAATCGCACTGCGAAATAATGCCCGCGTCAGCGGTTGTGCGGTGCGATTCGACCCTGAATGGAATCTATCTACCTTCCGGTGGAACCAAACCCGCCGCTGCCGCGATCCGTAGACGACAGCGCCGATACCTCCACCAGATTTGCCTGCGTCACCGCAGCGATGACAAGCTGGGCGATGCGTTCGCCGCGCCGGATCGTGAACGGCTCGTCGCCGTGATTGATCAAAAGCACTGAAACTTCGCCGCGATAGTCGGCGTCCACCGTGCCCGGCGCGTTGAGAACGGTCACGCCGTGCTTGAGCGCGAGGCCAGAGCGCGGCCGGACCTGCGCCTCGTGGCCCGGCGGCACCGCGATCATCAGCCCGGTCGGCACCAGCGCGCGTTGCCCGCGCGCCATCGTCAGCGGCCTGTCCTGTGGAACCGCAGCAAGCAGGTCGAGACCGGCAGCATGGGCGCTCTGATAGGCCGGCAGCGTGAGGCCTTCGGCGTGCGGCAGGCGCTGAATCTCGACGGTGATGCTCAATGTCATGCGGGCTGTTGTCCTGCGGTCGTCACGATCTTCGCCACGAGGGCGTCGGCGACCTCCTCTTTGGTCATCACCGGCCAGGAATCAATAGCGACATCAACAGCGACGTCGGCTTTATCCAGCGTAAGAACGTGGACCGTGTTGCGGTCGCCGCCCATGACGCCGGTTGCCGGCGACACATCGTTGGCGACGATCCAGTCGCAGCCCTTGCGTTTCAGCTTCGCGGTGGCGTTCTCGATCAGGTTCTGGGTCTCCGCTGCAAACCCGATCACAAGTTGCGGCCGGTTTTGCTTGAGTTTCGACACAGTGGCGAGAATGTCGGGATTCTCCACCAGTTGCAGGGGCGGCATGCCAGCGGATGTCTTCTTGATCTTCTGGTCGCCGGCATTGGCGACGCGCCAATCGGCTACCGCGGCGGCAAAGATTGCGATGTCCGCCGGCAGCGCAGCCTCGACCTGCGCCAGCATGTCGCGCGCGGATTCCACACGGATGACGCGAACGCCGGGAGGATCGTCGAGATCGACCGGGCCTGAGACCAGCGTGACGTCGGCGCCCGCATCCGCCGCGGATGCGGCAATGGCATAGCCCTGTTTGCCGGATGAGCGGTTGGCGATGTAGCGCACTGGGTCGATCGGCTCGTGGGTCGGCCCTGCGGTGATCAGGATTTTCTTGCCTGCCAGAGGTTTCGGCTGCGGCGGGCGAAGCATGGCGTCGGCAGCAGCGGCGATTTCCAGCGGTTCGGACATGCGGCCGACCCCGGCCTCGTTGGCCTCCGCCATCTCGCCGGAATTCGGGCCGATGAAATGGATGCCGTCACGCGCGAGCTGCGCGACGTTGCGCCTGGTGGCGGCATTGGCCCACATCAGGGGGTTCATCGCGGGTGCCAGCAGCACCGGTCGGTTGGTCGCCAGCAGGATCGCGGTGGCGAGATCGTCGGCATGGCCCTGCGCCATTTTTGCCATCAGGTCGGCGGTGGCGGGGGCCACGACAATCAGGTCGGTGTCGCGGGCGAGGCGGATGTGGCCGGCGTCAAACTCGCTCTGGGCATCGAACAGGTCCGTGTAGCAGCGCTCGTCGGCCAGTGCAGAAGCTGTGAGCGGTGTGACAAACTGCTGCGCGGCGCGGGTCATGACGCAGCGGACATGGACGCCGCGATCCCTGAGCCTCCGGATCAGATCAAGCGCCTTGTAGGCAGCGATGCCGCCGCCGATGATGAGCGTGACGCGGGGCTTGTCTGTCACGGTGTGCGCGCGCTGCGGCCTGAGGGCTGACTTCACTTCGGGAGCCCTCGGCGCCGTAACGTCCGCGTGTCCTTCCGTGGCCCCGCGCAGGATCACCCGCACCTCGTCCTCGACTGAGCGGCCGTTTTGGGCGGCGCGCAACCGGAGGCTGGCTTTGAGGGCTTCGTCGAGCTTCCGGACGGTCAGACTGGCCATAAAATGCTCCCGTACGAGCAGTTTATAGCAAATGATTGCAATGCAATCAAATCATGACTGCAATGCTATCAGTTTAGCGAATGATCCAGAGAATGGCCATCAACGTCAGCGCGATCGCCCAGAGTGCCACTGTTTGCCAACGATTGCGCTGGGCTTCGGCCTTGCCGATGGCGGCGACCGTTTCGGGCGCCAGCACCAGCCCGTTGCGGGTCATGTCCTCGAACTGGTTCAGCACCGCGATCGAGCGCGCGGCAATCGCCGGCAGCCCGGACAGCACGCGGCCGAGTTCGCCCGCGCCCGCCACCGCGCCTTCGATCTTGCCTCGCGGTCCGAGATTGCGCTCGATCCATTCGCGCACCACGGGATCGGCGGTGGTCCAGATATCGAGTTTGGGGTCGAAGCCGCGGGCCACGCCTTCCACCACCACCATGGTCTTCTGCAGCAGGATCAGTTCGGGCCGCGTGCGCATGTCGAACAGGCCGGTGACTTCGAGCAGCAGCGACAGCAGTTTCGCCATCGAGATTTCGTCGGCGGCGCGGTTGTGGATCGGCTCGCCGATGGCACGGATGGCCTGCGCGAAATTCTCCACCGAGTGATGCGCGGGGACATAGCCCGCCTCGAAATGCACCTCGGCGACGCGGCGGTAATCGCGCGTGATGAAGCCCAGCAGAATTTCCGCGAGGAAGCGCCGCTCCTTGAGGCCGAGCCGGCCCATGATGCCGAAGTCGACCGCGACCAGACGCCCAACCTCATCGACGAACAGATTGCCGGGGTGCATGTCGGCGTGGAAGAAGCCGTCGCGCAGGGCGTGACGCAGGAAATTCTGGATCACCTTGCGGCCGAGGTCCGGCAGGTCGATCTGCGCGGCCTCCAACCTGGCGCGATCGTTCAGTGCGATGCCGTCGATCCATTCCATCGTCAGCACATGATGGCTGGTGCGGTCCCAGTCCACCGTCGGCACGCGGAAGTCGTGATCGTCGCGGGTGTTCTCCGCCATTTCGGACAGCGCGGCTGCTTCCAGCCGCAGGTCCATTTCCATCGCCACCGAGCGAGCCAGCGTATCGACGATCTCGACCGGACGCAGGCGACGCGCTTCAGCGGAGACCGCTTCCATCTTGCGCGCGACGAACATGAAATCGCCGAGATCCTTGCGGAAGCGCCCGCCGACATTGGGGCGCAGCACCTTGACCGCGACCGGCGTGCGCACAGCGTCCTTCTCGACCTCGGCGCGATGCACCTGGGCAATGGAGGCGGCGGCGACGGATTCGCCGAAGCTTGCAAACACCTGCGCCACAGGCTTGTCGAACGCGGTGACGATCACGGCTTCGGCTTCAGCTTGGGGAAACGGCGGCAGGCGGTCCTGAAGATTCTCCAGGTCGCGCGCCATGGTGACGCCGACCACATCCGGCCGTGTGGCAAGGAACTGGCCGAGCTTGACGTACGTGGGACCGAGCCGCGTCAGCGCGCGGGACAACCGTCCGCTGGTAGCTGCGCCGCGCCGTTCGATCAGCCGCGCGATCCTGATCGGCAGCACCGCCTGCGGCGGCAGTGACGACGGATCGGCAAAGCCGAACACGCCTTCGCGCGCGAACACGTAAGCCGCGCGCGCCAGCCTTGCGGTATGAGTGAGAGCTGCGATCACAAACGCCAGCCTGAATGCAGCGCGACGATGCCGCCGGACATGACGTCGTATTTGACGCGCGAGAAGCCCGCGGCGCGGATCATGTCGGCGAAGGCGTTCGGCTTGGGAAACTGCCGGATCGATTCCACCAGATAGCGATAGGATTCGGCGTCGCCGGTCACGGCCTTGCCCAGCTGCGGGATCACGTTGAACGAGAACAGGTCGTAGATCCTGTCGAGGCCTGGCACATCGACGGACGAGAATTCCAGGCACAGAAAACGCGAGCCGGGTTTCAGCACGCGATAGGCCTCGCTCAAGGCCAAGGGAATGCGCGGCACGTTGCGGATGCCGAATGCGATGGTGTAGGCGTCGAAGCTCTTGTCCGGGAAGGCGAGGGATTCGGCGTTGCCTTCGACGAACGACACCTGATGATCGAGACGCTGCGCCACGGCGCGCTCGCGGCCGACGGCGAGCATCTCGCCGTTGATGTCGCAGACGGTGGCATGAAATCCGCTGCCGGATGCTTTCGCCGCGCGGAAGGAAATATCGCCGGTGCCACCAGCCACGTCGAGCAGTGCGAACGGCGCGTCGCCGCGCGGCGGATTCAGCGCGGTGATCATCGCCTCTTTCCAGAGCCGGTGCATGCCCCCGGACATCAGGTCGTTCATCAGGTCGTACCGCTTCGCCACGCTGTGAAACACCTCGTTCACCAGCGTCTGCTTGTCGCCGAGCTCCACGTCGCGGAAGCCGAAATGCGTCGTTCCGTCAGGCCGTTCCATACTCATCCAATCCAGGCGGCTTTTTGCGGCGGGACCATAGCCTGCCGCGCGACAGCGCGCTACATACCGCGTCGCGGGCGCATGCACCGAAAATGCCGGGCATCAGGGTTAATGCGCGACATTGAAAGGGACTTTTATGTCTGTTCAATTCACCAAAGTCATTCCGATTCTGCGGATGTTCGACATCCGCAAGGCGCGCGAGTTTTATCTGGATTATCTCGGTTTCAAGGTCGATTTCGAGCATCGGCACGAGCCTGACTTGCCGCTGTTCATGGGCATTTCGCGTAGCGGCGTTCAGCTGTTCCTGAGCGAGCACCATGGCTCCGGCTCGCCCGGCATACACATCACCATCGAAACCGTCGGAGTCGCCGGTTTTCATGCCGAACTCATGGCAAAGGGCTACAACTACATGCGCCCCGGCCTCGAGAAGCAGCCGTGGGGCGCGACCACGGTGACCGTGTACGATCCGTTCTCCAATCACATCACCTTCAGCGAGGATGACAACGTCGCATGAGCGCAGCCGGTGCCTGAATTACCCGAGGTCGAAACGGTCCGCCGCGGTCTGCAGCCGGTGATGGAGGGCCAGTGCATTTCACGGCTCGAGACTCGCCGTGACGGTCTGCGGTTTCCGTTTCAGAAGGATTTTGTGGCGCGGCTGGAAGGCCATGTGGTGACGGGCCTTGGCCGCCGCGCCAAATACCTGATGGCGGATCTCGACAGCGGCGACGTGCTCCTGATGCATCTCGGCATGTCGGGGTCGTTCCGCGTGGTGCTGCCCGAAGGCGAGAGCCGGCCGGGCGAATTTCACTATCCACGCAGCGAGAATCGCAACCATGATCATGTGGTGTTTCACATGGCGTCGGGTGCTGTGATCTCGTTCAACGATCCGCGCCGCTTCGGCTACATGAAGATTGTTGCGCGCAAGGACCTCGATGCGGAGCCGCTGCTGCGCGGGCTTGGCCCTGAGCCTTTGGGAAACGCGTTCGACGCCGCGATGCTGGCGCATGCCTGCGCGGGAAAGAAGACTTCGCTGAAGGCCGCATTGCTCGATCAGCGCGTGGTGGCGGGATTAGGCAACATCTATGTCTGCGAGGCGCTGTTTCGCGCGCATCTGTCGCCGAAGCGCCAGGCGTCGACGCTGGCCGATCGCAAGGGCGGGCCGACGGATCGCGCGAAACATCTGGTGACGGCGATTCACACCGTATTGAACGCAGCGATCAAGGCGGGCGGCTCGTCGCTGCGCGATCACCGCCAGACCGACGGCGAGCTCGGCTATTTCCAGCACTCGTTTCTGGTCTATGATCGCGAGGGCCAGCCATGCACGACGCCGAAATGCTCCGGCACGGTGACGCGATTCACGCAGAACGGGCGATCGACGTTCTGGTGCCCGAGTTGCCAGAAGTAACAGCGTTCGGTGCAAGCCGGGGGCGGCCGGTTGCGGGATTCGCATGGGCTGAATTGCCACACAAACGAAATGTCAAAATGGTGACGGAGTTCAGCGCATAAGGCGGGATGGTGACGATTCCGTGCGCGCTCCTTTCCTGGCCGGGAGCGCGGGTGATTGCGATGCAACCACGCCAGTTTTGCTGCGAGCGGCCGGATTATTTCCGTACACACACCAGCCGCAGCACCGAGGCTTTCGCATCGACTGGCCCTGAGGCAACGGTCACGCCTTTCGCCCGCAAGAATTCGCGCACCGAATCCGCCGGGACCAGCAGCGCCTGCGACGGCAGCGGGATGCCGGCCGGTCCTGCAACGACGGCGGGCTTCAGCCGCGCGATGCCGGCGAATTTTCCATCGCTGTCGATGGCCGCAGCGCCGGAGAAGCCGACCGCAGGCTCCGGCGACAGGGTCATGTCGGCGCCGGCGGGCGCGGCCACGGCGGCGAGAGTGGTCACGGCGTTGCGGCCGCCCTGATTTTGCGGATCGGAAATGCCGGTGATGCTGACACTGGATTTTGCTGCGCCATTGCCGGATAGCGCCAGCGGCTTCAATCCGCCGGCACCGTAGATTCGAAGCAGCGCCAGTTCGCGTGCTTCGTCATCGGCAATGCGGGTCGCATTGCCATAGCCCGGCACCGCGATGGTCACGCAGCCGTCGGTGGCCTGACGCTCGGCGACGATGGTGCCGTCGGCGCCGACGATAATGCCGGTGGAGTATTCGACCTTCTTGCGCGGCGGCGGCAGGTTCTGCGCCACGGCATTGCCGGGGAACGGATTGTAGGCGCTCGACATCGCCACGGTGACGGGAGTCATCGTGCCCTCGGTGGCCTGATCGTACATGATGGTGAGGATGCGGACCTCGTCGTCGCGGGTCTGGCCGCGCACGTAGAATTTCTTCAGGCCCTGCGATCCGGACAGCACGAAGAAATCCGGCTTCACCACGCTGTAGTCGATCTTGCGCGCGTTGAGCTTCTTCTCCTTGTCGGCGACAGTTGCTGTCGTGGCGCCGGCTTCCTTGCGGCGGGCAAATTCGATCTGGATGCTGCCGGTGGCGGACGACCATTTGGTGCCTGAAATGTCGCTGACGATCAGCGGCACCAGCTTGGTCGGCAGGCCGACGCGCGCGCCGCTGGTGGCGTCGCTGACGATTTTCCAGCCGACATTGTCCTGCAGCTTTTTCGCTTCGGCGCGCAGCACGCCGCGTTCCTGCGGGTTCAGCACGCCGGTCTGTTTGCCGCCGTGATCCTTCTGGAATGTCTTGATGGCGTTGACCATCCGCTCGCTGACTTCGCCGGTGATCGTGCCGTTATAGAGGCTGACCCAGGCGAGATCCGACTGGATCGCAAGCCGATCGGCCTGCGCCATGGCATTGGCCGTGTCGGCCGGGGTCTGGGTGGCGGGCCGGATCGGCACCGTGGCGACGGGCTTCGGCTTGATCGCCGGGGCGGCCGGGGGCGCTTGCCGGGCGGGCGGCGTCTGCGCAGCAGCGGTCCCGAGCAGGGCCGCCAGCATCGCGGCACTGGCGAGCGGCAGTTTCATGATTGGTCTCATAGCTGGTAAGAAGCGCGTCTGAGCATAGAGCATGATCCCGAAAAGTGGATACCGGTTTTCGGACAAGATCGTGCTCCAGTATAATGATGGTTTGTCCCCTGTGATGACGCGCTGGTTCGACAGCCGGGGCAAAATATCTGACGCGAAGGTGACGACACCGGAATGCTGACATCAGAGGAACTGGAGCGGTACGCGCGCCATATTGTGCTGCGCGAGGTCGGTGGTCCCGGTCAGGCGGCGCTGAAGGCGGCGCGGGTGCTGGTGATCGGCGCGGGCGGGCTTGGCGCGCCGGGCCTGATGTATCTGGCGGCGGCTGGGATCGGTACGCTGGGCGTGGTCGATGACGACGAGGTGTCGCTGTCCAACCTGCAACGCCAGATCATTCACGCCACGCCGGATGTCGGGCGATTGAAGGTCGACAGCGCCGCCGACCGGATTCTGGCGCTCAATCCGCATGTCGTGTTGAGCACCCATGCGGTGCGGCTCAACGCGACGAACGCGATGGATATTATCGGCGGCTACGATGTGATTGTCGACGGCTCGGACAATTTCGCCACGCGCTATCTGGTGTCGGACGCGTGCTATCTTGCGAAGAAAACATTGATTGCGGGTGCGCTCGGGGTGTTCGACGCGTCGCTGACCACGGTCCGCGCGCACGGCGTAAATGACAAAGGCGAGTTGAATCCAACCTATCGCTGCCTGTTTCCGGAGGCGCCGCCGCCCGGCACCACGCCGACCTGCGAGGAGGCGGGCGTGCTCGGCGCGCTGGCCGGCGTGCTCGGTTCGATGATGGCGCTGGAAGCGATCAGAGAAATCGTCGGCTTCGGCGAAAGCCTTGTCGGGCGGCTGGTGATGATCGATGCTCGCGCGATGCGGTTCGAGACGTTGCGTTACGCGCGCGATCCATCAAACCCGCTGAATGGAGATGCGCCGACGATCACGGATCTGTCGGCGC
The DNA here is from genome assembly GCF_021502575.1 of Bradyrhizobium sp. G127. Taxonomy (NCBI): domain Bacteria; kingdom Pseudomonadati; phylum Pseudomonadota; class Alphaproteobacteria; order Hyphomicrobiales; family Nitrobacteraceae; genus Bradyrhizobium; species Bradyrhizobium sp. G127. The sequence goes on from NZ_JAKFGN010000001.1 coordinate 327,500, forward strand.
ATCGCTGATGTTATGCGTGGACGCGCTTTTCGCTGTCGAGATGCGCGATCTGTTCGGGCGCGTAGCGCTCACCCTTTGCGACGCCGAGGGGGAAGGCCTTGTCCAGCGTCGCAAGATGCGCAGGCGACAGTTTCACATTTAGCGCGCCAAGCGCCTCGGTGAGGCGCTCACGCCGCCGCGCGCCGACCAGCGGCACGATGTCCTGTCCCTGCGTCGCCACCCAGGCGATTGCCATCTGCGCGACCGTGACGCCGAGATCGGCGGCCACAGCGCGCAGCGGTTCGAGCAATGCCAGGTTGGCATCGACATTGCCGGCCTGGAAGCGCGGGCTCAGGACGCGGAAATCCTGCGGGCCGCTTGCTTTCGACCAGTGACCGCTGATGAGGCCGCGCGACAGCACGCCGTAGGCGGTGATCGCGATGCCCAGGTCGCGGCAGGTCGCGAGGATGTCGTTCTCGATGCCGCGTGAGATCAGCGAATATTCGATCTGAAGATCGGCAATCGGATGCACGGCATGGGCACGGCGGATGGTCTCGGAGCCGACTTCCGACAGACCGATATGCTTGATGTCGCCGGCCTTCACGAGGTCCGCCATCGCGCCGATGGTTTCTTCAATCGGGACATTGGGATCGAGTCGCGCCGGACGATAGATGTCGATGGCATCGACGCCGAGGCGCACCAGCGAATAGGCGGCAAAGTTCTTGATTGCCGCCGGACGGCAATCGATGCCGTTGAAGCCGTAACGGCGGTCGCGTAGCGCGCCGAACTTGACGCTGATCTGGAGATTGTCGCGGCTGCGGCCGGCGAGCGCTTCGCGGATCAGCAGTTCGTTGTGGCCCATGCCGTAGAAATCGCCGGTGTCGAGCAGGGTAATGCCGGCGTCGAGTGCGGCGTGGATGGTGGCGATGCTCTCGGCGCGGTCGGCCGGGCCGTAAAAATCCGACATGCCCATGCAGCCGAGACCGATGGCGGAAACCTTGGGACCGGTGGCGCCCAGTCTGCGAATATCCATGGTGGTTCTCCTTCGTGACGCGGGCCGGTCTCTCCGGCCGCAATGACGAGGCTGATATGAGGCAATCCGCATTAAACGATAAGATAGACAATCTTAAATAGCGTGTTCATTATATCGAACAATGAAGGATTTTGACCTGCGCGACCTTGAGGCGTTTGTCGCCGTCGCCCGCACCCTGAATTTCCGGCGGGCGGCGGTGGAGCAGCGCGTCTCGGTGTCGAGCCTCAGTCAGCGCCTGCGCGACATGGAAGAGCGGTTGGGTGTGCGGCTGATGAATCGCACAACGCGCAGCGTCGCTCTCACCGAGGCCGGCGAACTGTTGCTCGCACGTATCGCGCCTGCGATGCATGATGTCGGCGAGGCGCTGGATCAGGTCAGGGGCCTGCGCGGCGTGCCGTCCGGCCGGCTGCGCATCAATGCGCCGCTGCCTGCGATCGATCTCGTGATTCAGCCGATGGTCGTGCCGTTTCTGAAGAAACATCCGCAGATCGAACTCGAGATCATCGCCGAAACCTCATTCGTCGATATTGTCGCGGCGGGCTTCGAAGCCGGCGTGCGCTATGGCGAGCATCTGGCGCAGGACATGATCGCGCTCTCGCTCGGCCCGCCGGAGCGTTACGCGGTGGTCGCGTCAGCGGATTACGTCGCGCAGCGGGGCCGTCCGAAAAAGCCGGAAGACCTGCTCGCGCATTCATGCCTTCGTACCGTGTTCGCGAGCGGCGCGATGCCGGACTGGGAGTTCGAGAAAGACGGGCGCATGGTCAAGGTGTCGCCGCAGGCGGTGCTGGTCGGAAACAATCTCCGGCTGATGCTGCAGGCTGTGCATGACGGCGCCGGATTCTGGGCGACGTTTGAAGGCTATGTGCGTGACGACGTGAGGGCGGGCAAACTCGTCAGCGTGCTCGAAGACTGGCTGCCGCCGTTCCCGGGGCCGTTCCTTTACTATCCGAGCCGCCGCCAGCCGCCGCCCGCCTTGAGCGCCTTCATTGCATTCGTGGCGGAGTGGAAGGCGAAGCAGAAACGAAGGCGATAGGCGTTACGCCACGCCCGGCAGCACGCGGTCCGGCGGACGGTGGCCATCAAGGAAGGTGCGGATGTTGATCATCACCTTCTCGCCCATCTCGACGCGGCCCTCGATGGTGGCCGAGCCCATATGCGGCAGCAGCACGACCTTGCCGGCTTTCGCCAGCCGCACCAGTTTGGGATTGACCGCAGGCTCGTTCTCGAACACGTCGAGCGCGGCGCCCGCGATCTCGCCGTCCTCGATCAGTTTGGTCAGCGTCGCTTCGTCGATGATCTCGCCGCGCGCGGTGTTGATGATGTAGGCATCCTTGCGGATCAGTTTCAGCCGCCGCGCCGAGAGCAGATGGAACGTCGCCGGCGTGTGCGGACAGTTCACCGAGATGAAGTCCATGCGCGCCAGCATCTGGTCGAGGCTGTCCCAGTAGGTTGCGCGCAATTCTTCCTCGATCTGCGGCGCGACCGGGCGGCGGTTGTGATAGTGGATCTGCATGCCGAAAGCGTGGGCGCGGCGCGCCAGCGCCTGACCGATCCGGCCCATGCCGATGATGCCGAGCCGTTTGCCGCCGACGCGATGGCCGAGCATCCATGTCGGCGACCAGCCGGCCCATTCGCGGCCTTCCATCAGCACGGAGGCGCCCTCGATCAGGCGGCGCGGCACAGCCAGAAGCAGCGCCATGGTCATGTCGGCGGTGTCTTCGGTCAGAACCTTCGGCGTGTTGGTGACGGTGATGCCGCGTGCGATCGCCGCCGCCACGTCGATGTTGTCGACGCCGTTGCCGAAATTCGCGATCAGCTTCAGCCGCAGGTCGGACTGGTTGAGAATCTCGGCGGTGATTTCGTCGGAGACGGTCGGAACCAGAATATCGGCGGCGCGGACGGCTTCGGCCAGTTGGGCCTGCGTCATCGGCGTGTCGTCGAGATTGAGACGGGTATCGAAAAGCTCGCGCATGCGCGTTTCGGTGCTGTCGGGCAGCTTTCGCGTGACCACCACCAGAGGCCTTTTCTTACCCGGAATCATTCTCCCAACGGTCCCCTCTGATTGTTTCCGGCGCTTTCGCCCGGCCGTTCAGTCCACATTAACCGGCCTGTTCGAAGGTAGGAATTCGCTGCCGGTCCGGTGAGCTTTTCGCAGCTTTTCAGGTCCTTGGCCTCTGGTCCCTCTCTAGCAGAAGGCCGCGCCAAGACAAGAACCCCAAGGTAACCCCCGGAGAACCCAAAGGGTCTTTGCGGGTCTCGGGGTTCCGAAAGCGCGGCATCCGGGCGGCGGCGGGAGCGGCGTTGGGGACCGCACGAAGGACGATGCTATGGGGTTTGTCAGGAAATTTTCTTCGCTTGCGGCGGTCTGCACGGTCTGGATCGCTTCGTGTGCGCCGGGTCTTGCCGCGAAAGAGATGGTGGTTGCGGCGAGCGGCCTGCCGGTGCCGCGCTACGTCAGCCTGAAATCCGACCACGTCAACGTCCGTGCCGGTCCGACCAAGGATCAGGACGTGACCTGGATTTATACCCGCTCGGGGTTGCCGGTTGAAATCACCGCGGAGTTCGAGAACTGGCGGCGCGTGCGCGATTCCGAAGGCGCGGAAGGCTGGGTCTATCACTCGCTGCTGTCGGGCAAGCGCACCGCGGTCGTCACCATGAAGAAGAAGGATGATCTTGCGCCGATCTACGACAATCCCGATTCGTCCAGCGCCGTTGCGGCGAAGCTTCAGGCCGGCGTTGTCGCCACCGTGAGGCGCTGCAACGACGGCTGGTGCCGCGTCACCGGCAACGGTTTCGACGGCTGGATCGAGCAGCAGCGCCTGTGGGGCGTCTATGCCGACGAGAAGGTGAACTGAACAACGTTCTACGAAGGCTGCCAAATAACGAGATGTCATGCGCGGACTTGATCCGCGCATCCATCACATCAAAAATTTATCCGGGAATGATGGATTGCCGGGTCAAGCCCGGCAATGACGATTGAACGCGTTTCAGCGCTTCTTGCGCAGGCGCACGACCATGTCGATGCGGCTGATCTCGTAGCCTTCCGGCACGTCCGGCATCTTCTGCAGCACGAGATTCGGGTCCGGAATATCGACCAGCTCGTGATTGCCTTCCATGTAGAAGTGATGATGCGCGCTGGTGTTGGTGTCGAAATAGGTCTTGGTGCCGTCGACGCTGACCTGACGCAGCAGGCCTGCCTCGGTGAGCTGATTGAGCGTGTTGTAGACGGTCGCCAGCGACACCGGCACCTTGGCGTGGGTCGCTTCTTCGTAGAGCATTTCCGCGGTCAGATGGCGGCCGCCCTTGCCGAACAGCAGCCAGCCCAGCGCCATGCGCTGACGGGTCGGACGCAGACCGACCGACTGCAGCATTTCATTGACGTCATGCCATGGGCAACCGGTGAGAGCCGGCGCATGGCCGTGGCGGCCATCGAGCTCGTCCTGTTTGGTGACGGTGGTCACAACGTCGGTCATCGGATCACTCAATACTTACCGGGCGCCACGTATCCGCCCGCAATTAAGGTCTGTTGCAAGGCACTATAGGAAAGGATGCACTTACATGCAAGTTTTTCGCAACTGGCGGCGGGGGCTTTTGGTTAAAAACGGCCCCGAATCGGACCCCGACGGGCCACTTTGACCCATCGTAGGCCTATGTTAGACGACCGCGGGGCCGCCGCAGGACCGGCATGTCAAAATAAGGGATCAAGATGAAAGACCGCCGGAACAGCTATTCCTATGAAGAACTCCTGGCCTGTGGCCGGGGTGAGCTGTTCGGAGCCGGCAATGCCCAGCTGCCGCTGCCGCCGATGCTGATGTTCGACCGGATCACCGAGATCAACGAGACCGGCGGGGAAAGCGGCAAGGGTCTGATTCGCGCGGAGCTGGACGTCAAACCGGACCTCTGGTTTTTCGGCTGCCATTTCAAGGGCGATCCGGTGATGCCGGGATGCCTCGGCCTCGACGCGCTGTGGCAGATGGTCGGCTTTTATCTCGGCTGGACCGGCGGCCTCGGCCGCGGCCGGGCGCTGGGTTTGAGCGAACTCAAGTTTACCGGGCAGGTTCTGCCGAATGTCACCAAGGTTGTGTACAACATCGACATCAAGCGCGTCATGCGTTCGAAACTGGTGCTGGGCGTGGCGGACGGAACGCTTTCCGCCGATGGCGAGATCATCTATCGCGCCAAGGATTTGAAGGTCGGGTTATTCCAGCAAGATGCCGCATTGCAGCCGGGAACATGATGCAGGATTGTTGAGCCCGTGAGGAATCGGGCTTCGGAGTTGCCGGCGATCAGGGCCGGCATTGGGGCAATCAAAAGCGCGGACTTCCAAGCGCAACATTAGCAAGGACGAGAAATCATGAGGCGGGTTGTCATCACGGGGATGGGCATTGTCTCGTCCATCGGTAACAACACTCAGGAAGTGCTCGCGAGTCTCTACGAGGCCAAGCCGGGAATTTCGCGGGCGGAAGATTACGCCAAGCTCGGATTCCGTTCCCAGGTTCACGGCGCGCCAAGCCTCAATCCATCGGAAGTGATCGACCGCCGCGCCATGCGCTTTCTTGCCGAGGGCGCGGCCTGGAATCACGTGGCGATGGAGCAGGCCATCCAGGATTCCGGACTTGAGCCGTCGGACGTCTCCAACATCCGCACCGGCATCATCATGGGATCGGGCGGCCCAAGCGCGCGCACCATTGTCGAAGCCGCTGACATCACGCGCACCAAGGGTCCGAAACGCGTCGGACCGTTCGCGGTGCCGAAGGCCATGTCGTCCACGGCGTCGGCCACGCTCGCGACCTGGTTCAAGATCAAGGGCGTGAACTACTCCATCTCGTCGGCCTGCGCGACGTCGAACCACTGCATCGGCAACGCCTACGAGACCATCCAGATCGGCAAGCAGGACATCATCTTCGCCGGCGGATGCGAGGAACTCGACTGGTCGCTGTCCGTGCTGTTCGACGCCATGGGCGCGATGTCCTCGAAATACAACGCAACACCGACCACCGCTTCCCGCGCCTATGACGTCAACCGCGACGGCTTCGTCATCGCCGGCGGCGCGGGCGTGGTCGTGCTGGAAGAGCTCGAACATGCCAAAGCGCGCGGCGCGCGGATCTACGGCGAAATCGTCGGCTACGGCGCGACATCCGATGGCTACGACATGGTCGCGCCGTCCGGCGAAGGCGCGGAGCGCTGCATGCGTATGGCGCTCGAGACGGTGAAGACGCCGATCGACTACATCAATCCGCACGCCACCTCGACGCCGGCCGGCGATCCGCCGGAAATCAACGCCATTCGCGCCGTGTTCGGCGCGGGCGACAAGTGCCCGCCGATTTCCGCGACCAAGTCGCTGACCGGGCATTCGCTCGGCGCCACCGGCGTGCAGGAAGCGATCTATTCGCTGCTGATGATGAACAACGGCTTTATCTGCGAGAGCGCCAACATTCAGGAGCTCGATCCGGTGTTCGCCGACATGCCGATCGTGCGCAAGCGCATCGACAATGTGAAGGTCGGCACGGTGCTGTCGAACTCCTTCGGCTTCGGCGGCACCAACGCGACGCTGGTGTTCAAGCGGATGGATGCGTAGTTGTCTCAATGCAGTCTGTCGAAGAATGCGGTCTGTCGAAGATCGGCACATTGCAACGATGATCGACGTAAATTTTGTCATGGCCGGGCTTGTCCCGGGCATCCACGTCTTTAATCCTGTCCACGTTCGGAAGACGTGGATGCCCGGGACAAGGCCGGGCATGACGGAGTCAAATTGATGAATGGACTGATGCAAGGCAAGCGCGGGCTCATCATGGGCGTCGCCAACGATCATTCGATCGCATGGGGCATCGCGAAAGCGCTGCACGCGCAGGGCGCCGAACTCGCCTTCACCTATCAGGGCGATGCGCTCGGCAAGCGCGTCAAGCCGCTGGCGGAGTCGCTGAACGCTGCGCTGGTCCTGCCCTGCGATGTCGAGGACATTGCCAGCGTCGATGCCACTTTCGCTGCGATGAAGGAGAAGTGGGGCTCGATCGATTTTCTGGTCCACGCCATCGGGTTTTCCGACAAGAACGAGCTGAAGGGCCGCTACGCCGACACCACCCGCGCGAATTTCTCACGGACCATGGTGATTTCTGTTTTCTCCTTTACTGAAGTGGCCAAGCGCGCGTCGGAGATGATGCCGAACGGCGGCTCGATCGTGACGCTGACCTTCGGCGGCTCGACCCGCGTGATGCCGAACTACAACGTGATGGGCGTGGCCAAGGCGGCGCTGGAAGCCTCGACGCGCTATCTCGCTGCGGACTTCGGCCGCCAGGGCATTCGCGTCAATGCGATTTCCGCAGGCCCGGTGCGCACGCTGGCGGGTTCGGGCATTGGCGATTCGCGCGCCATGTTCTCCTTCCAGCAGAAGCACTCGCCGCTGGGACGCGGCGTCACGCTCGATGAACTGGGCGGCACCGCGCTTTATCTGTTGTCGGATATGTCCGGCGGCGTCACCGGGGAAATTCACTTCGTCGACTCCGGCTACAACATCATCTCGATGCCGCATCCGGATGCGCTGAAGGCGTCCGATAGTGAGTAGCTCGTCGTCATCCTGAAGGGCGAGGCGTTCTTCACGCCAGGCCTCGAAGGATGATGATTGTGAATTCCGCCATCCTTCGAGGCGCGCAAGTGCGTGCACCTCAGGATGACGACGTGGTATGGCTGATCGTCATCCTGCCGCAAGTTCGGTCGCGCGCTGGAATGCGGGGCGCGCCGAGCAGGCGTCGATATAGCGATCGAATGACGGACGTGCGGGCACCATCTTGAACAGCCGCGTCGCGAAATTCAGTCCCGAGCCGATCATGATGTCCGCGGCTGTGAACATGTCGCCGAGCAGAAACGGTCCCTTTTCGAGCGCGGCATCCAGCACGTCGAACACCTGGGCCGCGCTGCCCCATGCGGCGGTGGAGGTCGGCACGCTGATCTTTGTGAAAATCTCGATCATCGCAGGCTCGATGCAGCCCGGCGAGAAGAACAGCCATTGCAGATATTTCGCGCGGCGCGGATCGCCGACGGGCGGCGCGAGCTTGGCTTCGGGATAACGCTCCGCGACATAGGCGCAGATTGCCGAGGCTTCGGCGACGGTGGCGTCGCCGTCTTTCAGCGCGGGCACCTTGCCCATCGGATTGATCGCAAGAAATTCGGACGTCTTCTGTGCGCCGGTCGTAATATCGATCAGCGCGCGTTCATAAGGTTGTCCGACTTCTTCCATGAGCCACAAGGCTGAGAACGAGCGGGAACGCGGACACCAGTAGAGTTGCATCATCGAACCACGTCCTCCCGTTTTTTCGTGAGCGTATACGGATTCGATGATGTGGAGAAAAGTTTTCCGTGATGGTACGCTTTGTCGCCGTTGCAGGAATCGACGGCTGTCGAAAATAAAGGGCGGCCGTGGATGCCGCCCTTCATGCCGATGATCTTTTGTCTCGAGATTTACACGCCGAGCGTGCCGGCCTTCGCCGCCGCATAGCGCTCGGAAATCTTCGCCCAGTTCACCGTGTTCCACCACGCCTTGAGATAGTCGGCGCGCCGGTTCTGGTAGTTCAGATAATAGGCGTGCTCCCACACATCGTTGCCCATCAGCACACGCTTGCCGTCCATGAGCGGCGAATCCTGATTGGGGCGCGTCTCGATGGCGAGCTTGCCTGCCTTCGAGACCGTGACGAACACCCAGCCGGAGCCGAACTGGCGTCCGCCGGCGGCGTTGAAATCGGTCTGGAATTTCTCCATGCCGCCGAGATCGCTGGTGATCGCAGCGAGAACCTCGCCCTCCGGCTTGCCGCCGTTCGGACCCATGATCTCCCAGAACATGGTGTGATTGGCGTGACCGCCGAGATTGTTGCGCACGGTGAATTTAATGCCGTCATCCAGGGCGTTGATGTTGCCAAGAATATTCTCGATCGGCGTGGTGCCCAGTTGAGGGTTGGTTTTGGCGGCCGCGTTCATGTTCGCGACATAGGCCGCGTGATGCTTGTCGTGATGGATTTCCATGGTCCTGGCATCGATGTGCGGCTCGAACGCGTTGGTCGCGTAAGTCAGCGGCGGCAGGACAAAGGGGCCGGTGGCGGCGGGCGCTGTTGCGGCGGGGGCTGGCGCCGCCTGGGCGAAGACGGATCGCGGCGCGGCTGCGACGGCGGTGAGGCCTGCGGCTGCGGTCATGAAATGGCGACGAGACAATGCGGACATGAAATCTCTCCCTGGAGATGGTCGATCGGGACGCAGCCGTGATTGGCCGTTTGAACGATACGCCGCCGGCTCAATCCGGTTTCGCGTTATACCCCCATAACGAAAAGGGGCGGCAAAATGCCGCCCCTTAGGTAACACATTATTTTGAAAGCTTACTCCGCTGCGGAGACGCCTTCGGCCTTCTGCTTGGCTTCCAGATCTTCGCCGGTCTCCTGATCGACGACCTTCATCGACAGGCGCACCTTGCCGCGATCGTCGAGACCGAGCAGCTTGACCTTGACCTTGTCGCCTTCCTTGACGACGTCGGAGCTCTTCTGCACGCGGTTGGACGCGAGCTGGCTGATGTGAACGAGGCCGTCCTTCGGGCCGAAGAAGTTCACGAACGCGCCGAACTCCATCACCTTCACGACAGTGCCGTCATAGATCTGGCCGACTTCCGGATCGGAGGTGATCGACTTGATCCACTTGATCGCGGCGCGGATCGACTCGCCGTTGGCGGAAGCCACCTTCACGGTGCCGTCGTCCTCGATGTTGATCTTGGCGCCGGTCTTTTCCACGATTTCGCGGATTACCTTGCCGCCGGTGCCGATCACGTCGCGGATCTTGTCGGTCGGGATCTGCAGCACCTCGATGCGCGGCGCATGTTCGCCGAGCTCGGCGCGGGCGTTGGTGAGCGCCTTCGCCATTTCGCCGAGGATATGGATGCGTCCGTCCTTCGCCTGGGCGAGGGCCTGCTTCATGATCCCTTCGGTGATGCCGGCGATCTTGATGTCCATCTGCAACGACGTGATGCCGGTCTCAGTGCCGGCCACCTTGAAGTCCATGTCGCCGAGATGATCCTCGTCGCCGAGAATGTCGGACAGAACCGCGAAACGTTCGCCCTCCAGGATGAGGCCCATCGCGATGCCCGCGGTCGGCCGCTTCAGCGGAACGCCCGCATCCATCAGCGCCAGCGAAGCGCCGCAAACCGACGCCATCGACGATGAGCCGTTCGACTCGGTGATCTCCGAGACGACGCGCAGCGTGTACGGGAATTCGTGCGGCGCCGGGAGCACCGGATGCAGCGCGCGCCAGGCGAGCTTGCCGTGGCCGATTTCGCGACGCTTGGTGCCGCCGAGGCGGCCGGTCTCGCCGACCGAGTAGGGAGGGAAGTTGTAATGGAGCAGGAAGCGCTCCTTGTAGGTTCCCGACAGCGAGTCGATGTACTGCTCGTCTTCGCCGGTGCCGAGGGTGGTGACCACCAGCGCCTGGGTTTCACCGCGGGTGAACAGCGCCGAACCGTGGGCGCGCGGCAGCACGCCGACTTCGGCGACGATCGGGCGGACAGTGCTCAGGTCGCGGCCGTCGATGCGCCGGCCGGTGTCGAGAATGTTCCAGCGCACGATCTTGGCTTCGACTTCCTTGAACACGTCGAGGACGCGCAGCTTCTCGTAACGTTCTTCGACGCCGTCCTTGAAGAAATGCTCAAGCAGCTTCTGCTTGACCGCGCCGACCGCGGCGTAGCGGTCCTGCTTGACGGCGATGCCGTAGGCCTTGCGCAGGTCCTGCTCGACGATGCCGAGAATTTCCTTCTCAAGGTCTGCGTTGACGGTGGTGACGAGCTCGCGCGGCTCCTTGGCGGCCTTTTCAGCCAGTTCGATGATCGCCTTGATCACCGGCTGGAAGTGCTTGTGGCCGAACATCACGGCGCCGAGCATGATGTCTTCGTTCAGTTCCTTGGCTTCCGATTCCACCATCAGCACGGCGGTTGCGGTGCCGGCGACGACGAGATCGAGATTGGTGTCGGCCATCTCGTCGAGGGTCGGATTGAGGACGTACTCGTCGTTGATGAAACCGACGCGCGCGGCGCCGATCGGGCCCATGAACGGCACGCCGGAGATCGTCAGCGCGGCGGACGATGCGACCAGCGCCAGAATGTCCGGATCGTTTTCCATGTCATGGGACAGCACGGTGACGATGACCTGGGTTTCGTTGCGCCAGCCGTCGGCGAACAGCGGACGGATCGGGCGGTCGATCAGGCGGGAAACCAGCGTTTCCTTTTCGGTCGGACGGCCTTCGCGTTTGAAGTAGCCGCCGGGAATGCGGCCGGCTGCGTAGGTCTTTTCCTGATAGTCGACGGTGAGCGGCAGGAAGTCGACGCCTTCACGCGGCGACTTGGCGGCGACGACGGTGGCGAGCACGATGGTCTCGCCATAGGTCGCGACGACAGCGCCGTCGGCCTGACGGGCGATCTTGCCGGTCTCCAGCTTGAGCGGACGCCCGCCCCAGTCGATTTCGACTGAATGAGATTTAAACATTGGATCGTTCTTTCATGGGTTTACGAAAGAACGGACGCCTGAAATACAAAAACCATGCGCAAGATTGCGGGACGCTGATCGCGCGAACATATCGCGTCAGCGTCCGGCGATCCTGCCATGGTTCTTGAATTTCGAATGGCGTCCATCCTTCCGATGGTACGGGCGATTTCGAAAATATCGGCCCGTGCGACGGGCCGTTGCCCGTCTTCGCCCAGCCGCCGGATTGCTGCTGGACACGCCGCGTGGACTTTTCGATTTGTCCGCGCGTTGGTCGACGCATGATCTGTCCGGATCATGCAAAAACGCGCGCAGTGATGCGCGCGTGCTTCCGTCAGCGACGGATGTTGTGCTTCTCGAGAAGCGACTTGTAGCGCGCCTCGTCCTTCCGCTTCACATAGTCGAGAAGCGAACGGCGCGTGGACACCAGCTTCAACAGGCCGCGGCGGGAATGGTTGTCCTTGCCATGGGTCTTGAAGTGCTCGGTGAGGTTGGCGATGCGTTCCGACAGGATCGCGACCTGAACCTCAGGCGAACCGGTGTCGCCGGTCTTGGTTGCATTCTTCTTGATGACTTCCGCTTTGCGTTCTGCGGCAATCGACATCGTCAAACACCTTCTTTGCGAACCGGACTGGCAGTCAGTCCGTTCAGGTTGAACACGCGCTTGGGGATGAGTTCGCCATTGCCAAGTTCGGCGAGGGCCAGAAGCCTTCCTCCGACGGTGACATAGACTGTGCCGTTTGAAATTGGCGCATCCCGTCCGCGCAACAAAACCGCCTGGCCCCTGTGGAGCCTTGCGGCATCAGCCCGTGTGACGGCCAGTGCCGGGATGTCGTCCAGCGCGGTCTCAACGGGCAAAAGCGCGTCGGCGAGGCTGCCCTCGCCAGACGCGGCTCTATCGCACAAAGCCTCCAGATCTGCCAGCGGAATCATGTCTTCTTCAGTGAAAGGGCCGCACAGCGTGCGCCGGAGCGCGCAGATATGGCCAAAACACCCCAGAATCCGGCCCATATCGCGGGCCAGGGCCCGGACATAGGTGCCCTTGCCGCACTCGGCCTCAAACACCGAACGGTCGTTATCCAGTTGTTCCACAAGGGTTAATTCGTGAATCTCGACCGGGCGGGGGGCCAGCGCTACGACTTCGCCATCGCGGGCGAGGTCATAGGCCCGCTCGCCCTGGATCTTGATGGCGGAATATTGCGGCGGGGTCTGTTCGATGGTTCCCGTGAACTGCGGCAGCAGCGCCCGGATTGCCTCGGGCGTCGGCCGATTGGGGCTGGACTGGGTGACGCGGCCCTCGGTGTCGTCGGTGTCGCGTTCTTCGCCCCAGCACACCGTGAAGCGATAGCGCTTGCGGCCATCCATCACGAAGGGAACCGTCTTGGTGGCTTCGCCGAGCGCGATGGGCAATCCGCCGGAGGCCAGCGGATCGAGAGTGCCGGCATGGCCCGCGCGCTTGGCATTGAACAGACGCTTGAGCACGGCGACCGCGTGGGTCGAGGTCATGCCGACCGGCTTGTCGAGGCACACCCAGCCGTGAACGTCACGGCGGTCGCGTTTCTGCTGGCCGCCCTGGCGCGGTGGCTTGCCGCCCTGCTGCTGGCGCGGATCGTTCGGCCGCGCGCCGCCCGTTGCAGAAACATCGGAAAATTTATTTTCGGCAGGCGCATTCGAATCGGCGATTTGCGGTTCGATCACGCTGTCTGGAGTGGTCACATTCATCAGTCTTGGTCCGAATCTGTCTTGAGGTCTTTTTGAACCGCGGGTGTTCTCAGTAATTTCTCGATCCGTTCTGCTTCGTCGAATCGTTCGTCAACGCGGAAGCGAAGATCAGGCGCAAATTTTAAGTTAACGCGATGCGCGACTTCGCCGCGGAGGAACTTCTTGTTGCGCTCGAGCGCCGCGATCACGTCGTCGATGCCGCGTCCGCCGAGCGGCATCACGTAGATGGTCGCGAGTTTCAGGTCGGGCGACATCCGCACTTCCGGCACCGTGATGATGTGGCCTTCGAGCGCGGGATCGTGCACGCCGCCCTGCGTGAGAATATCCGCGATGGCGTGGCGGATGATTTCGCCGACGCGCAACTGGCGCTGCGAGGCGCCGGTCGTACCGCCGCGCGGGTCGCTGTCCTTCTTGCGAGTTGCCATGATGGTCCTTGCCGAAAATTAATTCGTCATGGCCGGGCTTGTCCCGGCCATCCACGTCCTTGCTGTGAAACTTAGAGAAGACGTGGATGCCCGCGACAAGCGCGGGCATGACGTCCCGTATTATTCAGCGCGCCTGTAAGACTTGGACTTACAAGGAGCGCTGAATGGTCTCCACGCGATAACACTCGATAACGTCGCCGACGCGCATGTCCTGATAGTTCTCGAATGCCATGCCGCATTCCTGACCGGACTGCACTTCCTTCACTTCGTCCTTGAAGCGCTTCAGCGTCGAGAGTTTGCCTTCGTGCACGACCACGTTGTCGCGGATCAGGCGCACATTCGCGCCGCGTTCCACGCTTCCGTCGGTGACGCGGCAGCCCGCGATCTTGCCGACCTTCGAAATGTTGAACACTTCGAGGATCTGGGCGTTGCCGAGCATGGTTTCGCGCAGGGTCGGCGCGAGCAGGCCGGACATCGCCTTCTTCACGTCATCCACGAGATCGTAGATGATGTTGTAGTAGCGGATCTCGATGCCGTTGCGCTTGGCGAGCGCGGCCGCTTCCTTGTTGGCGCGCACGCTGAAGCCGATGATGGCGGCGTTGAAACCTTCCGCCAGCGTAACGTCGGATTCCGAGATGCCGCCGACGCCCGCATGAAGGATGCGCGCGGCGACTTCGTCGGTGCCGAGCTTCTCCAGCGATCCCAGAATGGCTTCGAGCGAACCCTGCACGTCGGCCTTGATGACCAGCGGGAAGTCCTTGCGGCCCGTGGTCTTGAGCTGGCTCATCATCTGCTCGAGCGAACCGCGCATGCCGGAGGAGGCTGCGGTCTTCTCGCGCTTCTGATGGGCGCGATAATCCGTGACCTGACGGGCGCGGGCTTCGTTCTCGACCACGGCAAGGCGATCGCCGGCTTCCGGCGGGCCGTTGAAGCCGAGCACTTCGACCGGCACCGAAGGGCCGGCTTCCTGCACGGTTTCGCCCTGATCGTTGATCAGCGCGCGGACACGGCCCATTTCGGCGCCGGCCACGATGATGTCGCCGACCCTGAGCGTGCCGCGCTGAACCAGCACGGTGGCCACCGGACCGCGGCCGCGATCGAGCTTGGCTTCGATCACGGTGCCTTCGGCCGGACGGTCCGGATTGGTCTTCAGGTCGAGTAGATCGGCCTGCAGCGCAATCATTTCCAGGAGCTTGTCGAGGTTGGTCTTGTTCTTCGCGGACACTTCCACGTCGACCACTTCGCCGCCGAAGGATTCGACCTGCACTTCATGCTGCAGCAGTTCGGTGCGCACGCGCTCCGGCTTGGCGTCCGGCTTGTCGATCTTGTTGATCGCCACGATCATCGGAACGCCCGCCGCCTTGGCGTGGTTGATGGCTTCGATGGTCTGCGGCATGACGCCGTCGTCGGCCGCCACCACGAGGATGACGATGTCGGTGACCTTGGCGCCGCGGGCGCGCATCGCGGTGAACGCGGCGTGGCCGGGGGTGTCGATGAAGGTGATCTTCTTGCCGCTCTCCGGCGAGGTGACCTGATAGGCGCCGATATGCTGGGTGATGCCGCCGGCTTCGCCGCTGACAACGTTGGCGTGGCGCAGCGCGTCGAGCAGCGAGGTCTTGCCGTGGTCGACGTGGCCCATCACGGTGACGACCGGCGGACGCGGCGTGGTATCCGAGGCATGATCCTCGGCGACGTCGAACAGGCCTTCTTCCACGTCAGACGCGGCAACGCGCTTGACGGTGTGGCCCATTTCCTCGGCGATCAGCTGCGCGGTATCGGCATCGATCACGTCGGTGATCTTGTGCATCGCGCCCTGCTTCATCAGCAGGCGGATCACGTCCACCGCGCGTTCGGTCATGCGGTTGGCGAGTTCCTGGATGGTGATGGCTTCCGGAATCGTGACTTCGCGGATCAGCTTTTCCTTCGGCTCGTTGGACGCATGGCCCTTGAGGCGCTGGGTGCGGCGGCGGAACGAGGCGATCGAGCGCTCGCGCACTTCGTCGGCGTTCAGCGCGGTGGAGAGGGTCAGGCGGCCGCGCTGCTTGGCGGGCGCAGGCTTGGCGGTGGGTTTGGCCGCGACCACAGGCCGCGCAACGCCGCCACCGGGGCGGCGAACCATGCGCGGCGCTTCATCATCGTCGGAGCCGTCGGCCGCCACGGCCGCAGGCCGGGCAGGGGTGCTCGGCGCTTTCGCGGGAGAGGCGGCTGCCTTGGCGGCGGCTTCGGTGCGCTTGTTGGCTTCACGCTCGGCGCGGGCCTTGGCTTCTTCCTCGGCGCGATGGCGTTCTTCCTCGGCCTTCTTGCGGGCTTCGGCGGCTTCGCGCTCCTGCTGTTCCTTGAATTCCTTGGTGTTGCGGCGGGCGGCTTCTGCTTCGGCGGCGCGGCGCTCTTCTTCCTCGCGCACGCGCGCGTCGGCAAGCGCGCTGGCGCGCGCGCTCTGTTCGTCTTCGGTCAGCGTGCGCAGCACGACGCCCGATGTGCGCGAGGCCGGACGTGCGGGCTCGGGGCGCGGCGCAGCCTTCACCGGCGCGACAGGAGCGGCCGGCGCGGAAACCGGCGCTTCAGCCGCAGGCGCGGGATCGCCGGCAAGGCGTCGCTTGGTCTTCTTCTCGACCACCACCTGCTTGGTGCGGCCGTGACTGAAACTCTGGCGCACCACGCCGGTCTCTGTGCGCGGTTTCAGCGACAGAGTTTTCGTACCGACGCTCAGCGGTTTGTCGCCAGGATTTTTCGTATCAGCCATTCAACAGTCCCAATCTCGTTCGTTGCTCGCATGCCGGCCGTGCCGGCGATGCTCTAAATCGTCTTGTCCGTCCCGCCGCTGTTGCCGCCGCCGGTCATCCGGAATCGGGTGAGCGTCTGGCAACGCGCGAGGAAGGTTTTGCCTGCCGAGCCCGCGAGCAGGGCAGCATGTACCACATTTGCCCGCCCGAGTGCCAAATCCAATTCATCGCTGCTCAGGACGCTGACAATGGGCAAATCCACTGATTCCGCGGCGTTTTCCCGCATGATGGCGGCCAGTTTGGCATTCAGCTTGCGAATTCCGTCCGGCGCGCCGTCGGTGGCGTGAATCAGGGCGACAGCCTGCCGCCCTTCGATCGCGCTTTCGACCTTGGAGAACCCCGACACCACCTGGCCCGCCTTTGCGGCCATGGCGAGGGCCTCGGCCACACTCCGGACCATCATCCGCTCGACATCGTCGGCCAGTGTCCTGGACACGTGGACGTCGCGCTTGAAACTCTTTGCGAAAACATTGCGCCGGGCGGCTTCCGCAACCGCGGCGTGGGACAGCGAGACCCACAATCCGCGTCCGGGCAGCTTGCGCTTCAGATCCGGGACCGGCTCGCCGGCGGGCGAGACGACGAAGCGGATCAGATCGTCGATCCCCGCGACTTGCCGCGTGACCGCGCACATCCGCTCGGTCCCGGACTTGGTCCGGGGCCCGTGGTCGAGATCTGCTGGATCAGCAATGGCAAGCATGCGCGGGGCATTTCCTTTAACTCTTGATGAGCATGATGTTGTCCGAAGACCGCGTCATTCTCGTTCAAGCCGGATTTTCTTCGGAAGCGGGCGCTTCCTCGGATTTCTTGGCGAGATCGGCTTCGGTGATCCAGCCGGCGGTGACGCGCGCCTGCATGATCAGGGCTTCGGCGTCCTCGCGCGAGATCTCGTTCGCATCGAGAATGCCCGGATGCTTGGTTGTCTCGCCGTCCTTGCGTTCCACCCAACCCACGAGGTCGTCGGTGGCGCAGCCCGCGAGATCCTCGACGGTCTTGATATCGTTCTCGCCGAACTTGACCAGCATCTTCGAGGTCACGCCCGGCACGGTTGTTAAAGCGTCTTCCACGCCCAGTTCCTTTCGCTTTGCTTCGAGTTCGGACTCGAGCTGTTCAAGATATTCCCGGGCACGGCTCTGCAGCTCGTTGGCGGTTTCCTCATCGAAGCCCTCGATGCTGGTGAGTTCCCGCGGGTCCACCAGCGCCAGATCCTCGACCGAACCGAATCCCTCGGACGCCAGCAACTGGCCGACGACTTCATCGACGTTGAGGGCTTCCATGAAGACGCGGGTGGAGTTCTCGAAGTCGGCCTGACGGCGTTCCGATTCTTCCTGCTCGGTCAGAATGTCGATATCCCAGCCGGTGAGCTGCGAGGCCAGACGGACGTTCTGGCCGCGGCGGCCGATCGCAAGGGATAATTGGGTATCGGGCACCACGACTTCAATGCGTTCGCGGTCTTCGTCGATGACGACTTTCGCGACTTCGGCGGGGGCCAGCGCGTTGACCACGAAGGTGGCGATGTCCGGCGACCACGGAATGATGTCGATCTTCTCGCCCTGCAACTCATTGACCACGGCCTGCACGCGCGAGCCGCGCATGCCGACGCAGGCGCCGACCGGATCGACCGAGGAATCGCGGGAAATTACGCCGATCTTGGCGCGCGAACCCGGATCGCGGGCCACCGCCTTGATCTCGACGATGCCGTCGTAGATTTCCGGAACTTCCTGCGCGAACAGCTTCGCCATGAACTGCGGATGGGTGCGGGAAAGAAAGATCTGCGGCCCGCGGGTTTCGCGGCGGACGTCGAAGATATACGAGCGCACGCGGTCGCCGTTGCGGAATACTTCGCGCGGCAGCATTTCATCGCGCCGCACGATGGCTTCGCCGCGGCCCAGATCGACAATGACGCTGCCGTATTCGACGCGCTTGACCACGCCGTTGACGATCTCGCCGATGCGGTCCTTGAATTCCTGATACTGCCGGTCGCGCTCGGCCTCGCGCACCTTCTGCACGATCACCTGCTTGGCGCTCTGCGCGGCGATGCGGCCGTATTCCAGCGGCGGCAGCGTGTCGGCGATGGTGTCGCCGATCTGCGCGCCGGGATTGGCGCGCTGCGCGTCCTTCAGGGAAATCTGGTTGGCGGAATTCTCGACCAGCTCGACCACCAGCATGTGGCGGGTGAGCTGCAACTGGCCGGTCTTGGGATGAATCTCGGCATGCACGTCGGTTTCGCTGCCGTAGCGGGCGCGGGCGGCTTTCGCGATGGCGTCTTCCATCGCCGCGATCACGATTCCGCGGTCGATCGACTTTTCGCGCGCGACGGCGTCGGCGATCTGCAGCAGTTCGAGTTTATTGGCGCTGACAGCGGCCATGACTTACTCTCCTTCGTGGTGGTCCGATGTGCCTGCGCGCTTTTTCTTTTCAGCGGCGAGGCGGTGTTCCTTGGTATTGGTGGGTTTCGGCTTGGGTTTCGGCTTGGGCTTGAAACTCTTGGAAATCGGCAGTTCGGCCCGCGCCTTCTTGGCGTGCTCCGGCGGCGGCGGCGCGAGGCCGAGTTCTTCCTTGATCTCGCGCGCGGCCGATTTGCCCCGGCGCATCGATTCCGCGATCAACTCATCGGTCAGAACCAGGTTGGCGCTCGCAATGTCTTCCATCGTCAGGATCACAAGCGGGTCCTGGTCGGCGCGCACGTCGTCGCGGATGATCCTGATGCCGTTGCCTTCGACGCCGTCGAGCTTGCCGCGGAACCGTTTGCGGCCTTCATGCAGCACGGCCATCTCGATTTTCACCAGATGTCCTGCGTAACGTTCGAAATCGGTACGGCGGACCAGCGGCCGGTCGATGCCAGGAGATGAAATTTCGAGGCGATAGGCGCGCTGGATCGGATCGGCGATATCCATCACCGGCGAAAGCGCCTTGGAGATCGCCTCGCAATCCTCGATCTGCATGGTGCCGTCGGGCCGCTCCGCCATGATCTGCACCGTGCAGCCGGCTTCGCCCGACACCTTGATCCGCACCAGCCGGTAGCCCATGCCTTCCAGCACCGGTGCCGCAACGGTCGCCACGCGCGCGGCGACGCCCGGCTCGACCACAAGGCGCGGTTCGGCAAGCAGCTCGGCATCAAAGGCGTCGTTGGAAGCGGTCATGTCCAGGATCGAAAGCACTCTTGCGGTTGGCGGTCCGGCCGCGACATGCGGCGCGTGTCATGAGGTAATAAAAAAGAGCGGGTCCCGCGGGGCCCACTCTCCTACATGCGCGTATGAGAATTTATCAGTTGCCGCGGATATAGACGTTTTTGGCCTGTGCGGCAAGGCCTTCCGCGCTCCCGGCCGCCGATTGCGCGGCCGGCTTTTCAGGACAGGCAGCGGCCTAATTCGTTGAAACGGCAGCGATGCCGTGCCGGCCATCGGCATTTTGGCGGCCGGAGGCCTCTTTTCGGCCGCTACCGTCCAAAGCGAGCTTTCCGGCTAACCGTTCATTCACCCGGCAGGCCTAGGGTTCCATGGCTCCCCGGAGGAGCCATGGCGCACCGGTAAACCGCCGCGGCCAGCGATGATCTGAGAAACGAATGGCAACGGCCTTTTCCCTGATTCCGGAACTTGACGACATCGTCAAGCACGGCACCCCCGAGAGGCGGGCGGAAGCGATCGAGCGGATTTCGGACCTGTTCCTGCAAGGGGCGGCGAATTTCGAGACCCAGCATGTCGCGCTGTTCGACGATATTCTGGTCGGTCTGGTGCCGGCGACGGAGGTCGAGACCCGCGCCGATCTGGCGGAGCGGCTGGCGACGATGGACAACGCGCCGCCGACGCTGGTGAAGCAACTGGCGCGCGAAAACGAAATCAAGATCGCAGGTCCCATTTTGAGCAAGTCGCCGCTGCTCGATGATCCGACGTTGGTCGATATTGCACAGGGCAAGGGCCAGGAACATCTGGCGGCAATTTCCGGACGACCCACGCTCTCGCCGTCGGTGACCGATGTGATCGTCCGCCGCGGCGACCGCAACGTGGTGCGCAGTGTGGCGGCCAATGCCGGCGCGCAGTTTTCCGATGACGGCTATTCGGGGCTGGTGAACCGCGCCACCGACGACGGCATGCTGGCGGTCACCGTCGGCCAGCGCGAGGATCTTCCGGCGGCTTCGCTGAAGCAGTTGCTGTCGAAGTCGGTCGACATCGTCCGCCGCCGTCTGCTTGAGGCTGCGAAGCCGAAGCAGAAGGCCGCGATCCATCAGGCGATCAACGAGATTTCCGGCGCGCCGAAGACGCCGCAGCCGCAGGCCCGCGATTTCGAACCCGCACAGCGCGCCGTCATGGCTTTGCGCAATGCCGGCGGACTTAACGAAGCGGCGCTACTCGACTTCGCCAGGCAGCACAAATACGAGGAAACGATTGCGGCGTTCGCGGCGCTGACCAGCATGCGGCTGTCGGTGGTTCATCAACTGGTGCAGGGCGATCGCTACGATCCCGTTCTGCTGCTCGCAAAATCAATCGGGCTGGCATGGTCCACCGTGCGCGCGCTGGTGGTGCTGCGGCTCGGACCGGGGCGGGTTCCCGGCGGTCCGGACATTGAAGATGCGCGCCTCAATTACGAGCGGCTGTCTCCTGCAACGGCCCAGCGCGTTCTGGCCTTCTGGCGCACCCGCGACAAGAACCTGCCGGACTAGGAATTCAGCCGTCTGAAAATCAGGTACGCCGCCTTGCGTCCTTCGCGTGCGGCCTTCTTGCCGTATCGCGTCATGGTGTAGCGCGGCCACGGCAGGCGCCAGTCGTCGGCGCGTTCCGCGGTCCACAGGAAATCCCGCGCGCGTTGCATGTGCATCAGCGTCCACGCGCAATAATCGTCGATGTCGCAGACGAAGCGGAACTCGCCGTCCGGTTTGAGAATGCGCGACATTTCGGAAATCGTCGCGTCCTGCACGAAGCGGCGCTTCCAGTGCCGCCGCTTCGGCCACGGATCGGGATGGATCAGATCGATGCGCGCCAGACTCGACGGCTTCGCCCATGCCAGAAGCTCGGCGGCGTCGCCCGCGAACAGACGGATGTTCGTGATGTTGTGCGCCTCGATCTGCGCAAGGATTTTCGCCATGCCGTTGACGTAAGGCTCGCAGCCGATGAAGCCGGTGTTCGGAAATGCGAGCGCTTCGGCAATCAGATGTTCGCCGCCGCCGAAACCGATTTCGAGACGCAACTCATCGATGGGTGAATCGAACAGCGATCCCGGATCGGATGCGTTGGCGTATTCGAGATCGAGCGCAAGATGCGGCAGCAGGTTGTCGATCAGGTCGGCCTGATGGTTGCGAAGCTTGTGGCCCTTGCGTCGTCCGAAAAATGATCCGTGGCCGTGCTCGGCCGTTTTGCGCAAGGGCGCGGAGTCATTGTCTGGCATGGGTCTTTACTCTTGCCGGTCGCAGCCGCGTCGCGATGGCCTTGCCGATCGTGCGTCGCGCGGGGAATTTAGCTTGCGTCGGATTCGCGCGACGCCATCTGCTCGACAAGCTCCACGATGCTGCGGCGAAGTTTGGCGTCGGTGATGCGCGTGAAAGCCCGGGTCAGCGCCAGCCCCTCGGAGGTCGCGAGAAAATCCGAAACGTAAGCAGGCGATTGCGCCTCGCTGAAACCCGCCAGTGCATTGGGGCCTGCAGGTCCGCCTTCGAACAGGAATGAGACCGGCACCTGAAGGATTTCGGAAATCTGCTGGAGACGGCTTGCACCGATCCGGTTGGTTCCCTTCTCGTATTTCTGCACCTGCTGGAATGTCAGGCCAAGCGACTCGCCGAGTTTTTCCTGGCTCATCCCGAGCATGATCCGCCGCATGCGCACGCGGCTGCCCACATACTTGTCGACGGGATTGGGCGCTTTGGTCGTCATCTGCTGGAGCCGCCTATTCCTGTAAATTGGATGCAGTACGAACGCGGATATTAAATCAAGGCTTCGGAATACGCTGCCGGCGATAACATCGTCAAATGCCTGCCCGGCGAATGCTGCATAATCTGCGTTAAACCTTGTGGCGGCATTCGGGCGGCACCTCTCGATACTTGCATTATACCGGATGAGATTGTTCGCTGAATCGCATAATAGTGCAATAGTGCAAGTCACTTCAAAACAGCTACGCGCTAAAAAGCTTTTGGTTTCGCGCGCCGTCTGGTCATGAAGATGAACGCTATCGCCACCGCGATCGCCGCCGGTGCATCCTGCACGCGCGAGAAAGTCGTATTTTGCAGGGGTTTCGGCAATGCGGAGTCGAGTACGCCTTCGCTGCCGAGATCGAGCCGTGCGACGATCCGCCCGAGCGGATCGATCACAGCCGAGATGCCGGTGTTCGCAGCGCGTACAACCGGCAAGCCTTCTTCGATCGCTCTGACCCGTGCCTGCTGCAAGTGCTGGTAGGGACCGGTTGAAATGCCGAACCAGCCATCGTTGGTCAGATTGATGATCCAGCCGGGACGATCGTCGCGCGGCACAATGTCGCCGGGAAAAATCGCCTCGTAGCAGATCAGCGGCAGCACGCGCGGCGCATTCGGCAGCGCCATCGTCCGCCGCCGGTCGCCGGGAATAAATCCGCCGCGCATCTTTGTGATCTGCACGAAGCCGAGTTTTTCCATCGCGGATTGAAACGGTAGATACTCGCCGAAGGGCACCAGATGCAGCTTGTCATAGATCGACAGGATCGTGCCGTCGTGATCGATGACGTAGATCGAATTATAGGCGCGCGTCACTTGGGTCCCGGCGGGCTGATCTGGCGGCCGGACAGCGCCGGTAATCAGCACCGTTCCCTGCGGAAGAAGGCCCGCGATCTGCGCCATGGCGTCGGCTTCGCGCGCGAGGAAAAACGGAAACGCGGATTCCGGCCAGATCAGAATCGTCGCGTCGCGCACGCCGCTCGATTGCGGGCCGGTCGCGCGATCGGATAGCGACAGGTATTTCTCCATCACCATCCGCCGCGCGGCGTAATTGAATTTCACGTCCTGCTGCAGGTTCGGCTGCATCAGCCGCAGCTTGACCTTGTCGACGAACTGCGTCGGCTCGCTCGCCAGACGGGCTGCGCCATAGACGCCCATCGCGGCGAGAACGCAAAGAGAGAGCGTAATCGCAAGCCACGGACGGCGCGTGATCTGGCGGTCGTCGATCAATGTGGCGGGACTCGCGAAGACACAAACGGCGATAAATGTCAGGCCCCACAGGCCGACCAGCGAAGCGGTCTGCGCGAGCGCCAGCGGTTCGGTCAGCGCATAGCCGAGCGTGTTCCACGGAAAGCCGGTCAGGATATGTCCGCGCAGCCATTCGCTGACCGTGAGCGCGCTCGCGAGACTGAGAATCCGGAACGCATCCGCCGTCCAGATCAGGCGCGCCAGCGCAAAGCCGAACGCCATGAACAGCGCGAGCAGCGCGGGCAGCCCCATCACCGCAAACGGCAGCAGCCAGGCGAATGTGTCCGCATCGACCAGGAATGCGTAGCCCACCCAGTAAAGCCCCGCGACGAAATAGCCGAAGCCGAACCACCAGCCGCTCAGTGCGGCGGCGGGAATGCCGCCGAGACGTCCTGCGCCCGCGCCGTCGATCAGCCAGACCATGACCGGGATTGTCAGAAACAGGATCGGCCACGCGTTGAACGGCGCCATCGCCAGCGCCGAGAGCGCTCCCGCGATCAGCGCCAGCAACGTGCGTTTCCATCCCCATGACAGGATGATGCCGGAGGCGATGGCACGAAGTGTCGTCCTCATCCTCTGGCAGCGCCGTCGTTGGACGAAGCCGGGTTGCCCGGATCGGTCACCGGGGCTTGTCCGGCATCGTTCGCAGCCTCGCGCCGCCGCGTCTCGCGATGGCGCAGGTTGGAGCGGTCCTTGTGCGTGCCGATGCGCACGCGCTTGACGCGGCGCGGATCGGCGTCGAGCACTTCGATCTCGAAATCGCCAGGCCCGGAAATGATCTCGCCGCGCACCGGCAGGCGGCCGACCTGCGTGACCAGATAGCCGCCGAGCGTATCGACATCCTCGCCGGCTTCGCCGGTGTCGAAGGCCTCGCCCACCACCGACGTCACGTCCTCGATACTTGCGCGCGCGTCGGCGATGAAGGACCCGTCGGATTGTCTGACCACGGAAGGCGTTTCGTCGCTGTCATGCTCGTCGTCGATTTCGCCGACCACCTGTTCGACGATGTCCTCGATTGACACCAGGCCGTCGGTGCCGCCGTATTCGTCCACCACCAGCGCGAGGTGAATGCGGGTCGCCTGCATCTGCGCCAGAAGATCGATCGCGGGCATCGACGGGGGAACATAGATCAGCTTGCGCATGATGTCGGCGTCGGAGAGCTTCATGCGCAGGTCCACCGCGCGCAGATCGAGCCCGGCGGGGAATGGCTTCTTGCGCTTGGCGTTGATTTCGTCCGGGACCTTCGCCTTCGCGGTGATGAACGCAAGCAGATCGCGGATATGGACGAAGCCTTCGGGGTCGTCGAGCGTGTCGTTGTAGACCACGAGGCGCGAATGGGCCGCGCTTTCGAACAAGCTCATCAGTTCGCCGAGAGATATGTCCCGCTTGACCGCGACGATGTCGCCGCGCGGCACCATGACGTCGGCGATGCGCCGCTCGTGCAGGCCCAGGATATTGCGCAGCATGGTGCGCTCGACGGTGGTGAAGCTGGTCTCGTCGGGCGCGGTGGCGTCGAGCACCACCTGCAGATCGGCGCGCGCCGATCCGGCCTTCCATCCGAACAGCGAACGCAGGGCGCGCATCAGCCACAGTTCGGACGACGGGCGCAGCACCTCGCCGTGGTGCACCGGCACCGGAAGGTTGCCGTGGGATTGCGGCGCGTCGGATTTGTCCGTGTCGGAGTCTGGCACCTAAGTCACCTGATCGTCGTGCGCATACGGATCGGGAATCCCGAGCTGCGCAAGAATATCGCGTTCGAGACCTTCCATGATCTCGGCGTCGTCGTCGTTCTCGTGATCGTAGCCGACCAGATGCAGGAAGCCGTGAACCGCCAGATGGCTGAGGTGATGATCGAACGGCTTGTGTTCGGTGTCGGCCTCAGAGCGCGTGGTCTCATAGGCGATCGCGATGTCGCCCAGCATCCGCGGCGCGTCGTCGTCATCCTTGGCGCCTTCCGGCTGCAGCGCCGGGAACGACAGCACGTTGGTCGGCTTGTCGATGCCGCGCCAGTTCTTGTTCAGCGTGCGGATGCCGGCGTCGTCGGTCAGCATGATCGCAAGTTCCGCACCGGCGGTGTCGGCGTCGACCATCGCGGCGGCGGCCTCAACGGCGCGATGGATCGCGCTCTCCGCGCCGCTCTCGCGGTGCCAGCAGTCAGCCGTGACTAGAATCTCGGTCGCGGGAATGTCGGCGGGCGTCATGATGAAAGATCTTAGTTCGCTGAACGGGTGTTCGATGGTGTCGGTCGGCTCGGTTGGTGTCATCGATAGCAATACATCAGGGCTTGCCGGCGCCGTTCTGCTTCGGCGTGCCTTCGTAGGCAGCGACGATCCGCGCCACCAGCTCGTGGCGGATCACGTCCTGCGCGGTGAATTTCACCTGCGCGATGCCCTCGACGCCGTCGAGCAGCTTGGCGGCTTCCGCCAGACCGGACGGTTGGCCGTTGGGCAGATCGACCTGGCTCGGATCGCCGGTGATAATCATGCGGCTGTTCTCGCCCAATCGCGTCAGGAACATCTTCATCTGCATCGATGTGGTGTTCTGCGCCTCGTCGAGGATGATCGCCGCGTTGGCGAGCGTGCGGCCGCGCATGAAGGCCAGCGGCGCGATTTCGATTTCGCCGCTTTGCAGTCCGCGTTCGACCACGCGCGAATCCATCAGGTCGTACAGCGCGTCGTAGATCGGCCGCAGGTAAGGATCGACCTTCTCGCGCATGTCGCCCGGCAAAAAGCCCAGCCGTTCGCCGGCCTCAACCGCCGGACGTGACAGGATGATGCGGTCGACTTCCTTGCGCTCGAACAGCTGACAGGCCTGCGCCACCGCAAGCCAGGTCTTGCCGGTGCCGGCGGGACCGATACCGAAAACAAGCTCGTGGCGCTTCAGCGCGCGGATGTAGGAATCCTGCGCGGCGGTGCGGGCGCGTACCGGGCGCTTGCGCAGGTTGATTTCCTCGAATTGCGATTTTGCCGCCTTCGGATCGAACTCGAACAGCGACCCCTGCGCGATGACGGCGCGGATCGCGCCTTCGACATCGCCCTGCGCAACGTCCTGACTGCGCGTGGCCTGTTCGTAGAGCATTTCGAGCACGCGCCGCGCGGCGTCGCAGCCGTCGCGCGATCCGGCCACCGTGATGTGATTGCCGCGCGAGTCGGCAACCACGCCGAGTCGGCGTTCGATCAGGGCGAGGTTCTGTCCATAGGGACCGACCAGAGCCGACGCCGCGCCGTTGTCGTCGAAGGCGACGACGATCTGGGCTTCGTGCGGGGATTGAACGTCTCGGTCGTGCTTGCGGCCTGGGGCGAGGGTCGGCGAATCCGCTGCGCTTTTTGGCAAGGGTTCAGGCTCCGGTGGTCATGGC
Source organism: Bradyrhizobium sp. G127 (assembly GCF_021502575.1). Classification (NCBI taxonomy): domain Bacteria; kingdom Pseudomonadati; phylum Pseudomonadota; class Alphaproteobacteria; order Hyphomicrobiales; family Nitrobacteraceae; genus Bradyrhizobium; species Bradyrhizobium sp. G127. The sequence continues at coordinate 354,443 of NZ_JAKFGN010000001.1, forward strand.
GGTCGGGGACGTGTCGGCTGACGGTGCAAGCGGCGAGACGTGAGAAGGCGCGGCGAGGGCGCCGATCAGGCTGTAACGCTCGAGGCTGTCGACGGCGACGGGCAGCACCTGGCCGATGATGTCGGGAGAAGCCATGACATGGGCGGGCTGCAGATAAGCCGTGCGTCCGACGATTTGGCCGGGATTGCGCGCCGCGCGTTCGAACAGCACATCGACCGTCTTGCCGATCGCCGCCGCATTGAAAGCGGCCTGCTGGCTGTCGATCAACTCCTGGAGCCGCGCCAATCGCTCGTCCATCACCGCTGTCTTGACCGGAGCTGTCGTGACCGTCTCCTGCATGTCCGCGGCCGGCGTTCCGGGCCGGGGCGAATACTTGAACGAATAAGCGCCAGCGTAACTGATTTGTGTGACCAGCGCGAGTGTTGCCGAAAAGTCTTTCTCGGTTTCTCCCGGGAAACCGACGATAAAATCCGATGAAAATGCAATGTCTTCGCGGACCTTGCGGAACCGCTCGACGGTGCGGACATAATCCGCGGCGGTGTGCTTGCGGTTCATCGCCTCCAGAATACGGTCGGAGCCGGATTGCACCGGCAGATGCACGAAGGGCATCACGGCTGGAATATCGCGATGCGCCTCGATCAATGCATCGTCGACATCGCGCGGATGGCTGGTCGAGTAGCGCAGGCGGACGATGCCGGGAATGGCGGCGAGGCGATGCAGCAGCCGGCCGAGCGACCACGGCTGGCCGTCGGAACCTGCGCCATGAAACGCATTGACGTTCTGGCCGATCAGCGTGATCTCGCGCACGCCGTTGTCCGCAAGACGCTGCACGTCATCGACGATGCGCGCGACCGGGCGCGATACTTCCATGCCGCGCGTATAGGGCACCACGCAGAAGGTGCAGAACTTGTCGCAGCCTTCCTGCACGGTGACGAACGAGGAAATGCCGCGCGCGCGGATCATCGCCGGCTTCGGATCGGGCAACGCCGCGAACTTGTCCTCGACGGGAAATTCCGTTTCGATGGCGCGGCCGTCGGCCTTCGCTTTCGCCAGCAGTTGCGGCAGGTGATGATAGCTCTGCGGTCCGACCACCACATCGACCACCGGCGCGCGGCGGATGATCTCGCTGCCTTCGGCCTGCGCGACGCAGCCGGCAACAGCGATCCGCATCTCACGGCCGTTGCGCGCGGCTTCATCCTTGGCGGTGCGCAGCCGTCCGAGTTCTGAATAGACTTTCTCGGATGCCTTCTCGCGGATGTGGCAGGTGTTGAGGATCACGAGATCGGCGTCGTCGACGCTGGCGGTTTCGACGAACCCCTCGGGCGCCAGCGTGTCCACCATGCGCTGCGCATCGTAGACGTTCATCTGACAGCCGTAGGACTTGATGTGCAGCTTGCGCGGCGGAGTCATCGAAACCTTGCAGTTCAGCGGCCCCGGTTCGGCCGCTCCAAAATGTCATGTGGCGCGTATTCTGGTCGCAGAACCGGTATCCACTTCTGCGGAACACGCGCTGCGCTTCAAATATAGATAAAGAGCGCCGAAATCCAGCGACCGGGCCGCCTCCGGGACGCTCAAAAACGGTCTAAATGGCTGTTATTTCATCGCGATTGAGGCTTTGCGCGATGAGATCCGGCAAAGCCCGCATATCGTTGAACGTCGCATTTGCGCCTGCGGCGCGCAGCGCAACGGATGTGGCGGGCCGGCAGTGACTGCCGCCGTGGAAGCCAAGCACGGTCATTCCGGCGGCGCGGGCGGCCGTCACGCCGGGCACGCTGTCCTCGATGACGAGGCATCGCGCCGGCGGCGTATTCATCTGTGCTGCGGCAAACAGAAACAGATCGGGCGCGGGCTTGCCGCGATCGACCTGCATCGCGGAGAACAGATGCGGCGTGAAGTGGCCGAGCAATCCGGCGGTGCCGAGGCTCCTGCGAATCCGCGTCGGTGTGCCCGACGATGCCACGCAGATGCGCGGCGACAATCCGGCCAGTGCGTCGGCGATATAGGGAATGGGTTGCAGCTTTTCGTCGAACACGCGGTCGATCGTTGCCTTCAACTGCGCGGTATAGGCGTCGGGCAAGGTGCGGCCGAGTTCGCGCTCGACTTCCAGCCGCGCCTCGCGCGCCGAACGTCCGAGAAAGCGGTCATGCACCTGCTCGGCGGAGATCGGGTAGCCGTGCTGGGTCAGCACTTCGGCATGAACCACGCAGGCCAGCGCTTCGCTGTCGACGAGCACGCCGTCGCAGTCGAAGATCACGAGATCGCAAGGGGACGAGGTGGTCAAGTCTTGTCGTCGTCCCTAGTCTTTTCGTCTAACGGCACGCAATACAGCTCCAGCCGGTGATCGACCAGCTTGAAGCCGAGCTTGCGCGCGATTTCGGTCTGGAGCTTTTCGATTTCCTCGGAGGTGAACTCGATCACCGTGCCGTCGCGCAGGTTGATGAGATGATCGTGATGACTCTCGGGCACCTGCTCGTAGCGGGCGCGGCCCTCGCGGAAATCATGGCGCTCGATGATGCCGGCGTCCTCGAACAGCTTGACGGTGCGATACACCGTCGAGATCGAGATCTTGTCGTCGACCGCGACGCAGCGCCGGTAGAGTTCCTCGACGTCGGGATGATCGGCGGCTTCCGCCAGCACGCGCGCGATGACGCGGCGCTGCTCGGTCATCCGCATTCCCGCTGCGGCGCAGCGCTTTTCGATGTCCGTATGCTTGCCAGCAGGCATGGATTTGAGAGCGGTCATAATCGGTTCCGGTGGGTGCTAGTGTCCTGAATCCGATGTTCGCCTGCTTTTGCGGCGCACTCCATAGCGAACTTCGGATTCAAAAGGACACTAGAATCTCTAATTCCAGTGTGGTTTTGGTTCGCAAGTCCTCAAATGGACGGGCCGAGAAATGTTGCGGACTTGCGAACCACCACACTGGCGTCTTTTGCCACCGGCGCGAGCTTACAACAAGTCTCGCCGCATCACTATGGCGTTCAATTCCTGACCGCTGGAGTCCTTGTAATAGCGCTCGCGGCGGCCGACCGTGCGAAATCCGGCGCGTTCATAAAGCGCGCAGGCGGGCCGGTTGTTCTCCTCGACCTCGAGGAACACGGTTTTCAGGCCGCGCCCGGCAAGGTGTCCCAGATGCGTCCGCAGCAGGTCGCGGGAGAAGCCGCGTCCGCGATACTTCGGCGCCACGGCGACGGAGAGGATTTCCGCCTCGTCCGCCGCGGTGCGCGACACGATGAAGCCGATGATCGCTCCGCCGAGCCGAAGCCGGTGGGCGAGGGTGTTGCGCTCGATCAGGATCTGCTCGAATTCGTCGGTGCCCCAGCCGCGATGGAACGATGCCCGATGCAGCCGCGCGAGATGCGGCGCATCGCGCAGGCTGGCGGGCTCGACCACCGCGTCCGCACGCGTGAAAAGTTTTGCAAACAGTCCGGCGAGAAATGCGGGAATGCGCATGATCAGGAACGCGCCGCTGGTTGCGCGTACCCCGCCTTCGGTTTGGCGTCGGGCGGCCGCAGATAAAATGGTTTCGCCGGCGATGTGCCGGGTTCGGTCGTGGCTCCGAGCCACGCGACCCAGCCGATGTCCGGGCCGGGTTTCGGATCGACCAGCGCCGGCGCTGGGACCTGCTTCGGCCAGCGATCCGCCAGCAATTGCGCGGCATTGCCGACCATGCGCAGCGCCCCGAAACGCGCCGCCGCGAACGTGTCCTCGATCGGCGCCACCGCCGGCCGCATCAACGCCGCGCCATTGCCCGCGACAACCTGGAAATACACATGGTCATGCCGTGCATCGATCGCGGCGATAATCGGCTGCTCCTGCTTGTCGGCGACCAGCGGCGTCACATAGGCCGACAAGGTGGTGAGTCCGACGACCGGCTTGTCGGCGGCAAGGCCGATGCCGCGCGCCGCCGAAATGCCGACACGCAATCCAGTGAAGCTGCCCGGCCCCGTGGTCACCGCGATGCGGTCGAGGCCGAGATAGGGAAGACCCGAGGCCTTCATGACGCGGTCGATCAGCGGCATCAGTGCTTCGGCATGGCCGCGTTTCATCTCCAGGGTTTCCTGCGCGATCATGGTCATCGCGCCGGCGTCCAGCACGGCGGCGGCGCAGTAATCCAGCGCGGTATCGATGGCGAGAACGATCATGGAGATAGCTTTAGCAGTGATGGATACGGAAATCTTGCTTCTTCCCCTCTCCCACAAGGGGAGAGGGGAAGAAAGCAGTATTCACAGCACGCTTTAATTCACAGCACGTCGCAAATGAAAATGGCCGGGACAAGCCCGGCCATGACAATCTGAAAAATGTGAGAACGAACTGAGATAAACTCAGCCGTTCATCGGCCGGACTTCGACCACGTCCGGAATGAAGTGCTTCAAGAGGTTCTGAATGCCGTGCTTCAGCGTCGCCGTCGAGGACGGGCAGCCGGCGCAGGAGCCCTTCATGTCGAGATAGACGATGCCGTCCTTGAAGCCTCGGAAGGTGATGTCGCCGCCGTCGCTGGCGACCGCCGGGCGAATCCGCGTTTCCAGCAGATCCTTGATGATCGCGACCGTCTCGGTGTCGGCCTCGTTGAAGAACTCGTCGGCATGGGGTGCATCGCCGTCCGCCACCTGACCGTCGGCCAAGAGCGGCGCGCCCGACATATAGTGCTCCATGATGACGCCGAGGATCGCGGGCTTGAGATGCTGCCAGTCGCTGTCGTCCTTGGTGACGGTCACGAAATCGGAGCCGTAGAAAACGCCGGTGACGCCCGGCACGCCGAACAGCCGCTCGGCCAGCGGCGAGCGGGTGGCGGCGTCGCGGTCGGCGAATTCCATGGTGCCGCTGTCGAGCACGGCGCGGCCGGGAATGAACTTCAGGGTGGCGGGATTGGGGGTCGCTTCGGTCTGGATAAACATTTGATTCTCCGGCGCATCGCCGGTTCAAGGCCGGCGCGAACGGGTTAAGTGTGCGGTTCCTATAGCACAGATAGCGCCTCAAAAAGCACCATCAAGGGCGCATGAGGGGTGTTCCGAGCCGCGAACGGGGTTCCGGGTCGTCTCCGCGAAAGCGGGACCCCATACTCCCCGGCTTACTGCAGCAATCCGACGTGAATCCTGTGGTTATGGGTCCCGGCCAGCGCCGGGACGGCGCGGTGCGTGATCTAAAGTGCGTGATCTTACGACAAAGCGTCGATGTCGGTGTCGCTGAGGTTGCCGGGCACGATGGTCATCGGGACCGGGAATGTCCCCGCGGCATTTGCCAGCAGGGTGATGATCGGCCCCGGTCCCTCCGCGCCCGCGCTCGCGGCCAGCACGATCATGGCGATATCGACATCCTTGTCGATGACATCGAGGATCTGCTCGCCGGGATCGCCTTCACGGATGACGCGCTCGGGCGTAATGGCGGCAATGCCATTGGCGCGGCCCGAGGCGCGGTCGAGTGCCGCGTTCGCGGTTTCCTCGGCTTCGGCCTGCATGATTTCGGCAACGCCAAGCCATTGCTGATTGCGGTCGCCGGTATCGATGACACGCAGCATCACCACGCCGCCGCCGACGCGCATCGCCCAGCGGCTCGCATAATAAACCGCACGATCGCCTTCCGCGGTGTCGTCAACGACGACCAGACATTTCGGCTTGTGACCCTGCTCGTAACTTCGTCGCTGGCTGCTCATGCATGTCCCGGATGATGAACCGGGATCATGCTGCCACGCGCGAGGGCGCGCCGACAAGACGAGAAGAGGCTTGACGGAACCCGATTCGCGACGAGTCATCCAAGGGGCATGATCTGGTCCGAAAACCGGCTGCCACTTTTCGGGATCATGCTCTACCGCTTGCGAATGAATCCGACGATGTCCTTTACCGCGTTCATGGTCTCCGACGCGATGACGCGCGCGCGATTCGCGCCGTCAACCAGCACCGAGTCCACGTAGGCGTGATCCTGCGTCAGCTTCTTCATCTCCGCGCCGATCGGGCCGAGCTTTGCCACCGCGAGATCGACCAGCGTGGACTTGAAGCCGGAGAACTGTCCGCCGCCGAATTCGCGCAGCACGTCAGGCTTGGATCGACCGGAGAGCGCGGCGTAAATGCCAACGAGGTTGTCCGCTTCGGGGCGCGTCTTCAGGCCCTCTTCCTCGCTCGGCAGCGGCTCCGGATCGGTCTTGGCCTTGCGTACCTTCTGCGCGATCGCGTCGGCGTCATCGGACAGATTGATGCGCGAATAATCCGATGCGTCCGACTTCGACATTTTCTTGGAGCCGTCGCGCAGCGACATCACGCGCGTGGCGGGGCCGGTGATCAGCGGCTCCGGCAGCGGGAAGAATTTTTCATCGAAACTGTGCGCGCGAATCGAGTCCGAAAAATCGTTGTTGAACTTCTGCGCGATGTCGCGCGCCAGTTCGAGATGCTGCTTCTGGTCTTCGCCGACCGGCACATGGGTGGCGCGATAGACCAGAATGTCGGCGGCCATCAGGTTCGGATAAGCGTAAAGACCCACGGATGCGTTCTCGCGGTCCTTGCCGGCCTTCTCCTTGAACTGGGTCATGCGGTTGAGCCAGCCCAGCCGCGCCACGCAGTTGAACACCCAGGCGAGCTCCGCATGTTCGGAAACCTGGCTCTGGTTGAAGACGATGTGCTTCTTCGGATCGATGCCGGCGGCGATGAAAGCGGCCGTGACCTCGCGGATGTTGCGTGTCAGCTCAGTGGGGTCCTGCCAGACCGTGATGGCGTGCAGGTCCACCACGCAATAGATGCAGTTGTGGGTGTCCTGAAGTTTGACGAAGTTGACGATGGCGCCGAGATAATTGCCGAGGTGCAGATTGCCCGTCGGCTGGACGCCTGAAAACACCAGTTCTTTTGCAGCCATTTTTACTCGTTCCTGTGCCGCCGCCGCCCGGCAGCCGTCCCAAAGATGCGCGTCTTTATAGCGTTTTCGGGCGAGGTGGATACCGGTTCGCGTGAGGAAAACGTATGAAAATACCGAGTCCTGCGAGGGTTACTCACGCAAGCCGCTATCGCGCAAATTGCCGATGGCTTCGCCCCAGCTGACCACGCCGAACAGATCCAGCAACAGGCCGTAGAACGAGACCCCCGCTGCCACCAGCCCGCCGAGGATGGTGATCTCGGCTGCAAAGCCCGCATTCGCCGTCACGGGAGCCACGAAGGATTCGGCAAGGAACAGCATGGCTCCCATCGCCGCTGCGCAGGCGGCGATCCGCGGCAGCCGCCGCCGCGCCACGGCGTCGATGGAGAAGCCGAAGGTGGCGGCCCCCCGCCAGCCGAGCACGGCCGCGCAGAACCATGCGCCGAGCGAGATGCTGGCGGCGACCCCGCTTGCGCCATAGACGTGTCCGAACACCAGTCCGCAGATCACCGCGACGATGACGCCGAGGATGGTCGCCACCAGCGGCGTCCTGGTATCCTCGCGCGCAAAGAAGGCGGGCGACAGCACCTTCACCAGAACATGCGCGGGCAAGCCGAGCGCGAGAATGGAAAGCGCCTGCGCGGTGGCGGCGGTGTCCGCCGCGGTGAACGCCCCATGCTCGAACAGCACGCGGATGATCGGTTGGCTCAGGATGAAAAGGCCGAGCGTCGCCGGCAGCACGAGGCCGGTGGCAAGTTCCAGCCCGCGGGATTCCGCCTGCATCAATGCGGGCTTGTCCCCGCTGCGAATCGCGCGGGTCATTTCCGGCACCAGCACGGTGCCCATCGCTACGCCGACCATGCCGAGCGGCAATTCGATCAGACGGTTGGCGAAATAAAGCCACGACACCGCGGCGGGGGAACGGGAGGCGATGATCGCGCCGCCGACGATCAGGAATTGCGGTCCGGCGTTGGCGATCATGCCGGGAATGCCCTTGCGGAAGAAGCCGCGAATCTGCGGATCGAACGAAATCCTGATCGGCGTCGCGACGCCGTCGCGCCACGGTCTGCGCTGCACGAGGATCAGCATTTGCAGGCATCCTGCGACGCCGACCGCGCCGGCGATCACCGTGGCCGAAAACAGCGGATCGTGCCGCCACACCAGCAGCACGATGAGCACAGTAATCATGGTGATATTGAACAGCACCGGCGAAATCGCGGTCAGCATGAAGCGATGCTCGGCGTTCAGCACGCCCATCATCACGATGGACGGTCCGACGAAGGCAAAATACGGCATCATCAGCCGGGCGTCGGTGACGGCGAGTTGCAGCGTCTCCTGCCCGATGAAGCCCGGTGCAAGCGCCGAGATCACGAGCGGCATCAGCAGGCCGAGCAGGAGCGCGATGCCGATCAGAATGAGACTGACGCTGCCGAGCACCCGGCCTGCAAACGCCGAGGCGGCGATCGCGCCTTCGGTTTCGCGCACCCGCAGATAGTCCGGCACCAGCGCCGCGTTCAGCGCGCCTTCGGTGAACGAGCGCCGCGTCACGTTGATGAACTGGAACGCCACCAGAAACGCATCCGCGATCGGGCCTGCGCCGAGCAAGGCTGCGACCAGCGCGTCGCGCGTGAATCCCAGCGCGCGCGACGTCAGCGTTCCGGTGGATACGGTCAGGATATGACGGATCATCGGGCTGTTCTGCGGGTCACATGCTTGCTGGCGGACGTGGTGTCGTGATAGGTCGCCGGTTGCTCCAACGATCTGGAACTGGCGGCATTCTCCCTGAAATACCAGCTTTTGCCGGTTTTGCTCCTTTCCTACAGGAATATCATTAATGACCGCAGCGACATACGACGTTCTCGGCATCGGCAACGCCATCGTCGATATTCTGGCGAAGACCGAGGACGGCTTCCTCGCGGAACAGGGCATGACCAAGGGCGCGATGGCGCTGATCGACGAGGCGCGGGCCGCGGCGATCTATCAGGCGATGGGACCGGCCATCGAGATTTCGGGTGGCTCGGCCGCCAATACCATTGCCGGTCTCGCCGATCTCGGCGCCCGCACGGCGTTCGTCGGCAAGGTCCGCGACGATCAGCTCGGCCATGTCTTCAGCCACGACATCCGCGCCGCGCAGGTGGCGTTCGCGACCCGTCCCGCATCAAACGGTCCCGCAACGGCGCGCTGCTATGTACTGGTATCGCCGGACGGCGAGCGCACCATGAACACCTATCTCGGCGCCGCACAGGACCTGTCGCCCGCCGATATCGACCCGGCGCAGATCGCGGCCTCGTCGATCGTCTATCTCGAAGGCTATCTGTGGGACCCGGCCAACGCGAAAGAGGCATTCCTGAAAGCCTCGCAGATCGCCCACGACAACAAGCGCAGCGTGGCGCTGACATTGTCCGATGCGTTCTGTGTCGGCCGCTACCGCGACGAGTTCCTCGATCTCATCCGCAGCAAGACCGTCGATCTGGTGTTCGCTAATGAGGCCGAGCTGTCATCGCTGTATCAGACCGACGACTTCGACAAGGCGCTGGCGCAACTGCGTGCCGATGCGTCGCTCGCCGTCGTCACCCGCAGCGAGAAAGGCTGCGTGGTTGTTTCCAGGGACAAGGTGACAGCGGTTCCGGCATTTCCGGTGAAACAGGTCGTGGACACCACCGGCGCGGGCGATCTGTTCGCGGCGGGATTTTTGTTCGGCACCGTGCGTGGCCTCAGCCATGAGCAGTGCGGACGGCTCGGTGCGCTGGCCGCCGCCGAGGTCATCCAGCATATCGGCGCGCGACCGCAGACTTCGCTGAAGGCGCTGGCAAAGGACGCCGGGTTGCCGGTGTGAGCCGCCACCCCCGGCGCCATTCACCATGCCAATTGTTCACCATCTGGTGACCGCCGGTTAACCGCGATTGCGCTTGAAGCCCGTCGTGCCCGCATCCATATGGCGAGTAGAGCGTTCCTGCCGGAACTTTTTCCGGCCGAATTCGTTCAGTCGTTCGTCCGTGGCAAGTGCGCGGACCAGAAGCCAATATTCAAGAGCAGACCCGCGCGTGCGGCGGGAAGAAGGGCGCTATGACCTCGACCTGGAGCGAATGGAAACGTTATCCGAAAGCCGCACGCGGCGAGAAGCTGGAAGCGCCCATTGGACCCGGGGTTTTTGAGGTGAGGCACACGTCCTCCGGAGCGCTGTTCGCTTTCGAGGCCGTCGATAACCTGGCACTGGCATTGTCGTCGATCACGTCGACGCCGAAGTCATTTGCGTCGTGGTTCGGCAAGCGCGATCCGGTCACATCACCCGATCTGGAATATCGCACTTATGCGACGTCGACGCGCGAAGAGGCCAAGGTCGCGGCAGAGCGCATGATCGGCCGCCGCGAAGCTTTCATGAGCCACGTTGCCTGATTTTCCGCGGAAGCTATCGCCGCAGCACGCCGATCATGCGGCTGGCGAATGTCAGCCGCTCGGCCATCACTGACATGAAATAGGTCAGTAGCTTCTGGCCCAGAGCCGGATTGTCGGTCGTGATCGCTTTGAACGCGTCCGCGCGCAGCATGTAGAGCACGCTGTCGACTTCCGCCTGGATCGTGGCGCTGCGCGGCTGGCGCGCAACGAGGCCCATCTCGCCCACCGTGGTATGACGGCCCAAACTGCGGACGCGTGTGGTGCGGCCCTCGCCGGCATCCACCATGACGCCGACCCTGCCGTTCAGAATAAACAGCATCGAATCCGCCGGCTCGCCCGCGCGCGCGATGATCTCGAACGCGCCGACCTCGATGCGCTGGCAGCGCCGCGCCAGGTCCGCGGCGTCCTGGTCGCTGCCGAGGATGGCCGCGAACCAGCCTTGCAGATCGCCTTCTTCCTGCGCCAGCCCGCGATGCCGGGCGATGATCTCGTTCTCGCACCACTCCAGCGCGTGATCGAGCTCCGGCATCACCAGCACATCGCCCGACAGAAACTCTCCCGACCGCAGCATCTTTTCGGTGGCGGGCGGCAGATTGACCACAACCAGCTTCACGCCGCTCTCGATTGCCGAGCGCCGGATCTGCGCGAAGCTGTAGGCTGCCGATGAATCGATGCCGGTCACCAGTCTGAAATCGAACACCAGATAGCGGCACTCGGGATGGTGCAGCAGCAGCGCTTTGACATGCTGATAGAGACGGTTGGCCGAACCGAAGAACAGATAGCTTTGCAGGTTGAGCCCGTGGATTTCCTTGCCGTGGCTGGCCAGCAGCGCCAGATCATCACGCGAGCGATCGAGCGAACTGCGGTACTCGGCGCCGTTGAAGCCGAATTTGATCGAGCTGATGCGCGAGGCGCTCAAGGCGAATGTCGCGCAGCCGATGATGGTTCCGATCACCACGCCGGCGACGAAGCCCCACTTCACGATGATGAAGATAATCGCGAGCAGCGACAGATATTCGATGGTGGACAGCCGTCGCCGCGATTCGACAATCCAGCGGTTGAGCTGATCGACTCCGAGATAGATCAGCAGCCCGCCGAGAATGAATTTCGGCATGTAGCTGAGCAGTGCCGGGTCGGCCACCAGCATCAGCACGGCGATCGCCGACACCGTCAGCCCGGAGAGGCGGCCGGTTGCGCCGCTGCTGGCATTGAGCAGCGACCGGCTGAGCGAGATGCATCCCGCATAGCCGCCGAAAAGCCCGGACAAAATGTTGGCGGCTCCCGCGACATTCAGCTCGCGCTCGAGATTCGCCTCGCGATTGGTCGCAACCTCTATGCCGGTGGTATTGAACAGCGTGCTGATCGCGGTGACGAAGATGACGGCGATGAGATTGCCGATCAGTCCCGGCAGCGCCTGCCACGGATAGTTTCCGATGTCGTCCAGGTGCCATGGCATCGTCAGGCTGGCGCGCGGCAGCGACTTGAATGTCCAGCCCAGTGCCTGGGCCTGTTCCACCGAGAGGCCCGCGAAGGCGAAGACGATATGGGTCACCACGATGCCGGCAATCAGGATCGCCGGTAGCGCAAGCGGATTACGGGAGCGGTGCCACGTCCGATAGATCGTGAATGCCAGTGCGCATCCGGCGAGAAGCTCGTACACCGTCATGGCATTTGCGAACGAGGGCAGGGTATCGAGCCGCACCGAAAGGCCGGTAATGACCCGGACTCCGCCCAGCGCGATCAGCAGAGCCGTCGCGCCGAGAAAGCCGCCGATTACGGGGTAAGGCACATAGCGGATCGCATGGCCGATCCGGGTTAACCCCAGACTGCAGAGCACCACGCCGGTGATGATGGTGGCGGCGGACAGCGTCAGCAGCACCGGGCCGAGCAGCGGGGCGGACGGGTCGGCTGCCGCGATATGTTCGACCAGCGACGCCGCCAGAATGGCGGTAACCGCCGCGGTGGATGTTTCCGGGGCTCCGATCGCGAAGGGAAAGGTGCTGCCCAGCGCGACCACCGCCGCGATGATCGCGGTTGCCGTGAACGTCGCCGCGATGCCGTAGGGCAGGTACGCCACCAGCGGTCCGGAGAAGATCAGCACGGAATAGGACAGGCCGAAGGCTATGGTCAGAACGGCGGGGGCTGCGCTCGCGATCATGTCGTTCAGCCGGGCGCGAAAGGTCGCGTCCGGGCCGAAGACGGGGTTGGTGGAGGGGAAAGCCACGCGGGATGTCCATGCAGGAAGGCAGGCCTGTCCTAGACGACCGCAACGCTGACGTAAAAGAGAATCTTGTGACAATTATTTTTACGGGCGGCGCTTGCGCGCAATGAGAATGCGCGGCGCGATTCAAGGCAAAGGCCGCGCCGTTTCCGGCGCGGCCTTTGCCGTGTTCGTGAATGTCTGCCGGTGCGGCTTAGCGTCCCGTGAACTTTGCCGGGCGCTTTGCGAGGAAGGCGCCGACGCCTTCCTTGAAATCCTCGCTCTTGCCTGCCTTGAGCTGCGAACGCATTTCAAGATCGAGCTGATCCTCGAACGAATTGTGCTCGCTTTCCCAGTAAAGCTGGCGGATCAGCGAAAGCGCCACGGTCGGTCCGTTGGCGAGATCGTGCGCGAGCTTCTTGGTTTCCTCGGCGAGAGCCGCGTCATCGACCACGCGGTTGACCAGTCCCCACTCCAGCGCCTTCTCCGCCGGCAGGCGTTCGCCCAGCAGCGACAGCTCGACCGAACGGGCCTTGCCGATCAGCCGCGGCAGGATCCAGGTCGAACCGCAATCCGGCACCAGGCCGATGCGGCGGAAGGCCTGCAGGAAGTAAGACGAACGCGCGCACAGGATGAGGTCGCCCATCAGTGCGAAGCTCATGCCCGCGCCGGCCGCCGGTCCGTTGACCGATGTGACCAGTGGGCAGTGCAGGTTGCGCAGGCGGCGCAGGAACGGATGAAACACGGTCTCGAGCGACGATCCCGCGGTCTTGCGGCCGGGGCTCTTGTCGTTGCGGCCTTGGAGGTTGGCGCCGGTGCAGAACGCCTTGCCAGCGCCGGTCAGCACGACGCAACGGACCTCGTCGCGTTTGTCCTCGATGACATCCAGCGCTTCGGTCAGGCCTTCGTACATGTCCGGCGAGAAGGCGTTCATGACCTCCTGATGGTCGAACATCAGCGTTGCCACCGGTCCGTCGAATTCCAGTCTGCAATGTTTGAACTGCATGCGTTCCTCGTTTGATTGATTTTGATTGATTGAACGTGACGTCCGGCAGGGCTGCCGTGTTCGTTTCGGAGCGAACTATTCCGGAAAGCAGATGGCGTGTAAACGGCGCGTCTGATCGCAGGGCGGCTGTCGGACCAGCCATGCACTGCGAACTTTAATTTCGCATGGCGGAAGCGATGCGCGAATCCTTGCGGGTTTGATTTTGCCGGGCCGATTGGCCAATGTCGCGACGAACGCGGCGCGGCAAATGCGCGACGCCAACCCTACAACCGGAGTGAAACGATCATGGGCATTTTCGATCTGAGCGGCCGCGTGGCGGTGGTGACCGGCGGCAATGGCGGCATCGGCCTTGGCATCGCGCAGGCGCTTGGCGAGGCCGGCTGCACCGTGTCGATCTGGGGCCGCAATGCCGAGAAGAACGCGCGGGCGGCGGCAACGATCAAGGGCGGCAAGGTCGAAACGCGTGTCTGCGACGTGACCGACGCCGCCTCGGTGAAGGCCGCGATGACGGCGACGCTGGACAAGTTCGGCCGCATCGACGGCTGCTTTGCCAATGCCGGTATCGGCGGCGGCGGCCGGCATGCGTTCATCGACCGCACCGAAGAAGATTGGCGCAAGATGTTCGCCACCAATCTCGACGGCGTGTTCCATGTATTTCAGGCGGCGGCGCGGCACATGACCGAGCGCGCGGAGAAGGGCGACGCGTTCGGGCGGCTGGTCGCGACATCGAGCATGGCGTCGCTGTTCGGCACGGCGCGCAACGAACACTATGCGGCGACCAAATCCGCCATCAATGCCGTGGTCCGCGCGCTTGCGGTCGAACTGGCGCGCTACGGCGTCACCGCCAACGCGATCTTGCCCGGCTGGATCAAGAGCGACATGACGGAAGGGCTGATGGCCAACGACAAGTTCGTCGGCAACGTGATGCCGCGCATCCCGATGCGCCGGTTTGGCGAGCCGTCGGATTTCGGCGGCATCGCGGTGTACCTGATGAGCAAGGCATCGTCCTATCACACCGCCGACATGATCGTGATCGACGGCGGTTATACGGTGTTCTGAGGTGCGAGGAAACCGAGCTACAAGCGTCATTGCGAGAAGCACTCGCGACGAAGCAATCCAGTTTTTTTGATTCAAAGACTGGATTGCTTCGCTCGCAATGACGCGGAGACGAAGCCGCTATTTGCCCTGACCTCGTTCCGGATGGCCATACTTCTTGCGGAACGTCTCGGCATCGCCGAAATCGGCGAAACCGATATAGTGCTGGTGCGCCGAGACCGCTTTGCGGGCATGCTTGATCGGGCACCAGTACTGCTCGGTGCGGCCGGCGATCTCGCCCGCATAGGCCATCAGGCCGTTGCCGTAGGAACAATAAGCGCAGTTGAGCGCTTCCAGAATGTTCAGATAGGCGAGGTGAGCGCGGTCGAAGATGAAATAGTCGCTGCGTTTCACCTTCTCGATGCCGTAGACCGGAAAGCAGATCCACTGGTAGAGCGTGATCGTGAGATCGAGGATCACGAACGGCACGATCATGCCGTAGATCACCGGCGCGGTAACGACCGTCATCAGGTTCGCATTGAAGACATATTTTGCGAGACTTACGCGCAACTCGCGATGGGCGCGCAGGATCTCTTCTTCGAACACCGCGCGCTTGCCTTGCAGGGTGTAACGCAGCTTGGCGCGGCGGATCGCGAACTCCGCCTCAAGCTCGCCCTGAAGCAGCTTGATCTGCGCGGCGAGACGATCGATGTTGTCGCTCATTGAAAATTCGCTCATGAAGAGATCTGCTTTCGGAGAAGAGTCTTAGGAATATCTGTTCGGGGAATTGCCGGCGCGAAGCGTGTCCGCGCGCGTCACTCCGGCAGTGGAATGAACTCCTGCTCGTCGGGCACATGGGCGAAACGCCCGGTCTTCCAGTCGGCCTTGGCTTGCTCGATGCGATCCT
This sequence comes from Bradyrhizobium sp. G127, assembly GCF_021502575.1. Lineage (NCBI taxonomy): Bacteria > Pseudomonadati > Pseudomonadota > Alphaproteobacteria > Hyphomicrobiales > Nitrobacteraceae > Bradyrhizobium > Bradyrhizobium sp. G127. Next base: position 369,824 of record NZ_JAKFGN010000001.1, read on the forward strand.
TGCTGGAGGAAACGAAATTCCACCAGATGTGGCGCGGGCCTTCCAGCGCGGTGCCGCCGAGAAACATCATCCGCGCCGGGCGCGTCGCCTTCACGGTGATGCGGTCGCCCGGACGAAAGATCAGCAGCCGCGGCCCTTCGAATCGTTCATTGGCGATCTCGATTTCGCCGTCGACCACGTAGATCGCGCGCTCTTCATGATCGGCATCGAGCGGCACGCGCATGCCTTCGTCGAGTGCGACTTCGGTGTAGAACCACTCCGACACCATATCGACCGGCGATGTCACGCCGAACGACGAGCCTGCGATGACCCGCGCCTTGAATCCCGTGTCCTGCACTTCCGGCAGCGTGGCGGCGGCGAAATGCTGGAACGACGGCGCGATCTCTTCCTTGCCCGCAGGCAGCGCGATCCAGCTTTGCAGGCCGAGCATCTTCTGGCCGTTGGCGCGCTGCACGTCCGGCGTGCGCTCGGAATGGGCGATGCCGCGGCCCGCCGTCATCAGGTTCATCGCGCCGGGCTGGATCTCCTGAATGTTGCCCTCGCTGTCGCGATGCATGATGCTGCCGTCGAACAGGTAGGTGACAGTGGCGAGACCGATATGCGGATGCGGCCGCACATCCATGCCCTTGCCGGCGACGAACTGCACCGGGCCGAAGTGATCGAAGAAGATGAAGGGGCCGACCATTTGCCGCTTGCCGTGCGGCAGCGCGCGGCGCACCGCGAAGCCGTCGCCGAGATCGCGGGTGCGCGGCACGATGATGAGTTCAAGCGCGTCGCAGGTCTGCGGGTCGCCGAGGATCGGATCGTTCGAGGGCATCCAGCTCATGGCGCGTCTCCGGGTTGTTGTGTCATTGCCGGGCATCGCCGTTCAAAGAACGGCGTCGCTTCCGCTCGCCTATGACCCGGCAATCCATCGTTCAAGAAAATTCACTTATGGTGGATACGCGGGTCAAGCCCGCGTAGGACAATCGAAATTGGTGTGCTGTTTGTCGCCTCAGGCGCTGGCCGGGGTCTCCACGATTGCACGCGCGGGCAGCATCTTACGAACCGCCGGAGATGATGCAACCTGCCCCTTTTCGGCGTAGGCCTCGTGATTGGTCTCGATCTTGTCGAGCGCATAGAGGTAGTTGACCATCAGCCCGTGCGACTGCTGCATGCCCTTGTCGGAGCGGTCGCCGAGGAAATTCAGCCGCTCCAGCTGGGCGCCGTTGCCGAGATGGAACCGCGCCACCGGATCGACAGGATGTCCGCGCGGGCCTTTGACTTCGAGGAAGTAATACGCCGCCAGCGGCAGCAGCGTGGCTTTGACCTGTTCGGCGATGGCCGCGTCATCGGCCCAGTCCGCCCGATCGAGCGCATCGAGTGTCGCGCGCGCCGCCGCATCGAGCAGCGTCGAACTCTCCTCCGCGCGTTCGCGCTTCAGCCAGGCCGCGAAGCCGGGCACCGGCGAGAGCGTCACGAAGGTCTGCACGTTGGGCAGTTCGCGCTTGATGTCCTCGACCACCTGCTTGATCAGGAAATTGCCGAAGGAAATGCCGCCAAGCCCGCGCTGCGTGTTCGAGATCGAATAGAAGACTGCCGTGGTGGCCTCCGATGCCGCGATCGGCGTGCGCGTTAGATCCAGCAGCGGCGCGATCGCTGCGGGACTCTCGCGGGTCAGCGCCACCTCGACGAAGATCAGCGGCTCATCGACCAGTTGCGGATGGAAGAATCCGTAGCAGCGGCGGTCCGACGGGGCGAGGCGGCTGCGCAGGTCGTCCCAGTTCGAGATCGCATGCACCTGCTCGTAGCGGATGATCTTTTCCAGAATGTTGGCAGGCGTGGTCCAGTCGATCCGTTGCAGCACGAGAAAACCTCTGTTGAACCACGACGAGAACAGATGCACGAAATCGCCATCGACATGCTTGAGCGCGGGATGATCGGCGATATGCGCCAGCAGCGCCTCGCGCATCCGCACCAGCGACGCGGTGCCGCCGGGCGCAAGATTAAGCCGCCGGATCAGTTCCTGGCGGCGCGGCTCGGCAGCCTTCAATAATTTGCTTACGGTGTCCGGCGAGGTGCCCTTGTCGCGCACGGCGTCCATTGCCGCGTTGAGTTCGGCCATGTCCGGCCCGAACAGATCGGCAAGCGCATTGAGAAAGGCGAGCTGGTCGTCCTCGCTCGCCGCCGCATAGCCGGCCAGCAAGGTGTTGGCGAGCGCGACGCCGCTGGCCTCGCCGCGCCGGGACAGCAGCGTTTCGCCGAGCGTGACCAGTTCGGCTTTCGACATCGCGTCCGAACCGCTCGACAGGCCGAGCAGGCTGCGGCCGCGTGTGGTCAGCGTGTTGAGAAGATTGCCCAGAAAGGCGCGATCCAGTCCCAGTGTCGCCATCGCGTCAGTCAGCTCCCGTGCGATCCGGCCTTGTCGGCGAATGATACGCAGGGAATGCGACCGATTCCAGACGCTGCGTCCCCGACTTTCGTCCGGGAATGCCCGATGTGCGGGCGTTTCGGATGGTGCGGCTCAAAGCCGCGCGAGCGATGTGACCCGGTCGATGCGGTCGAACTTCTCCAGCGACAGCACCGCGTCGGCAAAGCGGTCCGCGCGTTCGTGCAACACCGGCCGCGCCAGTTGCAGGAACTTTTGCTGCATCGCCGCCGCATCGGGAAACAGCGACGGCTCGCCGGACGGATCGGGAATGATGCGCTCCAGCGTGCCTTCGCCGCTTTCGATCGAGACGCGCGCGCCGAACGGATGGCTTTTGCCTTCCAGCCGGGCGTCCTGCACCACCTCGATCCGGTCGGCGAGCGCCTCGATGGCGGGATCGCCGAGCCGCTTGTAGTCGTCCCAGCCGAACGAGCCCTGATCCAGCGCCAGCGCGCCGGTGAAGAACATCGAGAACTGTCCGCCGACCACGCTGCGGGCGTGGCGCTTGGTGGCGGCGTCGCCGGTCAGCGTGATGCCGTTGCGGTGCAGGCCGATCTCGACACTTTTAATGTTTTCCGGCGTCAGGTTGTGCTCGCGGCGCATGGCGATCAGTGCGTCGATGGCGGCGTGGGTGTAGCGGCAGCTGGGATAGGGCTTCACGCCGATCTTCATGGTCTCGTAGACGTGGCCAAGGTCTGCCGTGGCTTTCTCGGGATGCGGGTCATCGGTGTAGCCCACAAGCAGGCCGTGCTTGCCTTCGACCGATTCGGTGGAGCCGATGAAACCTTCACGCGCCAAGGAAGCTGCGACCACGCCGTTCATCGCGGCGGCGCCGACCTGATAGCGCTTGTTCCACGCCCCGTTGACGAGAAATTGCAGCGAGCCCGCGGCCTGACTGCCCGACACGCCGAATGCCGCGACGATCTGGTCCGCGCTGAGCTTGTAGAGCTTCGCCGCCGCCGCCGCCGCGCCATAGGTGCCGGCGGTGGCGGTGGGGTGAAAGCCCTTTGCGTAATGCGATGTCGGATCGAGCGCGTTGCCGAGGCGGCAGCAGACTTCATAGCCCGCGACGATAGCGGTCAGCACGTCGCGTCCGCTCGATCCCAGAATTTCACCCACCGCGAGCGCGGCCGGCACCACCGGCGCGCTGGGATGCAGCGAGGAATCGGCATGGGTATCGTCGAAATCGAGCGAATGGCCGAGCGCGCCGTTGAGCAACGCCGCGATGGCCGGCGTGTAAGTCTTGGCGTCGCCACAGACGGTGGCATTGCCCTTGCCGTCGAGACCGAGCGTGGCGAGCATCGCCAGCAGCGACGGCGTCGATTCCGCTTCGCTGCGCGCCCGCACGGCGCTGCCGAGAAAATCCAGCGTCAGCCCCTTGGCGCGCTCCAGCACTTCGGACGGAATATCCTCGTATTTCAGGTTCGCGACGTAAGCGGCCAGCGTTGCGGTTTCATTCGCCATTGTTCATTCGTCTCCCGGAACTGGCCGGGAGGCTATGCGGCCCACGCCCCGCATTCAAGCCGGGCTGGTGCATGGCGCGGCTGTGCAACGGGGTGATCGGCGTCCCGATCTGAGCCGGGACGCCTTACCGGTAAGTCCGGACCGCTCAATCGTGGGGTATGATGGCGTAGGGCGTCGCATAGGGTTCGACGCGCAGCGACGTATTGGCGATCAGGCCGATCTTCGCGGTGGGCGCTTGCAGCATCTCGCCGTTCGCGCCGCGCTTGACGTTGTATTGCCAGACCGTGATGTCGCCTTTCTGCGTCAGCGCATGGGCGACCGCGCCGGCATCGGTGCCGCCGAGCACCTTGAGTTCGGTTTCCGACAGGCCAATGACAATCTCGTCCTTGACGGTGACGACTTTGAATAGATTCATCTTGGTCTCCTGGGCCCAGGCGCCATGTGCGGCGGCAAGCGCCAAAGCTGCCAGGGCGAGGCGGGTCGCGGTTTTGCGCCGGGAAAACATGGGTCGGTCCTTTGTGCGATGGTGCGTGGCGAGGCGGGATTTGCGAGGTCGGACGCCTCATTCCCTTGGTCGCGTCAGCCCGCCAAAGGTTCATCGCGGATTTGCCGCAGCATCGCCGGAACGATCATGTTGTGGAACGGCATGATAACGGCGAGATAGGCGCGGCCGAGCAGGTTGTGGGTCTTGACCAGCGTCGTTGCCGTTACCTGCCGATCGGGTGCCGAACCTGCCACATCTACGATGACGCGGAAGTCGAGATGCCTGTCGTCAAAGCCCGCGACGACGCGTTGCGGCGTCTCCGCAATCACAGGAAACGGTCCGATCGAATTCGCCGCGATGGCTTTCCTGTGGGAGGGCGTCTTGAGGCCCAGCGGCGCGACGATGGCGTTGCGCAGCCGCATCAGCCGGTCTATCCAGGGCGGCGGATTGAGAAACATCCGCTCCGCCGCCTGCCGCGCGGTGAGGTCGGCGTCGCCGGTCGCGATGCGAAACGTATCGGCGAACTGCGCACCGGGAAGCAGATGCGCCAGTGAGGCATCGGTCGCGAGGGCGTTGACTGTCATACCGCGATTTCCAGACGCCAAGCCAGTTCGCGACAACGCAGCCGGGGAGCGCTTACACGTCGACGTTGGCGTCGAGCGAGTTGTCCTGAATGAACTCGCGGCGTGGTTCGACCACGTCGCCCATCAGCTTGGTGAAGATGTCGTCCGCCGCGTCGACTTCCTTGACCTTCACCTGCAGCAGCGAGCGCGCGTTGACGTCGAGCGTCGTCTCCCACAATTGCTGCGGATTCATTTCGCCGAGGCCTTTGTAACGCTGGTAGGCGACGCCCTTGCGGCCTGCGTCGGTCACCGCCTCGAACAGGCTGATCGGGCCATGGATCGGGGTCTCGGTGTCCTTGCGGCGGAGCATCGCGCTGCGCGGATAGGCTTCCTGCAGCCGCCCGGCATATTCATCGAGCTTGCGCGCCTCGGCGGAGCCGAGCAGCGCGTCGTCGATAATGGCCACATCCTTGACGCCGCGCACTGTGCGCTCGAAGAAATAGCCCTCGCCTTCGGTGAATTTTCCGATCCAGCCGCGCTCGACTTCGTCGGCCAGCGCATCAAGGCGCTTGGCGATGTAGTCCGCCGCCGCATTGGCTTTCTCGATGTCGCCGATCACGTGCGGCGCGAGCACGCCGGCAATCGCCGCCTGTTCGACGACGCTGCGGTTGTAGCGGCTGTGCAGGCTGTTGAGGATGCCGCGAATGACGCGCGCGTCTTCCAGCAGCGCCTGAAGGTCGCGGCCCTTGCGGTCCTCGCCCGACGCCAGCTTGAGAACGCAATCATCAAGGCCGGTCTCGATCAGGTAATCTTCCATCGCACGCTCGTCCTTGAGGTACTGCTCGGACTTGCCGCGCGTCACCTTGAACAGCGGCGGCTGGGCGATATAGAGGTAGCCGCCTTCGATCAGCGCCGGCATCTGCCGGAAAAAGAACGTCAGCAGCAGCGTGCGGATATGCGCGCCGTCGACGTCGGCGTCGGTCATAACGATGATCTTGTGATAGCGCAGCTTGGAAATGTCGAAATCGTCGCGGCCGATGCCGGTGCCGAGCGCGGTGATCAGCGTGCCGATCTGCTCGCTCGACAGCATCTTGTCGAAGCGCGCTCGCTCGACGTTGAGGATTTTTCCGCGCAGCGGCAGGACGGCCTGGAATTCGCGGTTGCGGCCCTGCTTGGCGGAGCCGCCTGCCGAGTCACCCTCGACGATGAAAAGTTCGGACTTGGCCGGATCGCGCTCCTGACAGTCGGCGAGTTTGCCGGGCAATGATGCGATGTCGAGCGCGCCTTTGCGGCGGGTGAGGTCGCGCGCCTTGCGCGCGGCTTCGCGCGCGGCGGCGGCTTCCATCACCTTGCCGACGATGGTCTTGGCTTCGGCGGGATGTTCCTCGAACCAGGCGGAGAGCGCCGCGTTCAGCACGTTCTCGACCACCGGCCGCACTTCCGAGGACACCAGCTTGTCCTTGGTCTGCGACGAGAATTTTGGGTCAGGCACCTTCACCGAAAGCACGGCGGTGAGGCCCTCGCGGCAATCGTCGCCGGTCAGCGCGATCTTTTCCTTCTTCGCCATGGCTTCGGCATAGCCGGTGACCTGGCGCGTCAGCGCGCCGCGGAAGCCCGCCAGATGGGTGCCGCCGTCGCGCTGGGGAATGTTGTTGGTGAAGCAGAGCACGTTCTCGTGGTAGCTGTCGTTCCACCACATCGCGACTTCGACGCTGATGCCGTTCTGCTCGGCGCGCATCACGATCGGGGTCGGCACCACCGGCTTCTTGTTGCGGTCGAGATATTTGACGAATTCCTCGACGCCGCCCTCGTAGAACAACTCTACGCGCTGCTCGACCGCGTGACGCATGTCGGACAGCAGGATGTTGACGCCCGAATTCAGGAACGCGAGCTCGCGCAGGCGATGCTCCAGCGTCGCGAAATCGTACTCGACATTGGTGAAGGTTTCGGTGGAGGCCAGAAAGGTGACCTCGGTGCCGCGCTTGCCGTGGGCGTCGCCGACCACCTCGAGCGGGGCGACCGCGTCGCCGTGCTTGAACTGGATGTAGTGCTCCTTGCCTGCGCGCCAGACCCGCAGTTCGAGTTTGCTGGAGAGCGCATTGACCACGGAGACGCCGACGCCGTGCAGACCGCCGGAGACCTTGTAGGAATTCTGGTCGAATTTTCCGCCGGCATGGAGCTGGGTCATGATGACCTCGGCCGCCGAGATGCCTTCGCCCTTGTGAATGTCGGTCGGAATGCCGCGACCGTCGTCGCGCACGGTGACCGAATTGTCGGGATTGAGAATGACCTCGACACGCGTGGCATGACCGGCCAGCGCTTCGTCGATGGCGTTGTCGACGACTTCGTAGACCATGTGATGCAGGCCGGAGCCGTCATCGGTGTCGCCGATATACATGCCCGGACGCTTGCGGACGGCATCGAGACCTTTCAACACCCTGATCGATTCAGCGCCGTATTCCGCTCCCGGATTGGGGACAGGTTCGGCGCTGGTTTGCCGGGCTGGTTCGGTCATGAGGTGCCTTCAAAGATGGGTCGAATCAGGTCGCAAAAAATGCGCCCTTGAACGTCAATTTGTGCCATGAAAACGGATGTGCGCCTAGGACAAAGTGGCGGTCGGCAAGCTGTTGAATAAATGGGATTTTTCGGCTGTTTTTCAAGGCCCGGAAACGGCATTTTCAGGGCTGTAGGAAAGCGCGATTCGCGAGAGTTCATTAGGCAGGAATCGCGGCGATTTCGATCTCGATTTGGAGCCGTCATGCCCGGCCTTGTGCCGGGCATCCACGTCTTCCTTCGACCACGGCAAGACGTGGATGGCCGGGACAGGCCCGGCCATGACGAACGAAAGATCGCGTTACGAGGTCACCCCCGCCGCTTCACCGTTCCCGCCTCGACATCGAAAATGTCCGCGCGCGCGGCGACGTCGGTGAATGCCACCGGGTCCGCGCCGGTCATCCAGACCTGCGCGCCGAGGGTTGCGAGTTCATCGAACAGCGCCGCGCGGCGATTGGGGTCGAGATGGGCGACGATTTCGTCAAGCAGCAGCAGCGGCGTGATGCCGGTCATTTCGGCCACAAGGGTGGCGTGAGCCAATATGAGGCCGATCAGCAGCGCCTTCTGCTCGCCGGTGGAGGCATCGCGCGCCGGCATGTTCTTCGGGGCGTAGATCACCTGCAAGTCTGTCAGGTGCGGCCCGTTCAGCGTGCGCCCTGCGGCGGCGTCTTTCGCGCGGCTGTCGCGCAGCATGTCGCGGTAACGGTCCTCGACGGCGGTGGCGGGTTCATTAAGCAGCGCGTTCTCCATCCAGCCGTCGAGCGCGATCAGCGCGGACGGAAAAGCCGATTTGCTGCCGCGCGCGGCGAGCATCGTACTCAATCGCTGCAAGGTCTGGCCCCGCTGTGCGGCGACGGCGACGGCCAGTTCTGCCGTCTCGCGCTCGATGGCGTCGCACCAGTGGGCGTCGAAGTTGCGGTCTTCCAGCAGGCGGTTTCTGGAGCGCAGCGAGCGGTCCAGTGCAGAAACGCGGCTGGCATGCTCAGAATCGATGGCGAGCACGAGGCGATCGAAGAAACGGCGGCGTTCCGACGCTGCACCCATAAACAGGCCGTCCATCGCCGGAGTCAGCCACACCATGCGCAGATGATCGCCGAAGGCGGCGGCGGAGGTGACCGGCTCGCGGTCGATCCGCGCGCGGCGGCTTGACGACGCGCCTTCGGACGCCGGCGCGTCGATGCCGGTGCCGAGCGTGGCAAGGCCGAGCGCGCCTTCCACTTCGGCCGAGACTGCCCACGAGCCGTCGCCCTGGATGTCGGCAACGTCGTCCAGCGTGGCGCGGCGCAGTCCGCGCCCGGGGGACAGAAACGAAATCGCTTCGAGGCAGTTGGTCTTTCCGGCTCCGTTGGGGCCGACCAGCACCACGACATCGCCACGCGTATCCACACTCGCCGCGCGGTAGTTGCGGAAATGCGTGAGGCTGAGGCGCAGAATGCGGGAGACGGTCATGGTGAGCCGTCTTACAGCAGAATGCGGGTTTCTACACCCGCATCGGCATCAGGACGTAGAGCGCGCCCTTGGAATCCTTGTCCTGCACCAGCGTCGGCGAACCGGGATCGGCCAGACGCAACACCGCGACCTCGCCTTCGATCTGCGCCGCGATGTCGAGCAGATAGCGCGAGTTGAAGCCGATATCGAGCGGATCGGAGGCGTATTCGACTTCGAGTTCTTCCGTCGCACTTCCCGAATCCGGATTGGTCACCGACAGCACCAGCTTGCCGGGGGAGAGCGCGAGCTTCACGGCGCGGCCGCGCTCGGATGAAATCGTCGAGACGCGATCAACAGCGGCCTCGAAATCCTTCTTGTCAACGATCAGTTCCTTGTCGTTGTTCTGCGGAATGACGCGGCCGTAATCGGGGAAAGTGCCGTCGATCAGCTTCGAGGTCAGCACCACGTCGCCGATGGTGAAGCGGATCTTGCCCTGCGACAGTTCGATCTTGATCTCGGCCTCGTTGTCCTCGATCAGGCGCTGCACTTCGCCGACCGTCTTGCGTGGCACGATGACGCCCGGCATGCCCGCGGCGCTCTTCGGCAGCGGCAGATCGACCTGCGCGAGGCGGTGGCCGTCGGTGGCGACCGCGCGCAGCGTCGCCTCCTTGGCGCTGCCCGCTGCGTGGAGATAGATGCCGTTAAGATAATAGCGCGTCTCTTCGGTGGAGATCGCGAACTGCGTGCGGTCGATCAGCCGCTTCATGTCGGCCGCGGCCAGCGTGAACGAATGCGTCATGTCGCCGGCGGCGAGATCGGGGAAGTCGCTCTCGGGCAGCGTCTGCAGCGTGAAGCGCGAGCGGCCGGCGCGGATCGCAAGAACTGATCTGTCACCGTCGCCTTCCAGTACGATCTGCGAACCGTCCGGCAGCTTGCGCACGATGTCGTAGAACATGTGCGCCGGCACCGTGGTGGAGCCGCCAGTGCCGGCTTCGGCCGCGAGCGTTTCGGTGACTTCGAGATCGAGGTCGGTGGCCTTCAGGCTGAGGCGCGATTTCTCGGCGCGGATCAGCACGTTGCCCAGGATCGGGATCGTGTTGCGGCGTTCCACCACGCGGTGAACGTGGCTCAGCGATTTCAGGAGTTGCGCCCGCTCGACGGTAACCTTCATGACACTTCCGCCCGATCCCAAGTTCTGAAACTCCACATCTGGAGTTCCAAGTCCGGAGCAAGTCCGCAAATCCCGGACAGGTCCATATCGCTATTGGAGGTGCCGGGCGGCTGGACAGCGCCACGGCGACTGAACCCGCAGACCGGCAAAGCGGGGGCTTCGCCGGGGGCCGCGGGGGACCGTAAGGTGACGCGGTTGGCCGCGAAGCGCAAGGGTTTGCGCCGCTGGAAGGCGGCTTTCCCCGCCTGTTATCTCGGACCATTAGCCCGGGGAGGACTCACTCCTGAAGCTGGCGCTTCAGGAGTTCTACCTCGTCGGACAGCGAAATGTCCTTGGCGACCAGCGCCTCGATCTTGCGGACGGCATGCAGCACCGTGGTGTGGTCGCGGCCGCCGAACCGGCGTCCGATCTCGGGGAGCGAGCGCAGCGTCAGCGTCTTGGCCAGATACATCGCGACCTGACGCGGGCGGACCACATTGGCGGTGCGGCGCGAGGACAAGAGGTCCGAGCGGCTGACATTGTACTGCCGGGCCACCACGCGCTGGATGTCCTCGATCTTGACCCGCTTCGGCTCCATCGGCCGCACCAGATCGCGCACCTCGCGCTCGGCCATTTCCAGCGTCACGGTGGTGGCGTTGAGCTTGCTGTGAGCGAGGAGACGGTTGATCGCGCCTTCGAGGTCGCGGCCGTTATGGGTGATGGTCCTGGCAAGATATTCCAGCACCGGCATCGGCACGTCGAAGGTGGCGTGATGCGCCTTCGCGGCGGAGACGCGCGACTTCAGGATTTCCAGCCGCAGCTCCTCGCCGAGCGATCCCATTTCGACCACAAGGCCACCGGCCAAGCGCGAGCGCACCCGGTCATCGAGGCTTTCCAGATCGGACGGCGGCCGGTCGGCGGCGATCACGACTTGACGGCCGGCGTCGATCAGCGCGTTCAGGGTGTGACAGAATTCCGACTGGGTCGATTTGCCCTGCAGGAACTGCAGGTCGTCGATCACCAATACGTCGATGCCGCGCAGCGCTTCCTTGAAGGCCAGCGCCGTCTGCGATTTCAGCGCGGCGACGAAGCCGTACATGAATTTTTCGGCGGTCAGATACAGCACCTTGCGTTCGGTGCCGGAATTTCCGGCCCACGTCACCGCCTGCAGCAGATGAGTTTTGCCCAGACCCACACCGGCGTGAATGTAGAGCGGGTTGAACATCACGCTGTCGCCGCGGCGGCCCTCGGCCACCTGACGGGCCGCGGCGTGCGCCAGCGTGTTGGAGCGGCCCATGACAAAGGTCGCAAAGGTCAGGCGCGGATCGAGCGGCGAGCCGCCGAGCGCGTCGTGGCTGGCCGAGACGGGCGCCGTTGCGGTGTTGCGCAGTTCGGGCGCGGGGCGATTGCCGGTCTGCTCCGGACGGCGCAGGTCCTGCGGCGACTTTGCGTCCTTCATCGGAGCGGCGCATCGCATCGCGGTGCGCACCGTCAGTTCAACGCGGGTGACGCCGGGCGCTTCCGCCTGCCAGCAGGCCAGAACGCGGTCGGTGTAGTGGGTTTGAATCCAGCTCTTGAGGAATTTGGTCGGCACCGTCATGTGCACGCAATCGTCATGGATGCGCTCGAGGTCCATGCGCGCGAACCAGCTCGTATAGAAATCCTCGCCGACATTGGTGCGAAGCCGGTCCTTGAATCGCGCCCACTGGTCGCGCTCGGTGTCTGCCAGTTCGATGCCGGTTGGGATGGTTTGTGCCGAGATGGTCATTTTTGCTGTGATCTTCTGATTGAGTTCTGGTCCGGCGATACGATCGCCACGAAATTATTTTGCCGACGCCGCTCTGCTTCTCCCGTTGCCGCGGACGCTCCGCCGTTCGGTGCTGGTGCACCGTGAGGCATTGCTGCGATGTAAGGAGAACGCCGCGCGCGGCGTCAGCGCGTACTGGAATAAAGAGGCGGGCCGCAGGGCGCGGCTGGCGTGTCAATCGAAACCGGATTGATGAAACGGAATACCGTGAGGAAGTTCTGCTGACGCTGGATATTTCTGGACATAAAAACTCCCCCTCCGGCCGCGGACAAGCCGCGGCAAGTTATCGTCACGTTCGTTTGTTCAGTTCTGTCGCGCCGTCCGATCAGTTGACTGTCGGACTTACCCGCCGCTTCGTCTCGCCCGTTCAACCCTCAAGCCGAATTCCGCTTCGCTGAATTCCACTCGCCGCCTCATCACCTGCCCCGGGCACGATCCGGACCGAACCGCTCTTCGCTTTCGCGATCATGCCTTCGACTTCAGGCTCAACTCCAAAACTTCAACCCTTCGAAGCGCTGGATATGTCCGTCCATGGCTGTCTCACTTTGTTACGCGGTTTCCGGATCGGTCCGGCCCGCGGTGGAGACATTTCGACACGGCAAGCCGCCCTCACAAACCGCGTGAGTTTGAACCCGACCATCGCTTGGAAAGCGCCGCTGACGTGCAGACCCGTAACTGACTTGCATGCCCGCCCAAGGTTCTCAAACCGCGCTGATCAGAAGAGCCGTGGGCGACGCGACGGAATAAGAAATACACGAGGCGCTGCGGCTCGCAATGAAATTGATTCTGGATCGCGCGGTTGAAATTCGACTTGCGGGTGATGTGAAACCGTCAGCGCTTCATGACAAAACAGCAAGGTTTTGAATCTGTGCACAGATTCGAAAAGTCGGACAACTGTCACAAATCGCGCGATCGCCAAAACCTCGTTCATAAAAAATATACGTTTGATCCGGTCGCGATCGCGTTTTCCAACTGCTGTTCGCCGCTATGCCGATAAGGTCTTCGTCATGCGTGGATTTTCGTGATCGGCGGGAGAGGGTAACCCTTCGCGCTGTTTCGGTCGTGCAGCATCAGCGCCCTTGCAATTTGAAAACATCGCACGCGCGGCAGAAGCCGTTCGTCGTCGGAGCAATTAACCTTGAATGGTGTTCGTCTGACGATGGTCGGCGTGCATTGCAGTCCGATCGGCAGTGCAACCGCAAAAGAAAAAGCCCGGCATCGGCCGGGCTTTTGTTGGTCAGCTTTTTCGGATCAGTTCATTTGATGAGTGAGAACTCACTCGCGATCATATGTCCGGTCGTTCGGACGATCCGCCGCCGGATTACTTGGCGAGCTTCGCGATCTGGTGCGTGAGGCGCGACACCTTCCGGCTCGCGTTGTTCTTGTGAATGATGTTGCGCTGCGCTGCCTGCATCAGTTCCGGTTCCGCGCGCTTCATCGCCTCGAGGGCGGCGGTGCGGTCGCCGTTCTTGATGGCGTCCTCAACGGTGCGAACCGAGCCGCGCATCTGGGTACGGCGCGACTTGTTGATCACGGTGCGACGGGCAATCTTGCGAGTCGCCTTCTTGGCAGAGGTTGTATTGGCCATGGTCTCTCGGTTTCTCTCGGTCCGTCAGGCTGCGGCTGCCATTGTGAGCCGCCGGTCTGATCGATATCGACCGTTCGGCCGATGCTGGGTGAAAATGGTGTGCTCTGAAATGTTCTTCGCTAAGGACACGTCTAACAGAACATGCTCTTAAAGAACATCGGCGGCAGGATTGCGCCCGCCGCCAGTTGCGGGTTCTTATAGGGACACTGGTCCGGACCGTCAACGATTTCCGGGCCCGTTTTGGGCCTTCCGGGACCGGATCGGGCCTTCCGGCACCGGTAAAAGTGGTTGAATAGAAGGGGTAAACGATGATCCGCGGGTTTTTTCGTCTGATCGGGCTGTTTTTGCTGGTCGTCGGCTTCCTGTCGCTGGTTTACGACGGAGCCCGAACCATCGCCGACCAGACGCTGCGGATCACCCGTCTCGGCGAGCTGTGGAACGACATCAACCAGGCTAGCCAGCAGTCGTTTCAGGCCATGGTCGAGGGGGTCTCGCCCTTGCTCTGGAGCAGCGTGATGAAGCTGCTGCTCAACCAGCCGGCCTGGGCTGTGATGGGGATCCTGGGCATCCTGCTGATGCTGGTGTTCCGGCCGAGCAAGCCGCTGATCGGCTACTCGCGGAACTGAGATCGTCTTTTCCGCCACCCGACCGGCTCCGGCGATGCCGCAGATATGATGGAATGGCCCAACCGTAACATCATAGCGTCTGTTGCGTAGACACACATATAGAGTGTCGTCAAAATCAGACACGCCAGCCATCAGGAGCAGCCATGTTCTTCTCCCGCAAATCCCTTGAAGTGCCGAGTGCTGCGGATGCCCTGCCGGGCCGCGCGACGGCGCTTCCCACCGCGAAGACCCATTTCGTCAACGGCCATGCGCTGAAGGGCCCGTATCCGGCCGGCCTCGAGACCGCGATTTTCGGCCTCGGCTGTTTCTGGGGCGCCGAGCGCAAGTTCTGGGAAATGGAGGGCGTCTATGTCACGGCGGTCGGCTATGCCGGCGGCGCGACCCCGAATCCGACCTATGAGGAGACCTGCTCGGGCCGCACCGGCCATACCGAAGCGGTGCTGGTGGTGTTCGATCCGCAGAAGGTCTCCTACGACGCGCTGCTCAAGACGTTCTGGGAAAGTCACGATCCCACCCAAGGCATGCGTCAGGGAAACGACATCGGCACGCAGTACCGCTCGGCGATCTACACCACCAGCGATGCGCAGATGAAGGCCGCGCTGGCGTCGAAGGATGCCTACAACAAGGCGTTGAAGGACAAGCGCTACGGATCGATCACCACGGAGATCGCCCCGGCCGGTCCGTTCTATTTCGCTGAGGATTATCACCAGCAGTATCTGGCGAAGAATCCCGCCGGCTATTGCGGTCTCGGCGGCACCGGCGTGTCGTGCCCGATCGGCGTGGGCGTGAGCGCGTAAACGTCATTGCGAGGAGCACTTGCGACGAAGCAATCCTGCCTTTTCTGTTTCTTTCTCGATTGCTTCGCGGAGTTTATCATCGGGGCGGCCATAGCGCGTCAAAGACGCGCGTGAACGCGCTTTTGGCCGGACCCGTTGGCTCGCAATGACGGGGAACATTTGCTTTCCGGATGCCTGCTTACCCTTTGTTAACCATAAATGCCGCACACCGGGCCTGTCTCTCATGTGAGGACAGGCCCGGAGCGTTTCATGCGTGCGTCGCGGTTGTCGCTGATCGCTGTCGTTTTTTTTGCGCTGGCTGTTTCCGGCTGCATGCACACGTCTCCGGCGGCGACGACCGGCTACGCCCCCGTCGATGAGCCTTACCGGCTCGATGCGGGCGACAAGCTGCGTGTCGTGGTCTACGGCCAGGACGGTCTCACCAACACCTACGCCGTTGGCGCCAGCGGCGCGATCACCATGCCGCTGATCGGCGCGGTGCCCGCGCGCGGTCTGACGCCCGCCGAACTCGCTGCTTCCGTCACGGCGCGGCTGAAGAAGGGCTATCTGCGCGAGCCGTATGTGGCGGCGGAGATCGACACCTACCGTCCGTTCTTCATTCTCGGCGAAGTGGCGGCCCCCGGACAGTATCCCTACGTGCCGAAGCTGACGGTGGAAACCGCGGTGGCCATCGCCGGCGGCTTCACCCCGCGCGCGGAACGCGGCGCGATCAAGCTGACGCGGGTGGGCGAGGCCGGCGCCGCGCAGGCGGTCGTGCCGCCCGGCACCTTCCTCAAGCCCGGCGATACGATTGTCGTCGCCGAGCGGTGGTTCTAGTTCTGTGCCGCTGGTGCGGTGCTAGCGTGGTGTTGCGTGATTCATCCACGCGTCGTCCCGGCGCAGGCCGGGACCCATAACCACCATCGGCAATGTTTTGGCAGGATAGCCGAGCTTCCTGAAATGTGAACTCAGGGAGTATGGGTCCCGGCCTGCGCCGGGACGACGCTCTATTCTTGGGTGACGGCTTACTTCAAGTGCGTCCCGAAGAACGCAAGGCTGTGCTGCCAGGCGAGATCAGAACTCGCCTTGTCGTAACTGGTGCGTTCGTCGCAGCCGAAACCGTGCTGCGCGCCGGGATAGACGAACACCTCCACCTCCGGCCGCTTCGCCTTGATGGTCTCGATATCGCTCAACGGAATGCCGCCGTCCTTCTCGCCGAAATGCAGTTGTGTCGGCACCGTGGGTTTGTCGTCGGCGAAGCGCGCCACCGCGCCGCCATAGTAGCCGACCGCCGCGCTCAAGCCTGAAAGTTTGGTCGCTGCCACATAGGCGACGCTGCCGCCGAGACAGAAGCCGATGATGCCGACCGGGCCGACACCTGCCGCCGCATCGATCGCCGCCTGCGTATCGCGCCGCATCGCCGGCCAGTCCGGTGCTGCGACGAATTTGCGCGCCACCGCCACTTCCTCCGGCGTGTAGCCGGATTGGAAGTCAGGCTCGATGCGGTCGAAGATTGCGGGCGCGATGGCGACATAGCCTTCGTTCGCCAGCCGGTCGCAGATGTTGCGGATATGCGAATTGACTCCGAAAATTTCCTGGATCACCACGACCGCGCCCTTTGGTTTTGACGCGGGATCGGCGCGATAGCCGCCGAGCCTGAATCCGTCTGAGGCAGTCAAGGTCACGGTCTTTCCCATGCGGACGTCCTCCGGTGTGGTCTGGAATGAGAGGGATGAGAGGCGGTGGCGCTTATTGCCACATCCAGTTGCGGCTCCAGTCGGCCTTCCAGCCGGTGAGGCGGCCGCCGCGGAACTGGAGATAGAGCGGGTCGTCGCGGAACGACCACCGGCTGCCGCCGACATTGCGGATCACCAGAAAGATTTCATTGCCCGGCCGTCCGCTCACATAGGCCAGCGGCTGGCCCAACGCTGCAGCGGCATCGTCGGCGCTCATGCCGAACACCAGCGGTGTGTGATTGGACAGCGTGGTGGTGAACGGCGAGGACGGTATCTGCCCGGCGTGCACAGGGCTATGCGCAACGACGAGGGCGACAAGCGTGACGAAGGGCACTAGTTTCATGCGCAAATACTTGTTGGATTTGTCGATCAAGGCAAGCCGAAAGCCGATCTGGGAGGATCAACTTTTTGTCGACATTGCGGATAGGTGCGGGATCGGCGTGGTGGGGTGACCGCATCGAGCCGGCGAAACTCAACGCCGAGCGGGGCGACCTCGATTATCTCTGCTTCGAGACCATGGCGGAAGCGACCGTTTCGGCGGCGCAGGTGCGCAAGCGGCGCGATCCGTCGTTTCCCGGCTATGACACCTATCTCGACGACCGCGTGACAGCGGTGCTGCCGGGCTGCCTGAAACGCGGCACCAGGATCATCAGCAACCAGGGCTGGATCAATCCGGACGGCGCGGCGCAGCGCATCGTCGAACTGCTGCGGGAGCACGGCGCAAAAGGAAAGAAAGTCGCCGCGGTCTCCGGCAGCCTCATCACGGATCGGATTGCGGCGCTTGGCGGCACCATTCTTGAGAACGGCGCGCCGGTCTCCTCGATCGCGTCCGAGATCATTTCCGCCGAGGCCTATCTCGGCGCGGAGCCGATAGTCGAAGCGCTGCGTCAGGGCGCGGACATTGTGGTGACAGGCCGCGTCGCTGACCCGTCATTGTTTCTCGCGCCGATGATGCATGAATTCGGCTGGCGCGCGGACGACTTTGCAAAGCTCGGCGCGGGCAGCGGGCTTGGTCATTTGCTCGAATGCGGCGCGCAGGTCACCGGGGGCTATTTCGCCGATCCCGGCTTCAAGGACGTGCCGGACCCGTGGGATCTGGCGTTCCCCATCGCCGAGGTCGAGAGTGACGGCAGCGCGGTGATCGCCAAGGTCGCAGGCACCGGCGGCGCGATCAACGCCATGACGGTGAAAGAGCAGATGCTCTACGAGGTGCACGATCCGCGCAACTACATCACGCCGGATGTGGTGGTGGATTTCACCGGCGCGGTACTTGAAGAAGTCGGGCCTGATCGCATGCGCGTCAGCGCCATCGGCGGCAAGCCGCGCACGCCGACGCTGAAAGTCTCGATGGGCTGCATGGAAGGTTTTATCGGCGAAGACATGTTCTTCTATGCTGGTCCCGGCGCGCTGCGCCGCGCGCAACTCGCGAAGCAAATTCTCGAAGAGCGCTTCCGCATCGTCGGGCTTAAGGCCGACGACCTGCGCATCGATTTCCTCGGTCTCAACGCCATCCATGGCGAGGCGACACCGGACGATGCGCCGGAGCCCTATGAAGTCGCGGTGCGGGTCGCGGCCCGCTGCAAGACCCGCGAGGAAGCCATGAAGGTCGGCCGTGAGATCGACGGCATGGCGGTGTCCGGCGTCGCCATGACCGGCAAGCGCGTGCCACATCAGGACCGCACCCGCGAGATTATCGGCGTGTGGTCCACCCTGGTGCCGCGGGAGACCGTCGCCCCCGTCATCGCCTGGTACGAGAGCTGAGCCATGCCAAATACTTTGCAGGTCAAGCTCGAACGCGTGGCGCATGTCCGCTCCGGCGACAAGGGCAACACCTCGAACATCGCGGTGATCGCGTATCGCGACGAATTCTATCCGCTGTTGAAAGAGCAACTGACGGCGGCGCGCTTCAAGGCGTTCTATCGCGGCGCGATCAAGGGCGAGGTCACGCGTTATGAGGCCGACAACCTCGCGGCGCTGAATTTCGTCGCGGAAGGCGCGCTCGGCGGCGGCGTATCGCGCAGTCTCAGCCTCGATAATTACGGCAAGGCGCTGTCGGCGGCGATCCTCGGGTTTGAGATCGAGGTGCCGGAGCAATACGGCAATCTGCTGCGCGGCGGATAACCTGCGTTCGCATCGAAGCACCACAATGTTTCGGCGTGGCAACGTCGGCGGGAAGAACCGGAAGAAAGTTGGCGGCGATATCATGACTCTTGCAATCGAGACGCCGCAGCCACGCACCGTGCTGAACCTTGCGCTGCTGTTGCTGCTGGCGACGCTGTGGGGCTCGGCCTACACGCTGATCAAGGTCGGCGTGGCGACGATTCCTCCGCTGACGCTGATCGCGGGGCGCACGCTGATCGCGGGCATCATTCTGCTGGTGATCGTGGCCCTGCGCGGCATCGCCATGCCGCGCGATCCTGCGGTCTGGCGGCGGTTCATGATCCAGACCTGCCTCAACAGCGCGATCCCGTTCACGCTGATCGCGTGGGCCACCCGTTACGTCGATGCCGGGCTCGCCACCATTCTCGGCTCGAACGCGCCGATCTTCGCCTTCCTGCTGACGCTGCTGTTCGTCCGCCATGAGCGCCCAACGCTGCGCCAGTCGCTTGGCGTCGCCGCGGGGCTTGCCGGAATCTGTCTTGTCGTCGGCGTCAATGCATTCAACGGCCTTGGCAAGGATGTCCTGGCGCAGCTTGCGCTGGTTCTCTCCGCGGTCGCGTTCGGCGCGTCGGCGCTGTTCGGGCGCAACTTCAACGGCCTCGATCCGATGGTGCCGGCCGCCGGATCGCTGATCTGCGGTGCAATCCTGCTGACGCCGTTCAGTCTCGTGATCGATCAGCCGTGGACGCTCGCACCGTCAACGCATTCGCTTCTCGCCCTGCTGGCACTGGCGGTGTTCTCTACCGCGATTGCCTTCGTGATCTATTTCAAGCTGATCCAGTCGCTAGGCTCTGTTGGCGCAACGGCACAGGCCTATCTCCGCGTGCCGATCGGCGTCGCGGTGGGTGCGATATTTCTGGGCGAGACGCTGTCGCCGACGGTCTGGATCGGACTGGTCTGCGTGATTGCCGGCATCGCTGCGATGACGATTCCGCAACGCACCTCATCGGCCACGTTGTCCTGACAAGACAAACCGGCTTTGTTGCCGCGTTGCACAACAAAGCCACGCCGCGCGCCGCGCAATTCATTTTGCTTTGACCGATTCTAATTTGCATTGCCTGCGGAAAAAAACGCGCTCATTCTCTGCGCGTCCGTCATCCACCCGGTGCATGGCGGACGAAAGACCTCGACGTCAGTCATCGCCGTAAGCGATGTCGTGCACCGGCAGGGAAAGAAACGATGCCCACTCTCAGCATTAACGGGCGGAGCATGTCCGTCGACGCGGCCAACGATACGCCGCTGCTCTGGGTCATTCGCGAACAGTTACAGATGACCGGTACGAAATTCGGCTGCGGCGCGGGTCTTTGCGGCGCATGCACGGTTCACGTCAACGGCGAAGCCGTCCGCTCCTGCCAGACCGCGCTCGGCGACGTCGCCGGCAAGAAGATCACCACCATCGAAGGACTGAGCGCCAAGGGCGATCATCCGTTACAGAAGGCCTGGATACTCGAACAGGTGCCGCAATGCGGCTACTGCCAGTCCGGGCAGATCATGCAGGCGGCATCGCTGCTTGCGAAGAACACCAACCCGACCAAGGACGAAGTGGTCGCGCATATGGACGGCAACCTGTGCCGCTGCATGACCTATTCACGAATTCAGAAGGCAATCATGCGGGCCGCCGCCGATATGCGCACCGCCTCGAACGCGCCAGCGGATCGGAGAGCGACATGAACAAGCACATCAAGTTGAATTCATCATCGACCGACCTCAGCCGCCGCTCGTTCGTGGTCGGCGCATCAGCCGCCGGTCTCGCCCTCGGCTTCGTCTCCGTTCCGGGTTCAGCCGCGCTCGCCGCGCCCGGCAGCTTCGATCCGAGCGTGTGGTATTCGATCGCGCCGGACGGTCTGGTCACGGTGACCTGCGGCAAAGCCGACATGGGCCAGCATGTGGCCTCGACCATGGCGCAGCTCGTGGCCGAAGAACTCGGCGCAAGCTGGAAGGACATGCGGGTGCAACTCGCCTCCAACGATCCCAAGTACAACGATCCGGTGCTGGGCGCGCAGATCACGGGTGGCTCGTGGAGCACCATGATGAACTTCGAGACCATGAGCCGGGCCGGCGCCGCGGGCCGCATCGCGCTGACCGAAGCTGCCGCCGCCATGATGGGCGTGCCGGCCGGCGAATTGGTGGTGCGGGATTCCGCTATCTCGCATCCGAAGTCGAACAAGTCGCTGACCTTCGCGCAGATCGTGAAAAGCGGCAAGGCGACCAAAACCTTCACGCCGGATGACCTGAAAGCGCTCAAGCTGAAGACGCCGGATCAATATACGCTGGTCGGCCATTCAATCCCGCAGATCGACATTCCGTCCAAGACCAACGGCAGCGCGAAGTACGGTATCGATGCGTTTCTGCCCGGCATGGTCTACGGCAAGATCGTGATGCCGCCGGTGCGCTACGGCGCAACGGTGAAGGCGGTGGATGACAGCGCGGCGAAGAAAGTGCCGGGCTTTATCAAGGCGGTGACGATCGACGACAAGACCGGCACCACCACGGGCTGGGTGGTGGCGGTCGCCAATACCTTTGCCAACGCCAAGAAGGCGGCAGATGCACTGAAGATCACCTACGACAACGGACCGAACGCCAAGGTCTCCAGCGCCTCCCTGCTCGAAGAGGCCCGGAAGCTGCAGGCCGACAGCGCCTCCGGGCTGTTCTTCGTCAAGAACGGCGACACCGCGGACGCGCTCGGCAAGGCGGCGAAGGTGATGGAGGCGGAATACACCACCAACATCAACATCCATGCGCCGATGGAGCCGATGAACGCCACGGCTGAGCTGAAGGGCGACATCTGGCACCTGTATTCCGGCAACCAGTTCGCCACCCGCACCGGCGCTATCGCGGCCGGTGCGCTCGGCATCGATCCGAAGTTCATCGTTATGCATCAGGCGTGGCTGGGCGGCGGCTTCGGCCGGCGTCTCGACGGCGACATGATGGTGCCGGCGGTGCTGGCGGCGAAGGCCGTCGGCAAGCCGGTGAAGGTGATCTACTCGCGCGAGGACGACATGACGATGGACTTCTCGCGTCCGCTCACCTTCCAGAAGATCAAGGCCGGTCTTGACGACAGCGGCAAGCTGGTCGCGTTCAATCACGACGTGGTCAGCGCGTGGCCGACCAAGCGCTGGGGCATTCCGGCCTTCCTGTCGCCGGATGTCGAAAAGAAGGGCGCGCTCGATGCCTTCACGGTGAACGGCGCGGACTTCTTCTACACCGTGCCCAACCATAATGTCCGCGCGATCCTCAATGAACTCGCGCAGTCGGCGACGCCATCGGGCCAGCTGCGTTCGGTCGCGCCCGGCTGGACGTTCTGGGCGGTCGAAAGCATGCTCGACGAACTCGCGGTGACCGCCGGAAAAGACCCGGCGCAATTCCGCATCGACATGCTCGACGGCGCCGGTGCCAATGCCGGCGGCGCGCAGCGGCTGCGCAACACGCTGCTGGCGGCGATGGGCATGGCCGGTTACGGCACCAAGAAATTGCCCAAGGGCGAAGGCATGGGTGTCGCCTGCGTGTCGTCGCAGGAACGCGCCACCGCGAGCTGGACGGCCTGCGTCGCCCATGTCGCGGTGGACGACAGCGGCGAGGTCAAGGTGAAGAAGCTCACGGTGGCCACTGATGTCGGCACCCAGGTCAACCCGGACGGCATCCGCGCCCAAGTCGAGGGCGCGGCGCTGTGGGGCATGTCGCTGGCGCTGTTTGAGAAGGCCACCATGAAGGATGGCGCGATCGAGCAGACCAACTTCGACAGCTACACCCCGATGCGGATGAGCCAGATCCCCGAGGTGGCGGTCAACGTCATCGCCAATGGCGAGCCGCCGACTGGCGTGGGTGAACCTGCGGTGACGGTGGTGGCGCCGGCGCTCGCCAACGCGATCTACAACGCGGTCGGCGCGCGGGTCCGTGCGCTGCCGATCACGGCGGACGCGGTGAAGGCCGGAATGCGGAAGTCCTGACCGCGGTCTGACGTATAGCTACGATGACAACCGGAGGCATCCTGATCGATACCTCCGGTTTTTCATGTCGAGGTTGCGGAGTTTCGTCTCTCGACAGTCGATATCCGGCGTCTGACGTCGCGCCAAACCTGTAATTCAAGCCAGCGCGGAGACTGCGGCGTGGATCTTTCGCGACGAGTTTGTGTTTAAGGCGACGCTGATCGGGCTCGGCTGCTTTACGATCGTGGTCGGGGCAGTGGCCTGCCTTCTGGCGCTGGTGAAACGGGTCGACCGCGGCTGAAGCCGGCCGTCATTCCCTTTTCACCGGCACATCTCGCCGCGTCATGAAATCCACCACCCGGTCCGGCGTCAGCGCGCGGCCGATCGGACCGAGATGCGCAATGAATCCCACATAATACCGCGTTCGCGGGCGCGCGACGGTCGCGGCCCTGACGACGGTGCGCGCCACGGTCTCCGCGCTCAGCACGCCGAATCCCCGCGGATCGAGAAAGTTCGTCATGCGCGCCGCCAGCCGCTGCTTGAAATAGGCGTAAGGACTCTGCGGACCGGTCTCCGGAATCGTCGTCAGCAATGTGGCGCCGAATCGGGTCGCGATCGGGCCGGGCAGCACGTTCACCACGTCGATCCCAAACGGCTCGACCTCGGGACGTAGCGAGTCGGTCAAGGCCTCGATGGCAAATTTGGTGGCGTGATAGGCACCGCCGCCGATCGAACTGACCCGTCCCGCCACCGAACTGACATTCACAATCCGGCCGCGTCCGGCGCTGCGCATCGCCGGCAACGCCAGTTGCGCCAGGCGAAGCCCGCCGAACACATTGGTCTCGAACTGCCGCCGCAGCGCCCCGAGGGGAATTTCCTCGAGCGGGCCGTACTGGCCGTAGCCCGCGTTGTTCACCAGAATGCCGATGGCGCCGTGGTCGCGCTCGATGACATCGACCGCCGCGCGTCGCGCGTTCTCGTCGGTGACGTCGAGGGCAAGGATGCGGCAGCCCAGCGCCCGCAATTCCTCCAGGGCCGCCGGATCGCGCGCCGTCGCGAAAGTTTCATAACCCGCCGCGCGAAACTGTTTCGCCGCGGCAAAGCCGACGCCGCTGGAGCATCCGGTGATGAGAACGGGACCGTTGGTCGGTTTGTTCAGCGACATGAATCACGCATTACGGGAAAACGGCGATATGGCCAGGTCGAGACGAGGACGATAAAGTCCGCGGCGCGCGTTTCCCCGGACAGCGAGTGAGATCGCCGAAATACTTGCTTGGTTCGTTCCGGATTGCAAACTGCGCCGGCTGGGTTGTCCGATTCGTTACAATGACCGTCTTTCGCTGCCTGTTATCTTCAATCAAGGAGAATTCGATGCTGCGCATTTGTCTTGCCGCCCTCACGCTGGCTGTCCCGACGCTCGCATCCGCGCAGCAATTTACCGCCGCGCAACGCGATGCCTGCAAGGGCGACTATGAGAAGTATTGCAGCAATGTCCTGCCGGGTGGCGGCCGTGTTATCGCGTGTCTGTCCAAGGAAAGTGCCAAACTGACCGAGGCCTGCAAGGCGGCGGTCAGCGCTGCGGCGAAGTGATCGAAAAATCAACTGATCCAAGCCAGGCTACCCGCGCCATCTACCGGCGTCTGGTTCGGGACGCCGGTTTACCGCTTTTCCTTGCGGCCTTTGCGCTTCGGCGCAGGGCGTCCTTGAGATCTTTCGGTACACCGTGTTTCTTCAACAGGTCGGCGAAAGATTCGTCCGCCAGCTCCTGAAGGGTTGCCATACGGTCGCGGCCAAGCTGCACCAGCGCCCGCCAGGTCTCGTCGTCGAACTCGATGACCTTGCGCATCTCGGGACGCCTCTTGCATGACCGCTGGATTGGGCCCGCTCATCATACAAGCAGGTGTCACAGAAAGGGTTCCGGCACGCCGCACCGGCCGGGCAAGGTAGCGGAATGCCGCGATTGCGCCGGATCGTCCGGGCACTGCCGTTGCCGAATGTCTGCCTTGCGCGCGGTCTCACTCATTCGTTGCTTGACGTGTGGTGCGCCCCGGAGGAACGCTCGATCCGGACCCGCGCATGATCGCCGCAAGGGAGAGCACCATGACCATGCGAAAATTTTTATTGATCGTCGCGGCAGCGGTCGCTGTCCCGGTTTTGGGCGCGGGCCCGGCGGTAGCGCAGCAGTATCCGTTTTGCCGCAAGGCGGAGGGGGGTCCGGGCGATTGCCGCTACTCCACACTGGAGCAATGCCAGCAGGCGGTGTCCGGCACGTCCGGCTATTGCCAGCCGAACTACTGGCTTCCGCAGACCCCGCAGGTCAATCCGCATCGCCGCGCGCGCCGCTCCTGACCGGAGAACGACGGTCAGAGCCCGCCGGGAATGGACCGGCATCGCGAGCCACGCGCCGCGCGAACGGCCGTTTTTCGATTTTAACATTCAGCGATGAATCAGGCTGAATTTTTCCCTAACGCGCACTGGCTCCGCTTGCAGAGATAGTTGTGCGGCCGGGCTTTACGTGAAGCGCGAGCAGAATTTCGCCTGCAACCATCACTGGTTCTGGATGCAATCTTAACTGTGTCATTTTACGCAAACGCAATTCCCGCATGCGCTTATGGCAGCGGATAAGAACCCTGCGCGGTGAAGGAATAAGAAGACGATGACCCCGGGGTCGATCAATCACATCGGAGCGACCCTTCGGCGTGTCAAACTTCAGGTCGCCAGACATGCGTCATGCGGCGGCGATCACAGCCTGCGCCGCAAGCTCCTGGTCGGCGCGGGAATTGCGTTCATCTGCACCTCGATTCTGGCTGTCGGCGTGATCGGCCGTTCTTTCGACGATTATCGCCGGGCGCGGCAGAATCTGCGCGGGCTGGAAAGCTATCGGATCATCCTCAGCGCGGCCAATCTTCTGTCCGCCGAACGCGGGCCGTCCAACAGCGTGCTCGGCGACGCCGGCGTGACGCACGGTGTGTTGCGCGAGCGGCTGAATGCATTCCGCGCCCGCAGCGACGCCATTCTCGATCAGGTATCCGCGCCGTTCGGCGCAGGCGTACCCGCCGATCTGCTGAAGCCGGTGAGGGCGCAGCTTCTGGAAGCGCGTCGGCAGGTAGACGGCGTCGCAGCCACGCCGCTCGAACGCCGAGGCCTCGACGATGTGCAGTCGTCGATCGAGAGCATGTTCAAGGTCGTCGATACGTTCCAGTCCGTGGTCGCATGGAAGGCGGGGATGCTGACCGCGTCAAATCCTGCACTGGCGGAGCCGGTCATGACCGGCCGCATCTTCAGCGATCTGCGGGAGTTCGGCGGAAGGATCGGGTCGCAGATCGTCGCCCCGATCGCCATCAGCCAGCCGCTGCCGTTGAAGAATCTCATCGACAGCAACCGGACCCGCGGCCGCATTCTCGAACTGTGGAATCTGGTTGGAGATCATGCCGTCGCCAGCCGCGGCGATCCGCGCCTGGCGGTGCCGCTGGGCGATGCCGAGCGGATGTTTTTCGGCCAAGGCCTGGGCCTTATTGACACGTTGATCGCGGAAGGCCGGAAGTCGGGCAACTACACGATGACCGCCGATGAATTCACCGTCCGTTTTGTCGACACGCTGAAGCCGCTGGAACAGTTACGCGGCGCGTTTCTCGACGTCGCGATCGAGCGCCTCACCGAGATTCGCACCGGTGCGCTGGTGATCCTGACGGTCACGATCGCCATTACGATGATTATCCTTGCGGTGCTGGTCGGTCTGGTTCTGGCGGCCCAGCGATTTGTATTCGGCCCGTTGCTGCGGGCGCGCGAGGCCGTGATCGCGCTGGCCGAGGATCGTCTCACCGTGTTTCGCCACGAGCGGCCTCACGCCATCGAGATGCGCCGCCTGTTCGATGCCATCGGCATCCTGCGCGACAGTCTGGCGGAGCGCGCGTCGCTGACGCGGCAGCTCAAGGTGCAGGCCGAGACCGACGGCCTGACCGGATTGATGAACCGCCGCGCGCTCGACATGATCGGCGAGAGTCATACCAGCAGTCAGGTGATGGCGGACGGCGTCTGCCTTATTCTCATGGACGTCGATCATTTCAAGTCCATCAACGACCGGCACGGTCATCTTGAAGGCGACCGGGTGTTGAAGGAAACCATTCAGTCGATACGTCCGATGCTCGGGGTGAACGACCTGTTCGCGCGTTTCGGCGGCGAGGAATTCGTCATCCTGATTCCGGGCCGCGACATCGGCGAGGCGCTGGCGCTGGCGGAGCGAATTCGCAGCAGGCTGCAAGAGAGCCGGATCGTGCTGTCCGATGGCGCGACGGTGAAAGTCACGGCGAGCTTCGGCGTCGCCAAAGGCAGCCTCGGACAGTTCGCGTGGCGGCGGCTGATCGAAGCCGCCGACGCCGCGCTTTACCGCGCCAAATCCGACGGCCGAAACTGCGTGCGCCAGTCCCAGCCGGCGCCGTCGCTGGTGCCGGATCTGCCGGATGAGCCGGAATCCGGCAAATCGCCGAAAAAAACCATTGCCGCGCAGTAGAAGGCCCGCGCCGCGGCGGGCGCGCGGCAATTTCTGCCGCCGCCACCATTGATCTCTGCCGGATGAGGCGCGTGGCCGCGCCTTCGAAAAGATCGTCTCCGTTGTTCGCTCCACACGGCTGGCATAGACTTCGCCGTCAAGATTGGTTGCAGGGAGCCGGCGTCCGGCTCGAGAAACGAGTGAGGCGGCGTGCGCAGCATTGAAGACCAGAGCTTGCTGATATTGGTCATCGCGGTATCGCTGGCGTTCGCCTGGATTCTCCAGCCGTTTTACGGAGCCATTTTATGGGGAATCATCGCTGCGATCATTTTCGCTCCGCTTTGCCGGTGGTTGGCGAAATCCATGCGATGGCCCGTGCTTGCCGCTCCGATCACGATCCTTGTCATTATCGCCATCGTCATCCTGCCGCTGACGATGATTGCCGCTTCCCTCGGACGGGAAGCGTCGAATCTCTATGGCAAGGTTCAGTCGGGCGACGTTGATTTTATCAAGAACGCGCAAGAGGTTCTCGATGTCTTGCCAGCATGGGCAAAGGACTGGCTTGGCCGGTTCGGTCTGGCGGACCTGAGTTCGATGCGGGACGGGCTGACAGCGGGCCTCGTCAAAGGCAGCCAGTTCATCGCGACCCAAGCGCTCAACATCGGTTCGAGCACATTCGATTTCATCATCGGCCTCGGCGTGATGCTGTATCTGCTTTTCTTCCTGCTGCAGGATGGCGATGCACTGCTTGGGCGTATCCATGCGGCCGTTCCCTTGCGGGAGGACCAGGAGCGCGCGCTGTTTTCCAGATTTGCACTCGTCGTTCGTGCCACGGTGAGGGGCGGCATTCTGGTCGCCATCGCGCAGGGCGCGCTCGGCGGACTGGCGTTCTGGTTTCTCGGAATCCACGCGCCGCTGTTATGGGCGGTGATCATGGCGTTCCTGTCGCTGCTGCCGGCAATCGGAGCCGGTCTGGTGTGGGTGCCGGTGGCGATCTATCTGCTGGCGACCGGCGCGATATGGCAGGGCATCGTCCTGATCGCTTACGGCATCTTCGTCATCGGGCTGGTCGACAACGTGTTGCGGCCGTTCCTTGTCGGCAAGGACACCAAGCTGCCCGACTATGTCGTGCTGATCTCCACGCTCGGCGGCATCGAAGTGTTCGGTCTGCATGGATTCGTCATTGGGCCGGTCATCGCCGCGATGTTCATGGTCACATGGGAAATCTTTTCCGCATCGCGGCTGGCCCGGCAGGAGATCACCTGAACCTTCGAAGCATGGCACGCTCTCGAAAACCGACGTAAGTCGATCTATGTTACGGAATATGAAGGTAACAGCGGTGTCGCGAACACGATGAGATCGCCGTCTGGATCGCACGGTTTAGCGTACAAGGCCTGCGAAGGAAGATTCGGACCATGTCGAGGACGAGTCGCCTTTTTGAACTGATCAACCTGCTGCGCGCACGCAGGACGCCCGTTACGGCCCTGCATCTGGCGCGTGAACTGGGCATCTCGCGGCGGAGCGTATACCGGGACATTGAAGCGTTGCGCTCGCTCGGAGCGCCTCTCGATGGGCAAGCGGGTATTGGCTATTGCTTGGGAGAAGGATTTTTTCTTCCGGAATTCGCATTTTCATCGGACGAACTGGACGCGTTGATACTTGGCCTGGGCTGGGTGCGGCAGCGGGCCGATCCTGCCCTGGCACAAGGCAGCGAACGCGCTTTGGCGAAAATACTTTCCGCGAGGAACAATGCTCCA
Organism: Bradyrhizobium sp. G127; assembly: GCF_021502575.1. Lineage (NCBI taxonomy): Bacteria > Pseudomonadati > Pseudomonadota > Alphaproteobacteria > Hyphomicrobiales > Nitrobacteraceae > Bradyrhizobium > Bradyrhizobium sp. G127. The sequence goes on from NZ_JAKFGN010000001.1 coordinate 398,738, forward strand.
GCGACGAGCGGTGAACCACCTGCTGTAACGGCGGCCTCGGTGTCTGAGCGCGTGGATCCTCCGCAGGTCGCACTATTGCGAGATGCCATACGTCGGCAACGTAAGGTCGCGATCGGCTACGAAGACGCGCAAGGCTCGTTGTCGGATCGCACCATCTGGCCGATCGCTATCGTCTATTTCGACGATGTGCGTGTGTTGGCGGCCTGGTGCGAACACAGATCGGCCTTCCGCCACTTCCGCGTCGATCGCGTGCACGTGAGGACGATTTTGGAAGAGCGCTACCCCGGGCGACGCCAATCGCTCATAGCGCGGTGGCGGCAGCAGGATCGCGACTGGCGCTCGATGCTGACAGTTTCTGACACATCGACACGCTAACAATTGACGGGCGCACGCAATCCCGGCGCCATGTCAAAGGAACGATAAATGGCTTCCTCCAATTCACACCCCATCCCGGCACGCCGGCGTGAGAGCACAATGTTGCGTAACGCAACGATCTTAGCGAGTTTGGTGATTTTATCGATCTCGGTTTCCGTACAGGCGGCTCCGGATGCGGCGAAAGGAGGAGTATCCGTTATGACTAATCAAGAAGCCTGGAAGCTGTACGAGAAATATCTAAGCGCATGGAATACGACCTCGATGGAGGAACGCTTGAAAATCGCCACAGAGGTTTTGAGTGAGAACATTGAATATCAAACCGCTAGACATGACCTGTCCACCGCTCGATCGCTCGTCATGGAAGACATGGCCACGTTTCATAAGAATTTCCCGGGAGGGCATTTTGAAATCGGCGATGTCTCTTCGCACCACAATGTGGCTTTGTTGACTTGGGTTATCGTCCAGGCCGATGGCAAGGAGTTTGCTCGCGGAGGCGACCAGATCACAGTCGGTCGCAACGGACAGATCTCAAAAATCATTACCTTTGCGCCATCTGTAAAGGATCCGAATTAATCTCTGAGAAAGTTGTACTTGAACGTCACTCACACTCCGTTCTAGGTCCGGATGAGCTCGCGCTGATCGACCCGTCACTGCCGCCCGGCCGCGGCTGTCGGCCTACCGGAGACAATCGGCTTATTTCGAAAGTATGGTGTCGATCAAGCGGACAGGCGCACAATGGCGTTAGTTGTCGGATGAATATGGCAACCGGAGCCGGCCATCACTAATGCTATGGTCGGATTTCTGACCTCGAATGGTCCTACGAGATCCTAACGGCTTGCATCCTGCCGCGGCTCATTGGCGGTCTGGCTCGCGAGATCGGTTCGAGCTGAAGCGGTCGGTACTCTGTGAGGCGCCAATAGGCTATTTCGTTGTCCGTGCACGCTTGGCGGAGTTATGGGCCGCCCTCGTCGCAGTACGCTTGGCCCCTCCCTCAAGGCGGCGTCGGGCGAGCACTGGCCCACCTTCAGCAGGCCGAGCCTCGACAGGCCGGGTGTGCCAAACTTGTTGGGGAAAGGGAAAACCACCATCCTTGAACGGGGAGATGGCGCACCCGACACGATTCGAACGTGTGACCTTTGCCTTCGGAGGGCAACGCTCTATCCAGCTGAGCTACGGGTGCAGCGTCATCCATTTAGCCGATTGGCCCCTGCGGGGCAACGGCTGGCAGGGGCTTTATAGGCTCTGGTGGAGTCCGCGTAGCCCTCTTTCAGGCGACGGTCACACGTTCGAATCGCACCATCTGAGCCGATTGTCGGCACGGCGCGCCTGACTCGTTTCTGCTACTTCTCTTTCAGGCCCAGAATGAAGGCGATGACATCGGCCCGCTCCTGCGAAGTCAGAATCAGATTCGGCATTTGATGATGAGGGGTCAGCAACGCGACATTCAACGCGGTCGCCGACATGCCCTTGATGCCTGCGATATGGTTGAAATTCGGAGCCGCCGGATTCGGCGAGGCCTCACCGCGCGCCACGCCGTGACACGTGGAGCAGATTTTCTGGGTCAGGATTGCACCCTGAACCGGATCGCCGAACTCCTGGGTTTTTCCGGATGACTGCAGCGCCGCGAGGCTCACAATGATGCCAACCGTGAAGATCGAGGCTCTCACAGATGTTGTCTGAAGCTTGCTCATAGCTTCGACCGCTGCGGGAAGGAAGATCCTGGATTGTCCTTGCGATGCTTGCCTGCGAGGGATGCGATATACTCGGCGATGTTATCGATCTCCTGCCGGCTGAGCGAGAAATTCGGCATCTTGGGATGCTGGTCGAGCAGGAATGCCGCAACTTTTTCCGACTTGAAATTCGGCTGCTGGGCAATGGACAGGAATGACGGAACGTCCGCATTTGCCTGAACCTGATCTGCCGCCACAAGATGACAGCTTGCACACCATCGGCGCCCGAGCTGTTCGCCTTTCTTCAAGTCAGCAGACAATGCGATCGACGACGATCCTGCCATGACTGCAAACGCTATTCCAACCCGTCTCACGTAACTCCGACTCTTCATTTTTCTGATCATCATGGGCCCATACCGACACGTGCGAACTCGTAAAGGCTGAGGTGCATTCCAGCTTCTACCGCCGCGAGGAGAGCGAACAGTGGATATGGATCAATGCGCGCTGCCTCGAGCAGACTGCATGCTGCGAGGGTTTGCAGAAAAAGTCTATCTAAAAGGGATCAGTGCGAACACATTTGACCTGAATGCGCTCGGGAGATGATTCTCGATCGCGGAGTTTTTCGGCAAGGCCGCTGTCAGAATTTTTCGATCCACGGTCGCACCTCGACCTCCAGCGACCACGCGTTCCGGGGCTGCCGCAATACATCGAGATAGGTCTGGGCAATGCCGTCGGGATCGAGCGTGTTGTCGGACCTATCGGGCCGGCTGGCGCTGCGCACCGCGCCGTCGATCACGAAGTGCGCGACGTGAATGCCTTTCGGTCCGAGTTCGCGGGCTGCGCTCTGCGCAAGGCCGCGCAGCGCGAACTTGCCCATCGCGAAGGCCGCCGAGAGCGGGAAGCCCTTGACGCCGGCGGTCGCACCCGTGAGCAGGATCGCGCCGCGTTCATGCGGCGTCATCCGGCGCGCGGCCTGCTGCGTCACCAGAAACGCGCCGAACGCGGAAATCTCCAGCGCACGCCTGAGATTTTCCGGATCGATCTCCGCGATCGGTCCCGGCGCGCGGGCGCTGGCATTGTAGATAACGACGTCGGGCTCGCCGAGGTGCTTGTCGAAGTCGGCGAACAGCTGCTGCACGGCAGCGGGATTCGAAGCGTCCACTGCGAATGTTCTGACGCCGATATCGGCGGCGAGCGGCGCCAGCTTCTCGACGTTGCGCGCGGCCATCCCGACCGTGACTCCTGCCGCGCGGAGCTGCCGCGCCAGCGATGAACTGATGCCGGGACCCGCGCCGACAATGAGCGCTGTGTGAAAGGGGAAATCAGGCATGTGACCTCCGGCCATGGGTTTGTCCAGCAGCCGTGCATGGCGTTCGCCGTTGCATGACCGCGTTCAACCAGATGACCCTTCGGTTCGCGACAGGCAATGTTTTGCCGGCGAAGACCAGCCATGTCTTCGAAAGAAACAGATCTTTCGGAAAAACAAGCCTCGAAGCAAGACTGGTTCGCGTTGCGGGGGGAAGAGCCGTTACGCCGGCACGATGATCTTTCCGATCGGCCACAGCGCGATGCCGGCCAGTTTCAGATGCGCCCATGCGAACGGGATGCCGACAATGGTCGCCGCCAGCAGCACGGCTGTGACGACATGACCGAGCGCCAGCCACCAGCCCGCCAGCACCAGCCAGATCAGGTTGCCGATGAAGCCGAGCGGTCCGGTGCCGATGTCGGACTGCCCTGTTACTAGGTCGCGCGATACCGCCTTTTGGCCGAACGGAAACAATGTGTAGGCCGCGATGTTGAACGCAGCCCGCGCCCAGGGTAGGCCGATGATCGTGATCGCCATGATGATTGCAGCGACTACCCAGCCGGCAGCCATCCAGATGCCGCCGAGAAGAATCCAGAGAATATTCAGGAACAGGGAGACAGGAGACATCGTGGCTTCCGGTTTTCGATGAGCGTTGCCGCCCGACGCCACCAATATCGGATGCCTTGCGGCATTTGCCAATGCCGCATGCGCCACGTCTTACTCTCACAAAGCGCCACTGGCATTTACGCCAGCAGCTTCCTCAATTCCGCCTTCGCCACTTTTTCCAGCGTCGAACGCGGCATTTCATCCACCAGCCGCACCTCGCGCGGCACCTTGAAGTCGGCCAGCGACTTTTTGCACGCCGCCAGAATGTCGTCCTGAAGCGTTGGCGCCGCGCCGCTGACGCCCCGCTGCGGAATGACGAACACCACCGGCACTTCGTCCAGCATCGGATGCTTCTTGGCGACCACAGCGGCTTCGCGCACGCCGGCCACCGTAATGACGACCTGCTCGATCTCGGACGCGGCGACGTTCTCGCCGCCGACCTTCAGCATGTCCTTGGCGCGGTCGCCGAAGCGGAGGAAACCGTTCTCCAGCAGTTTCACGCGGTCGCCGGTGATGAAATAACCCTGCGCGTCGAAGCTGTCGCGCGTGGCCGCCTCGTTGTGCAGGTATTCCTTGAACAGCGAGAGGCCGGGGATGCCGTGGATCAGCAGATCGCCGGTCTCGCCGGGAAGCGTCGCCACGCCGTTTTCGTCGACCACCCGGATTTGATATTCCGGCGCGGCACGGCCGATGGCGAGCGGGATATTCGGCTGCGTCACCTCACCGACGATGCCGTGGGTGATGGTTTCGGTCATGCCCCACCAGCCGATGGTCTTGACGCCGAAATGCGCGTCGGTGGGCGGCTCGCAGATCGCGCTGCCCCACAGCCGGAAGTGATGCGCCTTCGGGCGCTCCCGCTCCATCAGCGCCTTGACGCAGAATTGCACCAGCGAGGTCCAGGTGCAGCGATGCGCCAAAGCCGTGCTCCAGAACCGGCTGGCCGAAAAGCGCGGCATGATCACCGCCGTGCCGCCGACCCATAGCGTCGCCAGCATCGAATAGGCCAGCGCGTTGGTATGAAACAGCGGCAGATAGACGAGATGAACGTCGTCGGCGCGCAGATCCTGATGCGCCGCGTTGACCTTCGCGCCCCATAGCGCGTTGGCGTGGGTCCACAGCACCGCCTTGGGCCGCGATGTGGTGCCGGACGTATATTGCACGCTGCACGAGGCGTAGGGATCGGCAGCGCGCTGCGGCCGGTCGGCGCTGTCGGCGAACAGGCTTTCGAACGCGTCGCTTTTCGGCGGCCTGCCCGATGCCGGCGCGGCGCCCGCGTCATGCGAGGTGACCGCAAGCCAGCGCAGGTTCTTGCAGTGTGCCGCGATCATCTCGGCATAGGCCGGCTGAGTGACGGCGGCGACTGCGCCGCAGTGATCGGCGAAATATTCCATTTCCGATGGTGCGGAGCGGGTGTTGGTGGTCACCGCGATGGCGCCGATCTCAACGCAGGCGAACCACGTCAGCAGCGCCTCGATGCAATTGTCGAGATGGATCAGCACGCATTCGCCCGGCTTGATGCCGCGCGCCTCGAGGCCTGCGGCGAGCGCGCCCGCGCGGTCGTAAAACTCGCCGTATGTCCACGGCCGCGACGGCGAATCGAACGGCGCCCAGATCAGAAAAGCGTGATCGCGCCGCGTCTGCGCGCGCAGCCGCAGCAGCCACGGCACGTCCAGTCCGGCGAAGGGGCCGACATGGCCCGGTGCGAGAGCGTCCCTCGGTGTAGTTTTGCTTGGCATGTTTTCTCCCGGTCCCGCTTTTTGATGCGGGTTCACGAGGGCGTTTATGGCAGGCGGCGCGGCGTCGAACAATCCGGCTTCGCGGGCGTTGAGGGTGGCAGTTGCGCCATCCGGCAAACTCCTCTAACCGGACCAAAAGCACACGGGAAGCCGCACCTGCAACGGGGCTATCAAGGAGCAATCGCATGAAAAATCTCATTCTCCCGGCCCGGGCCGTCACGCTGGCGACCGCTGCCGCCGCGGTTTTCGCTCTCGGTGGCGCGGCTCCGGCCCAGGCCGATGCGCCGTTCTGCGTGGAGAATTACAGCCGCACCGGTCCCGGCCGGATGTGCAGCTTCTACACCTATGAGGCCTGCGTGGCCTACACCAGCGGCATCGGCGGCTCGTGCAGCGCCAATGCATGGTATCAGCCTTATGAGCCCGCGCCGCGCCGGCATCGCGCCCGCAGGCATCATCACGGCTGATCGTTCCCGATCGACCGTGTCATAAGGCGGCAGCGGCGCGGATTTCCGCGCCGTTTTTGTTTGGCGCGGGGCCTGAACCCGTCTTGCTGCGCAGCCGTATTTTTGGAACGCTGCCCAATCGCCGCAAGGCGCACAAGAACGGCAGGCGTAATGTTGGACGTTGCGATCGACAGAGGTGCGGCAGGCGGTGGCGGTAACGCCTTCTACAGCGCTTTGCCGCCGTTTCGCGGCTTCGCCAACCTGATGGACCCCGCGCTCTACCGGCCGGTGCCGGAAGGCTGGCTGATCGGCGTCGCTGACATCGTGCAGTCGACCAGGGCGATTGCGGAGAATCGCTACAAGGCGGTGAACATGGCCGGTGCGGCGGTGATCGCCTCGGTGACCAACGCGCTCGACAACCGCGATTTCCCGTTTGCTTTCGGCGGCGACGGCGCGAGCTTTGCGGTCTCGCCGGAGGACGCCGACCGCGCGCGCGAGGCGCTCGCCGCCACCGCCACATGGGTGAAGGAGGATCTCGATCTGGTGCTGCGCGTGGCGCTGGTGCCGATCGAAAGCATCCGCGCGCAGGACCTCGACGTGCGGGTCGCGCGCTACGCGCCGTCGCCGCATGTATCCTATGCGATGTTTACCGGCGGTGGTCTGGCCTGGGCGGAAGCTGCGATGAAGCGCGGCGAATTTACCGTGCCGGTGGCGCCGCCCGGCGCGCATCCCGATCTGACCGGACTGTCATGCCGGTTCTCCGAGATCCCGTCGGAGCGTGGCGTGATCCTGTCGGCCCTGATCGTGCCCGCATCGGCGGATGGCGCGGCATTCCGCAGTCTCATCGAAGACATCGTGACGCTGGTGGAAAAGAGCCCGGGCGCGGGACGTCCGGTCCCGGCCAAAGGCCCGCCATTGCGCTGGCCAACCCCGGGCGCGGCCTATGAGGCGCTGGCACGGCGCGGCGGCGGGCCGCTGTTCGTCAGGCGTCTCGCCGTGCAGGCCATGACGCTGTTCATCTATGTCCTGTTTCGCTTCGGCATTTCCGCCGGAGGCTTCGTGCCGCACGTCTATATGAAGGAAGTGGTGGAAAATTCCGATTTCCGGAAATACGACGACGGCCTGCGCATGGTGCTTGACTGCAAACCTGAGCTGGCCGATGCGCTGGAGCACCGCCTTGTCACTGCGGCGGCGGCCGGCATCGCACGGTACGGCCTGCACCGTCAGGATGCGGCGATGATGACCTGTTTTACCCTGTCGGCCTCGCGGCCGGACCATTTCCACTTCGTCGACGGCGCCCGGGGTGGTTACGCCTCCGCCGCCACGGCGCTCAAGGCGGCGCTGAATTAAGGCCTTTAAAATGAAGTCTTTAACTAAGGTTTTCGAATCGGTCGGAACCTTTTCCAGCCATTGGCGTTTGGCCCTGTTGACGGGAGAGGCACCTGATGGCCGCTGAAGTGAGGGCTGAACAAACGTTTGGGCGGGCCGCAGGGTGGACCGAGGAAGAGCGATACAGGCTTCTGATCGAAGCTGTCGTCGACTATGCCATCTACATGCTCGATCCGGACGGCGTCGTGGTGAGCTGGAATCCCGGCGCGCAGCGCTTCAAGGGCTACACCGCCTCCGAGATCATCGGCAGCCATTTTTCCAGGTTCTACATCGAGGAGGACCGCAAGTCTGGGCTTCCCGCGCGCGCACTCGAAATCTCCGCCCGTGAGGGCAAGTTCGAAAGCGAAGGCTGGCGGGTGCGCAAGGACGGCAGCCGGTTCTGGGCCCATGTGGTGCTTGATCCGGTGCGCGCTCCGAACGGTGAACTGCTCGGATACGCCAAGATCACCCGCGACCTGAGCGAGCGCAAGGCGGCGGAACGCCGGCTGAGGCAGAACGAAGAGCAATTCCGGCTGCTGGTGCAGAGCGTCACCGACTACGCGCTCTACATGCTGGACGCGGACGGCCGGGTCACCAGCTGGAATGTCGGCGCCGAGCGCATCAAGCAGTATCGCGCCGAGGAGATCATCGGAGAGCACTTCTCGCGGTTTTATACCGCGAGTGATTTGCACAAGGGCGAGCCGCAGAATGCGCTCGAGACCGCGCGCCGCGAGGGCCGGTTCGAGAAGGAGGGCTGGCGTGTGCGCAAGGACGGCACGCAGTTCTGGGCCCATATCGTCATCGATCCGATCCGCGACGATACCGGCAGGGTCATCGGCTTCGCCAAGGTGACGCGCGACATCACCGAACGTCTGGAATCGCAGAAGGCGCTGGAACAGGCCCGCGAGGCGCTGGCTCACTCGCAGAAGATGGACGCCATCGGACAACTGACCGGCGGCATCGCGCACGATTTCAACAATCTGCTGACGGTGATTCTCGGCAGCCTCGAACTCGCGGGCAAGCGGCTGCCCGAGGACGCCAGCATCAGGCCGCTGATCGCCAACGCGACGCAGGCCGCGCAGCGCGGCGCGGCGCTGACCCAGCGCATGCTCGCTTTCGCGCGGCGTCAGGACCTCGATCTCAAGCCGGTCGATCTGCCCGCACTGGTGCGCGGGATGACCGATCTGCTGCAGAGTTCGCTCGGTCCCTCGATGCCGATCGAGACGCGCTTTCCGCTCAAGCTCAATCTCGTCCATGCCGACGCCAACCAGCTCGAAATGGCGCTGCTGAATCTCGCGGTCAATGCGCGCGACGCGATGCCGAGCGGCGGCAACATCATTATCGCGGCGCGCGAGGAAACTGTCGTCGCCGGCGCGGTGGGAAATTTGAAAGCCGGACGCTATGTCTGCCTTTCGGTGCAGGATACTGGCGAGGGAATGGACAAGGCCACGCTGGGTCGCGCCATGGAGCCGTTCTTCACCACCAAAGGCGTCGGCCGCGGCACTGGCCTCGGATTGTCGATGGTTCACGGCATGACCGAACAGACCGGCGGACGCTTCGTGCTGAAAAGCCGGAAGGGCGCGGGCACCACGGCGGAAATCTGGCTTCCCGTGGCGAAGCCAGCCAAGGCGGACGAGGCCGAGCGCCCGGTTCGCGACCACGCCCCGCGCACCCGGCCTCTGGTGGTGCTAGCTGTTGATGACGACGGTCTGGTGCTGATGAACACCGCCGTCATGTTGCAGGACATGGGACATACGGTGTTCGAGGCCACCTCGGGCAATCAGGCCCTCGACATCCTGCGCCGCGAACAGTCGGTCGATCTCGTCATCACCGATCACGCCATGCCGAAGATGACCGGTATTCAGCTCGCCTCCGCGATCAAGGCTGAGCGGCCGGGCCTCCCGATCATTCTGGCGACGGGTTACGCGGAATTGCCGCCGGGCGTGGACACCGAACTACCCAAGCTCGGCAAACCGTTTCGCCAGCAGGAATTGATGCAGGCGGTCGCCGCGGCATTTCCGGCGTAACAGGCATCGTGATGAGGCGATGTCCCGTTCATGACACCACTCGGATATTGAAATGCCGGCCGGAACACCGCACCATCCCGGTCTGATCCGGATGGGCGGGGCGTTGTGTCGGGTACGGTTGGCGGCAGCAGCAGGGACGATCATTTCACGCAGCCCGACAGGCGCTGGCGCGCGGTGCCGTTTGCCGCCGTCGTGCTGGCAGGTCTGACCGTTTTCAGTCCCGGGAATGCACGCGCCGAGGAGGAAGAGGATGAAGGCGCCCCCAAGCGGCCCAACATCTATCTGGACTTCAACACCGCCTATACCACCCTGCCGCCCAACACGCTTGCCATCGGCTTCCGGAATTTCGTGTCGCCGATCCCGGCCGCGGCCCAGGTGCTGACGCTGAACGCGCCGCTGACGGTGGACCTCACCGACCGGATCTCGGTGTATGGCGGCGTCAGCTCCAGCGTCTCGCGCACCGACCTGTCATCGTGGAGTTCGATGACGCTGGACAGCTGGAATATCGGATTCAATGCCGACATCATCCAGCAGGACGGCGCGATTCCGACCGTGACGGTGATTTCCACCCTGACGCGATCGGTCACCAGCGCGCCGGGACTGGCTTCCACATCGAACCAGACCGTCGTCGAACTCGATTATGCGCTCGACGACGATGCGACGCGGGGCCTGCTGGCCGGCGGACGATTGACCAGCGTCTGGGTGGATTCGGGTCTTGCCAAGGTCGAGCCGACTTTCGTTGGCTATCTCGGCGGCTATTATCAGTGGCCGAGCAACTGGAAACTGTCCGGCCGTCTCGGCGTCCAGACATTCGGCGGCGCCGAGTTCGGCCGCGGTCTGATCACGGCGCGGGCGTTTACCCAGCCGACCGTGCGGTTCGATCTCGACCGCATGGATGATAACGACAATCGTCTTTATGGCGCCGCGCTGGAAGTCGCATGGACACCCGCGCCCATCGTGCAACTGACCTTGCGCACGCCGATCTATGCCGTGCGCAACTGATCTCTAGCCCAGCTCGCCGTCGAGAAACGGATTGGTCCGGCGTTCGTGGCCGAAATTCGAGCCGGGACCGTGGCCGCAGATGAAACCGATATCGTCGCCAAGCGGCAGCAGCTTGTCCTTGATGGAGCGGATCAACGCGGCGTGATCGCCGCCGGGCAGGTCGGTGCGGCCGACCGATCCGTTGAACAGCACGTCGCCGACGATGGCGAAGCGCATGCCGTTGTTGACGAGCACCACGCTGCCCGGCGAGTGACCGGGACAGTGATAGACGTCGAAGCTGAGATCGCCGACCTTGACCGTGTCGCCCTCGTCGAGCCAGCGGTCCGGCGCGAAGTTGCGCACCCCGCTCATGCCGAAATTCGCGCCGCTCTCCACCACATGATCGAGCAGGTATTTGTCCGCAAGATGTGGGCCTTCGATCGGTACCTTCAGCGTGTCGCGCAATTCCGCTGCGCCGCCGACATGATCGATGTGGCCGTGCGTGATCCAGATCTGGTCGACGGTGACCTTGGCCTGTTCGATCGCCGCGAGGATCTGCGGCACGTCGCCGCCGGGATCGATCACCGTTGCGCGCCTGGTAGATTCGCACCACAGCACCGTGCAGTTCTGCTGGAACGGGGAGACCGGGACGATCAGCGCGCCGGCTGGGGCGGTTTTGTTCTGGGCATCATGTGTCATGCGGCCACAATGCTGATTTTTCGCGCCGCGCCAAGCCGTTTCCGTCACTTCTTTTTGATTGCAAGTTCCGCTGGACGGTCAAGCCACACGAAGGCTCGACTTGCCTCCGGCGCTGACGATCTCGAACGGTTCCGGCCTGCCGACGCCGTAGCCCTGTGCATAGTCCACGCCGATCTCGCGGACCGCTTCGAAGATGGCATCGTTCTCGACGAATTCGGCAATGGTCTGTTTGCCCATCACCTTGCCGATGCGGCAGAACATCTCGACCATGGCGCGATCGATTGGGTCGTCGATCATGTCCTTCACGAAGCTGCCGTCGATCTTGAGGTAGTTCACCGGCAGATGCTTGAGATAGCTGAACGACGACATGCCGCTGCCGAAATCGTCGAGCGAAAACCGGCAGCCCAGCGCCTGCAGCACCTCAATGAAGCGGGTGGCATTCTCGATGTTGCCGATCGCGCTCGTCTCGGTGATTTCGAAACAGATCATCGTCGGTGGAATGCCGTGACGGACGAGCTTTTCGCGGACGTAGTCGATGAAACCCTCGTCGCCGAAGGTCGCGCCCGACAGGTTGATGGCGCAGGTCGCAATCGCCGCCGACGGTCCGCTGGCCAGCCGGTTCGCCAGAATCGTGAAGGCATGGTCGACGACCCAGCGGTCGATCAGCGGCATCAGGCCGTAGCGTTCGGCGGCGGGAATGAAATCTCCCGGCGGCACAAGGTTGCCGTCGCGGTCGCGCAGCCGCAGCAGAAGTTCGATATGCGCGCCTTGTTGCTTCCTGTTTTGCAGCGGGACGATCTTCTGCGCGAACAAGCAGAAGCGCTCTTCATCGAGCGCGTCGTGAATGCGCTGGACCCAGGCCATCTCGCCGAACCGGTGCAGCAACTCGGTGTCGCTCGGATTGTGGATCTGGATGCGATTGCGGCCCTTTTCCTTGGCGAGGTAGCAGGCAAGGTCTGCGGTGCGTAGGGTTTCGTCCTTGGTGGCGCGGCCCTGCGTCATCTGTACGAGGCCGATGCTCGCGGTGACGGTGAACGAGCGGTCGTTCCAGATGAAGTTCATGTCGTGGACGGCCTGACGCAGACGCTCCGCAACGATCGCAGCCCGCTCCATGTCGCCGTTGCGCAGCAGGATGGCGAACTCGTCGCCTCCCAGCCGCGCCAGCAGATCCTCGCTGCGCAGGTGCTTCTCCAGCGCGCCCGCGACCTCGCACAGCAGTTTGTCGCCGGCGGCGTGGCCGCAGGTGTCGTTGATGATCTTGAACTGGTCGAGATCGAGATACATCAGCGCGTAGGGCGATTCCTGGTTCTGGTCCAGCCGCTCCAGCGCCTTTTCCAGCCGGTGCTCGAACTCGCGGCGATTGGCAAGCTTGGTCAGACTGTCGTGCGACGCCTGCCACGAGAGGCGGGCGATGTATTTCTTCTCGCTGGTCATGTCGTGCAGCACCAGCACCGCGCCGGCGAGCATGCCTTCCTTGTAGAGCGGCGTGCCGACCATGGAGATCGGCACCGAGGTGGCGTCGTGTCGCTGCAGCAGTTGCGGACGCGTGTTGGCGGCAAGATTGTAGCCGTCGAGGATGCGCGAGATCTGACCTTCGATCTGTTGTCCGCTTTCCTCATCCAGAATCCGGAACAGCGATGCCAGCGGCTGGCCTCGGGCCTCCTGGATCGGGCGGGCAATCAGCCGCTCGGCCGCCGGATTCATATAATCTACTTCGCCCTGCGCATTGGTGCTGATGACCGCATCGCCGATCGACGCCAGCGTAATCTGCGCGCGTTCCTTCTCGGCGCGCAGCGCGCGCACGATCTTCCGGCGTTGCCTGAGGAAGAAACGCGTCATCAGCAGCAGCGCGGTGATCAGCAATCCTGCGATGAAAAGGTTGGCGAGGGTAAGCACCAGCTTGACCTGCCGCGATCCGTTGCCGAGGCTTTCGGCGTAAGCGGTCGCTTCAGGCGCGAAGCGCGCATTGAACTGGTCGATCCGTTCGCGCAGCGAAGCAAGCTGCTGCGGCGAAACCGGCGTGCCGTTTTGCTCGAACTGGACTGTTGTCGCGAGAGCGGTCAGTTCATCCAGCAGTGCATCGGTGTTGATCCAGTGCACGATTGCTTTCTTGAACCGCGGAAGTTCGCCGAAATAGCGATACAGCCAGACGATGCCGTCGATGTCGTCGGCGTGGATTCCACCTTGCAGGAAGCCGGCGCGCGCGGCCGCGAGATCCGGGGGCTTCCTCTCCAGCGCGATGCGCGCCGCGCGATCGCCGAGCGGCCCGGCAATGGCGGTCTGATAGTGTTCGTAATGTCGGTCGTCGCCGGTTTCGCCGTAGAGATAAAGATGATGGACGGCGTCCTTCTGTCCCTTCGACCACAGGCTTTCGCCGCCGACATAGGCGCGGACCGAGGACAGGATGTTCAGGCTCAGTCCGGCGATAAAGGCTTGCACGAGGACGATGGCAATGAGGGGCGAGACCAGCCTCAGCAGCCGCATGTTTGCAGACTTAAGATTCAGCTTCATTGGACGTCGTGCGCCCCCGCCTTATTTTTGTTCGACCTGAATGCCCTGTTCGATTGCCGTTTCCATTCAGTTGCGCGCGGCGCGGTTTTCAGCCGGAGGCCTGCGCATAGCGGCAGACTGTGCCGGGATCTGATTAAGAGCAGCCGAATTCTGCCCCCATGGGTTGCACAACCCGCCAGATGCGTGAATCCGGCGTAAACTTTGAAGCGAATATTGCGTGAAATCGCTGGCCGCATCGGTGCAGAGGCCGAAATCGGCTGAATTCCCATGCGATTTGACCGCTTTTTTTCGGTCTTGTCGGCGCCGAGCAATCAATCGGCGCCGGGAATGCATGGCCGGAGCAGGGACCGGCCGGCTCCGGTGCGAATTCCGGGCCGGCCGCGATGCTATTTTTAAAGGGGTTCCGGGCTTTCGCCCCTTAAGATTGACGAAGTGTTAGCGCCTGACTTGCGCCCGCAGCGTCTCCTCGACCGCGCGATCGAAGGACGATGCCTTGGCGGGCGCGGCGCTGCGTTTTTTGTCAGCCACGAATGCGTCGCGTTTCTGCACCAGCGCGGCGAGCTTCTCATTGAGGCTTTTGCGCGTCTGCGTTTGCTTCTCGATCTCGGCCTTGCGTTGCTCGGGCGTGAGCTTGCGCAACGTGTCCGGAAGTTCGTCGTCCTTGATGCTTGCAATATTCGTGTGGCCCGCCGCCACCGCGCTTACCAGATCGCCGTCGCCGGTCACGGCTTCCGACGATATTTTCGCGCGCTTGTTGAGATAGCTCGCCATGTCTGACGCCGACGATGGCGCGGCCGCCGCCACCTGCGCAAGCTGCCGGGTTTTTTCCTCGACGCGCTTCTGGAGCTTCTGCGGCCCGAAGGGGATCACCGTGCCGTTGATTTCCTTTTGCAGGATGATGATGTCGTGGTCGTAAGGCGTCTCGATCACCACGAGATCGCCGCCGTCCTGCGGGATCGGAATGAAGCGGCCGTCGCCGAGTTGTGCGATGTCCTGCCAGACCCGCTCGGTATCGCGGGCGTTGCCGGCGAGCACCGCGTTGACCACAATGTCGCGCTGCTTCGCCACCGCCAGCGTCTTCGGATATTTGGCATCCTGCGCGTAGTCCATGTGCGGCGGCGCGTCGCCGACCAGAAACACGATGCGGCGCGTATCACTGCCCTTGGTCCATTGCAGCTTGTTGACCGCGACATCGAGCGCCTCATTGACGCTCTCCGGCCAGTCGCCGCCGCCGCGCGCTTTCAGATCGAGCAGGTTGCCGTAGATGTCCTGGATGTCGGTGGTGAGGTCGAACGTCCGGGTGACGTATTCATCGCCAATATCGCGATAGGCCACGAGGCCGATGCGGATGTCGGCGTCCGGATTGGCGTCGACCGCGCTCGTCGCAATCGACCAGATCTTTCGTTTTGCACCTTCCAGCAGTCCGCCCATCGAGCCGGTGGTGTCGAGCACGAAGGCGACTTCGACCGTCGGCCTCGCGGCCGCTTGCGACAGCACGGCGGTGACCGGCAGTGCAAGAATGGCGAGCGCAAATGCGCAGGTGCTGGTCTTGAGTGTGGTGGTGATGCGTGATTTCATTTTCCCCTCCGGTGATGCATCGTGATGGCTCACGACAGCGGGATGGTTCCGTTGCATCGCGTCGCCGCGGGGTCCGAATTGTGTCGGGGCTTGTACAGTTTTGGGGCTGAGAGGCTTCGGCTTTTCTGCTACCCTGCCGGAATCATGAATTCACCATTTCGCCATATCGGTCAGGGTTTGCCGCCAGATCGCCGCCAGTCCGACACAGCGCTCGCGATTGCCCGCGGCACGGCCAGGTTTCTGAGATCGCTGGGATATTTCTGCGTGAGCGAATTGACCCTCCCGTCGGGCCGCCGCGCCGATCTGGTCGCCATGAATGCGCGCGGCGACATCTGGATCGTCGAGATCAAGTCGTCGATCGAGGATTTGCGCGCCGATCAAAAATGGCAGGATTACCGGATGCATTGCGACCGGCTGTTCTTCGCCTTTACGCAGGAATTGCCTTGCGAGATTTTTCCGACCGATACCGGGCTGATCGTCGCCGACGCTTACGGCGCACATCTGCATTGCGATGCGCCCGAACATCGGCTGCCGGCCGCGACACGCAAGTCGATGATCGTGAGTTTCGGATTGGTGGCGGCGCAGCGGATCAGCCGCGTGATCGATCCACAGGGCCATGCGAGCCTGGATGAAGGCTAGAGGCTCGCTTGAGTGAACTGGTTGGCCGCGACGCGCGTCACCGGAATCAGTGCATCCTCAAACATCGCGAATGCGATCTCCGCACCATGCACGACGCCGGCTGGATCCAACTGCGCGTCCGGATGATTTTCCAAAAGCGTCAGAAAACTCGGCCAGAACCGTTTGCCGAAGCCATGCCGCAGATAGGCGGTTGCGTTCATTGCTTCGGAGTCGGGATGTTCCGCCAGACGCGCGAGCATCACGCGTTCGCCCATCCGCGATGCTTCAAGGACGTAAACCGCACCGAGCATTTCCGCGATGGATTTGAAAGCCGGCATCGGCAACGGGTTGCAGCTGATACCCAACCTGTCTAGATCGCGCGTCAGCGCCGGGGTGCGCACGCGCAGTTGCCAGTCGGGAATGTGGTCTTCGATTCCGTTGCATTCAAGCGCGGCTTCGATCGGAAACAGCGCTTCTGCCTGGCTGCGCAGAAAGCCCTCGTAATAAACGGGGATGGCGAGATCGAGCCGTGACAGCGCAATATCAAGACGGCCATGCGACGTCTGTGTCGCCTCGCAGATAAGGTCCCGGATCGCGGTGCTCATGTGCATCACCTTCGATGGCCGAGTTTTTGAGCCGCGTTCAGTTCACCACAATATGGCGTGAGGGAACAAGCGGTTCGAGCAGGGTCGTCACGTAGTTGCGCGTCATTTGGACAGGATAGGCCGAGCGGCTCAGAACTGTCACGCGCGGCGCCCGAAGCGGCGAGCCCGGCTGCCAGTCGATCCGGTAGTCTTCAACGAGGCCGAACTGCTTGGTCGCCTCGAGACGGGAGGAAATATCCATGTGCCGCGCTTTTCGCATCGTGTCCTGACGGCACAGCCGCCCCTCCTGATGGATTCTGCAGCGATAACGCTGTCCCGGTCAGAAAGGTTCCACGACGCCAACACCGCTCAGCGCGGGGCGCGCTTGGCCAGAATGCGCTGCAAGGTCCGGCGATGCATGTTGAGCCGCCGCGCCGTTTCCGACACGTTGCGGTTACACATTTCATAGATGCGCTGGATGTGCTCCCAGCGGACGCGATCGGCCGACATCGGATTCTGTGGAAGCTGCGATTTGTCGGTCGAACTGGCCAGCAAAGCGGCGACCACATCATCCGCATCGGCCGGCTTCGAGAGATAATCGACCGCGCCCATCTTCACCGCGGTGACAGCGGTGGCGATGTTGCCGTAGCCGGTCAGAACGATGGCGCGGGCATCCGGTCGCTGCCGCTTCAGTGCCGACACCACGTCGAGGCCGTTGCCGTCGCCGAGCCGCAAGTCCACTACGGCGAACGCTGGAGGGGTCTTGTCGATGTGGTGGAGGCCGTCGGACACATTGTCGCACGTGCTCACCGCGAAGCCGCGCGTCTCCATCGCGCGGGCCAGCCGGTCGAGAAACGCCTTGTCATCCTCGACAATCAGCAAGGAACGGTCGGCAATTTCGGTCAAATCGGCAGTTGCGGTCACGTTTCAAGCCTCCTGCTAGGGTCCATACTGATATGGCGTGGCAATCGGGCGCTGCCAAGGCCGACAATCGTCCAGCTCTGTTAATCCGCGCTGAACCCTCGCGGTTTATTGCAGTGCGGCTGCCGGAACTTCGGCACTCTCGAAGGCGCTGCGCGGCCAGATGATTGTCACCACGGCGCCGTGGTCGGGAAACGTCCTGTTGGTGAAAGATACCTTCGCGCCGGTTCGCTCCAACAGGGTGCGGGCGATGAAGACGCCAAGGCCGAGGCCGCTGCGCTCGCCTTGCGCATCTCCGGTGCGCCGCCGCGTCAGGTATGGTTCGCCGATGCGCTTGAGAATATCCGGCGCGATTCCGGGACCGTCGTCGGAGATAACAATCTCGACAGTGTTCGCATTCCACCACGCGTTGACCTCGACGCGCGCGCGCGCGAAATCGACAGCGTTCTCCAGAATATTGCCGACGCCGTAGAGAATGGCCGGATTTCGCATGCCGACCGGCTCCGGATCTTGCGCCAGCGCGACGCGAACCTTGATGGCTATGCCGAAGTCGCGATGCGGCGCAACGGTCTCCTCGATCAACGTCGACAGCGGCATCCGGTCGAACGGCGCGCCTTGTGACGAAAGCTGGGTGATCTTCGCCAGAATCTCCCGGCAGCGTTGGGCCTGTTCGCGGAGCGTCTTCAAATCGCCGCGTGCATTGTCGTCGAAGCCGTTCTTCTCGATCGCCTGTTCGAGCTCGCGCGAAATCAGGAAGATGGTGGATAGCGGTGTCCCCAGTTCATGCGCGGCGGCAGCGGCAAGGCCGTCGATCTGGGTCAGATGCTGCTCCCGAGTCAACACAAGCTCGGTTGCGGCAAGCGCGTCGGACAGTTTGCGTGCCTCCTCGGTGACCTGAAACGCGTAAAGGCTGGTGACGCTGAGCGCCAGCACGATCGAGATCCAGACCGCGATCATGTAGGTGCGCGGCAGCACCAGAGGCTCTTCGCCGTTCCAGGGGAGCGGCAGATGAAAAAATCCCAGCGCGGTGGCGCAGGCGGCGGCGAAGATGCCCAGCGCCAGTGTGATCCGCGTCGGCAGGGCGGTTGCTGCGATCAGCACCGGTGCCACAAAAAGGAATGAAAATGGATTCTGCAATCCGCCGGTGAGAAATAGCAGCGCGGCGAGCTCGGCGATATTCATCGCCAGAAGAGCCGCTGCGTAGCGCGGTTCCAGCCGGTGAACCGGGTTGAACGCGGTCTGAAGAGCAAGATTGAGAGCGGACGACAGGGCGATGATGACCATGCAGGGGACCACCGGGACCTCGAAATCGAGGCCTTCGGCGACGACGAAAATCGTCGCCATCTGTCCCAGCGCGGCGAGCCAGCGCAGCCGAAGGATGGTGTCGAGGCGCACATAGCGCCGCGGCTGGCGGAAATCGGTGTCGGCAAGTTCGCTCATGTCATATCTTTACCGTCCGGCTGCGCCGATCACAAATCGGACATCCATATCTTAAGAGGGTTGCGCAAGCGGCCCTTGTAGACGATGCCCTGTTGGCTCAATGAACGCAGAACATGACCGCTCCGCTGATATCTCCGCACGCCGCATCCCGATCCGTTCCGGCCTCATCCGAAACGGCGATCCATGTCGAGCGGCTGGTCAAGACCTATAAGACCACGCGTGCGGTGGACGACATCTCGTTCACGATTCCGCAGGGTTCGGTGACCGGTCTGCTCGGCGGCAACGGCGCGGGCAAGACCACCACCATCTCTATGATCATGGGGCTGGTGTCGCCAACATCGGGTATTGTCAGCGTGCTAGGTTATGCGATGCCGGAGCGGCGCTCCGAGGTTCTGGGGCGTATGAATTTTGAAAGTCCCTATGTCGATATGCCGGGCCGTCTCACGGTGCGGCAAAATCTCAACGTGTTCGGCCGGCTTTACGGCGTGGCGGACCTGAAGGAGCGGATCGCGTCGCTCGCAGCCGACCTCGATCTGAACGAGTTTCTCGACCGGCCGAGCGGCAAGCTCTCGGCGGGGCAGAAGACACGCGTGGCGCTGGCGAAAGCGCTGATCAACGAGCCAGAACTGCTGCTGCTGGATGAGCCGACCGCGTCGCTCGATCCCGATACCGCGGACTGGATTCGCAGCCATCTCGAGAACTATCGCAAGGCCCGCGGTGCGACGATCCTGCTGGCGTCGCACAACATGCTGGAAGTCGAGCGGCTGTGCGATCGCGTCATCATCATGAAGCGTGGCCGCATCGAGGACGACGACAGTCCGGCCGCCATTCTGGCGCGCTACAACCGCACAACGCTGGAAGAAGTGTTTCTCGATGTGGCGCGCGGCCGGGTGCAGCAGGCGGCGTCATGAGCGAGATCCAGGTTCCACGCGGCGAGTCATGGCTGGCCATCGCGCCGCATCGCATCGGCGCGATGATCCTGCGCCACTGGTATCTGCTCACATCGTCGTGGCCGCGATTGCTTGAACTGATCTACTGGCCGGTGCTGCAACTGATCACGTGGGGTTTTTCCCAGGCCTACATCTCGCAGAACGCAGGTTTCTTCGCCAAAGCCGGCGGCACCTTCATCGGTGCGGTGATCCTGTGGGACATTCTGTTCCGCGGCCAGCTCGGCTTTTCGATGTCGTTCCTCGAAGAGATGTGGTCGAAGAATCTCGGCAACCTGCTGATGAGTCCGCTCAAGGTCAGCGAGTACCTGATTTCGCTGATGGTGATGAGCGTGGTCCGGCTCGCCGTCGGCGTCATTCCGATGACGGTGCTTGCCATCGCTTTCTTCGGCTTCAATCTGTTCGGGTTCGGCTTCGCGCTGGTCGCGTTCTTCTGCAACCTGATCTTCACAAGCTGGTCGTTCGGTCTGATCTCGTCGGGGTTGGTGCTGCGCAACGGCATGGGCGCCGAGGGGTTGGCTTGGACGCTGATGTTCGCGCTGCTGCCGCTGACCTGTGTTTATTACCCGGTCTCGGTGCTGCCGCACTGGCTTCAGGTGATCGCGTGGATGCTGCCGCCGACCTATGTCTTCGAGGGCATGCGGGCGCTGCTGATCGACCGTGTTTTCCGGGCCGATCTCATGCTGGAGGCGTTGGCCATAAACGCGGTGCTGTTCGCCGCTTCTACCGTGGCGTTCCTGCTGCTGCTCAAAAGTGCCCGGAAGCACGGATCGCTCGTCCAGAGCGGGGAATAACCCGGTTGTGCCGGTTCCATGCCGTTATTAACTCTCTCCTTGTATTTTGAGCGGATTGACGCTTTGTCGCACTCTCGACAGTATGCTGCGCCGCGAAACCGGGATCGAGGGAATCACTATGCCGATTGGTGAATTTGGCAGACCGCCTGCCTTGCCATCCGAGGTCAGCCCAGCGCTGACTACGCCCATGTACTGGATGTATGAGATGAGCCACGCCTCGCTCAATCCAGCGCGGGCGATGGCGGATATGACCAAACTCATGTTCGAGAATCCCTTCAATCCTTTCGCCAGCACAGATTTCGGAAAGTCGATCGCCGCCGGTTGCGAACTGTTCGAGCGCACCACGCGCCGCTACGGCAAACCCGAGTGGGGTCTGGACGACACCGAAGTGAACGGTGTGCGAGTGCCTGTCGAGGTCAAGACGGTTTGGGAAAAGCCGTTCTGCCGTCTGCTGCATTTCGAACGTCAACTCACCCAGCCGCTGCGCGCGCCGCAGCCGCGCGTCCTTATCGTGGCGCCGATGTCAGGACACTATGCGACGCTGCTGCGCGGCACTGTGGAAGCCTTCCTGCCCGCGCACGACGTCTACATCACCGACTGGGCCGATGCGCGCATGGTGCCGCTGGCGCAGGGCCGCTTCGATCTCGACGACTATGTCGACTACGTCATTGACATGATCCACGCGCTCAAGGGCGACGTGCATGTTGTGGCTGTGTGCCAGCCGTCTGTGCCTGTCCTCGCTGCGGTTTCCGTCATGGAAGCCAACCGAGATCCTTACTTCCCGACATCGATGACCTTGATGGGCGGACCGATCGATACCCGCCGCAACCCGACCGGTGTCAACGATCTCGCCGAACAGAAGGGCATCGACTGGTTCCGCAACAACGTCATTACCAAGGTGCCGTTCCCGCATCCCGGATTCATGCGCGACGTCTATCCAGGCTTCCTTCAGCTGACTGGTTTCGTCAGCATGAACCTCGACCGCCATGTCGATGCGCACAAGCGGTTGTTCAGCAATCTGGTCAAGGGAGACGGCGATCTCGTCGACAAGCATGTCGAATTCTACGACGAGTATTTGGCCGTGATGGACCTCACCGCCGAATTCTATCTTCAGACCGTCGATCTGGTGTTCGTGAAGCATGCCTTGCCGAAGGGGCAGATGAAGCATCGCGGCAAGCCGGTCGATCCATCGAAAGTTGAACGCGTTGCGCTGATGACGGTGGAAGGCGAGAACGACGACATCTCGGGTCTCGGCCAGACGGAAGCCACCCACGGACTGTGCAGTTCGATTCCCGACGCGCGACGCGTGCATTATGTGCAGAAGGGCGTCGGTCATTACGGCGTGTTCAACGGCTCCCGCTTCAAGTCGGAAATTGTGCCGCGAATCTCCGATTTCATGCGGTCTTCGGCCCATGCCAAGCTGGCCTTGGTGGCTGCGGAATAAGGGCTTTTGGCGCGAGATTTGCCGGAAAATGCCCATTTTACGGGGGATTCTAGCATTTTGCGTGTTCGAGTCCTGGCCTTTCCGCGCAAGCCTTTGAATATAAAAGTGATTTTTCCTGCAGAAATTGAGGCGCAGGAGTGAATTTTACCGTAGGTTTCTGAAGGCGGAACCAACCTAGAAGTGAATCGGAATTTCAGGTTTCATCCCCCCGGATGTAGGAGGCTAAGTCCTTAAAACTACGATATATTGGGCAAATGATTTGTTTTTGCGCCGATGAATTCCACTGGCGGCGGATATGGCAGAATCCCGGCGAGTTCCTGCTGTCCGGGTCCGCTGACATGGCTTTTCGTGCACTTCTTTACCGCCGGCCGACCGAACCGCGCACGCTCGCGGTCAAAATCGGCTCTTCCACCTACACGATTCAACTGCGGCGTCATCGCCGCGCGCGGCGTTACACGCTGCGCATTCATCCGAGCAGGCGCGAAGCCATTCTCACCATGCCGCCGCGCGGAAATCTGTATGAAGCCAAGGACTTCGCGCAGCGCCACGGTGCCTGGATCGCTGCGCGACTCGGTGGTTTGCCGAAAGCGGCGCCGTTTTCGCATGGCGCATCGGTCCCGCTGCGTGGTGTTCCGCACCGGATCGTGCATCGCGCGGCTGAACGTGGAACCGTGTGGCCGGATACGCGCGACAGCGGCGACAAAATTCTCTGTGTCGCCGGGGATGTCGAATTCATCGATCGCCGCGTCCATGACTTCCTCAAGCGTGAGGCCCGCCGTGAGCTGACCGAGGCCTCGCATCGTTATGCGGAGATCCTCGGCGTCAAGGTGAAGCGGATCACCATCCGCGATCAGTCGAGCCGGTGGGGATCCTGCACCTCGGCGGGGGCACTGTCGTTTTCGTGGCGGCTGATCCTCGCACCGCATTACGTGCTGGATTATCTCGCCGCGCATGAGGTCGCTCATCTGGTTGAGATGAATCATTCGGCGCGGTTCTGGAAGGTCGTGGCCAGGATCTGCCCGGCGACCGAACGCGCCAAGCGGTGGCTCGACACCCACGGCAACGATCTGCATCGCTACGGTATCGAAGACTAGAAGATACCGGGCGACTTAGCGTCGGCCGCCGAACAGGCGATCCACCAGCCATCCATCAAGACCGGCCGCCGCTTCGGGCCGCGCCGATGTCTGTGTGACAGGTGGCCGGTTCTGCGGATAGGGGGCCGGTCCGTTTGGCGGCGGAGCCACATAGCC
The DNA here is from genome assembly GCF_021502575.1 of Bradyrhizobium sp. G127. Taxonomy (NCBI): domain Bacteria; kingdom Pseudomonadati; phylum Pseudomonadota; class Alphaproteobacteria; order Hyphomicrobiales; family Nitrobacteraceae; genus Bradyrhizobium; species Bradyrhizobium sp. G127. The sequence goes on from NZ_JAKFGN010000001.1 coordinate 422,036, forward strand.
TTCGTTGCTGGTCTGCTGCGCATACGGCTGCTGAACGGGTGCGGAGCCGCGTGAATTTCCTGGGAACAGGTTCGAGAACAATCCCCCTTGCGGCTGCATTGAACCGGGCAGCGGTGAGGGCGCAACGTTCTGATGCGCGACCCTCATGAAGCGGGTCCAGACTTCGACCGGCAATCCGCCACCAGTGGCCTTTTTGGTCGGTGAATTGTCGTCGTTGCCCAGCCACACACCGGTAACGAGGTTGGCGGTGTAGCCGATGAACCATGCGTCGCGGAAATCCTGGCTGGTGCCGGTCTTGCCTGCCGCCGACCAGCCTGGAATGTCGGCCTTCTTTGCCGTGCCGGTAACCAGTGTCTCATGCATCATCACGTTCATCATGCCGACAGCATTGGAATCGACGACGCGCGCCGGCGGATCGCTCAGCCGCGTATAAAGTACCTTCCCTTCGGGTGTGCGGATCCTGTTGACGACATGAGGCGACGCGGCGAACCCGCCGTTGGCGAACGGAGCATAGGCGCCGACCAGTTCGTTGAGCGAGACTTCCGAGGTGCCCAGCGAAATCGTCGCATTGGGTTCGAGTTTCGAGGCGATGCCGAGCCGATGCGCCGTACGCACCACGTTGGCCGGGCCGACTTCGAGGCCGAGCCTGACGGCGACGGTGTTCAGCGACATCGACAATGCCTGAGTCAGGGTCACCGGGCCGAAATACTCGCGGCTGTAGTTTTCGGGTCTCCAGCCCTTCACGTCGAGCGGTGCGTCCTGCCGCACGGTATCGGGCGTGAGACCCGCCTCGACGGCGGTGAGATAGACGAACGGCTTGAAGGCCGAACCCGGCTGGCGCTTGGCGGTTACCGCCCGGTTGAACTGGCTTTCGGCGTAGTTGCGTCCGCCCACCATGGCGCGTACCGCGCCGCTCGGTGTCATCGCCACCAGCGCGCCCTGCGTCACGTTGAACTTCACGCTCTTGGTGGCCAGTTCGTCGATGATTGCGGCTTCGGCGACGCTCTGAAGTTTGGGGTCGATCGAGGTTTCCACCACGATGTTCTGGTCGATCTGGCCAACGAGATCGTCGAGCACTTCGCCAATCCAGTCGGCGACGTAGTTGATCGTGCCGGCGCCGACCGGCTTGACCGCATAGGATGGATGGCCGATGGCGGCCTGGGCCTGCGCGCCGGTGATAAAATTCACGTCGGCCATGGCAGTCAGCACGATCTGCGCGCGCTTCTCTGCGCCTTCCGGATTGCGGTTAGGCGCAAGTCGTGACGGCGACTTGACGAGACCCGCCAGCATCGCCGCTTCGGACAGCGAGACATTGCGCGCCGACTTGCCGAAATACTTTTGGGCCGCCGCTTCAACGCCGTAGGCGCCCGAGCCGAAGTAAACGCGATTCAGATACAGTTCCAGAATCTCGTTCTTCGAGTATTTCCGCTCCAGCCACAGCGCCAGTTCGACTTCCTGCAATTTACGCTGAAGGGTGCGTTCCTGCGTCAGGAACAGGTTTTTGGCGAGCTGCTGGCTCAGCGTCGAGCCGCCCTGCGACACGCCGCGATGCAAGAGGTTGGTGACGGCGGCACGCATGATGCCCGTCGGATCGATGCCGAAGTGCGAATAGAAGCGCCGGTCCTCGATGGCGATGAACGCTTTTGGCAGATAGGGCGGCAGATCCTTGAGAGAAACATTGGCGCCGGGCATTTCGCCGCGTGTCGCGATCACACTGCCGTCCATGCCGGTGATCTGGATGGTCGGGGGCCGCTTGGGAATTTCCAGCGACTGGATCGGCGGCAGGTGCGCGCTGACCCAGACGACTACGCCGGCGCCGGCGATGATGGCCCAGAGACCGAGCACCGCGCCCCAGTAGACCACACGGCTCCAGCCGGAGCGCGACCGTTCCCGTGATTTCTTTTTGTTGTCCTTGCGTGAGGAGGCGCGGGTCTTGCGCACACGCCGCTCGCGTGGCGCCTCGTCATCATCCTCGTCGTCGGCAGGGCGGCTCTTTGCTACGCGGCGTTTTGGCCGGGATTCCTCGGCGTCTTCGGAGCCGCCGACGCGATCCCAGCGATTGAGGCGCAGGTCATCGAGCGACGCATCGACATCGAACTTCGGCTCCGTGCGGCCGCTTTTCTTTTTCCGCCCCAACGCCATCCCGAACGCGCCTACGCCGAACCATCCATGATGAAGGCGTGCAGGCTAGCGGTGGCGGTTTAAAGGCGCGTTACGCAAAGGTTAACGAGGATTCAGACTTAGCATCTTCGGCCACCCAATACCCCCCGAACTGGATGCGATGGCAAATCCGGGTCGCCTTGACAGGGGGCGGCGGTCCGCGACAGCTTGTCGCCCGATCTTTACTAGGGGCAGGCCACATGATCGGACATATCGATCCCACTAAAGAGGTTTTCGGAGCGTTCCGCGACAACAACCGTCCCGGTCCGATCCATATGCTGAACCTGGTGCGGCTGCATGCGCAGGCAAAATATCCCGATGGGCGCAAGGCAACAGGCGCGGAGGCCTATGCGAGCTACGGACGGGAAAGCGGGCCTGTCTTCACGCGTCTCGGCGGCCGGATTGTCTGGCAGGGCAAATTCGAACTGATGCTGATCGGTCCATCGGAGGAGCGGTGGGATCACTGCTTTATCGCCGAGTATCCGAGCGTCGCGGCATTCGTCGAGATGATCCGCGACCCGGTCTACCGCGAAGCGGTCAAGCATCGGCAGGCCGCAGTCGAGGATTCGCGGTTGATCCGCACTGCGCCGATGCAGGTCGGCGCGACCTTCGGTGAAATTCCGTAATAGCTTAGGTGGCGGCGCGCGCGAGCCAGAGCAGAACCAGCGCGACTGCCGCGGGCAGCGCCTGGACCAGGATAATCCGCTTGCTCACCGAGTAGCCGCCGTACAGCCCGGCGACGATCACGCACAGCAGAAAGAACGCCATGATCTGGAACCCGAAAGCCAGATTCGGATGCAGCAGCCCCCAGATCAGTCCGGCGGCGAGAAAACCGTTATAGAGGCCCTGATTGGCGGCAAGGACCGCGGAGGCCTGCGCCTTCTCGAGGGTGTTGCCGAAAGTTTTCAATCCCTTCGGCTTGGTCCAGAGAAACATCTCCAACACCAGAAAATAGGTGTGCAGTGCGGCCACCAGCGCGACCAGACCATTGGCGATGTACGTCATGTTGACTCCCCGGGCCGTTGAGGACTGGAACCTATCACGCTCCGTACCCGAAATGCGATGGTCTCAAACATCGCCGCAATGGGAGTGACTTAAAACTTGTCGGAAAACGGCAAGACATATGTCGTCGCGGCAGCGATGTTGGGCGCAGGACGCAACCAAGGGCATTCGACATGGCGGCAAAGCAACCCGAACATTTTCATCTCGACCGGTTTGAAACGCCGATCGGCACCGCTTTGCTGGTGACCGATGACGAGGGTGCCCTGCGCGCGCTCGACTGGTCCGACCATGAAGCGCGGATGCACCTGCTGCTGAGGCGGCACTATGGTGAATGTGCCCTGGTGAAAGGATCAGCCCCGAAGGACATCACGCGCCCGCTCAAGGCCTATTTCGCCGGTGACCTCGGTCAGCTCAGCACCATCAAATGGCGCGCCAACGGAACGGCGTTCCAGCGCAAGGTCTGGATGAAGCTGCAAACAATTCCCGCAGGTCAAACGTCGAGTTACGGAATCATGGCCGCTCGGCTGAAAGCGCCCAACGCCGCGCGAGCGGTGGGTCTGGCCAATGGCGCAAACCCCGTCGGCGTGGTCGTGCCGTGTCACCGGCTGATCGGAGCCGACGGCTCGCTCACCGGCTATGGCGGCGGGCTGGAGCGCAAGCAATGGCTGCTCGCGCACGAAGGCGCGACATTTAAACGGACCTGATTCAGAAAATCAGGCCGCCGGTTTTTCTGCGGCGTCGCCATTGGCGAGCAGATGGATCAACGCCCGCTTGATCGCGGCCTGCCGCGTCGGCGCGGTAATCTGCGCGCCGAGCAGGTCGGTGACATAGAACACGTCGCGGGCGCGTTCGCCAAAAGTCGCGACATGCGCGGACGCGATGTTGAGATTGAGCTTCGAGATCGCGGTGGTGAGCTGAAACAGCAGTCCCGGGCGGTCGAGACCGGAGACCTCGATGACCGTGTAGAGGTCCGACCACTGGTTGTTGATGGTGACTTCCGGCTCAACCACGAACGGCTTGAACTTCGTCTTTGCGGCCGTGCGTCGCGCCATCATGTCCGGTAACCGCAGCTTGCCTTCCAGCACCTGCTCGATGGTGTCGCCGATGCGGGTGGCGCGCCGTCCTTCATCGTCGTCGCGATCGTATTCGCGGGTGATCGCGATGGTGTCGAGCGCGATGCCGTCAGTGGTGGTGTAGATCTGGGCATCGACGATGTTGGCGCCGGCGGACGCGCAGGCACCGGCAATGATCGATAGCAGCCAGGGATGGTCCGGCGCCAGGATCGTCAGTTCGGTGACGCCGCGTCCCTCGTCGAAGCCGACATTGACCGCCAGCTTGTGACCGCCGGATTCGCTTGCCTTGACGAAGCGCGCGTGACGGATCTTGCGCGGCAGTTCGACCTTGAGCCAGTAGGCCGGATAGTGCCGCGCGATATAGGCCTCGAGTTCGCTCGAAGGCCACTCGGTGAAGTTGGCGCGAAATTCGGCCTGCGCCGACTGGATGCGCTGGGCGCGATTGACCTCGGAGAAGCCGCCGGTCAGCACCGGTTCGGTTTCGTAATAGAGTGTGCGGATGAGCTGCGCCTTCCAGCCGTTCCAGACGCCAGGACCGACGCCCCGGATGTCGGCGGTGGTCAGGATCGTCAGCAGCTTCATCTGCTCCACGGACTGCACGACGGCAGCGAAATTCTCGATAGTCTTGCGGTCCGAGAGATCGCGCGACTGCGCCACCGTGGACATGGTGAGGTGCTCTTCGATCAGCCAGGCGATCAGTTCAGTGTCGGCGGCATTGAATCCGAAACGCGGGCACAGCCGCCGTGCCACCTTCGCGCCAGCGACGGAATGATCCTCGGGGCGGCCCTTGGCGATGTCGTGCAGGAACACCGCCATGTAGATCACGGCCCGATGTTCGGGGCGGATCTTGCGCATCAGGTCGGTGGCGACCACGAATTCGTCATTTCCGCCACGCTCGATGTCCTGAAGGATGCCGATACAACGCAGCAGATGCTCGTCCACCGTGTAGTGATGATACATGTTGAACTGCATCATCGACACGATCCGCCCGAACGCGCGAATGAAGCGGCCGAGCACCCCGGCTTCGTTCATCCGCCGCAGCACGATTTCCGCATCGTTCGACGTCAGTATCTCCATGAACAGTTTGTTGGCTTCGGGGTCCTCGCGGAGCTTCTGCGTAATGAGATTGAGCGATCGCGTCGCCGCCCGCATGGCGTCGGGGTGGAACGCCAGATTGTTGGCCTGTGCAAGGCGGAAGAAGCGGATCAGGTTGACCGGATCGCGCTTGAAGACGTCGGGTGCAGCGAGGTTGATGCGGTTGTTGTCGACGATGAAATCTTCGCCGCCCGGAACGCGGCCGCGTTTTCGACCCGGCCGCAGCCGCGCCATCATCCGGCTCAGTACCGGCGCGGGCTTGGTCTCCTGATCTTCCAGCTTGGCGCACAGGATCGCAGTGAGGTCACCCACTTCCTTGGCGATCAGGAAGTAGTGCTTCATGAAACGCTCGACGTCCTGCATGCCTGGATGCGAGGTATAGCCGAGCCGCTGGGCGATCTCGCGCTGCATTTCGAACGACAGCCGTTCTTCGGGGCGGCTGGTGAAAAAATGCATGTTGCAGCGGACCGACCACAGGAAATCCTCGCAACGACGGAACGTGCGGTATTCCTGCGCGTCGAAGACGCCGTGTTGAACGAGGTCCGCGGCGTTGTGGACCCGGTAGACGTATTTGGCGATCCAGAACAGCGTGTGCAGATCGCGCAGGCCGCCCTTGCCGTCCTTCACGTTCGGTTCGACCAGATAGCGCGACTGGCCGGCACGCCGATGCCGCTCCTCGCGTTCGGCGAGTTTGGCCGCGACGAATTCGGCAGCCGTGCCGGCCACGACGTCATGGTCGAAGCGTGTGACCAGTTCGTCGTAAAGCGCCTTGTCGCCAGTGAGAAACCTGGTTTCCAGCACCGACGTGCGGATGGTCATGTCGGCGCGCGCCTGACGGATCGACTCGTCGATCGAACGCGTGGCATGGCCGACCTTCAGGCCCATGTCCCAGAGACAATAGAGGATGGCTTCCGCGACCTGCTCACCCCACGCGGTCTGCTTGTAGGGCAGGATGAAAAGGAGATCGATGTCGGATTCCGGCGCCATCAGACCGCGGCCGTAACCGCCGGTCGCGACCACCGCCATGCGTTCGGAGTCTGACGGTGTCGGCGAATGGTAGAGATGCTTGGTTGCGGCATTGAACAGGATGCGAATGATTTCATCCTGCACGAGACACAGCCGCTCGGCGCAGCGCCGCCCATGGCGATCCTTCAGCAACTGCGCCTGTGCCGCTTCGCGCGCCTCTGCCAGTTCGCCCTTCAGCAACTGTGTAATTGCGTTGCGGAAGACATCGTCCTTCCCCGCGTGTTTTTTCGCGAGCGCGTCGATCTCCGTCACGATACGTGCGGTGTCGAAAACCGGTTTCACGTCTGTCGGAGGGGCTGCCGTCACACTGTCCATTCCATCCGGATAACGGACGGCGGCAGCGGTGTCATCAGCGGATTGTGGCGACAGAAGCCATCTCTTCTGTTTTTCACGGTGTTGCCGAAACAGCGTTCTCCCTCGGGCTTCATCCGCGGCGATATTTTCTCGTTGACCATGTTGAATAACTCATTGAAAAACATAATGATTTCTTGCGTTCGGGATGTCGAAAACGTGTCAATCCCGACCGCATTCCGATTCCCGATCATCCAGATGGAGACGACGATGTTCAAACTCTCGCGACGCGCTTTCGCCGGCTTTGTTGCCGGTGCCGTGCTGGCACCCGGCGCGGCATTCACCGCCGATGCGCCGAAGCAGATCGCCATCGACTGGGCGACCTACAATCCGGTTTCCATCATCCTGAAAGAGAAGGGTCTGCTCGAAAAGGAATTCGAGAAGGACGGCATCAAGATCGTCTGGGTGCAATCTGCCGGTTCCAACAAGGCGCTTGAATTCCTCAATGCCGGTTCGATCGATTTCGGCTCGACCGCAGGTTCGGCAGCGCTGGTCGCCAGGATCAACGGCAATCCGATCAAGTCGATCTATGTCTATTCGCGTCCCGAATGGACCGCGCTCGTCACAGGCAAGGATTCCAAGATCGCAAAGGTCGCCGACCTGAAGGGCAAGCGCGTGGCCGTCACGCGCGGCACCGATCCACATATCTTCCTTGTCCGCGCGCTGCTCGACGCGGGCCTGACCGACAAGGACATCACGCCGGTGCTATTGCAACATGCCGACGGCAAGGCCGCGCTGATCCGGGGCGACGTCGACGCATGGGCGGGGCTCGATCCGATGATGGCACAGGCCGAGGTCGAAGACGGCGCGAAATTGTTTTTCCGCAAGCCCGAAGCCAACACCTGGGGCGTCCTCAATGTTCGCGAACAGTTCCTGAAGGACAATCCGAAGATCGTTCAGCGCGTACTCGCGGTTTACGAGGAGGCGCGCAAATACTCGCTCGCCAACTACGATGAACTGAAGAAGGGCTTCATTGCCGTGACCAAGCTGCCGGAGACCGTTGTCGATAAGCAGCTCAAGGAGCGCACCGAACTGACGCATAACCGGATCGGCGCGCCACAGCGCGAGTCGATTCTGGCGGCAGGTCTTGCGCTTCAGCAGGCCGGTGTGATCCAGCCGGGTGTCGATGTGAAGGCGACGGTGGATGCGCTGATCGACGATCAGGTGCCGCTGCCGACGAATTGAAACGTGCCGTGCAAATGAGAAGTCCCAAGGCCCGTATGCGCAAGCGTGCGGGCCTCTGCGATGAGCATCCCTTGCAATCCTGTGCGATAAGCGGTGTTTGCTATGGCCATGACATTCGACACGGCAGCGTCTGAAGCCCTTGAAGAGCGAGGAGCATCGCGTCCTGCCGAACGCTTGCGCCGGTATGCGCGGCCGGCGCTCGGTCTGCTGTTGCCGATCGGACTTGCGCTGGCGTGGGAACTCGCGGTGCGCTTCGGCTATTCCAACGGGCGGCTGGTGCCGCCACCCAGCCGTATCTGGCAGACGCTGATTGAACTGTCCGCAAGCGGAGAGTTGAGCCGGCACATCCTCGCGACGCTGAGCCGTGTCGGTGCGGGATTCGGGCTCGGGGTTCTGGCCGGAACGGTGTTCGGCGCGATCTGCGGTTACTGGACGCTGGCGCGGCGGCTGCTCGATCCGACGTTGCAGGCGTTGCGCGCAATTCCGTCCATCGCCTGGGTGCCGCTGTTCATCCTGTGGCTTGGCATTTTCGAGACATCGAAAGTGGCATTGATCGCGGTCGGCGTATTCTTTCCGATCTATCTCGGCGTCACCGGCGCGATCCTCAGCGTCGATCGCAAGATCGTCGAGGTCGGCCGCATCTTCCGTCTCAACGGCTTTGCGATGATCCGGCGCATTCTACTGCCCGCGGTGCTGCCGGCTTACGTGATCTCGCTGCGTTCCGGCCTCGGATTGGGATGGATGTTCGTGGTTGCAGCGGAATTCATGGGCGCATCCGAAGGCCTCGGCTATCTGCTCACCGACGGCCAGCAGCTCGGCAAGCCGGCGCAGATTGTCGCTGCGATCATCGTGTTCGCGGTTCTCGGCAAGATCACCGACTGGCTGATCCAACTGATCGCGGCGCCATTCCTGCGTTGGCAGGATTCGTTCAGTACACATGCAGGAGCGGCCTGATGCTCGTTCTCGATCATGTCGGCAAGACCTATCCGAATGGCGTCCACGCGCTGGAGAACTTCTCGGCAGGCATCCTGCCCGGCGAGATCGTCGCCATCATCGGCGGCTCAGGCTGCGGAAAATCCACGCTGCTGCGTGCAATCGCCGGTCTTGATCGTGGGACGACCGGCTCCGTCACGCTCGACACCATCGGCATCACGGCCCCGCACGAAAAGATCGGCATCATCTTTCAGGAGCCGCGCCTGCTGCCGTGGCTGAGCGTCGCCGACAATATCGGTTTCGGGCTTGGCGATTTGCCGTCCGCGGAACGCCAGCAGAGGGTTGCCCGCGCTTTGGCGCGGGTGGGTCTCGCCGACAAGGCCAACGCCTGGCCGCGCGAGTTGTCCGGCGGCCAGGCGCAGCGCGTCGCTATCGCGCGGGCCTTGGTGCCTTCGCCGGAGGTGCTGCTGCTGGATGAGCCGTTCTCGGCGCTGGATGCGTTCACCCGCGCGGATTTGCAGGACCATCTGCTTGATCTGTGGGCCGACACCAAGCCGACGCTGATTCTGGTGACCCACGATGTCGATGAAGCCGTGGTGCTGGCGGATCGCATCGTGGTGATGCGTCCCCGGCCGGGACGGCTGTTCGAGGAAATCAAGGTCGATCTGACGCGTCCGCGCGACCGGACCTCGACCGCTTTCGAGACCGTCAAGCATCAGGTGCTGGCCTCGCTGGACCGCTCGCTCAATCGCGCTGTTCGCCCGGCTGACGATTTGCTGACGGTCGGCGAGGGGATATAAGTCGGAATAACTTGCCTCCGGCGCTGTTGGTGATGAAGGATGGAGAACAAGAAAATGGATTCAGCCGAACTTCGCGCCATGCAGGCGCCTATTAAAGATCGCTACAAGGCCGATCCCAAGGCGGCGTTCATCACGTTGAAGGCGAAGGGTTCGCTCGACAGCGAAGGCCTCTCCTGCAAGGTCCAAACCGGCAAGGCGGCCGCCGCGATTGCGGGATTGCATCCCGCCACCGGCGGCTCGGGACTTGAACTGTGTTCGGGCGACATGCTGCTCGAGGCGCTGGTGGCCTGCGCCGGCGTGACGCTGAAGTCGGTCGCGACCGCCATCGATGCGCCGCTGAAATCAGGAAATGTCATTGCCGAAGGCGATCTCGATTTTCGTGGCACGCTTGGCGTCGACAAGGAAGCGCCGGTGGGCTTCGCGGAAATTCGCCTGCGCTTCGATGTGGACACTGACGCGCCACAGGACAAGCTCGACCAGTTGCTGAAACTGACCGAGCGATATTGCGTCGTGTACCAAACCATCAAGAATGGCCCGAAGACGATCGTGTCGATCAATCGGGTATGATCGCGTTCCTCATGGTGAGGAGGCGCTCTTGCGCCGTCTCGAACCATGAGGGCTTCAATCCTCATCCTTCGAGACGCGCGCAAAAGGCGCGCTCCTCAGGATGAGGATTTCATTTCTTGCTACTTCGGCAGCTTCGCCTTCAACGTATAGAGCGCGTCCAGCGCCTCGCGCGGCGACATCTCGTCTGGATGCAAGGCGTTGAGCGCATCGGCAATCTGGTCCGCGGCGCTCGGCGGCTGCAGTTCGGCGGCCGCGCGCGAAGGCACCGCGAACAGCGGCAGATCGTCGGCCAGCGCCCGCGCCGTGGTGCCGCGATCCTGTGCTTCGAGTTTCGCCAGCACCGATTTTGCACGTGCAACGACAGCCGCCGGAAGCCCCGCGAGCTTCGCCACCTGAATGCCGTAGGAACGGTCGGCCGATCCCGGCAGCACTTCGTGCAGGAACACCACGTCGCCCTGCCATTCCTTGACCCGCACGGTGGCGTTGAACAAGCGCGGCAGGTTGGCCGACAGCGCGGTCAGTTCGTGATAATGCGTCGCGAACAGCGCACGACAGCGATTGCTCTCATGCAGGTGTTCGATCGATGCCCACGCGATCGACAGGCCGTCAAAGGTCGATGTGCCACGCCCGATCTCGTCGAGGATCACCAGAGCGCGCTCGGTCGCCTGATTGAGGATCGCCGCGGTCTCCACCATCTCGACCATGAATGTGGAGCGGCCGCGCGCAAGATCATCCGCAGCACCGACGCGGGAGAACAGCCGGTCCACGATGCCGATATGCGCGAGCTTCGCCGGCACGAAGCTGCCGATCTGCGCCATCAGCGCGATCAGCGCGTTCTGGCGCAGGAAAGTCGATTTGCCGGCCATGTTCGGGCCGGTCAGCAGCCAGATCTGTCCAGAGGATTGTCCCGGTCCCGGCGACAGGTCGCAGGCATTGGCGATGAAGGGCTGGCCGTCGCGCTTCAGCGCCTGCTCGACCACCGGGTGCCGTCCGCCTTCGATGGAGAACTTCAGCGAGTTATCGACCACGGGCCGCGTGTAGTTCTCGTCAATCGCAAGTTTCGCCAGCGAAGCGGTAACATCCAGCAGGGCAAACGCGTGCGCGGCGGCGCGCAGATCGTCGCCGGCCGCGACAGCCTGCGCGCACAACCTGTCGAAGATGTCGAGTTCAAGGCCGAGCGCACGGTCGCCGGCATTGGCGATCTTGGCTTCGATCTCGCCAAGCTCGGTAGTGGTGAAGCGCACCTGACCCGCCAGCGTTTGCCGGTGAATGAAGGTCGCATTCAGCGGCGCGGCCATCAGCTTGTCGCCGTGCTGCGCGGTGACCTCCACGAAATACCCGAGCACGTTGTTGTGGCGGATCTTGAGGCCCTTGACGCCGGTGTCGTCGGCGTACCGCGCCTGCATGGCGGCAACCACGAGGCGCGAGGCATCGCGCAGGTTGCGGGTCTCGTCGAGTGTCGCTTCGTAGCCGGCGCGCACAAAGCCGCCGTCGCGCTTGAACAGCGGCAATTCATCTGCGAGGCCGCGGGCAAATTCGTGCGCGAGGTTGCGGGAGGGGCGGCGGAGTGCGTCGATCGCGATCGTGATGTCGCGCGGAAGTTTCTCGATGCGCGATAGCCGTTCCACGGTCTTGTCCGCGGCGAGAATACCGTCGCGCAGCGCCGCAAGATCGCGCGGCCCGCCACGCCCGACCGACAGCCGCGCCAGCGCGCGCGACATGTCCGGCGCGGCGCGCAGGATATTGCGCAGGTCGTCACGTGCGGCGCTGTCGTTTGCGAAAATCGCCACCGCATCGAGGCGATGTGAGATGGTCGCACTGTCCGTCAAGGGCGCTGCGAGGCGTTGCGCAAGAAGCCGTGATCCAGCGGCGGTCACCGTGCAATCGATGGCATCGAGTAGCGAGCCGCGCCGTTCGCCCGCCAGCGTGCGGGTCAATTCGAGATTGGCGCGGGTGGCGGGATCGATCGCCATGGTAGTGCCGGCGGCCTCGCGCGCCGGCGGTGACAGCGGCAGATGGTGGCCGACCTGGGTGCGATCCACATAAGTCACGGCGGCGGCGGCGGCAGTGGCCTCAAGCCGCGACATGGCGCCGAAGCCATCCATCGTTGCGACGGCGAAATAATCGCACAGCCTTCGCTCGGCGGTAGCGCCGTCGAAGATGTCGCGTGTCACCGGCGTGACGGCCGCCAGTGTGCGGAACAGCGCGGACAGTTCCGGGTCTGAGTAGAGTGCGTCGGTGACGATCACTTCATTGGGATTGATCCGCGCCAGCGTCGCGCCAAGCTCGCCCGCGCCGCATTCGGTAACGCTGAATTCCGCTGTCGAAATGTCGATCCACGCCAACCCGATCCGGTCGCCGGCAGAGGAGGATCCCTTCGCCCGCGCAATCGCCAGCAGGTAATTGTTGGCCTTGGCATCGAGCAGGTTGTCTTCGGTCAGCGTGCCCGGCGTCACCAGCCGCACCACATCGCGCCGCACCACGCTCTTGTTGCCGCGCTTGCGGGCCTCGGCTGGATTCTCGGTTTGCTCGCACACGGCCACGCGGTGGCCGAGCGCGATCAGCCTGTGCAAATAGTCGTCGGAGCGCTCCACTGGCACGCCGCACATCGGGATGTCTTCGCCCGCGTGCTTGCCGCGCTTGGTCAGCGTGATGCCGAGCGCGCGCGAGGCGGTTTCCGCATCCTCGAAGAACAATTCGTAGAAATCGCCCATCCGGTAGAACAGCAGCAGCCCCGGATTGGCCGCTTTGATCTCGAGATACTGTTCCATCATCGGCGTGACGCGGCCGGCCGCCTCGGTGGAGGCGAGTTCGGGCGTCGGCGGTGCAGGTAGCGTGGAATGCATGGTCATGGGCGGAACACTAGCAAAGTTCTTTCGCCTGGTGGAATGACGCAGGGCGTTTTCCACGCCTTGCGTCGGTGCGCGCATGGCCGCTCTGCCACTTAGAAAGGCCGTTTCGGCCATCCATTATTTGACCTTCCGCATCGTGCTTCCTAAAACTCGCGGCAGCCGAGGGTGCCATAAGTCCGAACGAACTCCAGGGAGAATGACCATGCGTGATGTTTTCATTTGCGATGCGGTGCGCACGCCTATCGGCCGTTTCGGCGGTTCGCTGGCGAAGGTGCGTGCGGACGATCTGGCAGCGGCGCCGATCAAGGCCCTGATGGAGCGCAACCCGAAGGCCGATTGGGGTGCGCTGGATGAAGTCGCCTATGGCTGTGCCAACCAGGCTGGCGAGGACAACCGCAACGTCGCGCGCATGGCGCTCTTGCTGGCGGGCTTGCCGGAAACAGTGCCCGGCATGACGGTGAACCGGCTTTGCGCGTCGGGTCTCGATGCCGTCGGCGGCATGGCCCGTGCCATTCGCGCCGGAGAGATCGATTTCGCCATCGCAGGCGGTGTGGAATCCATGACCCGCGCGCCGTTCGTCACAGGCAAGGCGACCGAAGCTTATTCTCGCGCGGTCGAGACCTACGACACCACCATCGGCTGGCGTTTCGTCAATCCGCTGATGAAGCAGCACTACGGCGTCGACTCGATGCCGGAGACCGGCGAGAACGTTGCCGAGGAATACCAGATTTCGCGCGCCGATCAGGACGCGTTCGCGATCCGCTCGCAGCAGCGGGCTGGCAAGGCCATCGCCGCGGGCTATTTTGCGGAAGAGATCACGCCGATCACGATTCCGGGCGGCAAGGTCGGCCCCATCGTCGTCGACAAGGACGAGCATCCGCGTCCCGAAACCACGATCGAAGGTCTCGCCAAGCTGAAGCCGGTTGTCCGTCCCAACGGCACGGTGACTGCGGGCAATGCTTCGGGCATCAACGACGGCGCTGCGGCGCTGGTCCTCGCGTCGGAAGCGGCCGTGAAAAAGCATGGCCTGACGCCGCGGGCGAAGCTGCTCGGCCATGCATCCGCGGGTGTCGCGCCGCGCGTCATGGGCATCGGCCCGGTGCCCGCGGTGCGCAAGCTACTGGAACGGCTGGGTCTCAAGATCGGTGACATCGATCTGATCGAACTCAACGAGGCCTTTGCATCGCAGGGAATCGCGGTACTGCGCCAGCTCGGCGTCACGGAAGATGCGGATTTCGTCAACCCGCATGGCGGCGCGATTGCGCTGGGCCATCCGCTCGGCATGAGCGGTGCGCGTCTGGTGTTGACGGCAGTACACGGTCTGGAAAAGCGCGGCGGCAAGTATGCGCTCGCGACCATGTGCGTCGGCGTCGGCCAGGGCGCCGCGGCAGCAATCGAGAAGCTGAACTGATCGTCGCATGTGTCCTCATCCTGAGGAGCGACCGTTTGGTCGCGTCTCGAAGGATGAGGCGTTAACAATCCTCATGGTTCGAGACGGCGCAAGAGCGCCCCTCACCATGAGGTTTCAGTGCTTGGCTATTCCATTACCGCGGCATGATCCGGCGCTTGCGATTGCTGGCGCAGGACCGCCTTGGTCGATCCGATCATGATGGCGAGCGGCGCGGCGAGCAGGGTGATGATCATCACCAGCTGATAATCCCATGAGAAGGCGATGATCTGCGCCTGCACGCCGATCAGTGCGTCCATGATCGCGCGGCCGGCATCCGTGCCCATGTTGACGATGCCGGCGACGTCCGGCATTTGCATCGGCTTGTTGAACGGCGTCACGTTCTCGTTGATGATCGCGTAGGCCTCACGCCCGCCCTCAGTTAGCTTGGCAGTCACTACGGAAATGCCCACCGAACTTGCGACGTTGCGGACCAGCGTCAGCATAGACGTGCCGTCGGTGCGCAGATGGTTGGGCAGCGTCATGAACGCGACCGTACTCAGCGGCACGAACACCAGCCCGAGTCCGAAGCCTTGCGCGATACTGACGACGATGATGGTCGGAACGCCGGTCTGGTCGGTCCATCCGGTCATGAAGTACAGCGATGCCGACATCAGAAGCATGCCGCTCGCGATCAGCGTGCGCGCCTCGATGAATTTCATGGTTCTTCCCACCAGCATCATGGCGACGAAGGTGCCGAAGCCACGTGTCGCCAGCAGAAGTCCTGCGGTCAGGATCGGGTAGCCGATGACGTTCTGCAGATATGGCGAGGCGAGCGCCATCGTGCTGTAGAGCACAAGACCCATCACGGCCATGAACACGCAGCCACCGATGAAGTTGCGGTCCCTGAAGATCGCAAACTGGATGAAAGGGCGCTTTGTCGTGAACGAATGGGCGAAGAAATAATAGAATCCGGCGATCGACAGGATCGCTTCCGCGACGATCTCCGGCGATTCCAGCCAGCCCAGTTGTTCGCCGCGGTCGAGCGCGACCTGCATCGCGCCGATACCGATGGCCAGCGCACCGAAGCCGAACCAGTCGAACTTCAGCGCGTTATCTGTCTTCGTTTCATCCATGAAAATGATGAGGCCGGCAACCGTGACGATGCCGAACGGAATGTTGACGAAGAAGACCCAGTGCCAGGAATAGGCTTCTGTCAGCCAGGCTCCTAATGACGGGCCCATGATCGGCCCCAACATCACGCCCATGCCCCAGATCGACATCGCCTTGGCACGTTCGTGCAGCGCATAGGAGTCGAGCATCACCGCCTGCGACAGCGGAACGAGAGCCGCACCGAACACGCCTTGCAGCAGGCGGAACAACACCATCTGCGTGATATCTTGAGCGAGTCCGCACATCACCGAGGCGATGGTGAAACCGGCTGAGCAAACGATGAAAATTTTCTTGCGCCCGAAACGATTGGCGATCCAGCCCACCGGGGCGGTCATGATCGCGGCGGCTACAATGTAGGACGTCAGCACCCAGTTGATCTGGTCCTGCGAAGCCGAAAGCGTGCCCTGCATATAGGGCAGCGCGACGTTTGCGATCGTGGTGTCGAGCGCCTGCATGATCGTCGCCGTCATGGCGCAGATCGTCACCATGTTGCGGCGAAATCCCGGGACCGCCGCCGTGGAGGCGGGGGCGGCGGCGGTCACCGGGCGTCCTCCTGCGCCGAAGCGGAGGAGAATCCGAGAAGGCCTGCGAGCGAGCGCCGATGTCCCGTATCAACCCAGACATAGGTGCTCATGCCTGCCTTGAGCTTCTGAACGGCCTTGTCGTTCCTGTCGAAATAGATGCGCACCGGTACGCGCTGCACCACCTTGACGAAGTTGCCGGTGGAGTTCTGCGGCGGCAGGATCGCGAACTGCGCGCCGGTGCCGGGGCTGAGCGAGCCGACCTTGCCCACGAAGGTGTGGTCGGGGAACGCGTCGATCGACATGGTGACGGGTTGTCCCTTCGCCACATAGGTGAGATCGGATTCCTTCAGATTGGCATCCACCCACGGGTTGGCGTCGTCGATGACGCTGAACACTGGTGAGCCCGCCGCGACGAAACGTCCGAGTTGGATGCTATCCACCTGGGTCGCGGTACCGTCGATCGGTGCGCGGAGCACGGTGTGATCGAGATTACGCTGTGCCTGATCGAGTGCGGCTTTTGCCTGAAAGTAGGGAGGAAACTGTTCGAGCGGCAAATCGGGATTGCCGAGCAACTGATTCTTGGCGCTGGAAAGCTGTTGTTGCAGCAGTTCAAGCTGCGCGCGGGCGAGAACGAGATTGGTGGTCGAGGTATCGAGATCGAGTTGCGATCCAGCCTGGGATTTGACCAATGACGCCTTGCGCTCAACATCGCGCTGTTTCAAATCCACCCCTTGATTGGCCAGATCGAGCATCTGCGTGTAGATTTTTACATTGTCGCGCAGATTGTTGAAATTCGTCTTCGCGGTCTCCAGCGTCGCCTGCGCCTGCTGAAGCGCGAAGCGGAACGGCACCGGATCGATCTCGAACAATTCGTCGCCCGCTTTGACCCGCTGGCCTTCCTTGACCAGAACCTTCTCGATCTTGCCGGAGATGTCGGGCGTGATGAGAACCTTCTGCGCGCCGACATAGGCATCGTCGGTGGTCGCGTAGCGTCCGCCTGACAGATAGAACGCGACGCCGCCAATCAGTACGGCAAGCGGCAGCACCACGAGCAACAGCGTGCGGCGCTTGTCGCGCAATGTCTGGCCCCAGTTTCTGCCCGGCGTCTCCGCCGTCGGCGGTACTGGCTTTTCCGTCAGCTTTTGTTCGGCTGGAAATTTCACGATCGGGTCAGCCATAACGCTGTTCCTTTGTCTTCTTGTCGGCGCTCAGCAGAGCGTCGCGGATGTTGTCCTTGATGGATTCGAGTTGTCCGACCAGATCGGCGGCTTCGGTTGCGTTCAGGTGGCCTAACGCCGCTTGCGTAATTTCGGCCCGCAGGTGCCCGAGTTTTTTCAACAGCGGCAACGCGGCGGGACGCAGATAGAGCCGGTTGGCGCGGCGGTCTTTCGCGTCCTCGCGGCGCTCGATCAGATCGTTGGCGCAAAGCCGATCGATCAGCCGCGTGAGCGTGATCGGCTGCATCTCCATCATCTCGGCGAGTTCGGATTGTTTGAGACCTTCGGTGCGCTCGAGTTTCGCCAGCACGGCCCATTGCGCGCGGGTGATGCCGTGGCTCACCGCCAGCTTGTCGGCATAGAGCCGCAGCATCCGCTGGGTCTCGAACAGCGCGAACAGAAAGTCGGGATTGCCCTTGAGCATCGGCGGGTTCCATCGATAAGCAACAGCTATAATAAGCTAGCTTATCAATTCAAGAAGCCGGGAAATTCCAATATGAGCCATGCAGTTCAGGCATAAACACGGATTTGTGAAGTTTGCCAGATCGATCGGCGGTCACGCCCATTCAACGCCGGATTCGGCGGCGAGGTCGATGGTGCTCTTGCGGCCGATGTCGTCGAAGTGGTTATCGAGAAATTTCTTGGCGGCGCGCATGCCGGCGCGGTGCAGCAGTTCGAAGAATTCGAAGTCGGTTTTCATCTTGCTCGATGCTGCGAGACGGTTGCCAAGCGGGCCGAGGTCGATGCGATGGATGTTGAGCCTGCGGTATTGATCGCTTCCCGTCCCGCGAGGCAGGCGCCCGTCGTCGATCAACTGATTGACGAAATCCATCGTGCGCAATTCGGAGATCAGCGCCGAGTTGAAAGTGATCTCGTTCAGCCGGTTGATAATCTCGCCGGAGGTTTTCGGCGTGGTGGCGCGCGACACCGGATTGATCTGGACCACCAGCACATCTTCGGCTTCCGTCGCATGCAGGAACGGAAAGATCGCGGGATTGCCCATGTAGCCGCCGTCCCAGTAAGGCACGCCATCGATTTCGACGGCGCGAAACATGAACGGCAGCGCCGCGGACGCCATCACCACATCGGCGGTGATTTTCTCGTTGGTGAATATTCGCAATCGGCCGGTGTGCACGTTGGTTGCCGAGATGTAGAGCGCGAGATCGGTGTTGCTGCGGATGGCGTCGAAATCGACGAAGCGCGAGATCAGGTCGCTCAGCGGATTGATATTGAGCGGATTGAGTTCGTAGGGCGAGAAGTAATGCGCCATCGCCTCGAACCAGTTCTGGATCGGCGTGGATGCAAACGGCATCAGCGAAAACATCCGGTCGGTGATCGCGCGCTGGATCGGCGGCAGATCGCCGCCAGTGCTGGTCGCGCGCCAGAAGGCCGCCAGCCGCTTGCGCGCCTCCTCCGGTCCGCCGCGTGCGAGACCGTCGGCGACCATGACGGCGTTCAGGGCGCCGGCGGACGCGCCGGAAATGCCGGTGATCTCGAGCCGGCCGTCGGACAACAGATGGTCCAGCACTCCCCAGGTGAAAGCACCGTGCGATCCACCGCCCTGGAGCGCGAGATTGATCTTCTTCGCGGTACTCGCCTTGCGCGCGCCGGAAAAATTCCAGGGCGAGAGCGTGTCGAGGTAGGTTTTGAGGGTGGTCGCCATCAGCTCTTTCTCTGGATTGGAGGCTATCAGGGCTTCCGCCTGCCCGGCTTGTTCTAGACTGATGATTTGGGGCTTTTATGATGCGGCGCAATAGAAAATGGTGCGTTGCGAAATATTCATGCAGATCATGCCGATTAAATCATGAGCGGAATCACATTATCCGCACTACATATTGAGCCAATGAAATACGCGAAGCCTGTCTTCCCAGATCCGGATCATGACCACGGCCGCTGTGCCGAGGACGCTTTCTCACATGCTGAAAAAGTCTGCGCGGGACGCGGTCAGAAATTCACGCCGATCCGGCGGCAGGTGCTGGGCGCGTTGCTGTCGAGCCATCGGCCGCTCGGCGCCTATGAGGTGATCGACGAACTCGCCAAGACCATGCCGCGCCCGGCGCCAATCACGGTTTATCGCGCGCTGGATTTCCTGATGGAGAACGGTCTCGTTCACCGCATCGAAAGCCGCAACGCGTTTCTGGCGTGCGCGCACAATCATGACGAGACTTCGGTGGTGGCGTTCCTGATTTGCGAGACTTGCGGATCGGTCGGAGAAATTCCGGCAGCTCCGCTGGCGCAGAGTTTCAACGCCGCCGCGCGCGGCACCGGCTTCGCGCCGAAAATGTCGGTGGTGGAAATCACCGGCACCTGCGCCCATTGCCAGCGGGTGGCGTAATCTCCGGAGCATGATGGTGTCCGAAAGCCGCTTCGCATCTTTCCGCATCATGTTTTGAAAACAACAACACGGCGCAAAGCCGGACACGGGGTGGCATGTCATCAGATCGTTTGAAGACCACAGCATCGGGGCGTCCCCTGAGCGCAACGGCCGTTGCCTTGATGGTGATGCTGTGCCTGAGCTGGGGCTTCAATCAAATCGCGGTCAAACTGGCGCTTCCTGACATTCCGCCGCTGTTGCAAGCCACGATGCGGTCAACGGGCGGATTGCTCGTTCTGCTGCTGGTGGCGTGGGTGCGAGGGGTGCCGATGTTCAGGCGCGACGGCACGCTGAAGCCGGGGTTGCTCGCCGGACTGCTCTTCGGTCTCGAGTTCATCCTGATCTATCGCGGGCTGCTCTATACCACGGCGTCGCGGGCGGTGGTGTTTCTGTATGTTGCTCCGTTCGTGGTGGCGCTCGGTTCCAGACGGTTTCTTGGCGAGCACCTGAGCGGCTTGCAGTGGAGCGGGCTCGCGCTGTCCTTCGCGGGCGTCGCGCTGGCTATCGGCGTACCGCAGCCGTCGGTGGATGCCAGCGTCATTCTGGGAGACATCATGGTGGTGGGCGGCGGCATCCTGTGGGCCGCGACCACGCTGACCGTGAAGGCGTCGCGGCTGTTGCAGGCTCCGGCCGAGAAAACGCTGGCGTATCAGGTTGCTGTTTCGATCCCGATTTTGGCCCTGGGAGCTGCTATCTCGGGCGAAAGCATCACCCATATGCCGGGACAGGTGGCCTGGTTGTCGATGGCCTACCAGACCTTCTGGGTTGTCGGAACGACATTCCTGATCTGGTTCTTTCTCATAAAGTCCTATTCGGCCAGCAAACTGTCGTCATTTACCTTTATGACGCCCTTGTTTGGGGTCATTGGCGGCTATTTCGTGATGCATGACCACCTGACTCCGGCCTTTGCGGGGGCTGCCCTTCTGGTCATGGCGGGCCTATATCTGGTAAACCGCCCTGGCGAGGCAGGTGGTGATCCGCTGCTCCCCGTCACAAAAAACTGATATTTGAGCCCCGAAAGGGATTTCGAAGTGAGCGATCTGAAAGAACGAACCAGAGCCATCGAGGCCGGGCCCAAGGGGCGCCACCGCACGGTCCAGGTTGTCGTCGGCAACGTCAAGGTCGGAGGCGGCGCACCGATCGTGGTGCAGTCGATGACCAATACCGATACCGCGGACATCGAAGGTACCGTCACGCAGGTCGCAGCCTTGGCCCGCGCCGGTTCCGAAATGGTCCGCATCACGGTGGACCGCGACGAGGCTGCGGCCGCCGTTCCGCATATCCGCGAGAAACTCGACAAGCTCGGCGTCGACGTGCCGCTGATCGGCGATTTTCACTACATCGGCCACAAGCTGCTCGCCGATCATCCGGCATGCGCGGCGGCATTGTCCAAGTACCGCATCAATCCCGGCAATGTCGGTTTCAAGAACAAGCGCGATACGCAGTTCACCGACATTGTCGAGATGGCGCTCAAGCACGGCAAGACCATCCGTATCGGCGCCAACTGGGGCTCGCTCGATCAGGAATTGCTGACCAAGCTGATGGAAGAGAACGCCAAGTCGCCGAATCCGATCGATGCCCGCGCGGTGACGCGCGAGGCGATGGTCCAGTCGGCACTGCTGTCGGCGGCGCGCGCTGAAGAGATTGGTCTTCCGAAGAACCGCATGATCCTGTCGGCGAAAGTCTCCAACGTGCAGGACCTGATCGCAGTCTACCGCGAACTGGCGGCGCGTTCAGATTACGCCATCCATCTTGGCCTCACCGAAGCCGGTATGGGCTCAAAGGGCATCGTCGCATCGTCCGCGGCGCTCGGCATCCTGCTTCAGGACGGCATCGGCGATACCATCCGCGTTTCGTTGACGCCGGAGCCGGGCGGCGACCGCACCATCGAAGTGAAGGTCGGTCAGGAAATTCTCCAGACCATGGGCTTTCGCACCTTCGTGCCGCTGGTTGCGGCATGCCCCGGCTGCGGTCGCACCACGTCGACGGTATTCCAGGAACTGGCGCGCGACATTCAGGCGTTCATTCGAGATGAAATGCCGACCTGGAAGACCCGCTATCCCGGCGTTGAGGAACTCAACGTCGCGGTGATGGGCTGCATCGTCAACGGCCCCGGCGAATCCAAGCACGCCAACATCGGCATTTCATTGCCGGGTACGGGCGAAACGCCGGCCGCGCCGGTGTTCGTGGATGGTCAGAAATTCCGCACGCTGCGCGGCCCGACCATTGCGCAGGACTTCAAGGCGCTGGTGATCGATTATATCGATCAGCGTTATGGCGCGGCCGCGAAGGCTCCGGCTGTCACGGCGGCGGAATAATAATCTTCCCGCATCGTCCGCATAAGGAAACCTGCTCGCAATCACAGCGGCAGGTTTTTTTCACGATTGTCGACTACGGCTTCCTCAAGATCGAGATCGCGTTCGATCCGCCGCCGGGTTTCGTCGGTGATCCTGCCGTCGCGCAGCAGCTTGTGCAGATAGGTGCGCTCGATGGTGATGATCTCGCGCACCAGCGAGGCCCCGCGCGTTGCCGGCGTGAACTGACCTTCTTCCCGCGGCGGCTCCGGAAGCGCGCGCATGCGCGTCTCGTGACGGGCCTCAAGAAACCGAGCGAGGCCTTCGGGCAGGTTGCGCTCCCTGATGATTGTGTCGAGCGAGCCGCGCGCGGCTTCGAGGATCTCCCGCCGTGCGGCGATTTCCGCTTCGCGCTCGTGGATGGCTTCGAGCCGACCGTGTTTCGACAGCCCGAGCATCTTCACCACCAGCGGCAGCGTCAGTCCGATCCCGACCAGTGTAACGAAGATCACGCCAAAGGTGATGAACAGAATGAGGTCGCGATGTGGAAATTCCTGACCATTGGGAAGCGTCAACGGGACCGCGAGCGCAACCGCCAAAGAAACGACACCGCGAATGCCGGTGAAGCCGATGACGACGATGCCGCGCCAAGATGGAACAGGGTCGCGGGCCGCGAGCCGCTTGCTGAATACGCGCGTGAGATAGGTACCCGGAAAAACCCACAGGAAGCGCGCCACCACAACGATCACGGAGATGATCCCGATCGCCGCAAAAATCTCACCGACCGGAAGGTCTTTGGATTTTTCCACCAGCACCCGGGTTTCGAAACCGATCATCAGGAACAACACGCCTTCGATCAACCAAGTTACCATGTCCCAGAAGAAGATGCCTTGCAGGCGGGTGCTTGCGGGAATCAGTAGCGGACCGTTCCAGCTCACATAGAGGCCGGTTGCGACGGTCGCGATCACGCCTGAACCGCCGAAATGTTCCGGAACCCAGAAGGCGAGATATGGCGTTAGCAGCGAGAGCGCGATCTCTACGCGGGGATCATGCGCCCACTGCCGCAGCCGCAGGCTGAGCCAGCCGACCGCGATGCCGAAGATGACTTCGCCCACGATGATCGCCATGAACGTGCCCGCGGCGGGCGCGAGCGAAAACATTCCGGTCGAAACGGCGAGCACCGCGAAGCGATACAGGATCAGCGCGGTCGCGTCGTTGGCAAGGCCTTCACCCTCGAGAATGACGAGAATGCGATGCGGCAATTTCAGCCGCCGGGCGATGGCGAGCGGTGCCACCACATCCGGCGGCGACACGATCGCGCCGAGCACGAAGCCGACCCCCCACGGCAGACCGAGAACCCAATGCGCGGCAGCCGCCACCGCGCATGTGGTGAAGATCACGCAGCCAATGGCGAGCAGGGTGATCGGCCGCAGATTGGACTTGAACTCGCGCCAGCTCATCGAGACGCCCGCCGAATAGATCAGCGGCGGCAGCACCAGCAACAGCACGCCTTCCGGCTTGATCTCGATGCGTGGAAATCCGGGCGTGAAGGCGAGAACGATGCCGACGATCAGAAAGACGATGGCGGGCGCAATCGCCAGTTTCTTCGCCAGCGTGGCGGACGCTCCCAGCACCGTCAGGACAAGAAGAAATGTCAGGAACGTCGATACCATCGGGACAGTCAGATTGCGCTGGCCGCGATGTTGACCATCAGGGCCACCAGCGCGGTGTTGAAAATGAAGGAGGCGACGCCGTGCGCGGTGGCGGTGCGGCGAATAATCTTGTCGGTAATGCCGACGTCGGACACCTGCGCCGTCATGCCAATCACGAAGGAGAAGTAGACGAAATCCCAGTAGTCGGGACCCTTTTCGCCGCCGGGAAAGGCGAGCCCGCCAATGTTCCGGCCGCGATAGTATTCGTGCGCGTAGTGAAGCGCGAAGGTGGTGTGGATCGCGCTCCATGACAGAACGATGGTCACGACCGCAAGGATGAGCTGCGGCGCCCGCTGCGGCTTGATGCCGAGTTCCACCACGATAGCAGCGATGCTGGCGAAGGCCGCGACGGCCGTCAGAATCAGGATCAGGAAGCGTCCGTCATCTTGAAGCGCGGCCAGCCTGCGGATGCGCTCGCTGTCGCACGACAGAAACAGCACGAAGGCGAGCGTGATGTAGAACGCGATGGAAATGTCCCAGGCGATGAGCAGCCGCGTCGCGATGCGCAGCGATTCCGGCAGCACCAGGAGGGATGCGAGACCGATGGCGAGCGAGACAAACAGACGTGGCCGGGCAAGAACGATGCGGATTGGTTTCGGCATCGCCCTGAGGCGGTGCAGATAGGGATCGCCGTCGTTCTTGCCTGCCATCTCTATCCTAATTCTGCCGCTCAGCGACGAACCGCGACGCCGCGCGCAGGACATCGCCCTTCGCGCCGAACGGGGCGAGCGCTGCGTCGGCCTGCGTCAGGAGATCACGCACGCGGGCCTTCGCGCCGTCGATACCAAGCAGCGTGACGAAGGTCGTCTTGCCTGCGGCGGCGTCCTGTCCGGCCGGCTTGCCAAGGGCTGCGGCATCGCCTTCGACGTCGAGCAGATCGTCGGCAATCTGGAAAGCTTCGCCCAGCGCATGACCATAGGTATCGAGGGCGTCGTAGTGATCCTTCGGCGCCTGGCCGAGCAAAGCGCCGGCAATGCAGCCGTACTTGAGCAGAGCGCCGGTCTTCATCTGCTGCAACTTCGCGACATCGGGCGGCTCGCGATCGCCGAAGCGGCCCTCGCCGGCGAGATCCATGATCTGTCCGCCGACCATGCCGCCGACGCCCGCGGCGCGCGCCAGTGCGCGGGTCAGCAGCAATCGCACCGTCGGATCCTTGTGGACCTCGTCACGGGTGATGATGTCGAAGGCGATGGTGAGAAGCCCGTCGCCGGCGAGGATTGCAGTGGCGTCGTCGTATTTCTTGTGCGCCGTAGGCCGCCCGCGGCGCAGGTCGCTGTTGTCCATCGACGGCAGGTCATCATGGATCAGCGAGTAGCAATGGATGCATTCAAGCGCCGCACCCGCCATCAGCGCCGCGTCTCGGGGCACGCCGAACACAGCGGCGCTTTCCACCACCAGAAACGGGCGCAGCCGCTTGCCGCCGTTGAGGCTCGAATACCGCATCGATTCCATCAGCCGGCGCGGGCGCTCGATCTCGCCTGACAGCGGCGTGTCGGACAAGAGCCGCGTCAGCAGCGTCTCGGTGTCCGCTGCGGTGGCGTCGAGCCGTTTCATGAAATCCTGTGGTGAAGTGCCGCTGGTCATCAAAAACTCCAAAGGGACGCAAATTTCGGCGGACAATCGGTCATGGCATCGTCCGCGTCAATTCCGCCGGACCGGCTCCAGACCGGGATTTGGCTAGAGCAGGGCTGCGGGTTTCTGCTAGCTACAACAGTCATCAGGGCATGAGGCGTGATGCGACGATTGATCCGTATGATTGTGCTGGGCGTGCTGGGACTGGTGCTTTTGCCCTATGTCCTGACGCCAATCTACAGTGCGGGTCACCCCATCTCGACGCTGATGATCGGCCGGTTTCTGACAGGCGAGCCGGTGACCCGGACATGGGTCGATATCGACGCCATCGCGCCGGCCCTGCCGCGGTCCGTGGTGGCGGCGGAGGACGCCAAATTCTGTTCCCATCGCGGCATCGACTGGGATTCGGTGCAGGACATCCTTGAAGAGGCGCAGGATGGCGAGGTGTCGCGCGGTGGCTCGACCATCACGCAGCAAGTAGCCAAGAACCTGTTTTTGTGGCCGGGCCGCAGCGTGGTTCGCAAGGCGCTGGAATTTCCGCTGGCGCTGTGGATCGACTTGGTGCTGCCGAAAAAGCGCATCCTGGAACTGTATCTCAACGTCGCGGAATTGGGCCCGAGCGGGCAGTTCGGCGCCCAAGCCGGCGCAAACTATGCATTTGGCCGTTCCGCCTCGGCGCTGTCGGCGCAGGAAGCCGCTCTGCTCGCCTCGATCCTGCCAAATCCAGTCACCCGGAGCGCCCGCGCGCCGGGCCCGGGCGTCAGAAGGCTGGCCGGAACCTACATGCAACGGGCGCAGTCGGCTGAAATCTCCAATTGCTGGGGCCGGAATCGCTGATTTTAGGCCGTTTTGGCTTATTTTCTGCAGGTCCATGCTCTAGCTTTCGGGTTCGGCTTCCTCTATAAGCCCGACCTCAATCCGAATTCTGGAGAGCCCCCGCCCGGCGGGTGAGCCTTGATTTAGAGGACGACGATCCCATGGCCGTTCCACGCAGGAAAACCTCGCCGTCACGCCGCGGCATGCGCCGCTCGGCGGACGCGCTCAAGAAGCCGACTTACGTTGAGGACAAGGATTCGGGCGAACTGCGCCGTCCGCACCACCTCGACCTCAAGACCGGCATGTACAAGGGCCGTCAGGTCCTGAAGGTCAAGAAGGACTGATGCCCTTCTCCGTTCGCGCTGCCTCGCGCAGCGCGAGCGGTGTGATGGTGGCGGAAAGGCATTGCGAACGCCTTCCATAAGAACGCCACACACCCATGTGACGACAAGCGCCCACAGGATGTCGTTCCGAGAAAGCTGCCGGCGATGATCGGTTTCCCGCTGCTTCTGATTCCGTTCGCGATCTACAACATCTTCGTGTTTCTGATGCCCGGCGTGGCGTTCACCACGCCGATCATCGACGTTCGGTTGATGTCGGGAGTCGCCTGGACGCCGACGTTCGGCGATGCACTGCTGACGCTCGGCGCGCTGTTGCTGCTGCTCGAAGTCATCAAAGCATCGCGGCCGGGCGCGCGATATCTCACCGATCATTTGCTGTCGCTGATCGTATTTGGCGCTGCAGTGGCAGAATTTCTGCTGCTGGCGCCGTTCGGCACGTCGGCCTTCTTCATGCTCACGGTGCTGATGGCAGTAGAATTTCTCGCGGGCGTCTCCCTGAGTCTCCGGAACCGGCATCGTCCGGCGCCTGCTATAGCGCCCGTGGCTCCGCCTGTGGACGTCACAGACGATGCGGTGTCGGCCCCGGCCAGCCGCGCGCCGTCCGAGCCATCCTTCGATCCGGTGCCTCAGGCCCCCAAGCCGGTTGAGCCAGCGTTCGGGCCAACGGAGCATGCAGCCGAGCCTCGGCTTGAGCCGCAGCCAGAGGCAGCACCGAAGCCGGTGCCGTCACTGGCGGTGATCCGGAATTCCGAAAGCCCTGCGCCTGCTCCGGTTGTGCCCCCTGCACCGGAGCGCAAGATCGCGGACTGGAGCGTTGCCGATCTGGTGTCCGATCACGAGCCAGAGCGCGGACCGCACCCTCAGCCCAAGGCGTGATCGTTTCAAGCGATCTGCGATAACACCCTGCCGTAACCGCGTGCGCCCTTCACCGTTGTGCGGTCATACAGCGCATGGGCGGTGGCCGGGGTCTCTCGGCGCATTGCTCGTGTCTGGGGCGCATGTTCAGCCATCGCGATCAGGTGGGCCACGAACGATGCATCTGGCCGCGCGGCGCGCGATCCCGGAATCCGTTCCGTGCGCCCGACCGGAATCAACGCCCGGGAGGGAACGGCCTCTTGTGCAGGGACGCCATCGGCGGCTTCCACTTTGGTCGTATTCGGCCCGATCGCCAACGTGATCCTTGAAACGGTCATTGCCTGCCATCGCCTGTTTCATTTCGAGACGCAATGCGTCTTCCACATGCAACATCGCAAGGGACGTGCCGGTTGTGGTTGGCAGCCGGTTACCCGTTTCCGGACATTCGGAAACAAGCCGTTTGTCGGATTATTCAGGAAGTTGACCTAGGCTCGCGCCCGCCGGACACTTCATTTCAGCAATCGAATCACCCTCCGCACGTCCCGGAACGAGGCACCTTTGACAATCAGCCGGATTCAAACCTCGATTCCTTCCGAGCCAATGCCTGCGTCCGCGGATAACCATACTCTCCGCCGCGCGACGCCGGCCGGCGGGGACCTTCTCGCGACCCTCGGTCAGGCCAGCCTGACCTGGACCATCGCGAACGATACCTTGCAGTGGAGCGACAATGTCGCAGCGGTTCTGACCGACATTCCGCAGGCGGCATTGTCGAAAGCGACCGAATTTTCAAAACTGATCGAGCCGAGGCGCGGCATCCGCAACGACGCCGTGCTGAATTCCACGGCGGTCGATACCGGGAACGGCGTGCCCTATCAGGTTGAATATGGTTTGCGTGTCGGCATATCGGCGCCGGTGCTGTGGATCGATGAGTGCGGCCGCTGGTTCGCCGGCCCCGATGGCAAGCCATCCCGTGCCCACGCCGTTATTCGCATCAACAACGAGCGTCACGCCCGCGATGAGCAGCTTCTGAAATTGTCGCAGGACGATCCGCTGACCGGCGAATTCAATCGCACGCGTTTGACGGCAGCGCTGGCCGAAGCGATCGAAGAGGCCGGTCGATTCCGCACCTCCTTCGCCTTCATGCTGGTGGGCATCGATCATCTGGCCGCGATCAACGATGCCTTCGGCTACGAGGTTGCAGACGAGGTCATCCGTGAGGTGGCGAAGCGTATCCGCGCGCGGCTACGCGGCGGCGATGTGCTCGGGCGTTTTTCCGGTAACAAGTTCGGGCTGATCCTGAAGAACTGCTCCGTCGATGATATGAATATCGCCGCGGAGCGTTTCCTGTCCGGAATTCGCGATGAAGTGGTGCCGACGCGGTCAGGCCCCGTGGCTGTGACGGCATCGATCGGCGCCATCAACGCGCTCCGGCATGCGCGCACGCTTGAGGAGGCGATGAGCCGGACCCAGGAAGCGCTCGATCTCACCAAGGCGCGCCGCCGTGGGTCGCTGATGGTGTGGCAGCCGAACGTCGAGCGTGATGCGCAGCGCCGCGTCAACATCCGCGTCACCGATGAGATCGTCACGGCATTGAACGAACGCCGCATCGTGATGGCCTATGAGCCGGTGGTCACGGCGGACATGCGAGAACCTGCGTTTCATGAATGTCTGGTGCGGATGCGCCAGGAGGACGGCGAGTATTCGCTGTCGCCGGACATCGTTCCGGTCGCCGAGAAACTTGGACTGATCCGGCTGGTCGATCACCGTGTACTGGAGCTGGTGGTGGCGGAACTGGCGGCGGCGCCCGACGTGCAGCTCAGCCTGAATATCTCGCCCGGCACGACAATGGATCCCGACTGGTGGACCAGCATCGAATCGCTAATGCAGACCCATCCGGGCGCCGCCGAACGGCTGATCGTGGAGATCACCGAAACGGTGGCGATCCAGAATCTGGACGATGTCCGTGGCTTCGTCACGCGGCTGAAAAAACTCGGCAGCCGTATTGCGATCGACGATTTCGGCGCCGGCTACACATCATTCCGCAATCTGCGAAAACTTGGCGTCGACATCGTGAAAATCGACGGCGCTTTCGTGCAGAACATCGCGCGGTCGGCCGATGACCGGGCATTCGTACAAACCCTGATCGATCTTGCGCATCGTCTCGGCATCAAGACGGTTGCCGAATGGGTGCAGGATGAAGAATCCGCCCAACTGCTGCGCGGCTGGGGCTGTGACTACATTCAGGGCCGGCTTACCGGACTGGCGTCGCTGACGAAGCCGTGGGCTTCAGATGCCATGATGCAGCAACCCGAGGTCGCACGCGCATCCAGCTGACGCTGTCTTCTATGGGAAACGGCGTCGTCGCGCAGGCGCGGCGACGCCGATAACTCAGCTCTTGTTTTCGGATTCTTTCGACATCCGCTCGAGACGCTCCTGCATCTCCTTCATCTGACGCTTGAGATCGTCGATGCCTCCCTCGGCAGGTTCGCTGGCTGTCGGCGGCGATTCCGCCGATGGAGTTTCCTTCCGCAAGGGCGCGCCGAATGGCTTGAACATCGCAAATGTACGCTCGAACATTTCCATGTTGCGGCGAACATGCTCTTCAAGCGGCGCGAATGGCGTGTTGCTGAACGTGTTCGTCATCTGCTTGCGGAACTTTTCCTGCTCGCGCGTCAGCGTGTCGATCGACTGCTCCAGATACTTCGGCACCACCATCTGCATGCTGTCGCCGTAGAAGCGGATCAACTGACGCAGGAACGTGGTCGGCAGCAGGTTCTGGCCGGCCTTGTTTTCCTGTTCGAAGATGATCTGCGCCAGCACCGAGCGGGTGATGTCATCGCCGGTCTTCGCGTCGTAGACGAGGAAATCCTCGCCTTCCTTCACCATGGCCGCGAGGTCTTCGAGCGTCACATAGGTGCTGGTGCCCGTGTTGTAGAGGCGCCGATTGGCGTACTTTTTAATGGTAATTGGCTGATCGGATTTTGCCATGGACTCACACATACCTACCTAGCGAGGAATGGAACCGGCGAACGTTGCCGAGGGCAGTGCAAACAATGCATCGCAATAAACTAAGCACTTTCAGAATGGTACGGCTACCGTTTTGTGCAGGACGGTTAATGTCGCGGCATGCTAAGAACGCAATTGCAGCAAACGACCAGAATGCCTTTGGCCGATTGACGCAAAACGGATAGGTTAATGGGAATTCAGGCCAGCCAAGCTACTGGCGGGCCCCCCTCGCGATCTCAAGTCATTTCGGCTTCAAAATCAGGAGATGTCCATGTCCGACGATGTCGTCATCGTCAGCGCTGCCCGTACCCCGGTCGGCACATTCAACGGCGCATTCGCCAATACCCCGGCCCACGAGCTGGGAGCGGTTGCAATCAAGGCCGCGCTGGAGCGGGCTGGCGTCGAACCTGCCCGCGTTTCCGAAGTCATCATGGGCCAGATCCTGACCGCGGCGCAGGGCCAGAACCCGGCGCGACAAGCGGCCATGAAAGCCGGCATTCCTGTGGAAAGCCCGGCCTGGGGCGTCAACATGCTGTGCGGCTCCGGATTGCGCACCGTGGCGCTGGGCTATCAGGCGCTCATGAATGGCGATTCCGAAATCGTCGTCGCCGGCGGTCAGGAATCCATGAGCATGTCACCGCATGCCCAGCATTTGCGCGCTGGCGTGAAAATGGGCGGGCTTGAATTCGTCGATACCATGATCAAGGACGGCCTGTGGGATGCCTTCAACGGCTATCACATGGGTAACACCGCCGAGAATGTCGCACGGCAATTCCAGATCACGCGTCAGCAGCAGGATGAGTTCGCGGTCGGTTCGCAAAACAAGGCCGAGGCGGCGCAGAAGGCCGGCAAGTTCAAGGACGAGATCGTTCCCTTTATCGTGAAGACCCGCAAGGGCGACATCGTGGTCGAGGCCGACGAAGGCCCGCGCCACGGTGCGTCGATGGATGGCATGACCAAGCTCAAACCTGCCTTCGAGAAAGACGGCACCGTGACTGCGGGCAATGCGTCGGGCATCAATGACGGCGCCGCGGCGCTGGTGCTGATGACCGCCAAGCAGGCCGCCAAGGAAGGCAAGACGCCACTGGCGCGGATTGTGTCGTGGGCGCAAGCGGGCGTTGATCCCTCGATCATGGGCACGGGACCGATCCCGGCCTCGCGTGCGGCCCTCAAGAAGGCCGGCTGGAAGCCCGGCGATCTCGATCTGATCGAGGCCAACGAAGCCTTCGCGGCGCAAGCTTCCGCCGTGAACAAGGAAATCGGCTGGGACCCCGCAAAGGTCAACGTCAACGGCGGCGCGATCGCCATCGGTCATCCGATCGGCGCATCGGGTGCGCGCGTACTGGTGACCTTGCTGCACGAAATGCAGAAGCGGGATGCCAAGAAAGGCCTCGCCACGCTGTGCATCGGCGGCGGCATGGGCATCGCCTTGTGCGTCGAGCGATAAAAATCTTTCGAGCGCACTGCACAATATAAAATCCAAATGCCCGGCACATTGCCGGGCATTTTTTCTTGCTGTTATCGCAATTGGCCTGAATAGTTATCCTCCAAAAACACTTCAGTGGACTGCGGAGGGGATACTCAATATGGCACGCGTGGCATTGGTAACAGGCGGTACGCGCGGCATCGGCGCGGCGATCAGCAAGGCGTTGAAAGCTGCGGGCTACAAGGTTGCGGCAAGTTATGCCGGCAACGACGATGCTGCCGCGAAATTCAAGGCCGAGACGGGAATCCCGGTTTACAAGTGGGATGTCGGCGCGTTCGATGCCTGCACGGACGGCGTAAAGAAGGTCGAGGCCGATCTTGGGCCGATCGATGTGCTGGTCAACAATGCCGGCATCACCCGCGACGTGCCGTTCCACAAGATGACACTCGATCAGTGGAACGCCGTGATGAACACCAATCTCGGGTCGCTGTTCAATATGACACGGCAGGTCATTGAAGGGATGCGCGCGCGCAAGTTCGGACGCATCATCAACATATCTTCCATCAACGGCCAGAAAGGCCAGTTCGGACAGGTCAACTATTCGGCGGCGAAAGCCGGCGACATCGGGTTTACCAAGGCCCTCGCGCTCGAGAACGCGCGCGGCGGAGTGACCGTGAATGCCATCTGCCCCGGCTACATCAACACCGAAATGGTTCAGGCGGTGCCGAAAGACGTGCTGGAGAAGAACGTGATCCCGCAGATTCCGGTGAACCGGCTCGGTGAGCCCGAGGAAATCGCGCGTGGCGTCGTCTTCCTCGCCTCCGACGAGTCCGGCTTCATCACCGGTTCGACGATGACCATCAACGGCGGGCAGTATCTGGTGTGATGTATGGCGTCCCCGCGGATTGAGTGCCATTGATCCGCGATGACCACATCGTCCGCCACCCTTATCGGCCTGACCGCCATCATCATGTGGTCGCTGCTTGCAGCGCTCACGGTGGCAACGGGCCGTGTGCCGCCATTTCAGCTGCTGGCGATGACATTCACCGTCGGCGCCTGCATGGGGCCGGTCACGTGGCCGTGGCGGCCGGGGGCGATCCGCGCCTTGCGCCAGCCGCTCGCGGTCTGGCTGGTCGGCATCGGTGGGCTGTTCGGTTATCACGCGCTTTATTTTCTGGCGTTGCGGCTTGCGCCGCCGGCTGAAGCCGGCCTGTTGAATTATCTGTGGCCGCTGCTGATCGTGCTGCTCTCTTCGCTGCTGCCGGGCGAGCGCCTTGCGCCACACCACATCATCGGTGCAGTTCTCGGCTTTGCCGGAACGGTCATGCTGTTCGCAGGCAACGGCGGATCGCAGTTCAATCCGGCCCACATTCCCGGCTTTGTCGCGGCCTTCGTCGCCGCGTTCGTCTGGGCCGGTTACTCGGTCATGTCGCGTAGGTTCGCCGCAGTACCCACCGACGCGGTCGCCGGGTTCTGTCTGGCCACGGCGGTTCTGGCCGCGATGTGTCACTTCGCACTCGAGGTCACGATCTGGCCCGAGACGATGACGCAATGGCTGGCCATTGTGGCGCTCGGCATCGGCCCGGTCGGCATCGCGTTCTTTGCGTGGGACATCGGCATGAAGCGCGGTGATATTCGCGTCCTCGGTGCGGCCTCCTATGCCACGCCGCTGTTGTCGACGGCGTTTCTGATTCTCGCAGGATTCGCCAAGCCGACTGCGGCGCTCGCCGTTGCGGCGGCGCTGATCGCGGTTGGCGGATTGATCGCTGCGAAGAACATGGTGTTCGGCAAGGCGTGATCCCGAAAAGCATACCCTCGGGCTTGGCCCGTGGGATGAAACCGGGGTTCGGATCAGATCATGCCCGAGTAACTAAGCTCAGGCCGGACTCCAGCCCGGCGGAGCCAGTTCGAATTTTGCAAAGTCGAAACCAGGCGCGACGGTGCAGCCGACCAGCGTCCAGTCGCCGTTACTCTCCGCGGCCTGCCAGGCGTGGGCGGGGACAATGGCTTGCGGTTGCTCACCACTCGTCACATTGGGGCCGAGTGCAATGGCATGTTCGCCATTATCATCGGCGATTCTGAGCGTTAATGCGCTGCCGGCATGATAGTGCCAGATTTCCACCGCGTCGACGCGGTGCCAGTGCGACCTCTCGCCCCGCGCCAGCAGGAAATAGATTGCGGTCGACGCCGCGCGCGCGCCATCGACAGTGCGATCGTCGCGAAATGTCTCGCGATAGTGGCCGCCCTCGGGATGCGGCTTCAACGCGAGACGCGCGATGATCTCTTCGGCGGTCAGTCCAGCCGTTGCTCGATCCGTCATGCCTTGTTCTTGCGTTCGCGTATCTCGCCGAACACCTCGGCCGGGCTCTTGCCGGGGAGTCCGACGGCGGCCGCCACGGCAGGAACGTCGGCACGCAGGAAAGTGTTGGCTTCTTTCTCATCGCGGATCAGCGTCGGAATCGTTGGCTGGTTCGCGGCGCGCAGCTTCGCCACTTCCTCGGCGCGGGCCTTCAGCGCGGGATTATTGGGCTCGATGCCGAGCGCGAACTTGACGTTGGACGCGGTATATTCGTGGCCGCAGTAAACCCGCATGTCGTTGGGCAGCGCGCGCAGCTTCAACAGCGAGTCCCACATCATCGGATAAGTGCCTTCGAACACGCGGCCGCAGCCGATCGAGAACAGTGTATCGGCGCAGAACAGCGCGCGGTCGGCATCGAACACATAGCTGATGTGATCGAGGGTATGGCCCGGGGTTTCCAGCACGCGGGCAGCGAGATTGCCGACCTTGACGGTGTCGCCTTCCTTGACCCGCTCGTCCACTTGCGCGATCGCCGTTCCCTTGTCGAAAGGCGCGACAACGCGGCAGTTATATTTTGTTTTGAGTTCGGCAATGCCGCCGACATGGTCGGCATGATGGTGCGTGACGAGAATGTCGGTCAGGGTCCAGCCCTCGCGCTGCAGCGCCTTGATGATCGGTCCGGCCTCCGGGGCGTCGATCGAGGCGGTGGCTTTGGTGACCGGATCATGAATCAGATAGCCGAAATTGTCGGACAGGCAGGGAAACAGGCGAATCTCGGCAGTCATGACGTCTCCATTCGTCGGGGCGCGGCTAAGTTAACACGGCCGTCTTGTCGAGTGAAAGACGTTAACGCCGTTCCATGGATCGCTGGCGGTGCGCTGCATTCAGGAGCGTGCCATGTTACATTGGCGCCATGACAATCGACGTGATCGATCTGCGTAATTTCTATTCGCAACGCCTCGGCACCGTGGCCCGGCGGCTGATCAATCGTGGTATCCAGCGGCACTGGCCGCATGCGGACGGCCTGCGCGTCGCGGGGCTCGGTTATCCGACGCCCTATCTCGGTCTGTTCCGCGAGGACGCCGAGCGCTGTATCGCATTGATGCCTGCGGCGCAGGGCGTGCTCAAATGGCCCACCGCGCGTCCGACGCTCTCCACGCTGGTGGATGAATTTGCGTTGCCGCTGGCCGATGCTGCGATCGACCGCATTCTGATCGTTCACGCGCTGGAGATCTGCGACGATCCGGAAGGACTGCTGCGCGAGGTATGGCGCGTGCTGGCGCCATCAGGGCGAATGATGGTGGTCGTTCCCAATCGCGGCGGCGTCTGGACCCGGACCGACAGCACTCCATTCGGCCACGGCCGTCCTTACTCGCGTTCGCAGATCACCCAATTGCTGCGGCAGACATGGTTCACCCCGACGGCGTGGGGCGAAGCGCTGTTCGTGCCCCCGTTCGAAAGCGGTTGGGTTTTGCGGTCTGCGATGGCGTGGGAGCGGATGAGCGCAGCGGTATCGTCGCCGTTTGCGGGCGTCCATATCGTCGAGGCGTCAAAGCAGGTTTATCGCGCGATCCCGGCGCATCGCGAGCGCACGCGCCTCATTCCGTCGATGCCGCCGGTGCTTGTGCCGACGCCGACGCGCTACAACGACGAGTCGTCAGCCGGCTGAAAACAAAACTGCCCGCCGAGTTTTGCTCAGACGGGCAGTTCAATCCGCGCTATCAGACCGGACTTATTCGCCGGCCGAGAAATCTTCCGCCGGAGGCTGTGCACTCTGACCTTCAGGACGCGGACCGGGCGGACGCCGGCGGCGGCGATGACCGAAGCGCTCGCCGTTCTGATTGCCGTTCGGCTCCGCGCTGTTTCCGTTCGGTTGCGGCTGCGCGCCTCCGGTAATGAATGACGGAAGCCGATCGACAGCCGCCTCGCTTTCGGCCGGTTGCACGGAAGGTTGCGGCTGCGGCTGCGAACGATCACGGAAATGCTCGCGCGGCTGTTGCTGTTCGCGCTGGAACGGCTGCTGCTCGCGCGGCTGGAACTGCGGTTGTGGCTGCTGGTGACCTGGCGCAAAGCCTGGCTCCGCGCCGAAGTTGGAATAGCTATCACCATCGTCGCCGTTGTCGTCGAGCGCATCGCTATCGTTGCGCGGCATCATCGGCTGCTGCTGTTGCGGCTGGTTCTGCCGAAACTGTTCCTGCGCCGCCGCGATCAACCGGAAATAATGTTCGGCGTGCTGATAGTAGTTCTCGGCTGCAACCGGATCGCCGGACGAGCGCGCGTCACGTGCGAGTTGAACGTATTTCTCTGCGACGTGAGAGGCGGTGCCGCGAATCTTGATGTCCGGTCCGTTGGACTCGAAAACCCGGGTCATCGGGTTCTGGCCGCGCCGGTTGTTGTTATTGTTATTATTATTGTTGTTGTTCCGGCTGCGCATGCGCTTGTTGTTATTCGGGCCGTTTCTCATGTGGTGCCTTTTACCGATTCTGGATCGTGATGGTTGGTGTGCAGGACACGGCGCAATGCATTCGCGCAAGCGGCGATGCCGTCAGGTTTAGACCGTAGTTGCCGTCGTTCGCGTTCAACAAGGACGCGTTCTCCAAATGCCCGAAGGCAATGAGCCATCTGGGCCGATCAGCCTGAGCCAGCAGGCGTGACGTTTTGCAGATGAGTGTTCAAGCGCAATATCAGGCTTTCGTTCGCTTTGCGGTCCCGAGCAGCGCAGCTCTTTCAGCCTTCGCGCTCGTCATGACCAGCCTTTTAGGAACCTTTCATCCGGCGGGCGTCCCTTGCGAGACATCTGGCTCCGACCCGTCATTCCTTAACGGGGCCACGACCCTGAACCGATGGTGTGATCGGAACGTAGTCGCTCCGGGGCGATATTCCAAGAGGTTTTTTCTGGTCCAAACGCCCTTTAAAACGCCGTCTTTCGTCCCATGACGGCGCGATGAATGCCGCCCAGATCGGCTCTGGGCGGGTGTGGGAGGGTTAGTCCCGCAGCACGCATGATTTCGCCCACGGGAGCGCTCTGGTCGTATCCGACCTCGAAAATCAGGATTCCGTGAGGGGCGAGCAAACTCGCCGCCTGCGGGACGATTGCACGGTAGGCATTGAGCCCATCCGTTCCGCCGTCCAGCGCGAGATGCGGGTCGTGGTCGCGCACGTCGGGATCGAGCGCCGCAAAGTCGGCTGAGCGAATATAGGGTGGGTTCGAAACAATCAGATCGAACGGCCCGGACAGCGCAGCGGCGTAATCACATCGGATGAACGAGGCGCGGCTGGCGAGACCGAGCCGCTGAGCGTTCATCTCCGCCGTCGCCAGCGCACCCGCGCTGATGTCGGTGCCGACACCCGTCGCTGCGGGAAGTTCGGATAACAGCGCGAGCAGAATAGCGCCGGAGCCGGTGCCGATGTCGGCGATGCGGAGCGCATGGCCGACGCGGGACTCGCTGCGCAGAATATCCAGCGCAGCCTCGACCGCTGTCTCGGTATCGGGGCGGGGGACCAGCGTGTCTCTGGAAAGGTGAAGATCGAGACCCCAGAATTCCTTCCGGCCAAGGATGCGGGCAACTGGCTCGTGCGCAATCCGGCGCTGCGCGTAGGTTTCGATGATTGCCGCTTCGTCCTCGGCGATCTTCCGCGCCGCCTGGGTGGCCAGGCCGGTATGATCGAGGTCGAGCGCGGCGCCAATCAGTAGCCGTGCATCGAGGTCGGGGGATTCGATGCTGTTATCCTTGAGATTCGCTGCCAGCGCGCGGCGGGCGGCTTCGACCGTCAATCCTGCGAACGGGATGTTCGCGCTCACGCGGCGTTGCCCTGTTCCGCCAGTTGCGCGGCCTGATGCTCCGTGGTCAGCGCGTCGACCAGTTCGCCGAGCGCGTCGCCCGCGATCACCTGCGGCAGCTTGTAGAGCGTGAGATTAATGCGATGGTCGGTGACGCGGCCTTGCGGAAAGTTGTAGGTCCGGATGCGCTCGGAGCGGTCGCCGGAGCCGACCTGTCCCTTGCGCTCGGCGGAACGTGTTGCGTCGATGCGTTGCCGTTCGGCGTCGTAGATGCGCGAGCGCAGGATGTTCATGGCGCTGGCGCGGTTT
The DNA here is from genome assembly GCF_021502575.1 of Bradyrhizobium sp. G127. NCBI lineage: Bacteria > Pseudomonadati > Pseudomonadota > Alphaproteobacteria > Hyphomicrobiales > Nitrobacteraceae > Bradyrhizobium > Bradyrhizobium sp. G127. Next base: position 460,166 of record NZ_JAKFGN010000001.1, read on the forward strand.
TTATGCTGCGAGCGGCTGTCCTGCATCATGACGACGATGCCGGTCGGGATATGCGTGATGCGGATGGCGGATTCGGTCTTGTTGACGTGCTGTCCGCCGGCACCCTGCGCGCGCATGGTTTCGATCCGCAGGTCATCATTCTTAATGACCACATCGACCTCCTCGGGCTCCGGCAGCACGGCCACCGTCGCGGCGGAGGTGTGGATGCGGCCCTGCGTTTCGGTGTCTGGCACGCGCTGCACGCGATGCACGCCGGACTCGAACTTCAGCTTGGCAAATGCCCCGCGGCCCTGCACCTCGGCGATGATTTCCTTGTAGCCGCCCATGGTGCCTTCGGAGGCCGAGATCACTTCGACCTTCCAGCCCTGCAAGGATGCGAAGCGCTCATACATGCGGAACAGGTCGCCTGCAAACAGTGAGGCTTCGTCGCCGCCGGTGCCGGCGCGGATTTCCAGCACCACGTTGCGCTCGTCCATGGCGTCTTTCGGCAACAGCGCGACGCGAATATTCTGGGCCAGTTCGTCGCGTTGTGCCTCAAGCTGCGGCCGTTCGCCTTCCGCCATGGCGCGCATGTCGGGCTCGATGGCGGGATCGGCAATCAACGCATCGATGCCGGCGATTTCGCCGACCGCCGTGCGATAGGCCTTTACGGCGTCGACCACCGGCGCGAGCTCGCTCAGTTCGCGGGTGATGCGGACATAGGTTTCGGAATTCACCTGGCCGAGCAGTTCGGCTTCCAGCGAGGCATGGCGCGCCAGCAATGTATCGAGTTTGGCTTCGGGCAGCGTGGTCATCGGTTTCGATCGATCAGGAGTGAATTCAAAGGCGGGCTTCGCAGGTGTCCGGAAGCGTCGCTACAACGAAAGCCCTTCGGCTTCGGCGAATTCCATCAGCTTGTTGCGGATCGATACGCTTCCGGCCGGGGCATCCAGCAGGGGCGTGACCATCGCTTCGGCTTTTTTGGCGTCGAGATCGAGAATCAGGGCTTTCACCGGGCCGTGCGCGGTGGCCGACAACGACAGCGAGCGATAGCCGAGTGCGATCAGCGCCAGCGCGCCGAGCGGCTGTGAGGCCATTTCGCCGCACAGCGAAACTGACTTGCCGGCGGCTTGGGCTTTCTTCGCGATGTCGCGCAGCGCACGCAGGATCGGCGCCGACAGCGTATCGAAGCGGTCGGTGACGCGCGAGTTGCCGCGATCCACCGCGAACAGGAACTGGAACAGGTCGTTTGATCCCACCGAAATGAAATCGACGCGCTTGAGCAACTCGTCCATCTGGTAGAGCAGCGCTGGGACTTCGACCATGGTGCCGACATCGACACGCTCCGGCAGCGTGTGGCCATGCTGGCGCAGATAGGTCAGTTCGCGCTCGATCACCAGCTTGGCCTGATCGAATTCGTCGACCTGCGAGATCATCGGAAACATCACGCGCAGATAACGTCCCGATGCGGCGCGCAGCAGCGCGCGAATCTGTCCGCGCAACAAGCCCGGTCGGTCGAGACCGAGGCGGATTGCGCGCCAGCCCAGCGCCGGATTTTCCTCGACGATCGTGTCCATGTAAGGCAGCGCCTTGTCGCCGCCAATGTCGAGGGTGCGGAAGGTCACCGGCTTGTCGCCGGCGGCATCGAGCACTGCGCGATAGAGCGCAAGCTGCTCGCTGCTGCGTGGCAGGCTTTGCCCGACCATGAATTGCAATTCGGTGCGGAACAATCCGATGCCGGATGAGCCGGTGTCGTCGATGTGCGGCAGGTCAATCACGAGACCGGCGTTGATCATCAGATCGATCGGCTGACCGTCCCTGGTGACGCAGGGCTTGTCGCGCAGTTCGCGGTATTGCTCCTGCCGCCGCGCCCGGAAGCGCACGCGTTCGGCATAGGCCGACTGGATTTCCTGCGACGGGCGGATGTAGATAGAACCCGAGGTGCCGTCGACAATGATGGCGTCGCCGGGATCGGCGATGCCGGCGGCGTTCGCCACTTCGCCGACCGCAGGAATGCCGAGGGCGCGCGCGACGATCGAGACATGAGAATTGGCGGTGCCTTCTTCCAGCACCAGACCGCGCAGCCGCTTGCGGTCGTAATCGAGCAGCGCCGCCGGACCCATCGAGCGGGCGATCAGGATGGCGTTGTCAGGCAATTGCTCGCGCGACGGCGCGTGATCCTGCCCGACGAGCTGGCGCATCAGACGGTGGCCGAGATCTTCGAGATCGTGCAGGCGGTCGCGCAAGTACGGATCGGTCGAGCGCAGCATGCGGGCGCGGGTGTCGGACTGCACGCGTTCCACTGCCGCTTCCGCCGTGAGGCCGGTGGCAACCGCCTCGTGCAGCTTGTGCTGCCAGCCCTGGTCGTTGGCGAACATGCGATAGGCTTCGAGAACGTCGCGATGCTCGCCGCCGTCCGCTACGTCGCCGCGTTCCAGCATCCGGTCGAGATCGGCGCGCAGCTTCAGGATCGCGCTGTCGAGCCGTTTGACTTCTTTCGGCAGGTCTTCGGCAATATAATTGGTGATGACGACGCGCGGTTCGTGCAGCACCACATGGCCGAGCGCGATGCCGTCCGACAGGATGGCGCCGGTCTTGTGCAGCGAGTGGCGCGCGGCGGGTTCGGCGCCCGGCTTTGCGATGGACGACAGTTCGCCCGACGCGATCATTTCCGCGAGCACCATCGCGGTGGTTTGCAGCGCCTCGACCTCTTCCTCGACATAGGTGCGGTGGGCGCGGTTTTGCACCACCAGCACGCCGAGTGTGTTGCCCGAGCGAAGAATCGGCACGCCGAGGAACGAATGATAGATTTCTTCGCCGGTTTCCGGGCGATACGAGAAGGCCGGATGCGACTGGGCGTTCGACAGGTTCAGCGGCGTGGCCTCGGAGGCCACCAGACCGACGAGACCCTCATGCGCTGTCAGCACCGTCTGGTGGACGGCGTCGCGGTTCAGACCTTCGGTGGCGTAGAGTTCAAGGGTGTTGTCGACGCGCAGCACATAGGTCGAGCAGACCTCCGCCACCATGTTGGCGGCGATCAGCACCACGATCTTGTCGAGCCGTTCCTGAGCGCTGACCTGTTCGGCCATCACTTCGCGGAGCCGTCTCAACAAGACGCGGGGGCCTCCCAGCGCGCTCCGCATCCGTTGACATCCCTAAACCTGCAACTCCAGCGCGGCCAGACAGCCGCGATAGCGTTAACCAGAAGTAAAATAACGACTTTTCAAGGCCGTGCCAGCACCTCCCATTTATCCCGGACGTATCCGACGGTCCGGAATCAGAGGCGCGGGGGCGCGTGCCTTGTCCTGAGGCTATATCGAATTGAGGCGCGTTTTGCCAAGCAAAACACCTGCCAAATATCAGACCCGCTCTAGCAGAACGCCTTCGTCACGATGTCGCAACTGTTCCCCGGGAGTGGCCGCTTATGCCTGATCCAGCCCGTAAAGCGTATGCAGCGTGCGGACGGCCAATTCGGTATAGGCGGCATCGATCAGCAGCGAGAACTTGATCTCGGATGTGGTTATGGCGCGGATGTTGATGTTGCGTTCCGACAGCGCCTTGAAGGCTTGCGCTGCGACGCCGGCGTGGCTGCGCATGCCGATGCCGATCACCGAGACCTTGGCGACATCGGTGGCGGAGTCCATCGCCTTGTAGCCGATCTTGTCCTTGGCCTTGGTGATGGTGTCCTTGGCGCGGGTGTATTCGGAGGCCGGCACGGTGAAGGTAAGGTCGGTGGTCTTGCCGTCCTCGGAGACGTTCTGCACGATCATGTCGACGTTGATGCTGGCATCGGCCAGCGGCACGAAGATCGAGGCTGCGACGCCCGGCTTGTCCTCGATCTGGCGCACGGAGATCTGGGCTTCGTCCCTTGAAAAGGCGATGCCGGTGACGACTTGGCTCTCCATGATTTCCTCCTCGCTGCAAATCAGCGTGCCCGGCGGCGTGCCGTGGGGATCGATATCTTCCGGCTTGTCGAAGCTCGAGCGCACGAATACCGGCACGTTGTGAACCATGCCCAGCTCCACAGAGCGGACCTGTAGCACCTTGGCGCCCTGCGACGCCATCTCCAGCATTTCCTCGAACGCCACCTTCTCGAGTCGCCGTGCCTTAGGCACCACGCGCGGATCGGTGGTGTAGACGCCATCGACGTCGGTGTAGATGTCACAGCGGTCGGCGTGGATGGCAGCCGCGATCGCGACCGCCGATGTGTCCGAGCCGCCGCGGCCGAGCGTGGTAATGCGACCGGTCGGCTGGTGAATGCCCTGGAAGCCGGCGATCACCGCGACCTCCTTGCGCTCCTTGAAGCGCTTCAGGAGTTCGGCGCCGTCGATCCCGGTGATGCGCGCGGAGGCGTGAGCATCGTCGGTCAGGATCGGAATTTGCCAGCCCTGCCAGGACCGCGCCTGGATGCCGAGCGATTGCAGCACGATGGCGAGCAGGCCGGCGGTGATCAGTTCGCCGGAAGCCACGATGGCGTCGTATTCGCGCGCGTCATGCAGCGGCGATGCCTCGGTGGCCCAGCCGACCAGTTCGTTGGTCTTGCCGGACATCGCCGACACCACCACGGCCACGTCATGGCCGGCATCGACCTCGCGCTTCACATGCTGCGCGACGTTGCGGATGCGCTCGATATTGGCGACGGACGTGCCGCCGAATTTCATCACAAGGCGGCCCATAGCGAATGGCGCTGTCCCGGTTAGACTGATTGTTCAGTAAGGAGCCAGTTCCGGTCAAAACGGAAGCACGGCCCCGAAAAGGCGGCTATACATACCCATCGGGTCGGGGGCAAGCAACACGATTGCCTCCTGACAATCACGGCTGGGGACGGAAATGGGCCGCTATATCGACGATATTTTGCAGCCGGGGGAGAAGATTCTGTATTCCACCACGATTCACGGCATCGTCTATGTGCCCGGACTGTTATGCCTTGCCGTCGCGGCCCTCTGCCTGGCCGGTTCGGGCGGTGGAGTTATTTTTCCGCTTCTGGCCGCCAGCGCGCTGTTTACGCTTGTCGGGGGCTTTCTTCTGTTCCGGGCCTGGTTTCAGCGCTGGACCACCGAGACCGATGTGACCACCCTGCGCGTGGTTCACAAGGAAGGGTTTATCAAGCGTCAGACCTTTGAGATGAGTTTGGATAAAATCGAAAGCGTCGACGTCACCCAGAGCATCGCCGGCCGGATTTTTGGGTGGGGAGATGTCAGAGTGAATGGTGTCGGTGAAGGCACGAAGACGATAAAAATGATCGGCGCGCCGATCGAATTCCGCAACCACATCACGGCACGCTAACCGGATATAGTTCTCGGCATGATTCAGACTCCTTCATCAGCGTCCACGGTCGATCCCGGCGAAGTTGCGCGGTTCTCGCAGCTGTCCGAGGAATGGTGGGATCCCAAAGGCAAGATGGCGCCGCTGCACAAGATCAATCCGCTGCGGCTGGCCTATATCCGCGACGCGGCGTGCCGCAAGTTCGACCGCAGTCCGAAGAGTCTGAACTGCCTTTCGGGTCTGCGCATTCTCGACATTGGCTGTGGTGCCGGACTTCTGTGCGAACCGCTGACGCGGCTGGGCGCGCAGGTGATCGGCGTCGATCCCTCGGCGACCAACATTGCAGTGGCCAAGCTGCATGCCGACCGCTCGCATCTGCTGATCGACTATCGCTGCACCACCATCGAGGAGATGGACCCGCGGGAGCGCTTCGACATCGTGCTGGCGATGGAAGTGGTCGAGCATGTCACCAATGTCGGGGTGTTTCTCGACCGCTGCGCGGCGCTGCTCAAGCCGTCGAGCATGATGGTGGCGTCGACCATCAACCGGAACTGGAAGAGCTTCGCGCTCGCCATCGTCGGTGCGGAATATGTGCTGCGTTGGCTGCCGCGCGGTACCCATCAGTGGGACAAGTTCGTCACGCCAGCCGAACTGACGCATCACCTCGAGCGCAACAAGCTCGCCATCAGCGATCAGGCGGGCGTGGTATATAACCCGCTGGCCGACAAGTGGAGTCTCTCGTCCGACATGGACGTGAACTACATGGTGGTCGCGGAAGCGGCGACGTGACCGGCGTGCGGGACTGACATGGGGCTTCGCCGGTTGACCGCGTGCGTCGGATATAGGCCTCTCTGAATCCGGCGCTCCTGCCGTTCTGGCTTTCATTTTTCACCATGTCCCAACTCATCTGGCTCTGGATTCCTTTCACGCTGCTGGCGGCAGCGGGACAGGTCGTGCGCAACGCGATGCAGCGCGGTCTCACGGCGCAGCTCGGCACGCTGGGCGCGACCCATATCCGCTTTCTGTTCGGCTTTCCGTTCTCGCTGATCTTTCTCGGACTGATCCTCATCGCCAACGGCGATCGGCTGTCGTGGCCGGAGGCCGGATTCTGGGCGTGGCTTGTGGTCGGCGGCATGGCGCAGATTCTCGCCACCGCCTTGATGCTGATGGCCATGAACGAGCGGTCGTTCGTGGTGACGACGGCGTATCTCAAGACGGAGGCGATCCAGGCGGCGATTTTCGGCTTCGTGTTCCTGTCGGATCACCTGACCGGGCTGAAGGTCGCGGCCATTCTGATCGCCACCATCGGCGTGGTGATCACGGCTTTGCGCCCCGGCGGCATGAAAGGCTTCGGCAATCTGAAGCCCACGGTGCTCGGCCTCGTGGCGGCGTCGTTCTTCGCGCTGTCGGCGGTCGGCTATCGCGGCGCGATTCTCAATGTCACCGGCGTCAGCTTCGTCACCGCGGCGAGCCTGACGTTGACCGCGACCTTGCTGATGCAGACCATCGTGCTGTCCGGCTGGCTGATCGCGCGCTCGCCGGGAACGATGACGGCAATCTTCCGGCTGTGGAAGCCGTCGATGTTCGCCGGCTTCATGGGATCGTTCGCGTCGCTGTTCTGGTTTCTCGCCTTCGCGCTCACCGCTGCGGCCAATGTGCGGACGCTGGCGCTGGTCGAGGTGCTGTTCGCGCAGGTCGCGGCGTATTATTCAATGAAGCAACCGTTGTCGCTGAGAGAACTCAGTGGGATTGCGCTCATTCTTATCGGGGTCGCGATGCTGGTGGCGGGGTGACCTCATCCTGAGGAGCGGCCTCTTTTGGCCGCGTCTCGAAGGATGAGGGAGAACATATGGTCTCATGGTTCGAGACGCACGCAAAAATGCGCGCTCCTCGCCATGAGGAACTTTATCTAGTTCCGGTCGCCGGGCAGCACCGGCAGCGGCGCCACCTCAACGCCTTCGTCGATCAACTCCTTGGCCTCTTCGGCGGTCGCCTCGCCGTAGATCGCGCGATGTTCGATGTCGCCGTAATGCATCTTGCGGGCTTCGTCGGGAAATTTCTTGCCGACATTATCCGCGTTCTTGAGAACGTGATCGCGCAGCTCCCGCAGCTTGGCGACAAGCTCGCGTTCCTGCGGCGCCATCACCAGCGATGCCGGCGCCGCGTCCTCGGCGGGTGCGGCCACAGGTTCAGGCGCAGATTTTGACTTTGCCTTGCCTGCGATGCGCGGCGCCATGATGGCCTTGTCCACTTTGGTGGACTCGCATACCGGACACGTGATGAGTCCGCGCTTGTGCTGACTGTCGTAGGCGCCTGAACTCTGGAACCAGCTCTCGAACTCGTGGCCGCGCTCACAGCGCAGCGCGTAGCGGATCATGCCGATCCCCGTACGAGATGCAGATGCTCCGGTCCGGCTTTCGGATCGGCGAGGCCGAAGCGGCGTCCATGCTGCAGGGATGGAATGTTCTTGCGGACCGACTGCACTTTGGCGGGATCGACCTTCGCTAAAATGACGCCAGTCTCGGTGCCGCCCTCGGCGAGGATTTCGCCCCACGGATCGATGATCAGCGAATGACCATAGGTCTCGCGTCCGCTCTCGTGCTTTCCAGCCTGCGCGGCGGCAAAGACGAAGCAGCCGTTCTCGATGGCGCGAGCGCGCAGCAGCGTGTGCCAGTGCGCTTCGCCGGTCCTGACCGTGAATGCGGACGGCACCGCGATGAACGATGCGCCGGCTTCCGCCAGCGCGCGGTAAAGCGCGGGAAAGCGCACGTCGTAGCAAATGGTGAGGCCGATACGCCCCCAAGGCAGGTCTGAAATCACGGCGGTCTCGCCGGGCTGGTAGTTGGCGGACTCGCGATAGCTTTCACCACCGTCGAGTTCGATGTCGAACATGTGGATCTTGTCGTAACTGGCGAGAATGCTGCCATCGGGCGCAATCAGGAACGAGCGATTGGCGGCGCGCTCGGGTGTCGCGCGGACCGCGAGCGATCCAATGTGCAGATAGATTTTCAGTTCGCGCGCCAGTTCGCGATAGGCCTTGAGCGAAAGATCGTCTTCCTCGCTGGCAAGGATTTCGAACAGCGCCTTGCGGTTCTGCTGGATGATGTTGCTGACTTCGGGGGTCTGGACGTAGTCCGCGCCCTTGTCCTTCGCTTCGCGGATCAGCCGGATGCCTTCGGCCAGACTGGCTTCCGGATGCATCGCGGTGCGCATCTGCACCATCGCTGCGGTGAAGGGGGTGGCGGGGCCCTCCGTCATGAAGGTACTTTCTGGCCGGCCAGCAGCGTGTCGAGCTTGTGTTCCCGGTCGAGTGCGTAGAGATCGTCGCAGCCGCCGACATGAACCTTGTCGATGAAGATCTGCGGGAAGGTCGCGCCGCCCTTGGAGCGCTCGACCATTTCGGCGCGCCAGTTCGGATCGACCGCGACATCGTATTCTGTGAACGCGGCGCTCTTGCGCGTCAGCAGCGATTTGGCCGCGCTGCAATAGCCGCATCCGGGCCGCGTATAGATCTCGATGAGTGCCGCCATGGCTTGCCTTTACGGAACGGGAAACAACCCAAATTATATGGGGGTCTAGAGCGTGTCCACAACCCGCGCAAACACCAGCACGTCGACGGATGCAGCCCTGGCCCGCAGCAGGGCATGTGCGCAGGCGTTTGCTGTCGCGCCGGAGGTCAAAACATCGTCAATCAGCACGATCCGGCGGCCCTGCACGGCAGATTTCTTCTCCAGCGGCACCTTGAACGCGCCCTGAACGTTCAGCGCGCGATCCGCCCGGGAAAGTCCGACCTGCTGGAGGGTTGGCCGCACCCGGCGCAGGACGTCGCCGATCACGGGGAGACCGGCCGACTGTCCGATTACGCCGGCCAGCGCGCCGGACTGGTTGTAGCGGCGGCTCCATCCGCGCCGCCAGTGCAACGGAACGGGGATCAGCGCATCCGCCCCGGCGAGAAGTTCCTGACCGGCCCGCGCCATCCAGCGGCCCATGGTGGGCGCAAGATCGGTGCGGTCCTGATATTTCAGCGCGTGGACCATGGTGCGCGCCACGTCGTCGTAGCGGACGGCGGCGCGGGCGCGCTGATAGGCCGGCGGATCGGCGATGGCCTGCATCGACAGCAGGCCCGGTCCGGGATCGTAGACAAATGGGATGCCGAGCCGCGCGCAGAATGGCGGCGCGATGAACGAGAGTTTCGACCAGCACATCGCGCAGACGCCTTCGCCGGCGACCGGCTCGCGGCACGAAACACAAAGCGTCGGCAGGGCGATGTCGAGGGCCGCGCGCGGCAGCGAGGTGAGGGCAGTCCGGCACGCCGTCAGCGCGCCGGCAAACCGGCTGCGCAGCCGGTTTGAAGAATACGACGATGCCTGTCCGAAACCCGACATGATCTTCCCCGCAGTCTGAGGCTAGTTCCGGCGTTCGGCCGTGACAAGCGAACCTGCGGGGAATTGCCAGAATAGTCTCCATGGGCGTACCAACGGCTTATGACCTCGCCTCCGAACAATATTCCGCCGCGCCTGTTCGATCGCGCGTTGCTGCGTGTGCGGCAGCATCGCGCGGCGCGTCTCGGACCGGCCGCGTTCCTGCTCGACCGTGTCGCGGAGGATCTGGCGGAACGGCAGCACGCGGTGCTGCGGGAATTCTCCAACGGTGTCGATGTGGGCACGCCCGGCGATCAGGTTCATGCGGCGCTGGGTGAGCGCGTCGGCCGATTGCGCGCCGTGGCGTTGCCGGTCTCTGATGCCGAACCGCTGGCGCTGGAGCCCGGCTCCGTCGATCTCGCGGTGTCGGCGCTGGCCTTGCAAGCCGTGAACGATCTGCCCGGCGCGATGGCGCAAATCCGCCGCGCGCTGAAGCCGGATGGATTGTTTCTGGCCGCGATGATCGGCGGCGAGACGTTGACCGAACTGCGGCAATCTTTCGCCGCTGCCGAATCCGAGATCGAGGGCGGCGTGTCGCCGCGCGTGGCGCCGTTCGCCGATCTGCGCGACATTGGCGCGCTGTTGCAGCGTGCGGGCTTCGCGCTGCCGGTGACGGACGTGGACCGCATCGTGGTGCGCTACGACAACGCGTTCGCGTTGATGCAGGATCTGCGGCGCATGGGCGCGACCAACATTCTTGTCGAGCGCCGCCGCACGCCGTCGCGCCGCGCGACGTTTGTCAGGATGGCGCAGGTTTATGCCGAGCGTTTCTCCGATCCGGACGGACGCATACGCGCCACGTTCGATATCGTCTGGCTGTCAGGCTGGGCGCCGCATCAAAGCCAGCAGAAGCCGCTGAAGCCTGGATCGGCGAAAATGTCGCTGGCGGAGGCGGTGAACAAGGCGCGCGATCCGAAGACGTGATGCGGGTTGGGGCGCAATATGGAGTTGACGCGTCGTGTGATCTCTCTCCCCGGTCGTCCCCGCGCAGGCTTGGCCGGTGAAACCGGACCCGTTGGCGGGGACGACATCGTGCATACAACTCGCCCAACCATAGTTCGTCATGGCCGGGCTTGACCCGGCCATCCATCTTTTTGAGAAATGCTTTTTGCGAAGATGATGGATCACCGGGTCAAGCCCGGTGATGACGATCGCGGGTGTTGAAGCGTCTCGCGTCACCTCTCGTTCCAGATGCGATTTTCAAACAGCTACTCACGCACGCGCATTCGTTCCCGCGCCGCGCGCGAGTTTTGCTTTCAGTCTCGCCCCTCAACAACGAGGGGCATGGAGCGCCGCAAGGCGCAAATGTCTTGTTTCGCTTCCTCTGCGAAAAGGAAGCGCGTCGCCTCACGGCGCTCCACAGACAAGTTTACGCAGTCTGCGCAAGCCTGACTGCTATTTGGCGGCGACTTTTTACCGAGGGACCGTGCTTCCGGGACAGGACGAGCGCGTATCGCGCCTCCGATCCGGCAGGCTTTCGCCCGCCTTCATCCTGTCCTCGTCCAGCCATTGAAGGCAGAGCCACGTAGTTGGCCCGGACGGTGACCCCCGGCCTCCCGGACGTGTGGGTGCGAATCCACATCGCGCAGGCGCCGCATCCTGCTCCGCTTCAAAAGCGCCCTCGAGAAGCGCCCCTCACGAACAGGACGCTTCGAACTTAAGAGAGGTTTGAAGGGCGGGGATTCGTATCCCCATCACAAAATGTTTCGGCGCCTCGTCATTCCGGGGCGCGAGCATCTTTGCGAGCGAACCCGGAATCCATCACGACGGGAAGAGTGGATTCCGGGTCCGCGCCCAAGAGGGCGCGTCCCGGAATGACGCGTATCGCGGGTGTCCCGGGCGCGCCGCGCTGTCTCGCAGAACCGGGACCGTCACGGATCGGAACGCGCAACAGCCCCGGCTCGGCAGCGCACCACTGGCGCGATGCGCTACATCCGGGGCAAGGTCCGTGGCGTTTATCCGGATTGCGCTTCGCTCGCCGCAAGAGCGATGCGCCTACAGCAGCAAATCCGTCAGATGCGCGATGAGCGGAATGTCGGCGGGCGGCATCGGATAGTCGCGCAGCTTGTTGGCGCGCACCCAGGCGAGCTGCTGGCCCTCGCGCGGCGTCACCATGCCTTCCCATTTCCTGCAGATGTAGAGCGGCATCAGCAGATGAAAGCTGTCATAGCCGTGACTGGCGAATGTCAGCGGCGCGAGGCATGGTTCTTCCACCTTGATGCCGAGTTCTTCGGCGAGTTCGCGGATCAGCGCGGGCTCGGGCCGTTCGCCGGGCTCAAGCTTGCCGCCGGGAAATTCCCACAGGCCCGCAAGCGCCTTGCCCTCGGGACGCTGCGCGATCAGGACGCGGTTGTCCGTATCGATCAGCGCGCAGGCGACAACGAGGGTGAGCTTGATCACGAGCGGTAGTCGCCGTTGATCGCGACATATTCCTTGGTGAGATCGCAGGTCAGCACGCGGTCGCGGCCCTTGCCGAGGCCGAGCCCGACCTTGATCTGGATTTTCGGCTGCTTCATCAGCGCGGAGACTTCCGCCTCGTCGTAAGACGGATCGCGCGCGCCCTTGGTGGCGACGCGGATGCCGTTGAAGGAGATCGAGAGCTTGTCGCGGTTGGCCGGTTCGCCGGCCTTGCCGACCGCCATCACCACGCGGCCCCAGTTGGCGTCCTCGCCTGCGATAGCTGTCTTCACCAGCGGCGAATTGGCGATCGACATGGCGATCTTGCGCGCGGACGGCTTAGAGGTCGCGCCTTCGACCACGACCTCGACCAATTTGCGCGCGCCTTCGCCGTCGCGTGCGACCTGTTCGGCGAGATCGGCCAGCACCGCGTGGAATGCCTTGGTGAAGGCCTTCAGGCGCGGATCGGACGCGCGGCTGATTTTCGGTGCACCGTCGGCCGCCGCCGCGCCGGTGGCAAACGCCAGCAGCGTGTCGGACGTGGATGTGTCGCCGTCGATGGTCACCGCGTTGAACGTATCGTCGACGCCGGTCTTGAGCAGCGATTGCAGCACGGCGGCGGACAGCGGCGCGTCGGTAAAGACGAAGGCCAGCATGGTCGCCATGTCGGGTGCGATCATGCCGGCACCCTTGGCCATGCCGTTGATGTTGACCCTGGCCTTGCCGAGTTTCACCGTGGCGGTCGCGACCTTCGGAAACGTGTCCGTGGTCATGATGGCGCGGGCGGCGTTCATCCATCCGTCGGGCCCGGCGGTCTGCGCGAGATCGTCGAGCACGCCGTTGAATTTGGTGGCGTCGAGCGGTTCGCCGATCACGCCGGTGGATGCGAGAAAAATCTTGTTCGCGCTGGTCTCGGCGGCCTTCGCGGCGATCGCCGCCGTCAGCGTCGCCGCCTGCTTGCCCGTTTTGCCGGTGAAAGCGTTGGCGTTGCCGGAATTGACCACCAGCGCGCGCGCTTCGCCGCCCTTCAGTTGGGCGCGGCACCAGTCCACCGCGGCGCTCGGGCACTTCGATTTGGTGAACACGCCCGCCACCGTGGTGCCCTTGTCGAACAGCGCCAGCAGGACGTCGGTGCGGTTCTTGTAGCGGATGCCCGCGGCCGCCGTGGCGAGGCGCACGCCGGCGATGCGCGGCATGTCGGGAACGTCGGTGGGGGCGAGCGGTGAGACGGCGGTGGACATGGAGAGCTCAATTCCTTGATGAGGAGGAGCGCTCTGTATCACCTCTTCCTGCCTGCGGGGAGAGGCCGGTTTTCCAGCGAAGCGAGAAAGTCGGGTGAGGGGCAAGTCGGTAACATCCGGCCCCTCATCCGGCTCGCAAAAGCTCGCCACCTTCTCCCCGCAAGCGGGGAGAAGGAAACGGGTCGATTTACTTCTTCGCGGGAGCCTTGGCGGCCGGCGCAGCCTTCGCATCCGGCGTTGCAGCCGGAGCCGCGGCAGGATCCGCCGGCTTATCCAGACGCTCGATCTTGGCTTCGGCGCGCAGCTTGGTGACGTAATCGGCCTGCGCCTTGCGCACCACGAAGGTTTCGATCTGGCCCTTGACCTGCTCGAAGGCCGGCGGCTTGCGGTCGCGGGCTTCCTCGACCTTGATGACGTGCCAGCCGAACTGCGACTTCACGGGGTCGGAGATTTTTCCGGGTGCGAGCGCGAAGGCGACGGCGGAGAATTCCGGCACCATCTGTTCCTTGGTGAAGAAGCCGAGGTCGCCGCCGTCCGCGGCGCCCGGATCCTTCGACTTCTCCTTGGCGAGCTTGGCGAAGTCCGCGCCCTTGTCGAGCTCGGCCTTGATCGCCTTGGCTTCTTCCTCGGTCGGAACCAGGATGTGCCGGGCGTGGACTTCCTTCTCGCCGGCCACCTGCTTGGTGGCGTCTTCATAAACCTTCTTCATGGCGTCGTCGGTGACGGCGGCCTTGCCTTCGGTGCCGAGCAGGCTGTCCATCAGCAGGCGATCGCGGGCGAAGGCGAGCTTCTGCTTGAAGTCCGCCGCATCGCCGACCTTCTTGGCTTCGGCAGCCTTGGCGACGATCTTCATGTCGATCAGGAACGCGATCAGATTTTCCCGGCGGCTCGCCGGGTCCATCTGTTGCAGGCTCGGTCCGAGCTCTTCTTCGGCCACCGTCAGATCGCTCTGGCGGATCTCCGTGCCGTTAACTTTCGCGATCACGGCATTGGCGTCCTGCGCGTAAGCCGGCTGGCCAGCTCCGAAAGCGACCGTGAGACAAATTGCAGCGGCCGATGCGAGCAGTCCGAGTTTCGATTCAAGTCTCAATCCAGGTCGCGCGGCCAGTCCGCTGTGGGTGGCAGTGCGGTTCGGAGAAACGGTCATGGAAAATCCTTATAGGTCAAACGCGGGGCGCGGTTCGGGGTGCGGGACACTCGCCCAACCCTTGCCCGGAAGCAACGCGAAAAAGCCGCCAAAATCATGAAATCCCTGACAGGTTGGCGCGTTGACAAGGCTTTGGACGGCCCATATCTCTGCCCGCAGGCGCTCCTGCCTGCCGCGGGGCTTTGCCGCGGTCGAGCGGGTGAACCTCGGAATTGGCTTCCCGCACTCATTCTCAAGAATTCGTGCAAGGGTTTGTCCCCGCAAGCAATTCCGGGATACGCCTGACACTGGTACTTAAAAGCTGCGCCGGCCGCGGCCGCAATGCCAAACTGTAGACAGGAATTTTTCATGCTCGGCGCGCTCGCCCGCAAGTTTTTCGGCTCCGCCAACGACCGGCGGATCAAGGGGTATCAAGCCCGCGTCGACGCCATCAACGCGCTGGAGCCTGAAATCGCGGCGCTGTCCGACGAAGCCCTGAAGGCGCGGACGGATGAGTTCCGCAAACAGCTCGCGGAAGGCAAGACCCTCGACGATCTGCTGGTGCCTGCCTTCGCGACCGTGCGCGAGGCCGCCAAGCGAACCCTCGGCCAGCGTCATTTCGACGTGCAGCTGATCGGCGGCATGGTGCTGCACGAGGGCGACATCGCCGAGATGAAAACCGGCGAAGGCAAGACGCTGGTCGCCACGCTCGCGGTCTATCTCAATGCGCTCGCCGGCAAGGGCGTGCATGTCGTCACCGTCAACGACTACCTCGCCAAGCGCGACGCCGGCTGGATGGGCCAGATCTACGGCTTCCTCGGCATGACCACGGGGGTCATCGTCCACGGCCTCGACGATGCCGAGCGTCAGACCGCCTATGCCTGCGACATCACCTATGGCACCAACAACGAGTACGGCTTCGACTATCTGCGCGACAACATGAAGTACCGGCTCGAGGACATGGTCCAGCGCGGCCATGCCTACGCCATCGTCGACGAAGTCGACTCCATCCTGATCGACGAGGCGCGCACGCCGCTGATCATTTCCGGTCCGCTCGACGACCGCTCGGAATTCTACAACACCATCGACACCTATATTCCGAAACTGGAAAAGACGGCCGACTTCGAGGTCGACGAGAAGCAGCGCACCGTGACGCTGACCGAAGCGGGCATGGAGAAGATCGAAAATCTTCTGCAGGAAGCCGGCCAGCTCAAGGGCGACTCGCTTTACGACGTCGAGAACGTATCCGTCGTTCATCACATCAATCAGGCGCTGCGCGCCCATTCGCTGTTCCAGCGCGACAAGGACTACATCGTCCGCGACGGCGAAGTGGTCATCATCGACGAATTCACCGGCCGCATGATGCCGGGCCGCCGCTATTCCGAAGGCCTGCATCAGGCGCTGGAAGCCAAGGAACATCAGCCGGTCCAGCCGGAAAACCAGACGCTGGCCTCGATCACGTTCCAGAACTATTTCCGCATGTACGACAAGCTCGCGGGCATGACCGGCACCGCGCTGACCGAAGCGGACGAACTGTTCGACATCTACAAGCTCGACGTCGTTGAAGTGCCGACCAACGTGCCGATCGCGCGTCTCGACGAGGACGACGAGGTTTACCGCACGGCTGACGAAAAGCACCGCGCGATCCTCGATGAGATCGAGCGCGCCAACAAACGCATGCAGCCGGTGCTGGTGGGCACGGCGTCCATCGAGAAGTCCGAAGTGCTCGGCGAGTATCTCGCCAAGAACGGCTACAAGCAGATCGACTTCGCCAATCCGAAGGCGATGACGAAACTTTACGACGCGGCGCGCGCGGGCAAGCCGGCCAAGCTGTTCGCGGTGCTGAACGCGCGCTTCCACGAACAGGAAGCCTATATCGTCGCCGAGGCCGGCGTGCCGGGCGCGATCACGATTGCGACCAACATGGCGGGCCGCGGCACCGACATCAAACTCGGCGGCTCGCTGGAAATGCGCGCAGCGGCTGCCACCGCCGGCATCGAGGACGAGGCCGAGAAGCAAAAGATCATCGACGGCATCAAGGCCGACATCGAGCGCTTCCGCGAGGTGGTGCTGAAGGCTGAAGAGGTCATCGAGATCGAGCCCGCCAAGGGCAGTAAGCCGGCCAAGACCGTCACCAAGCCGGGCGGCCTCTACATCATCGGTTCGGAACGCCACGAGTCGCGGCGCATCGACAACCAGTTGCGCGGTCGCGCCGGTCGCCAGGGCGACCCCGGCCGCACCAAGTTCTACCTGTCGCTGGAAGACGACCTGATGCGCATCTTCGGGTCGGACCGGCTCGACACCATGCTGACCCGCCTCGGCCTCAAGGAAGGCGAGGCGATCATCCATCCGTGGATCAACAAGGCGCTGGAGAAGGCGCAGCAGAAGGTCGAAGCCCGCAACTTCGATATCCGCAAGAACCTGCTCAAGTTCGACGACGTCCAGAACGACCAGCGCAAGGCGATCTTCGATCAGCGCATCGACCTGATGCGCGACCAGAACGTCGCCGAGACCGTGGCCGACATGCGTCACGCGCTGGTCGATGAACTGGTCGCCAAGCACGTGCCCGCCCATGCCTATGCGGAGCAGTGGGACGTTGCCGGTCTTAAGGAAGAACTCCTGCGCGTTCTCGACATGGATCTGCCGGTCGAGGATTGGGCCAAGGAAGAAGGCATCGCCGACGAGGAAATGCTGGCGCGCATCGAGCAGCGCGTCGACGAGCGAATGGCGGCGAAGTCGGCCCAGTTCGGTCCCGACGTGATGCGCTATGTCGAGAAGTCGATCCTGCTGCAGACGCTGGATCATCTGTGGCGCGAGCATCTGGTGATGCTGGATCACCTGCGTCAGGTGATCGGCCTGCGCGGCTATGGCCAGCGCGATCCTCTGCAGGAATACAAGTCCGAGGCCTACAACCTGTTCGAGGGCCTGATCGCGCACCTGCGCGAGGCAGTGACCGCGCAACTGGTGCGGGTCGAAATCGTGCCGCCGGACGAGCAGCCGCAACTGCCGCAGATGGAAGCGCACAAGCTCGACCCGAATACCGGTGAGGACGAGATGGCCTTCGCGCAGGCTGCCCTCGCTCCTGTGCCGTCGGCGCAACGCGATCCGCAGAATCCGGCAACGTGGGGCAAGGTCGGCCGCAACGAGGATTGCCCGTGCGGGTCCGGCAAGAAATACAAGCACTGCCACGGCAAGTACGCCTGAGCGCATCGCTCGGCGAAGCCGGTTCAAAGAAAAACGCCGCTCGGATGAGCGGCGTTTTTTATGGCGTGATGGAAGTCAGCGGATTGTCGACCAGCGGCTGTCGAAGGAGTTCGCCGGTACGGCCGGCTGGGCTCCGGCCAGCGACTGCTGTGGCGCCGGGGCAGGGGCAGTTGCAGGCGTCTGGCTTTGAGCCTGTTGCGGACGCTCGAGCGGGATCACCCGCGGCGGTGCGCTCTTGGCGGCTTCCCTGGAAGGTCCGGCGGACTTTGCCTTCGGCGCGGCGGTGACGGCGGCTGGCTTCGCTGGAGCGGCAACAGGCTCGGGGTCCGAACCGCGCAGGCCGACGCTGCGCGACAGCTTGGTCAGGAAGCCTTCCGATGGACCGGCGCTGGCATTGGCGTTGGAGGGTGCGCTGCGCGATGCTGCAGCGGGCATGGCGGCAACCATCGGTTCGCTGTTGGACGAGGTGAAGCTGAACGACGGCGCCGTCTCGGGCGCCTTCGGAATGGTTGCATGCGAGGGCACTGTGCCGGGAGCGGGCAGGTACGACGCGACGGCGTAATCGGTGACGTCCTTGTCGATCGCGGCTTCACCTTCGGGCAGCTTGGAGGCGAACACCGGATGCATGCCGCCGTCGATGCCGGCGCGGGATCGCGCGGAAGGCGTGCCGCGTGAAACCAGTTGAGCGGTTTTCAGTTCATCCGTGCGCTGCTTGTCCTGCACGGCTTCGGCAATCTCGGGCGAAACCTGATAGGCGGGGCATGGCGCGGACGCGTTGAATGCCAGCGGGCGCGTCGCGTTTGCCGGCTTCTCGGCATCGAAGACGTATTTCCTTTCACAGAAATCGACCTTCGGCTCCTGCCTGGTGACCTCGAAGTGATCGTTGCCTTCCTTGATCATCTTCCAGAACGGCATGTTCGGATTGTTCCGATGGCGCGCCATGTTCTGCGGCGTCATGCGGAACGGATAGGCCTGGACCTGAAACGCATTCTGGCCGCCGAAGAAGGACTCGCGGCCGAGCGCATAGATTTCCGAAATCTGTTCGTCGGTCATCGCGTAGCAGCCGCGCGACGAGCAGTCGCCGTGGACCATCAGTTGCGAACCGGTGCGTCCCCACGCTTTGTCGTAGGCGTTGGGATAACCCATGTTGAACGAGAGGTAGTACGCCGACGTCGGATTCATCTGCGCGGGCGTAATCGAGTAGAAACCTTCGGGAGCCTGCCGGTCGCCTTCCTTGACCTTCGGTCCGAGATCGCCCGACCAGCGGCAGATCGGATAGGTCTTGAGCAGCGCAAACTTGCCGTTGCGATCCTGCTTCCAGACCTCGAGCTCGGCCTCCTGCTTGAACAGGCGGACCAGCATCGGCGATGCCTTGTCCATGTTCTTGGATTCGATCTCGGCCAGCAGTTTTTCGGGGATCGGGCGGTTGGCCTTGGCGCCGGTCGACAGGCTGTCGCCGTTACAGGCCGACAGCAAAAGGCCGGCCGCGAGCGCAGCCGACGTCACCAGCGCGCGAAGGTGCGTGCGGTCGATCAATGCAAGGCTCCGCGGCAGATCGGCAATCCCCATACTCCGGCTGGACCAGTGACCGGTGGCAGCAGCGTTTCCCGGCAAAGTGGCGCGCAGTGGGCAGCCGGAAAGCTCTGCTCGTCTCAACAGGTCGCACGTGTTTTCGTCGTAAAAGCGGCGTTCGCCTTTTGGCTAAAAACGTGCGTGAGCAATTGAGCGATTATTATCCTTAAATACCCCCCGGTCGCAAGCTGAAGGGCCGTTCGGGGGATCCCCGGCCGGCTTTATGGTCAACGCTAAGTAAATCAAAAGATTGGCGAAAAACCCGTCCCGCCGGAAGCGGCTGTCCCGAAAAAGCCACGATGTGACACCGTCGCCCTGTCGCAGCCAGCGAGGGCTAGCCGAGGCGGCGGCCGATATCGAGGAACTTCTGCCGGCGCTGGTCGCGGACGGCCTTGGAATCCAGGCTCCGCATGTCGTTGAAGGCCTGGGCGATGGCGTCGCCGGTCCGGGCGATCATGGCGTCCGGATCGCGATGCGCGCCGCCGGCCGGCTCCTTCAGGATGGTGTCGATCACACCGAAGCGGGCGAGATCCTGCGCGGTGATCTTGAGATTGGTGGCGGCTTCCTGGGCCTTCGCCGGGTCGCGCCACAGGATCGATGCCGCGCCTTCCGGAGAGATCACGCTGTAGACGGCGTGTTCGAGCATCAGCACCCGGTTCGCGGTGGCGATTGCAATCGCGCCGCCCGAGCCGCCTTCGCCGATGATGACCGCCACATTCGGCACACAGAGGCTGAGGCAGGCGTCGGTGGATCGCGCGATCGCTTCCGCCTGTCCGCGCTCTTCGGCGCCGATGCCCGGATAGGCGCCTGCGGTATCCACCAGCGAGAGGACCGGAATGCCGAAGCGATCCGCCATTTCCATCAGCCGCACGGCTTTGCGATAGCCTTCGGGCTTGGCCATGCCGAAATTATGCTTGAGGCGGGTTTCGGTGGTGGAGCCTTTTTCCTGGCCGATCACGCAGATGCTCTCGCCGCGGAAGCGGCCGAAGCCGCCGATCAGCGCTTCGTCGTCGCCGAACTTGCGGTCGCCCGCCAGCGGCGTGAATTCGGTGATGAGAGTCTTGATATAGTCCACGCAATGCGGACGCATCGGATGGCGCGCGACCTGGGTCTTCTGCCACGGCGTCAGATTGGCATAGAGTTCGTTGAGCGCCTGCGACGCCTTGTCTTCAATGCGCGAGACTTCTTCGCTGATGTCGCTGCCGCTCGCGGCAAGCGCGCGCAACTCGTCCACTTTCGAGTCGAGTTCGGCAACGGGCTTTTCAAAATCGAGATAGCTGCGCATTGGGTCCGGCATGTCGCAAATATAGGGATTGGGGCGCTCAGGCGAAGGGCGTCCAAAACGGATATTTGAGGGTGGGATAGTTTCTGGTGCGTCTTTCAAGTCAAGAAGCGGTCCCAAGTCAAGCGCCGTGGGGAAAAGCGCTGATATTGTTGGGTTTTGGCGAGGCTATTTGTCGGCCAGCGGATGCAGGTCGCGCACCAGGCTCTTCAATCGCTCCTCGACGATGTGGGTGTAGATCTGGGTCGTGGAAATGTCGGTGTGGCCGAGCAGCGTCTGGACGATTCGCAGATCGGCTCCGTTATGCAGCAGGTGAGATGCAAAGGCGTGGCGCAGCACATGCGGGCTGACGAGACGCGGCGCGATGCCGGCGGCCTGCGCAAGTTCCTTGAGGTCGCGCGCGAAATGCTGCCGCGTCAGGTGGCCGCTCTCTCCCGATGACGGAAACAGCCACTTGGATGCTGCCGCGTTTTTCTTCTGGTCCTGATGAACGGCCTCGCGCGCGGCGAGATAATCCGTCATCGCCTGCTTCGAGGTTTCGTTGAGCGGCACCAGCCGCTCCTTGTTGCCCTTGCCGCGCACCACGATCATGCGGGCATCGCGCCGCGCCGCCGACAGCGGCAGTGCCACCAGTTCCGAGACGCGCAGTCCGGTCGCGTAGAGAACCTCCAGCAGGCAGGACAGCCGCAACGCGCGCAGCCTTTGCAGCGGCGATTGCTCCGGCGTGTCCGCCATGCTCTTCGCCTGCGTGAGAAGGCGATCGACATCGGCGATGGACAGCACCTTCGGCAGCGCGCGCCCGCGTTTCGGGCCGGACAGGATCGCGGCGGGATCGTCGCTGCGCACGCGCTCGCTCAGGAGAAAGCGGAACAGATGCCGCGTCGATGACAGCTTGCGCGCCACGCTGGATGATTTGAAGCCGCGGGTGTCGAGGTCGGCGAGATAATCCCGCAGGATCTGGGTGTCGGCGTCGCGCAACGTCGATTTGCGGCGCGCGAGAAATTCCGAAAGGTCTTCGAGATCGCCGCGATAGGCATCGAGCGTGTTGTCGCCTGCGCCCTGTTCGGCCGCGAGCATGTCGAGAAACAGGCTGGTCAACCGGGCATCGGAGGATGTGTCGCGCGGCATGATCCTCCCGCCGTCTATTTCTTGAGGAATTTGTCGGGCGGAACGCTGACCGTGATTTCGCGCGGCTTCGGATTGACGAAATTGGCAAGCGCGAAGATGCCGCCATAGATCAGCCCGCCGATTACCGCGACGACAGTCAGGAAGCGAAACAGGCTGGGCATCGTGAATAGCCTCGACGTTAACCTTTGCGTACGGCCTGGACGCCGCATTAACCGGCGGAACACGGTGGTTCGTCCGCCTGACTACCAACATGTTCGCGCCGTTTCGGCAAGAGTCTCCGCGGTTGCGGACTGCCGCACTAGCGGCGGCCTCGGCAGGAGTAGTATAGGTGGCGTATCAGCCGCATCTGCGGCCAACCGAGCCACGAGATGACCGAGACCGCGGCCAGACATCAGGACGGAATGACCCGTGAGGCCGAAATTGTCGCGGCGCTGGGCCATCGTTCCGTCGTGCTTGTCGGCATGATGGGATCGGGTAAATCGACCATCGGACGCCGGCTCGGCGGGCGGCTGCATATTCCGTTTCTCGACGCCGACCATGAAATCGAAACCGCCCATGCGGGTCTGACGATTTCCGAGATCTTCGCCCAGCATGGCGAACCCTATTTTCGCGATGGCGAGGCGCGGGTGATCGCGCGCCTGCTGGAGGGCGGTCCCAGCGTGATCGCGACCGGCGGCGGCGCGTATATGCGCGAGGAAACACGCAACCGGATTCGCGACAAGGCCGTGTCGGTCTGGCTTCAGGCGGACGGCGACGTGATCCTGAAGCGGGTCAAGCGCCGCGCCGACCGGCCGTTGCTGCAAACCGCCGATCCGGCTGCCACCATCGAGCGCCTGATCGTCGAGCGCAGCCCGTTCTATCAGCTCGCCGATCTCGCGATCGCATCGCGGGACGTGCCGCACGAAAAGATCGTCGATGAATGCATCGACGCGCTCCATGCGCGTCTGGTGTCCGGCACAGCCTCACCTTCTGCAAGCGAAATGAAATGACTGCTCCTCTCAAGACGACCAACCCGGTGACCGTCGGTGTCGCCCTCGGCGACCGCGCCTATGAGATTGTGATCGGCCGCGATGTCCTGCCGTCGCTCGGCCATCGCATCGCCAAGCTGCGTCCCGGCGCGCGTACCGCCATCGTGACCGATCACACCGTGGCCAAGCACTGGCTCGGCAGAACCGAAGCCGCTCTGGCGGATGCGGGGATCGCATCGTCGCGCATCGTGGTGGGCGAGGGCGAGGCGTCCAAGAGCTACGCGGTGTTGCAGGATGTTTGCGAAGCGCTGATCGCCGCGAAGATCGAGCGCAACGATCTGGTCATCGCGCTCGGCGGCGGCGTGATCGGCGATCTTGCCGGGTTCGCAGCATCGATTGTCCGGCGTGGCATCGATTTCGTGCAGGTGCCGACGTCGCTGCTGGCGCAGGTCGATTCGTCGGTGGGCGGCAAGACCGGAATTAATTCGCCGCATGGCAAGAATCTGGTCGGCGCGTTTCATCAGCCGGTGCTGGTGGTGGCCGATACGGCGGTGCTCGATACGCTGTCGCCGCGGCAGTTTCGCGCGGGCTATGCGGAAGTCGCCAAGTATGGCGTGCTGGGGGATGTGAAATTCTTCGACTGGCTGGAAGCCAATCACGGAGACATCTTTTCAGGAGGCGCCGCGCGCGAGCACGCCATCGCGGAGAGTTGCCGCGCCAAGGCGGCGATCGTGGCGCGCGACGAGCGCGAAACCGGCGACCGCGCCCTGCTCAACCTCGGGCACACATTC
This sequence comes from Bradyrhizobium sp. G127, assembly GCF_021502575.1. Taxonomy (NCBI): domain Bacteria; kingdom Pseudomonadati; phylum Pseudomonadota; class Alphaproteobacteria; order Hyphomicrobiales; family Nitrobacteraceae; genus Bradyrhizobium; species Bradyrhizobium sp. G127. The sequence goes on from NZ_JAKFGN010000001.1 coordinate 483,540, forward strand.
GGCCATGCGCTCGAGGCTGTGACCGGCTTCTCCGACCGGCTGTTTCATGGCGAAGGCGTGTCCGTCGGCATGGTGCTGGCCGCCGAATTCTCGGCGCATCTCAACATGATCCCGGCGCCTGATGCGGCACGCGTGCAGCAGCATCTTGCGTCGGTTGGCCTGCCCACCCGGTTGCAGGACATTGCGGGCTTCCGGCAGGAAGGCCTCGCGGATGCCGACACGCTGATGGCGCTGATGGCGCAGGACAAGAAAGTGAAGCGGGGACGTCTCACCTTCATTTTGCTGGAAAAGATCGGCAAGGCGGTGATCGCCAATGACGTCGATCCATCGGCGGTCCGCGATTTCCTTCAGGCAAAGTTATCGGGATGAAGCCGATGTTGCCGGGACGTCTCATCGGAAAGGCGCCGCATCAAGACGGTGCGTTCGCGGGAAAGACATGAATTCAGCCGCTGTCAATCTGCTCATCGCCTTTCTGCTGCTCGCCGCCAACGCATTCTATGTGGCGGCCGAATTCGCGCTGGTGAAGAGCCGCGGGTTCCGCGTCAAGGCGATGGCCGAGCAGAACCGCTTCGGCGCGCGCCTGCTGATGAAGATGATGGGCGACATCGAGGCCTATCTGGCCTGCTGTCAGCTCGGCATCACCATGGCCTCGCTTGGCCTCGGCTGGGTCGGCGAACCCACCGTCGCGGCGTTGCTCAAGCCTGTGCTCGAGCCGCTCGGCATGCCGGAGTCCGCGCTGCATTTTACGTCGTTCCTGACCGGCTTTCTGGTGTTCTCCTCGCTGCACATCGTCATCGGCGAGCAGGTGCCGAAAACCCTCGCGATCCGGCAGCCGATGCCGGTCTCGCAATGGATCGCGTACCCGCTCTACGTGTCCTATCTGGTTTTCTATCCGCTCAACTGGCTGCTCAATACCGCATCGCGTGCGATCTTGCGGATGCTCGGCGTGCAGGAATCGTCGCAGAACGAGATCCTCACCGATTCCGAAATCGAAGGGCTGGTGGGTGAATCGGCCGAGCATGGCAAGATGGAAAGCGGCGAAGCCGAGTACATCCAGAATGTTTTCCGGTTCGGCGATCTGTCGGTGTCCGATGTGATGGTCCATCGCACCAAGATGGTCAGCGTCAACGCTGACGGGCCGCGCGACGCGGTGGTCCAGGGCATCCTTGAGGCGGAATACACCCGTATTCCGCTGTGGCGCGAGAAGCCCGAGAACATCATCGGCGTTCTGCACGCGAAGGATCTGCTGCGCGCGATCCGGGCGGCCGACGGCGACATTTCCAAGGTCGATGTCAGCGCGATCGCGTTGCCGCCGTGGTTCGTGCCGGAGATGCGTTCGTTGTCCGAACAGCTCAAGGCATTCCGCCGCCGCAAGACTCACTTCGCTCTCGTGGTCGACGAATATGGCGAAGTCGAAGGCCTGGTGACGCTGGAAGACATTCTGGAGGAAATCGTCGGCGATATTTCCGACGAGCACGACGTGACTGTCGCAGGCGTGCGCGCGCAGCCGGACGGCTCCGTGGTGGTCGACGGTTCAGTGCCGATCCGCGATCTCAATCGCGCAATGGATTGGCATCTGCCGGATGAGGAGGCGACCACGATCGCCGGTCTCGTGATTCATGAAGCACGCTCGATTCCGGATCGCGGCCAGAGTTTCACGTTCCACGGCTTCCGCTTCAGGGTGCTCCGGCGCGAACGGAACCGCATCACGGCCCTGCGGATCGTGCCGCTGCCGCGCGAGAGCGATTCGCCACAGAAGAAGCCAAGGGCGGGAACAGCGTTCTGACGCCAGCTTGCCGTTGTCCGCTAGTGCTTGCAGGCTTTCGCGGGCGCGGGACGGCGAGCGTCTTCGCCGGGCGCGTAGGCATGGATCGCGAGGGCATGAATCGAACCGGCGAGTTCCGCAGCCAGCGACGAATTTATCATGCGATGGCGGTCGACCCGGCTCTTCCCATCGAATGCTTTCGATACAATATAGACCCTGAAATGCGTCTCGCCTTCCGGCCGGTGCCCGCCGTGTCCTTCGTGCAGATGCGATTCATCCATCACGTCGAGGCTTTCCGGAGTGAAAGCATCGCTCAACTTCTTTGTGATACGATCTTTTGCGGTCATGATCTGCGCAATATCGCGTGTTATTCGCCAAGGTCAATGGCCGCGTCAATTGCGGTTCACCCGTGCGGCGGTGTATAGTCCGCGGTCGCGAAAAATTCGTGTCAAGTGTCTCGAATCCGACGTTCGCTTCATTCTGCGCATTCCATCTGCGAACGCCGGATTCGAAAGGACACTTGAAAATATAAATTCTGGTGTGGTTTTGGTTCGCAGGTCCGTATATTGCGCGCGCCGCAGAAGGCGTACGGACCTGCGAACCACCACACTAGACTTGAAGCTTTCAGCAAGGCATCGTCATAGTCAGCCATGGCCATCGACTCATCCAAATTCTTCGACAGCATCCGTGTCAAACCCAACAAGCTGAGCGCGAAGCAGCAGGCTGCGGCGCGCGAGGAAGCGTTGATGTGCGAGGCGCCCGGCTGCAAAAATCGCGGCGCGCATCGCGCGCCCAAGGGCCGTGGTCAGGAGCGGGAATACTGGCACTTCTGCCTCAACCACGTCCGCGAGTACAATCAGGGTTACAACTTCTTTCAGGGCATGGCGCCTGATGCGGTCGCGAGCTACCAGAAAGATGCGCTGACCGGCCATCGTCCGACATGGAAGATGGGTGCGAATGGCGGCCCCAAAGGCAAGAAGGGCAAAGCCGATCTCGACATGGACAGTGCGTCCGATCCGTTCAAGATGTTCGACGAGATGAACGGGCGCGCGAAATGGCGTCCGGGTCCTGGTTCAGGCGCGGACTCCGAGCCGAAAGTGGAAACGCGGAAGATTTTCAACGCCGAGAAGAAGGCGTTGCTGGTGATGGGCCTCGGTCCCGACGCCACGCTTGAAACCGTGAAGGCAAAATACAAGCTGCTGGTGAAGCAGCATCATCCGGATGCCAATGGCGGCGATCGCTCCACCGAGGATCGCCTGATCGAGATCATCAAGGCCTACAACTATCTCAAGACGGTCGTGCGCGGCGCGCCCTGACCACGGCGGCCCGGTTCACGCGAGGCTGCGATTGCGCCAGTGATAAACGGCCCAGCCGATGCACCCGACGGCGATAATGCCTCCGGCCAGCGGCAGTCCGTAGTGCTCGATCTTCATTCCCCATTGTTCGGCGGCGGACCCTGCCAGTACACCCGGCAGCACATGCGCCGGCGCCCAGAACAGGATGGCGATGACGTTCAGGGGAAAGAAACGCCACGGCGGCATTCCAAGCACGCCGGCGATCATGGGAACGATCGCGCGGACCGGGGCGATGAATCGCGCAAAGATCACGGCGAAAGCGCCATAGCGATCGAACAGCGCTTCGCTCTGGGCGATCAGGACGGGATATCCGGACATCGGCCAGGCCGATAATACCGCGCGCTGCTTTGTATGGCCGATCCAGTAACCCAGCCCGTCCCCGAGAATGGCGCCGATCACGGCGGCGGCGAGCACCGGTGTGAGCTGGAGCCCGCCGCCGGGCACCAGTGCGGCAAGGGCTACAATGATGGTCGATCCCGGGATCAGCGAGCCGAGCAGGGGGATGGCTTCGAGAAACGCCGCCAGGAAAACCGCGGCGTAGGCCCATTCGGCGTGACGCAAGACGAGGCCGATCAATTCATGAAGCTGGGAATTCACCCGATGTCCGATGCTGACGCTATTACAAGGGTGGTCAACATATACCGCGAAACAGCGCCGCAAAGCGCGAGAAGGCACTGCCGGCGGACGTTTTGCGGATGGCCAAATTGCGCCCGTTCCCCAACAATCGCAGGGCAGACCTACCAAACCCGCGGAAATTGACTATCTTGATGATAAGACAGCAGAACTTTCATCATGCGGCGGGCTTCTTCCCTTCGCATCTGTCTGCTAGGTTGCGAAACGCACCCCACCCGCAGCAAGTACGTCTGGTTTCGGGAGCATCCGGGACCACGGAGGATTGATGAGCGCCGCCACGACTCTATCGCAGGAACCCGCGAACCTCCCAGACATGAAAGTGTCAGTTCGCCAGGTCTTCGGCATCGACAGCGATCTCGAAGTTCCTGCTTATTCCAACAGCGATCCGCATGTGCCGGATGTCGATTCGGATTACCGTTTCGACCGCGCCACCACGCTCGCCATCCTCGCCGGTTTTTCCAGAAATCGCCGCGTGATGGTCACCGGCTATCACGGCACTGGCAAATCGACTCATATCGAACAGGTGGCCGCGCGGCTGAACTGGCCCTGCGTGCGTGTCAACCTCGACAGCCACATCAGCCGTATCGATCTGGTCGGCAAGGATTCGATTGTGGTCCGCGATGGCAAGCAGGTCACGGAATTCCGTGACGGTATCCTGCCATGGGCGCTTCAGCATAATGTCGCGCTGGTGTTCGACGAATACGACGCCGGCCGACCGGACGTGATGTTCGTGATCCAGCGCGTGCTCGAAGTCTCGGGTCGGCTGACGCTGCTCGACCAGAACAAGGTGATCAAGCCGCATCCGGCGTTCCGCCTGTTCGCCACCGCCAATACGATCGGCTTGGGCGATACCTCGGGCCTCTATCACGGCACCCAGCAGATCAATCAGGGCCAGATGGATCGCTGGTCGATCGTGACCACGCTGAACTATCTGCCGCATGACGAGGAAGTCGAAATCGTGCTGGCGAAAGCCAAGCATTATCGCACCGACGCCGGGCGCGACATCGTCAACAAGATGGTCCGCCTCGCCGATCTGACGCGCAACGCCTTCGCCAACGGCGATCTCTCCACGGTGATGAGCCCGCGCACGGTTATCACCTGGGCGGAAAACGCCGACATCTTCGGCGACATCGGCTTTGCCTTCCGCGTCACCTTCCTGAACAAGTGCGACGAGCTCGAGCGTCCGCTGGTGGCGGAGTTCTATCAGCGTTGCTTCAATGCGGAGTTGCCGGAGAGCGCCGTCAACGTGGCGTTGAGCTAGGATCTGCCCTCTCCCCGCCGTGCGGGGAGGAAAGGTGTCATGAGCACGTCGAACATCAAGTTCAAGACCGGGTCCAAGGAATCTCCGACGGAGCCCTTCAAGCGCGCGGTGACGTCCGCGTTGCGCGCGATCGCCAAGCAGCCTGAACTTGAGGTGACATTCGCAGCCGAGCGTCCGGGCCTGTCGCCCGGCAAGGCGCGGTTGCCGGAGCCGGCGCGCAAGCTGACCCGCAAGGATGCCGCGATTGTGCGCGGCCACGCGGATTCCATTGCGCTCCGGATTGCCTGTCACGATCCGAAAATCCATCGCAAGCTGGCCCCCGGCAATCCGCAGGCGCGCGGTGTGTTCGACGCGGTCGAGCAGGCCCGCGTCGAGGCTATTGGCTCAAAGCGCATGAGCGGCGTCGCCAGGAATCTCACCGCGATGCTCGACGATCATTTTCATCGCGGCAAGTTCGACGAGATCACCGATCGCGCCGACGCGCCGCTGGCCGACGCGCTGGCGATGATGGTGCGCGAGCGCCTGACTGGCCTCGCGCCGCCCACCGCCGCGCGCAAGATGGTCGATCTCTGGCGGCCGGTGCTCGAGGACAAGATCGGTTCGCGTCTCGATCTGTTGAAGAATTTCACCGAGGATCAGTCCCGCTTCGGGGACGCGATCCACGATCTGCTGCAGGCACTCGAACTCAGCGACGACAGAAACGCCGATCAGGACGAGGACGACAATCAGGACGACAACCGCGACGGGGAAAAAGACCAGTCCGGCGCGGATGGATCTCCCGATACCGAGTCCGCCGAGGAGATGAGCGCCGACCAGTCGCAATCCTCCACCGAGGAAATGTCGGAAAACTCCATGGAGAGCGCGCAGGCGTCCGCCAGCGATGCGTTCGACGACAGCGACATGGGCGAGGACGAGACGCCCGGCGAAGCGCAGCGGCCGCCCAATCGCGGCGGCAACGAGCCGCGCGGGCCGGAATATCACGCCTTCGCGCCGAAGTTCGACGAGGTGGTGTCTGCGGAAGATCTCTGCGAGCACGACGAACTGGAGCGGCTGCGCAGCTATCTCGACAAGCAGCTGGCGCATTTGCAGCACATCGTGGCGCGGCTGGCCAACCGGCTGCAACGCAAATTGATGGCGCAGCAGAACCGCGCCTGGGAATTCGATCTCGAGGAAGGGATTCTCGATCCGGCGCGGCTGTCGCGCGTGGTCACCGATCCGTATCATCCGCTGTCCTTCATGCACGAGAAGGAAGCCACCTTTCGCGATACGGTGGTGACGCTGCTGCTCGATAATTCCGGCTCGATGCGCGGTCGCCCCATCACGGTTGCCGCGACCTGCGCCGACATTCTGGCGCGGACGCTGGAGCGTTGCGGCGTCAAGGTCGAGATTCTCGGCTTCACCACGCGGGCATGGAAGGGCGGGCAGTCGCGCGAGGCATGGCTGGCGGCCGGCAAACCCGCCAATCCGGGACGCCTCAACGATCTGCGGCACATCATCTACAAGTCGGCTGATGCGCCGTGGCGGCGCGCGCGCAAGAATCTCGGCCTGATGATGCGCGAAGGCCTGCTCAAGGAAAACATCGATGGCGAGGCGCTCGACTGGGCGCACAAGCGCCTGCTTGGCCGCTCCGAGCAGCGCAAGATTCTGATGATGATCTCTGACGGCGCGCCGGTGGACGACTCCACACTATCCGTCAATCCCGGCAACTATCTTGAGCGGCATCTGCGCCATATCATCGAAGAGATCGAGACCCGCTCGCCGGTCGAGCTGATCGCGATCGGCATCGGCCATGACGTCACGCGCTACTATCGCCGCGCCGTGACCATCGTGGATGCGGAGGAACTCGGCGGCGCGATTACCGAGAAGCTGGCCGAACTGTTCAGCGAGACCCATGTCGAGACGCCATCGCCGTCGCGTCGGCGCAGACTCCACTCCTGACATATGACGATTGACCTGAGCCGGCGGCGATTTCTGCAGAACGCCGCGGCGGCGCTTTCGGCGAGTTCGATCGCTTACAGACCGGAGCGTGGCTTCGCGCAGGCGGCACCCGCGTCGCTTGAGGTCAATGCGCGTCAGATCGAGTCTTTCGACCCGCGCGATCCGACCCATCTTCGTTACGGCTCGCTGGAATTTCGCAGCGGCCTCGTTCTGACCTCCTCGTTTCGCGGCTTTGGCGGGTTGTCGGGATTGCGGCTCGACAAGAAGGGCGAGCAGTTCGTCGCCATCAGCGACAAGGGCAACTGGTTCACCGGCCGGATCGTCTACAAGGGCAGACGTCTTGCCGGTCTTGCAGATGTGAAGTCCGCGCCGATGCTGGACTCTGGCGGCAGGAAGATCACGTCACGCGGATGGTTCGACAGCGAGTCGCTCGCCTTCGACGGCACGACCGCCTATGTGGGGCTTGAACGCGTCAACCAGATCCTGCGCTTCGATTTCAGCAAGGGCGGTGTTTTCTCGCGTGGCCAGGTTGTGCCCGTGCCGCCCGGCATCGGCGATCTGCCTTTCAACAGGGGACTCGAGGCGCTGGTGTTCGTGCCGAAAGGCCAGCCGCTCGGCGGAACGCTGATCGCGCTCTCCGAGGCGGGGCTTGACGCGGCGGGCAACATTCAGGCCTTCCTGATCGGCGGACCGTCGCCGGGGCAGTTCACGGTGGCGCGGACAAAAAAATACGACATCAGCGATGCTGTCTTGCTGCCGTCGGGCGATCTCCTGCTGCTGGAGCGAAAGTTCTCGCTGCTGGAGGGCGTCGGCATCCGCATCCGCCGCGTGCCGGTCAAATCCGTTGTGCCGGATGCCATCGTCGACGGGCCGGCCATCTTCGAAGCCGACCTCGGATACGAGATCGACAACATGGAAGGCATCGACACCCACGTCACGGACGGCGGCGAGACCGTCGTGACCATGGTGTCCGACGATAATTTCTCGATGATCCAGCGCACGTTGCTGCTTCAGTTCACGCTGGTGGGGGATTGAACGCCGTCATCCTGAGGTGCGAACTCTTGTGAGCCTCGAAGGATGAGGGCGGCTAGCAGATGATTTTTGCTGCGCATCCTTCGAAGCTCGCCGCAAGCGCGGCTCGCACCTCAGGATGACGCCGACGAAGGCGCAACAAAAAAGCCGGGCAAAGCCCGGCTTTTTAAAATCTGATTACAGGATCGAACGATCAGCTCGCGGCGGCGAGCTTCTTCTTTTCGATCTGGCGCTTCAGCTCAACCGCCTTCGGCGACAGGTCGTCGGCATTGGCCTTGAGCAGGAATGCGTCGAGGCCGCCGCGATGATCGACCGACTTCAGCGCGTTGGTCGAGACGCGCAGGCGCACCGAGCGGCCGAGCGCGTCAGAGATCAGCGTGACGTTGCACAGGTTCGGCAGGAACCGGCGCTTGGTCTTGTGGTTCGAGTGGCTGACCTTGTGGCCAACCTGAGGGCCCTTGGCCGTCAATTCGCAGCGCCGAGACATGGCGAAATCCTTGTATCTCCCCGGGACCACCTCATCGAAAGGGGCTCCGCGCGGGGCGGGTTGAGACCGTCCATTTCAGGAACGCCGGACCTATAAGGGGCCAGCCGCCCAGCGTCAAGGTTGAGAGGCGATTTCAGAGGCTTAACGTCCCTGTGCCGCGGGCGGCCGCCATCGGGCAGAAACGGGGATTTTCCCCGTTAAACCAGTGGTTTCCTAACATATAATCGACGTAATCGGCCACCAGACAGAGTGATGACAGGCTTTCCATAGGGCATTTTTCCGCCCATCAGGATTTCGTCGTTGGACATGTTCCGGTTTCCAAAGATCGTACGGACTGGGGGACCGGGGCTCCGTCTGCTGGGCATGATGGCGGCCTGCGCCTCCCTTCTCGCGATGTCGGCCGTCACTATGGCGGTGCCTGCGAATGCCCAGGGACGGCTCGACGCCAAATACGAAGCCTCGCTCGCCGGACTTCCCATCGGGAAGGGCGCCTGGATTGTGGACATTGCCGAAGACCAATATTCGGCCGCCGTCAGCGGCGCTACCACGGGACTGATGAAATCCATCGGCGGCGGCAACGGCACGGGCACATCGCAGGGGCGCATCGTTGCCGGACAGTTCGCGCCACTGAACTACATCTCGACCGTTCACTATGGCAAGAAAGCCGAGACCATTCGCATCGCGCTCGCGGGCGGCAATGTGAAGGATTCGGCCATCGAGCCGTCGCCGCCGGAGAATCCCGACCGGATTCCGGTGACCGATGCGCACCGCCGCAGCGTGCTCGATCCGATGACGGGCTCATTGCTGCGCGCGGCGGGGACCGGCGACCTGCTCAGCCCGGAGTCCTGCCGCAAGACCATGCCGGTCTTCGACGGCAGAATGCGCTACGACTTGCGCTTCGAGTTCAAGCGCATGGATACGGTGAAGGCGGAGAAGGGCTATCGGGGCCCCGCGCTCGTTTGTGCTGTTTATTTCACGCCGATCGCGGGCTACGTACCTGATCGCGTCTCGATCAAGTACGTCGCCGCGCAGCGCGATATGGAAATCTGGTTTGCGCCGATCGCCGGAACGCGGGTGCTGGCTCCCTTCAGGATCACGATTCCGACCCCGCTCGGCACCGGCATGATCGAGGCGACGGAATTCATCTCGGTGCAGAAGACCGCCAAGACGAACTGAATCCGCTGAAGGTTTGGCGATGACCGGCCAGGACAGTTTGGCGGCAGAATCTCACCCTGAATCGTGTTGACTCTTCGGCCAATCCGATTCGACTCCGGTCTTAACGAATTCAACGCAATCCCGGCGGGTAAGGAGCGCGCCTGAACCTCATCTAGTATCGCCAGCGGAGTGTTTGTGCGACATGTTGCGGTGAACATTGCAGCCGCACCGCGAGTCAGCGATTCGGGCTTCTTTCGTTCCGTGCCCGTTCCAAACCTTAAGCCATGACGCGAAAAGCGTCGCATTGTGAGACACTTCTCTAGAATCCTGCTGCGGCGTCCGCGTCGTGTGCGTCATGCGGACCCTTTGAAAATGCCCCTGTCGTCTTCCGCGCCGCTGTTCTCGAACGACCGTGCCCCTGGTGCCGGCGTCACCGCGGTGCTCGGTCCCACCAACACCGGCAAGACCCATCTCGCCATTGAGCGGATGCTCGCGCACTCGTCGGGAATCATCGGCCTGCCGCTGCGCTTGCTGGCGCGCGAGGTTTACAACAAGATTGCCGCGCGGGCCGGTGCGGACGCCGTCGCGCTGATTACCGGCGAAGAGAAGATCAAGCCGCCGCGGGCGCGATATTGGGTCTCCACCGTGGAGGCGATGCCGCGCGATCTCGATGTCTCGTTTCTGGCGGTGGACGAAATCCAGATCGCGGCCGATCTCGAGCGCGGTCACGTGTTCACCGATAAGATCCTGAACCGGCGCGGGCGCGACGAGACGCTGCTGTTGGGCGCCGCGACCATGCGGCCGATCATCGAACGGCTGCTGCCCGGCGCCAATATCGTGACCCGGCCGAGGCTGTCGCAGCTCGAATTCGCCGGTGACCGCAAGATTACGCGGCAGCCGAGGCGTACCGCGATCGTCGCGTTTTCCGCCGACGAGGTCTACGCCATCGCCGAACTGATCCGGCGTCAGCATGGCGGTGCTGCGGTCGTGCTTGGATCGCTTTCGCCGCGCACCCGCAACGCGCAGGTGGAAATGTTCCAGTCCGGCGACGTCGATTATCTCGTCGCCACTGACGCCGTCGGCATGGGGCTCAATCTCGATGTCGATCATGTGGCCTTCGCCTCCGATCGAAAATACGACGGCTATCAGTTCCGCCGGCTGACGCCTTCGGAGTTTGCACAAATCGCAGGCCGTGCCGGCCGCGCCACGCGAGACGGCACCTTCGGCACCACGGGACGCTGTGCGCCGTTCGAGCCGGAACTGGTCAATGCGTTGCAAAACCACACCTTCGACAGCGTGAAGGTGCTGCAATGGCGCAATACGCGGCTGGATTTCTCGTCGCTGGCGGCACTTCAGGTCTCGCTGGCGTTGACGCCGAACCACGAGGCCCTGACCCGTGCACCGGTCGCCGAGGACATCCGTGTGCTCGACCACGCGGCACGCGACGAGGAGGTCCGCGACATGGCCAAAGGCTCCGGCGCCGTGGAGCGGCTCTGGGAGGCCTGCCAGATCCCCGATTATCGCAAGCTGTCACCCGCCGCCCATGCCGAACTCGTCACCACGCTGTTCGGCTTCCTGATGCGAAAGGGGCGGATTCCGGATGACTGGTTCGCCGCGCAGATCGCGCAAACCGAGCGCACCGACGGCGATATCGACACATTATCGGCCCGGATTGCCCAGATTCGGACCTGGACATTTGCGGCAAATCGCCCCGATTGGCTCACGAATCCCGAGCACTGGCAGGGAATTGCCCGTGGCGTCGAGGATAAATTGTCGGATGCCCTGCATGAAAGGCTAACTGAGCGTTTCGTTGATCGCCGGACCAGTGTATTGATGCGCCGCTTACGGGAAAACACGATGCTGAATACCGAGATTGGGAAGACGGGCGAAGTGATCGTAGAGGGCCATATGATTGGCCGTCTCGACGGATTCATGTTCGCGCCGGAATCTGCGGAAGCGGGCTCCGATGCGAAGGCCCTGCAGGCTGCTGCTCTGAAAGCGCTGGCCGGCGAGATCGATGCGCGCGCGGAAAAGCTGTCGAATGCACCGGACGATCAGTTCGTGCTGGCGTCCGACGGCACGCTGCGCTGGACCGGTGATGCGGTCGCTAAACTCGTCGCAGCCGACAGCGTCCTGCATCCGCGTATCCGCATCATCGCCGACGAACGACTGACCGGCGCGCCGCGCGATGCGGTGCAGACGCGGCTCGACCTGTGGCTGAAGACGCATATCGAAAAGGTTCTCGGGCCGCTGTTCGATCTGTCGAAGGCCGAGGACGTCACCGGCATCGCGCGCGGCATCGCCTTCCAGTTGATCGAGGCCATGGGCGTGCTGGAGCGCGCGAAGATCGCAGCCGAGATGAAGGATCTCGATCAGCCGTCGCGTGCATCGCTGCGCAAATACGGCGTGCGCTTCGGCGCCTATCATATTTTCCTGCCCGCGCTGCTGAAGCCGGCCGCGCGCGGCCTCGCGTCGCTGCTGATGGCGTTGAAGAACGACAATACCGACTGGGCGGCGTTGACAGGCGCGCAGCATCTGGCGGCGAGCGGACGCACCTCGTTTCCCGCGGACAAGGCGCTCAATCAGGATACCTACCGCACCCTCGGCTACAAACTCGCGGGCGACCGCGCAGTGCGCGTCGATATTCTCGAACGTCTTGCGGATCTGATCCGTCCGGCGCTGTCGTGGCGTCCCGGCTCGACGGGAACGAAGCCCGCAGGTGCGTTCGACGGACGCTCGTTCACCGCGACGCAGGCCATGACCTCGCTGACCGGATCGGCCGGCGAGGACTTTGCCTCGATCCTGAAGGCGCTCGGCTATCGCATGGAGAAGCGGCCGCCGCTGCCGGTTGAGGTGGCGCCGTCCGCGGTGGCTGCAGAGATTCCTGCCGCGGATGCTGCGACTGAAGCGGTGACCGAATCCGATCCGGCTGCAACCGGGGCGGCGGTATCGTCTGAAGTCGCTGTTGAACCCGAGGCCGCGGCGGCAACGGACGACATTGCCGACATCACCAACGAGACAGCAGTCCCCGCCGAGACGGTATCTGCCGAATCTTCTGCTGCGCGTTTGCCGGAAGTGAATTTTGCGCCGGCCATCGAAGCTGGTGAGCCAGCGTCTGAGGCTGCTGCCGTCGATGCATCTGCCGAACCGGTCGCTGTTGCCGAGTCCGCTGAAATTGCAACCGACGAAGCTGCGTCTGCGGATCAGGTTGCTGCCGACGCTCCGGTCGCGGCGGTGCCCGAACTGGTCGAAGTCTGGCGGCCGGGCGGCCGTTCCGACGAGCGCCGGCCGCGTCATGACCGCAGCCGCTACAAAGGGCCTGACAAATCCGCAGCCCCAGCAGCGGAAGGCGAAACGCCTGCAACCGAAGGCGACAAGCGCGAGCGCCACGGCCGCAACCGGCGTGATCGCAACAACGACCATCGCCGGCCGCGCAGCGACACGCCTGCGGCCGCGGCAGAAGGCGCCGAGGCTGCGCAGCAGGCACGTCCGCCGCGTCCTGATCGCGATGCCCGCAACGACAAGGGCGGTCGCCCGCCGCGCGACAACAACTTCAAGGGCAAGGACCGAAATCAGGAGCGGGGCAAGTTCGACAAGCGCGGCCGCGATGGACGCAAGGACGATCGCGGCGGTGCCGCACTGCGCACCTATGCCTCCACCGCCGCGCCGCGCGAGCGCGATCGTCCGGCCGATCCGAATTCGCCTTTTGCGAAACTGGCCGCGCTCAAGGAGCAGCTCGCGGGCAATCGCAAGGAATAATCTGGTGCGGCGTTCGCAAGCGCGCCGCAAGTTCTAACGAATTTCGGATTCGGGACACCGGGTTTGGATCGTCAGCGCCTCGACAAGTGGTTGTGGCACGCGCGGGTCGTGAGGACCCGGACCGATGCGGCTGCTCTGGTCGCCAAGGGCCGCGTTCGCATCAATGGGATGCGGCAAGCATCTCCGGGGCATTCCGTGAAGGAAGACGATGTGCTCACCATCGCGCTCGATGCCCGGGTGCGTATCCTGAAGGTGGCGGGATTTTGCGACCGGCGGGGCGATGCCAGCGCCGCGCAGGCGACCTATCTCGATTTGCAATCGCCCCCGGAATGATTATTTGCCAGCAATCCCAAGCACAACTTCCCTTGCGGCGCTCCACATCCTGCGCTACGCCACACTTGAAATTTAGACCCTTCCGGAGCCTTGGATGACCTACGTCGTCACTGAAAACTGCATCAAGTGCAAGTACATGGACTGCGTGGAAGTATGCCCCGTGGATTGCTTCTACGAGGGCGAGAACATGCTGGTGATCCATCCGGACGAGTGCATCGACTGCGGCGTGTGCGAGCCGGAGTGCCCTGCGGACGCGATCAAGCCCGACACCGAACCCAGCCTCGAGAAATGGCTGGAGGTGAATGCTGAATACGCCAAGTCCTGGCCCAACATTACCCAGAAAAAGGATGCGCCCGACGACGCCAAGGAATTCGACGGCGTCGAAGGCAAGTTCGACAAATATTTTTCCGCCAATCCCGGTTCCGGCGACTGATTTTGTCTCCGGCGCGCCGCGCTGTAAATTTCTCTGCGGATAACTTTTAACCCTACCGGCGATGAATGCCCCGGTTGAGGCGGGCGAAGCCTCGCCTTGGGCCATAAATCATTGATTTTTGCGGGAAATGTGCTATTTTGGGCACATTACGCGAGCTGAACCCCTTTTGCCCTCGCTTAGGGCCCTAACGGGTTCCCGACAAACCATTAAACAGGGGCGTGGCGGTTCCCACGCATAGGCGCTGTGTCAGACAAATCGCGTCATAAAAAGAACTCCAAAATAAAAGACAAGGGTTCCAAGGATAAGGGCACCACGAAGGCGTCTGCGGCTGGCCGTAGCGCGCCGAAAAAGGATGCTCGCGCATCCGCCCCAACCTCAAAAAACAAAAGAAGCACAATGCCCAACAAAAAGCCTGCCAAGCCGTCTGCCAAGGCGCCGGCGAAATCCGCCGCGAAGCCTGCGAAGACGGTGTCCAAGACTGCCGCCAAGCCCCCTGTCGCAAAAGCTGCTGTGAAAACCGTTGCCGGCAAGCCTGCCGCGAAGCCGGTGGCTGCCGCCCCGCGCGTGGAGGAGCCTAAGAAGGTTCTGACCCAGCGTCAGGGATTCAAGACCAATGAATTCGTGGTGTATCCGGCGCATGGCGTCGGCCAGATCCTTGCGATCGAAGAGCAGGAAATCGCGGGCGCTCGGCTTGAGCTGTTCGTCATCACCTTCGTCAAGGACAAGATGACGCTGCGGGTGCCGACCGCGAAGGTCGCCAATGTGGGCATGCGCAAGCTGTCGGATCCGTCGCTGGTGAAGCGCGCGCTGGAAACTCTCAAGGGCCGCGCGCGCATCAAGCGCACGATGTGGTCGCGCCGCGCGCAGGAATACGAAGCAAAGATCAATTCCGGCGACATCGTCGCCATCGCGGAAGTGGTGCGCGATCTGTTCCGTTCGGAATCGCAGCCCGAGCAGTCCTACAGCGAGCGTCAGCTTTATGAAGCGGCCCTCGACCGCCTGTCGCGCGAGATCGCCGTGGTTCAGCACGTCACCGAGACCGAAGCGGTCAAGGAAATCGAGTCGAACCTTGCCAAGAGCCCGCGCCGCGGCGCCAAGGCGGAAGTCGAAGCCGGCGCCGATGCGGCGGCTGACGATGCCGACGACAGCGACGATGGCGATGACTCGGTGTCCGCTGACGAGGCCGCGTAATCGGCTTTCGGTATCACCTGATTGAAAAAGCCCGGCTTTGCAGCCGGGCTTTTTGTTTCAGGGTCATCAAACGGGCGAAAGCCGGATCAGTCGACGACGATCTTCACCCGCTCGCGCGGCTTCAGGGTCGAGCGGGAGTCCAGCCCGTTGAGCACGCGGAAGCGGTCCACCGGACGATCGACGCCTTGCATCCGCGACGCCACTGACTCCACCGTATCGCCGGGTTGCACCGTGACGACCTTGATGCGCAGCGGCCGCGCCGCCTGAATCTCGGCCAGCGTCAGGCGACGGAAGGAATTCACCGTATCGCGGAAGCTGCGGTCGGTTTCCGCAGTTTTCGCTTTGGTTGCAAAAATGAAACGGTAGACGTCGCTGCCGAAACGCAGCGCATAGATTCTGAACTGCCATTGATCGCCGCTGGCCGTGGCGGTCGCGGACGGGAAGCCGTTGATGCTCAGATCCTGCGTCGATGTCTTGTCGACGTTCTCCATCCAGCCGGAATTGAGATAATCCCCAAGCGTCTGTTCCGACGGAACGCGCACGACGTCGAAGCGCATGGCCTGCGTGCCGCCTTCGCGAACGCCGACCACGGCCTGCGCGGTGTTTTCAAGCACGAAGCTTTCGGGCACCTGGAACGTGAAGCCCAGCTTCGGATGCAGGAAGCGGCGGCCGCGCACGAACCCTTCGCTCGGGTCTTCGCCGTAGACCAGATTGTCGATCGCCGAGAGGTAGCTGTCGCGGTCGCGTTCGACGGATTCCGGCGATGCATACTGGCGCGCATTGGCTTGCGCATTCTGCACGCGCTCCGGGGTCGCGGGATGCGACGACAGGAAGTCCAGCGAGCGCGGATCGGCCGGGGCGCGGTTGGCTTTCAGGGCGGCGTTGCGTTCCATCGCCGTGAGGAAGCGGGATGCGCCGAACGGATCGAATTTGGCACGCGATGCAATGCCGACGCCGATGCCGTCCGCCTCGAATTCCTGCGCGCGCGAGAAGCTCGCCATCGTCAGCTTGGTTTTGGCCAGCGCCAGCGCCGTCATGTCGGCATCATTGCTCATGTCGGCGACGACGCGGGTGACGACCGCAGCCTGCTTGGCCTGATCCTCGCGGATCGCGGCATGCTTGGCGAGCACATGCGCCATTTCGTGCGCGAGCACCGACGACAGTTCCGAGGTGTCGCTGGCCAGCGCGACCAAACCGCGCGTGACGTAGAGTTGCCCGGTGGGCAGCGCGAAAGCATTCACCGCTCCGGAATTGAGGATTGTCACCTTGTAGGACAGGTCAGGCCGCTCGGATGCCGCGACAAGGCGATCAACCGTCTTGGTGATCAGCGCCTCCAGCCGCGGGTCATCATAGGCTCCGCCATACGATGACAGGATGCGCTCGTGCTCGCGTTCGGTCGCCGGGGTCTGCGCGGCGGGCCTGTTCGGTTTGACCGGCGCCAGACCTGGGTTCGACGCCGTCTGGAAACGGCCGAGGTCGCCGCAGCCGCCGAGCGCCAGCGAAGCGCACAGTGCCGCCGCCGCAAAAATGCGGCTGGAGATCCTGTCTCGCTGGCTTGCGGGTGCTGCCACGTCCTTATCTGCCTTCCGCCTTTGGCCCCATGTCTCTGGCGGCCGCATCGCCCGTCACAACGGGAACGGCCGCCGCAATCAACTCGATCTGCCCCGGATGCGATGCTTCAATCCGCGGACCGCCCCTTTGCTCGACCCAACCCCGAGCCCGAACTCGCTTATCCTTCAGGGACTTAAGGTCGATCCCGGCGGCTTCGAAGGACGGCATCATGCGCTTTGAAATAGTCACGGCAAAGCCCCGTGTCCATCGCCGGCCGAAATTGACGTAAAATGTCGCGCCCGCCAGCTGCGCCGACGAAATCGTCCCCTCCACCACGGCAAACCGTCCCTTTCCGGCCAAAATATCGTCGGGTCTTTCCGCGTTTTTTAAGGCAGCGGAACTGACCCAGATGCCGCGCCTTGCCGAGCGTGCGGCGGCTTCGGCGGCGAGCAGCGCGGCGAAGCAGGGCGCGTCAGTCATGACCGGCGACGCCACGGCCTCGCCGCGGCCGAGCAATTCCGACTGGATCGAAGTCCCGGAGTCTTTTGCAAAGACGAATGCCGGCTGGCGGCCGTAGCGGTCTGGCCTGTCATCCGGACCGCGCAGCGTGACCTCGCGATTGCCGATCAGTGCAGCCAAGATTTCGCTGCCTCGCGTCGCGGTCTCCTGCATCGGCTCGATGCCGGCGAGGCGCACCTCGCGTCCGTCGTCGAGGCGAAACGTTCGCGCATCAAGAACGGTGGCGACGCGGCCTTCACCTTGATGCGCAAACTCGCACGCCGCGTGAAGAGCGCCGCTGGTGCAAGCCGTCAACAGGACAGCGCAGCCAAACGTCATCGAGATGCGGCGATCAATCGTCACGTGGCCGGACCTTGCGAAAGTCAAAAACGGATACGGCGAAATCAATTCCGATCTGCGAAATGTGTTGCCGGTCGATAACATGAGTCAAGTACGCTCACATGGCGAGCGGCGACATTTGCATGACCGCTTGCTTGCTGGTATCGCGCGGTTACGCCATGATGGGCGCAATGAAAGATACCGCCGATCAAGGCGAGCTATCGATTTCGGGAGGCAGTATATAATGAAGACAGTTCTCGCTGGTGTGATTTCATCTGTTCTGGTGCTGGGTTCTGGCGCGGCAACAGCGCAAGGCAATCCACCCCTGAAGCTCGGCGCGATCCTCGACATGTCGGGGCTTTACGCGGATATCACCGGCGTCGGCAGCGAGACCGCGGCGAAAATGGCGGCGGAAGATTTCGGCGGCACGGTGCTGGGCCGAAAGATCGAGATCATCGCAGCGGATCATCTCAACAAGGCGGATCTTGCGTCGAGCATCGCGCGCGACATGTTCGATAATCAGGGCGTCGAGGCGATCATGGACGTCGCGGCTTCCGCCACGGCGCTTGCCGCCAACGAGATCGCCAAGGCGCGCAACAAGATCATCATGTTCAGCGGTCCCGGCTCGGTTCGTCTTACCAATGAGGCGTGCGGGCCTTACAGCGTTCACTATGCCTACGACACGTTCGCGCAGGCGAACTCGACGGGCCTTGCCACGGTGAAGACCGGTCTCGACACCTGGTTCTTCCTTCAGGCCGACTACGCATTCGGTCAGGATCTGGAGAAGGACACCACCAATGTCGTGACCAAGATGGGCGGTAAGGTGCTGGGCACGGTCAAGCATCCGCTCAATACATCGGACTTCTCGTCGTTCCTGTTGCAGGCGCAGAGTTCGAAGGCCAAGGTTGTCGGCCTCGCCAATGCGGGTGGCGACACCATCAATGCGATCAAGCAGGGCGCCGAATTCGGCCTGATGAAGGGCGGTCAGAAAATGTCGCCGCTGCTGGCTTTCATCACCGACATCGACAGCATCGGTCTCGATACCGCGCAGGGAATCGTTCTGGCCGAAGCCTGGTACTGGGATTTGAATGACGATACGCGTGCCTTCACCAAGCGTTTCATGGAGAAGATCAAGCACGCGCCGACGTCCGCGCAGGCCGGCATCTATTCATCCGTTCTGCATTACCTGAAGGCGGTGAAGGCGGCAGGCACGACCGATCCGGCCGCAGTCATGAAGGCGATGAAGTCGGCGCCGATCAACGACATGTTCGCAAAGAACGGGAAGATCCGCGAAGACGGCCGCATGATCCACGACATGTATCTGTTCGAGGTGAAGAAGCCGTCGGAGTCAAAGGGACGGTGGGACGACTACAAGTTGCTGGCGACAATTCCCGGCGATCAGGCGTTCCAGCCGCTGGAGGCTTCGCGCTGCCCGCTGCTCAAGAAGTAGCAGGCGGCGGCTTTTACGCGTCGTCTCGATTTCAGGGAATCGCCATCATGACCGGAACAGTTCTGCAAAGTCTCGACCGCGGCCTTTTGACCATCACCATGAATCGGCCCGATCGGCGCAATGCGATCAACGCCGAGATGTCGGCGGGCCTGATCGAGGCGGCGCGGCGGGCGGCGGAGGACGCCGAGGTGAGGGCCGTCCTGCTGCGCGGCGCCAACGGCACGTTCTGCGTCGGCGGCGACGTCAAGTCGATGGCCGAAAACAAGACCACGCTCTCCTATGAGGCGAAGCGCGAGGCTCTCCGGCGCGGCATGGAAATCTCGAGGCTGCTGCATCTGATGCCGAAGCCGGTAGTGGCGCAGATCGATGGTGCGGCGGCCGGAGCGGGGCTGTCGATTGCGTTGTCCTGTGACCTGCGGGTGGCCGGGGCGTCTGCCAAGATCACCACAGCCTTCGCCAAGGTCGGCTTCTCCGGAGACTACGGCGGGACATACTTTCTGACCCAGATGCTCGGCAGCGCCAAGGCGCGCGAGCTTTATCTGATGTCGCCAGTGCTCACCGCTCAGGACGCGCTGGCGCTCGGCATGGTGACGAAAGTCGTTCCGGATGCGGATGTCGCAAACGTCGCGACCGAACTTGCGATGTCGCTGGCGCAGGGGCCGACGGTGACGCTCGGCTACATCAAGCGCAACATCAACAATGCCGAGACACTGTCGCTCGAAGCCTGCTTCGATGCCGAGGCGGCGCATCACTCCCGATGTTCGGAAACCGACGATCACCGCGAGGCCGCGAAAGCCTTCATGGAAAAGCGCAAGGCCGTGTTCAAGGGGCACTGAAGGAATTGGCGACCCGGAGCGCGCGGCAATGATAGAACCCCCGAGGCTGCGGCAGATCTGTCTTGTCGCGCCGCGCATTGAGCCGGTGGCCAGCGACATCGCCGCCATCATGGGGCTGAACATCTGTTACCGCGATTCCAATGTCGCGCAGTATGGCCTCGAAAATGCACTGCTGCCGGTCGACAGCATGTTGCTGGAGGTGGTGGCGCCGTTCCGCGACGGCACCGCCGCCGGGCGCTTCATCGACAAGACCAAAGGCCGCGGCGGCTACATGGCGATCTTTTCCTGCGCCGATCCGCGCGAGCGGCAGAAAAACGCTGACAGCATCGGTGTGCGCACCACTCATGTGATCGACCGCCCGCCCTATCTCGGCGTCCAGCTTCATCCACGGGATTGCCGGGCGGCTTTCATCGAATTCAATCACACGGCGGGCAGCGACAACATTCGCGGGCCTTATCCGCCGGCGGGCCCCGACTGGCACAAGGCCATCCGCGACGACGTCACCTCCGCCTTGACCGAAGTGGTGCTGACGAGCCCCGATCCGCAAGGGCTGGCGGATCACTGGGGCCGCATCGTCGGCATCCCGCCTGTGAGCATGGGTGCCGGACCGGAGATCGTACTGGTCAATTGCAGAATCCGCTTTGACAAGGGCGAGACCGAGACCATGAGCGCGCTCACATTCAGGGTTCGCGATCGGCCGGCGATTCTCAAGGCTGCGGACTCCCGGGGCTATCCGGTCACCGGTCATTCGTTCTTCCTCGGCGGCGTGGATTTTCATCTGACGTTGTGAGCGATCCTATTCCGCGCAGTCGCGATGCATCGCACATCTGCCATTCGCTCGCGGTCTCCGGCGTAAAAGCGCTGTTCCGGGCCGCGATTGACCATTAGATTTCGCCGCAACAACAATCTCGCAACAGGGACGACAGATGGCCAAGGATGGATTGACAGTTATCGTGACGGGTTCGGCGTCGGGTCTGGGGGCCGCATCCGCCGCCATGCTGGCGAAAGAGGGCGCGCGCCTCGTGATCAATTATTCATCCAGCCAGAAAGAAGCTGAAGCGACTGCGGATGTCTGCCGGAAAGCGGGCGCGGAGGTTGTTGTCGTTCAGGGTGATGTCTCGCGCGACGAGGATTGCAGGAAGATCGTGGCCGCCGCTGCGCCATGGGGCAGGCTCGATGCCTTGATCAACAATGCCGGCACCACCAAACACATGGATCACGGCAATCTTGACGGTCTCTCAGCCGATGACTTCCAGCGCATCTTCGCCGTCAACGCCATCGGGCCCTATCAGATGATCCGCGCCGCGCGCGCGTTGCTCGAAGCCGGCGCAGAAAAGTCCGGGCGCTCTTCTTCCGTGGTGAACGTCTCGTCGGTGGCGGGCGTCGCCGGAATCGGATCGTCGCACGCCTATGTCGCGAGCAAGGGCGCGCTGAACAGCATGACATTTTCATTGGCCCGCGCGCTGGCGCCCGCCATCCGCGTGAATGCGGTTTGTCCGGGCTATATCGATACGCCGTGGTTTACGAAGGGGCGCGGCGCGGAGGCGGCCAAGATGGTCCGCGACATGGTGACGGAGAAATCGCCGCTCAAGATCGCGGCGTCAGCCGACGATATTGCGGAGCTTGTCTGCTTCCTCGCAAGCCCGGCATCGCGCACCCTCACTGGCGAGGTCATGCGTATCGATGCCGGCGCGCATCTTATCTGGTAAAGGCCGGTCCGATTTGATTGAACCGGCTCTGTCGCCGGTTCAGATCTTGTTGCCCGGATCGGACACGACGCCGCGCGCCACCAGCCGGTTCCAGATGAACAGGACGACCAGGGCACCGATGGTTGCGGTGATGAAGCCCGCACCCTGGTTCGCATCATAGTGACCGATGGCCTGGCCGATGAAGGTCGCGAGAAAAGCACCGGCAATTCCGAGGACGATGGTCAGGATGAAACCTGTCGGATTATTCGGGCCGGGGGACAGCAGCCGGGCAACGAAGCCCGCGATCAGTCCGACAAAGAGCACGTAAAGCATTGCCGATATCCTCTATGAATGAAATCTCGAATGGCCGTACGTGGTGCGGAAAATCTAGCCCCCACGTTCGCCCGTCGCGTCGATCAAAGCCAGCGTGAGGCTTCGCGTTCGGTCGGCAGCCGCCCGTCGGGCGTGAGTTGATTGACCACATCGGGCAACTGTTTGGCGAGAGCCGAAAGCAACTCATCGCGCGACAGGCCCGTTTGCGACGTCAGCGCATTGATATCCTCCGCGCCGAGTGCGCCGGCGAGATCGTTCGGTGAAATCGGCTTATTGGGGCCAGTGCCGACCCACGAATTCGCCGTCTCGGTGTGACCGCTTTCCTGAAACTGCTTGAGCAGATCGTTGAGTCCGCCGCTGAGCGCGCCGCCGGCCGCGCCGCCTGCAAGCAATCCGCCGAGCGCGCCACCCAGCGGGCCCTTCATCAGGTCGCCAAGTCCGCCGCCGAGCAAACCACCGAGGCCGCCGCCGTCCGTGCTTGCTGTTGTCGTGCCGGGCAATTGCTGCGGGGGCGGAGCGGAGGGTGAATTACCGGCCGGGCTCGTCTTGCCGCCGCCGAGATGCTTGACCGCCTTGTAGGCAAGAAGGGCGAGGATGGCCATGGTCATCGGCGACATGCCGCCGCTGTCCTTGCTTGGCTCGCTCGGTCCGCGCGGGCCGTTCTGCATACCGTTGAGAATGTCGAGCAAACCCATGGTCGTCTCCTGTCGTCGCTTCAGCCCCGGACGAAGACTAGTTGCTGGCCATGACGGTTACAAGGCAGGATGGGTTCAAGCGGAGCCGCTTGTCCCGCGAGAGCGGGCGGGAACCGCAACAGCGTGCTGCGCTACGCGTATGATGAGATTTCGATCAGGCTTCCGTCCGGATCGCGGCAATAGACAGAGAGAATCGTTCCTCTCGCGCCCTGCCGTTCACAGGGACCTTCTTCTATTGCGACGCCGCAACTCTTGAGGTGATCGACAACCTCTTGCGGTGACGCCTTGGTTAGAAAGCAAAGATCGTCGCTGCCCGCGGCCTCGTGGTCCGCCGTGAACCATTTGTCCTTGCTGGTCGAGACCGGACGCAGGTTGATTTTCTGATCGCCGAACAGCATGGCAATGCGCTTCGGCTCGCCCTGGCCGGGGTCGAAGTCGCTCCGCTTCATGCCGAGTACGCTTGCGTACCAGACGGCGGATTTCTCGGCATCGGTGACGTTCACCACGAGATGATCGAGGGCATTGATTTCAACGGGCATGGGATGTCCTGCGCAACTTTAGAAAATTGAGAACAATCATCCGGTGAATGAAAAAGGAGGGCGATTGCCCTCCCTTGCTATCCTACCAGTGCCGGCCGCGCCAGCCGCCGCCATAGCCCCAGCCGCGTCCGTAGTAACGCGGTCCACCATAGAAACGCGGCCCTCCATAGTAACCATATGCTCTATAATAATTCGGACGCCACCAGCACCGTCCCCAGGGATTGCAGACCCAGCGGGACGTGTTCCACATTCTTCATGGTATCCGCGGTCGCAGGCAAGCCATTCGGCATCGCCGATGCGCCGCCGGCAGAAAGTGCGGCGCTTCCGAACGCAGCCAGACCGATGACCGCAAGTTTGAGTTTCATGTTCTCCTCCCTATGCATGTTCTCCTCCCTATGATTGAATCACGAAACGCAATTGAGAGTAAAAAGTTGCTCTTAAATGTGGCCTCGCGAAATCGGCCGTAGTTTTAATGTCGATGAATGGGTGTTCATCGAACTCTGCGTGCTGTCGATCTTTAACGAAGGTTCAAAGATGAAAATCCTTTCCCTCATCGCTGTCTTCGCCTGGGGTCTGCTGACGCCTGCCATCGCAGCGGACTATGCAAGTCAGATCAGCGCGTATCGGCGCGCCCACGGGCTTTCATCGGTTCAGATCGACAGCCGCCTGAACGCCGTCGCTCTCCGGCAGGCGCAAGCCATGGCATCCAGCGGAACGGTCAGTCATACGGCGGGCGGCAGCTTTACCTCGCGTGTGGCGGGGCTGCGCAAGTCGAAGGCGGCTGAGAATATCGCAGCCGGCTTTACGAGCTTTAAGGAAACTCTCAAGCAATGGGAAAACAGCGCGGGCCATCGCGAAAATCTTTTGATGCCCGGCGCGCGCAAGGTCGGCGTTGCATCCGTCGCCAATCCAGCGTCGCCCTATCGCATGTTCTGGGCGATGGTGATCACGGATTAGCTGCGCGCGCCTGCGCGAGGGCCGCGATCTCACGGAGCCGTAACTCGGGATGCTGCATTAGCGCGGCTGCGATGTCGCCGCACATCTCGACGGGCGTCGTCGCAACTGCAAGACGAAGCAACGGAACAGCTTCGTCCACCAGGCCGCGATCGAGCAGCAATTGGCCGTAACGGTATTGGCCGCGAAAGTCACCTTCGTCGGCGGAACGGCGATACAACCGGACCGCTTCCGCCATATCCTGCTTGCATCCCCAACCGTGTTCGTAGCAACGCCCGAGCATGTTGAGCGATTTCATGTGGCCCTGGGCCACGGCCCTGGTGAAAAGCTCGAACGCTGTATCCGGATCGCGCCCGACGTCTTTGCCGTCGAGCAGCCGGCATCCGAGATTGTACTGAGCCCAGTCGTAGGATTTCTCCGCAGCGGCGCGATAACACTCCACGGCCTTCGCGTAATCGACCGGCGTGCCCCATCCGAGATCATGACAGCGGCCGAGCATGTTGACCGCATCGGGACGCTTGCTCAGCGCGGCGATGCCGAACCACCGGAACGCCGCTTCGGGATCGCGTTTGGTGCCGTAGCCGTCGAGTTGCATCTGCGCCCAGTGAAGCTGAGCGTCGGTGTTGCCGTAAGTGGCCGCCGCTTGCACCCAGCGCGCCGCCTCGGCAGGGCTTTTGGTGAGCGCGGCTTTCCACCCCTCGTCGCTAAGATTCTGAAGCTGACTGAGATAAACCGGTTCGCGGGCTGCTTGCTTCTGCCGTCGTTTGCCGAAAAGACGGAAAGGAATGAAACGCCGCAACGAGAGCCTGGACACAATATAATACCTGCTGGGGACGTCGATTTCGACGATTGTCATAGCAGTATAGCGCGGGCGCCCGCGCTGCGGCAATGAACTGGCACGGGTGGCGCGATTACCGGACTTTATCATAATCTGCTAGGTGACTGGGCAACGACGTGACGAAAGAACCGGCCGATGAATGCGCCTCTCGCCAAATTGCAGCAGATCCCTGCATCCATTGCATCGGTTGCCGATTACGAATCCCTCGCGCGCGACCGTGTGAGCGAGCAGGCCTGGGCCTATGTGGCGGGCGGCGCTGCGGATGAATGGACGCTGCATGAGAACTGCGCGGCGTTTCAACGCCTCTCGCTGCGCGCCAGTGTGTTGTGCGATCTGAGCGGCGGCAACACCCGGCTGTCGCTGTTCGGCCAGACGTTTGCCTCGCCGATCTTTCTCGCACCCATCGCCTACCAGAAACTGGTTCATCCCGATGGTGAACTGGCAACAGCTCTTGCTTCGGCTGCGGCGCAGGCCTGCATGATCGTAAGCACGCTCGCGAGCACGTCGCTTGAGGAGATCGCGCAGCGGGCTGCGGCACCGCTCTGGTTTCAGCTCTACTTCCAGCCCGACCGTGAATTCACCCGCGACCTTGTGCAGCGCGCGGAAGCCGCCGGTTATCGCGCGCTCGTAGTGACGGTGGATGCGCCGGTCAACGGCATCCGCAATCGCGAGCAGCGCGCCGGATTTAGCCTGCCGGCCGGAGTAAAGGCGGTCAATCTGCGCGGCATGCGCCTGCCCTCTCAACACGCTGGCAGGGCCGGCGAAGGAATATTGCTCGGCGGGCCGCTGCTGGCGTCGGCGCCAACTTGGAAAGACATCGCGTGGCTGAGGTCGCTGACCAGCCTTCCGATCCTGATCAAGGGCATCATGACCGCAGAGGATGCACGGCGTGCGGTTGCGGAGATGATGGACGGCATCGTCGTGTCCAACCATGGGGGCCGCACCCTCGATACACAGCCGTCCACAATCGATGTTCTGCCAGAAATCGTCGACGCGGTCGCGGGACATGCCCCCGTCCTGCTGGACAGCGGCATTCGCCGTGGCAGCGATATCTTCAAGGCCCTTGCTTCGGGCGCGGCGGCCGTGCTGGTTGGCAGACCTTATATCCACGGCCTTGCGGCCGCTGGCGCCGTGGGGGTTGCGCACGTTCTGCATATCCTGCGCGCCGAACTCGAAGTCACCATGGCGCTGACAGGATGCCGGGATCTGGCGGCCATCAACTCATCATGCATCCGCCCGACGTTACGCCCTTCCTGATGTGTTTCTTTATTTGTGAGGGCCGCTTACTACGCGGCGGGGTAGCGGCGGCATGCGCTCTCTGGTATGGAAGTGCGGAATCTCTCATCGCCTCGCCGATATTCGCGGCAAGGCATGCGACCGGTCCCGTAGCTCAGCCGGATAGAGCGGCGGTTTCCTAAACCGTAGGTCGGAAGTTCGAGTCTTCCCGGGATCGCCAGCCTTTCAACTCTAGAAACCCCTGCGAATTGGGCGTTTATCGACTTTCTCCATTTGTTCGCGCACCGATTTTGGTGCCAGTTCGTCGATTCCGCCTGGTTCGAGCAGTACGTGTGATTACAAGCAGTTACACAGGGTACCGTCTGCTCCATGCAACACGGATGCAACACGAGGAGGTCGGCTGCCGCCTGACGCGGACGACCGCCGCGAAGTAAAATAACGCGCCTGTAGACGAGGCTTGGTGGCGCTCGGTGAGACTCAAAACTTGCGCATCCGATGGTCCTGAGCGAGCATCTCGCGGGGATATGTCTGGGGGAGTGGAGTGACCGCAAACGCTGGCGACGACGCTGTTGCGTTCCGAGTTGAGTTCGATGCGCGCGTCCACTCGGAGCAGGCCCTGTTGCGGGCTTGTTACTCTCTCGACCATCTCTGTGTTTTCAAAATCGAAAACCAAAATGACCGTCGCTTCGTCTATTGTTCGCCTCGACGCGGGGTCGAAGGCATTGAGCCTTTACTTCGTTCGGCCGTGATCGATTTTTCAGTGCGTGAGAGCGTGGAAGCCAGAACGGGAGATCTACGTAATCTGATTTGGCGAACTGCGTTCGCCGAAGCCCGCGGGAGCGATACGAAATGAGCGAGCTTGCCAATTCGCTCGAGGCTTACCAACTAATGCCTTTTCGATTCCGGCGCCTCGAACGGACTCCGGATACCGTTCTAGTGACATCAGAAGCTGGTGAGCACGCCTTCCTCGAAGAAAGCTCTTTCAATCAGCTTGTGAATTTGAAGCCGTTAAACCTTGGGATAGCCGACGACCTCGACGCCCGACAAATTCTCTGTAGGGATGACCGCTCGCTTGCGGTGAGGCTCCTTGCCACAAAGCTAAGGACGCGCAAATCTTTCTTGCGGCACGGGCCATCCTTGCACATTTTTGTCGTCACACTGTCTTGCGATCATTCGTGCGCTTATTGCCAGGTTTCGCGCCGCATTGGCAGCGCCGAGATGCCTGAAGGTGTCGCAGTTGCCGCTGTGGAGCGGATGTTCGAATCCCCGTCACCTGATCTCACTGTTGAATTTCAGGGCGGTGAGCCGCTGCTTGCATTTGATCGAATATCCCAGATCGTCAGACTCATCGAAGCCCGCAACGTTGATGGAAGGAGGCGTATTCGGTACACACTTACTTCCACGCTACATCACCTCGACGAGCGCGCGCTTCAGTTTCTGCAGCACTACAATTTTCACGTATCGACATCGCTCGACGGCCCGGCCAATCTGCACAATGGAAACCGGCCGTTGCCAACGCGAGATTCGCACACAAGAACTCTCGAAGGTATCGCAAAGGCGAGGGCCGCTCTTGGCATCGATGGCGTTGCGGCGCTGACGACTTTAACGAAGGCATCCCTGGAACAACCTGAAGCGATTGTTGACGAGTATGTTCGTCTAGGATTTCGCTCTGTCTTTCTGCGGCCGCTCAGTCCATTCGGTTTCGTAGCGCGCGCCGCGCGACGAATGGAGTACGGTACATCAGCCTTTCTCACATTCTACGAGCGCGCCTTGGGCCATATTCTCGATCTAAATGCGAGGGGCGTTGAAATCGAGGAGGTATACACGGCCATTCTGCTAAAGAGCATCTTCACCTCATATTCAACTGGCTATGTCGATCTGCGTTCTCCGGTCGGCGCAGGTTTCGGTACGCTTGTCTATAATTATGATGGTGATGTTTACGCCTCCGACGAGGGGCGGATGCTGGCGGAGATGGGTGATAAATCCCTGCGGATGGGTAGCGTTCAAGATTTCTATCGCGACCTGATAGATTCCGATGCGATGCATCTTCTCGCAGCCAGCGGCCTTGCAGAGTCGCTTCCCGGTTGCGCGGATTGTGCTTTCGTCCACTACTGCGGCCCCGATCCGGCAAGGTCGCTTTCGTCGGCGGGAGAGCCTGCGGGACACCGTGCCTGGAGCGATCATTGCGGACGTCACACCGGCATTTTTGAGCTCCTCTTTGGCATTGTGCGCAAAGCAAATCCCGCCACCATGCGAACCTTCGACCGTTGGGTGCACGGAAGTCCGGGTGTGGACCGCGCGGAGTGCGCCTAATGTCGCTGGCGCTACATCTACGGGGCAAAATTTGTGGTCCGTTGCAACCAGGCCTCTACAAAGTGCTTAATGCCCGCGAGGCGATCGAATTGCGGGTGCCGTTGGAACGCGTCCTTATCGATTTTCGCTCAGGCTGCGATGTTGAAGCTGAGGCACTGAGGTCCATAGGCGTCGGCGGCGCGCTTCGCGAGTCGGAAGTTACGGGATTTCCGCTACCGTTTCTTCAATCACTTTCTATCGCCGCCGCAGTGAATGTCGGTGACGTAATCAGGCTTCAGCCGAGTGGGAAGATCAATGTCCTCTTCCGCAGGGGCGCAAACGCCAATACTCTTTTCCTAACGGAGAACTGCAATAGCCTCTGTGTGATGTGCAGCCAGCCGCCTCGTGAAGTCGATGACTCCTGGCGAGTGGATGAGATCCTCGATCTTCTCCCGTTAATTGACCATGATCTCGATACCCTCGGTCTGACAGGAGGCGAACCAACATTGCTCGGCGGGCGCCTTGTCGAATTGCTTGAGGCAGGAATGAGATCGCTCCCCACGACTACTTTCCATATTCTTACGAACGGGAGGCGTTTTCTGGATCGGGAATTCGCCGCAGCGTTCGATAAGCTCAGGGGCAGGGTCACTTGGGCCGTGCCGCTCTATGCAGATAATGCTCGTCTACACGACGAGGTGGTTGGTTCAAAAGGAGCATTCTCTGAGACAATGCATGGCCTGCATAATCTCGCGGAATATGGCCACAGCATTGAACTACGGACAGTCCTGCACGGGATGACGCTCCCGCGAATAACGCAGCTTTGTGAGTTCATCAGTCGCAATCTTCCGTTTGTACAACATGTGGCGTTGATGGGCATGGAGCCAATGGGTCTAGCCCGCACAAATGCACCTAGGCTTCGGTACGATCCAGAGCGATTGGGCCCCACGATCCTTGCAGGAACAAGTCGGCTGCACCAAGCGGGACTGCGGGTGTCCCTTTATAACATCCCGCTTTGTATGTTGGATCCTGTCCTTCGGCCGTTCGCTAAGAAGAGCATTTCTGACTGGAAAAACGAATTTGCGGCCGCTTGTGAAGATTGTGCACTCAAGGACGATTGTTGCGGATTTTTTCGATCGGCAGATCAAGAATGGCGGCGCCGCGTCGCGCATCCGCAACTGGCTACGGCGGCGGCATGAAGAGGGATTGGAAAAAGTTTCTTCGGGACGTTCTGGCATGGACCGTGCCCGTTGCGGGAACGGTTACGGTTTGGTCTCAAGCCAATGCACTTGTGTCACGAGACCACAGCGGGACTGATCTGCGCTCCGGTGGTAGCGGCTCGCCATTGACCTTCGAGCGACCTAACTACATCGATGGACCTGATATTTACGCAGCGCACCGAAGTCACTCGAGCCATCGCAGCCACTCGAGCCACAGGAGCCACTCTAGTCATTACTCCGGAAGCGGAGGTTCATATTCTGCTCCATTCTATGTGCCTCCGCCCGTCTACACGCCGCCTCCCGCAGACAGCGCGAAGCAGACTCCCAAAGCAGCAGCGCCCTCTGCACCTGGCGCGTCGCCGTCCACCTCGACGGAGCCTTCAACCATGGCGCCGGCGACATCTTCCCGCCCGCCGACCGTAACGTCGGCTCCGCTTCCACCGGTGAGTGGGGTCGCCCCCTTGCCATCTCCTGCACCACCGGCGCCGTCGCTGGCGCCACCCATGCAATTGGTACCGCAGCAGAGACTGGTTTCGCCGCCTACGACACCGCGGCCACCGCCGGCGGTCAGACCGCAGAACCCGGAGATCATGGTTATGCGTGTTCAACTCGAGCTGAGGGCACGTGGGCTATACAGCGGCCCAGTCGACGGAAAGTTGAGCCAGGAAACGCAAAATTCCCTCAGAGCATTTCAAATCATCAATAAGCTTGGTGAGACCGGCACGATGGACAATGGGACGTTGGCTAAACTCGGAATTGTCTATTAGAGGCGCAATCTGCGCGGCAGCCTACGTTGCGAAACTTCTGAGCAACTCCTGCAGTTCTCAGCGCACTAAGGCTGTTTCTTGAGTTTTCAGAGTAACTTAAGGTTATCACGCAAAGGTTGTGCGCGAGATAAATATCTACTAACTTGAAGCCTTCGAATTTCCGGCAGGCGTTCAAAAATGAGATTTTCGACTTTTATTGCAGTGCTGGCGTTAGCCAGCTTAGCGATGCTGCATTCTGCGACCTACGCCAAGGATTATACTTGCGGCGCGCTCGGATTGACCGAAGACGTTCTTCAGGACGGCGCTATTTTTGCTCAAACGGACGCAGGCTGGACGCGGTTTACGTCGGTCTCCGCGTTGAACCTTGCGGCGCCCAAGAAGCAAATGTTCGCTTACGTCGTTCGTCCCTTTTTCGGGAACGACAGGCGCGGAATTCTTGTCATTAAATCGAACCGCACAGCATTGGCCGGCGACAATGAAGAGCTGACAAAAAAAGTTCTGTTGGTTCGAAAAGACGTCAAGAGCGATGAGGGGTGCGACAGCGTGCCAGACTTCCCTCGGGAAGGATTACGAATTCCAACCCAAGCCTACGAAGACTACCATGATTATCCAGCGCGAGATCCGGCGTCTGTCCGCGCAGTCGAAAAGGTCATAAAGAGTTTCCACTTTGCTTATCGCTCCGATGCAAAACGCCGCTGCGTGCGCACGGACGACGATAGCTATGATAGTTGGCCTTGGAACCAAAACAGCAATCGAGCCCAATTCTCTTTCAATGAGCATGTGGTCGCGAGCGGAGTACTAGGGGAATGGCGATTGGTTTTTCCCGTGGCGTCTCCTTTTGAAAGAACGGCTGACAATCGGACGCGGGTGGTCAAATACCAGACATCGAACGGAAACGCCTGTGTGACTTTTGCAATCCCATTGGTTCCTCAGGAGTATATTATACGAATCAATGACTTGGAAGGTCGCGAAGCCCCGCCCTCAAATCGCCGCTTGCGAGAGAAACGTTGGCCAGGTCTTAACTGAGTATTATTGGAGTAGCGTAATGATAGGCGCGATCCGGGAGGCTTCGCTTTGAGTATTCTCGCCAACCAGAATCCTGCGGACGGAGGAAGCTACCGCCACGCTGCAGCGGAGATCGTGGCCGTTGCAGCCGGCTGCCTGCTGTTCGCCGCAAGTAGGAAATTGGTTTGGGGCCGTGAAGAGTCACTCGCCGAAGTGGGACTGTGGGCACTCGCGATTCTGCCTTACGCAGGCTATTTCTTCGTTATGAAGTTCGCGCCGTCTTCGCGCGCGGCCGTCGAGAGCGCTGACTTTCTTGCGATTTGGACTTCTTCGCTTTTAGCTTTCGTACTTCTACGCATTACTTCTTTGTCGAAGTTCTACGAGAATTCGATTTACGACACGTTCGGGCCGGGTACGCTTCGGTATTTAGTACTCTCGGCGATCTACATCGGATTGGGGTTTGTCGCCGTTGTTGCGTGGCGATTTCTTAGAACTCGTTTTGATAGCTTGGGTGGCGTTCTCATACAGAGACTCGTCAGCTTCTTTCTAGGCGTCGCGCTCTTTCTCAGCGGCATTTTCCTAATTGCGCTCTAGAGCCCGCAGCTAGGTAGATTTGGTTGCTCTGACTTTCGAGTAGAGCGTAAGTCTGTCCCACCTCACCAAAATTTTCGCAGGCTCGAACTCGATGCCAAGTCCGAGAGTATCAATAGCGTTCTTCATGTTTATGTAGCCGACATCCCGATAGGCCTCGATTTGTTGAGGAACGAAAAACTGATTGGTGGTGGATTGGTGTGGGAAATCGGGATACTGCGCGCGATATCCTTTCGCAGCAAAACTGGCGTCTGATGCCAGCGATAGTTTCACATATACAAGAACCCCGACTTTTCCATCAGGATACTCAATCGGAGCGGCGAAGAAGGGCTTCCGAACAAAGCGGACGCCATCCGGGTACCCCGGATGCGGTTGAGAAATGAGCTCGTCCAGCCGTCCCTCGAGGTTTATCCGCACATTAAAGTCTTCAGCAACACGCTGAACAACAGAATAGAGGGCGGGCATCGAGCTCGGGGCATCTTGCTCCCCATCCAACGTAACGATGATCGACACCTTCCGCCGTATGAGTTCATAAATTCCCAGATTGTCGAAGTGTCCACCGTCCGAGAGCTCGATGAACGAGGAATCACTCCGAAATCCAGATAGAGTCATGCCGTATCGAAAGCCAGGATTGAAATGATTTGGCATTTGGATTCGGCCTTTCGCTTCCCTCTTGTTGGGACGCCCGACCCATAATCCCAACCGCAAATTCAGAAGCATAAGAACAATCGAAAGGAGTCGGTCGCGTGTTACGCCGGCCCCGACGTAGGCCGCATTTGCGTTGAGCGCAGCGCCGGAGGCCGCCATCCCAGACGCTAAGCTTATCGGCCCGTGTTTGGAAATATGACGTGTTGTGACCTCCCAGCCAGTCGCCGGGGAGCCCACGTGTAGCGGAGTCAGAACGAAGCTATCTCCCCCGCGCGACATGATCGTTCGATCAGGATCGTTTACGAGTACTGCATTCGTATTCAGGATGGGGAAGGGGATAGGTCGCTTCGAACCATCCGGGTCAAGCCGGGGTGGCCAGAGTTCGGAGAGCGATAATCGGTCGGCGTCGGGGGAAGCGCCGACCAAGTTGTTTTGAACGCTCTCCGTAGATGGCATGAAAGCTTCCATCAGCCGATCGCGGTAGAAACGATGCAGGCCCACGTAGTTTACATTCGTGCGAAACGTCAAAAATATCGCGACGCCGCTTAGACCGAGAACGGCTCCCCGCAAAAGATTTTGCTTAGTCGAGTCGGATCCGACAACACACTCCGGGCAAAGAATAAGCTGTGCAATTAAGTATGCCCCGATGCCTAGTGCGTAGATAAACACCCCCGACGCGGCCATAAGGATCCAGCGAACGGCATTGCTCGGCGGCTTGTTTTGCGCTTGCGCCCCATGACCCGCGAAAGCGGACACAAGACCACTTACAGCCGCGGTGGCGGCGGCGGCCAATTTTAAAAGTGGGTCGGGATTGTTCGCTAACAGATACGGCACAACAGGAATCGTCGAGATAGCGAAGGCAATCAAAATCCGCGGAAGCCAACTACCAGCAACCACCTCCATAGCCCGTCGCCATTCGTAATTCATCGACATGTCTGCTCCCCGCACCTGGAGAACCCTGACGACGACAAAAAGAAGTGCAACTACGGTGGTGGTTATCGCAAGACCCTGAAGAATCGGACCGGCTTTTACGGCGATCTCCAAAGTAACCAAGCTTACGGCGACGGAGAGCGCGAGTGCAGCCTGAACGATCAAATACAGTCGACGTTTGGATATAGAGACGTGGTCGCGGTCTTTAGCGGGCGAGATCATCGTATCCAATGCAAATCCGAGCGCCCAAACCGTGAAAAATATAACCCCAAGGAAACCGGCTAAGGCTGAGAGTCCGAAAAACGTCTCCACAGGCCATGTCTTTGCGCACGACTCTCCGCACTGCCATCGTACTAAAATAGGAGAATAGAAGTTCGGCATATCCCTCAAAATCGTGTCGAACAATCTACAGATCACGACGCAGACCCACATCGCGAGGGCCGCGACTGGCAGCCAGGTTATGAGATTCAGAAAAAGAGTTCTGATCGTGACCGCGGTCATGGACCAAATACTCAATCCGTTCCCTGGTGTAAGGTATTTCCCGTGATTTCTGAGATAAGAAAGCCGCTTATCTTTTAGTTCATCGTGAGACTTGAGCGACCGATCGACTCCAAACGGAAAGTCGGATTTCTGGGTACCGCTCGAAGCATCCGTGCGCCAGAGCCACTGGAGTGCGGACGCAATGTAGCCGCCGCCCGAAACACTCGACATATAGTCAAAGTTTTTTAGGACGCCGTTGGCGCCAAGCGCCTGAAGAGCTCCTAAGCAAAAGATAGCCGACCGAATTCCTCCCCCCGATAGCGCAACGCCTGTCCACTCGTTGGCGTCGTATCGCTCTCGACCTCGTGCAATCTCTTCCTTCTCCCGCTCAAGCAGCTTCTCAATATCGTCTCTGCCGTAATAAAATTGGTCCGAAGACATAACTTCGTTCCTTCAAAATAAACGTGGGTGTAGGAGAGTAGACAACCAGGCAAGCCCACAAAGGAGCAAGCGGGTGGTGTAAGTAGCGCTTAGCGATGCATAGAAATAATTCTGGTCGTTCAGGGAGTGTAAATTAATTCTCCTCGGGTTGGCCAGCACGTCGGTAAGTCTGACGGAGCTTTTAGGCATTTGGCAAGGTCAATATTCGGATGGCACGACCGCGACAGAGCCAGTATCGGTGTAATCGTCGTATCTTCTAACCGGCGACAGTTGCAGTTGGCGATCCACGCGTCCCCTGCTTTTTGAAGGCGATCGTATCGCGGGCGGGGACAAGGGTGCGGACGAACGCGGGGTTGCGAATGGCTCGTCTGCACCAAGGATGATCCTCTGCCGGAAGTCTGTAGTGCCGAAGCACGAAGGCCACCCGTTCCGGCCGCTTAGCCGGCGACTGGTGTTTTGCGGGAAGAGACGATCAGGTGGCCTTCCTCAACTTGTCGCGAGAGTTCTTGGCTTTGGGACAGATCGCATACGGCGCTTGGCATTGGAGTCTCGTGATCTATTGCTAACTGATGCACACGCCGGAATCTGTTTGGCGTTGCCCAGTTGACTGACTCTCGTCCGCCAGCCAGCGTGCTCAAACCGCCGCATACCGGCTTCGATGTTTGGACGGCCCCAAAAAAAGCGGCGATGATAACTTCAGCCATGCATTTTCTTGTGTTTAAACGCAACTGTCGTCGATAGCATCAACTGGCCAGCACGATAGATTGGGTGCGTTGCGTCGCCTTCTCGACATCCATGCGGGCCTCGAACAGATAGCCGTAGGTGTCGAAGGTGAGGTCGATCGACGCGTGGCCCATCATCGTCTGGATCCTCTTTGGTGAGAAGTCGGCTTCGATCCAAACCGAGGCGCAAAAATGCCTCAGCGCGTGCATGCCGTACTTAGCGACGAGCTTGACCGTCTTTGTTCCGTCTTTGTCGACGATA
Organism: Bradyrhizobium sp. G127; assembly: GCF_021502575.1. Taxonomy (NCBI): domain Bacteria; kingdom Pseudomonadati; phylum Pseudomonadota; class Alphaproteobacteria; order Hyphomicrobiales; family Nitrobacteraceae; genus Bradyrhizobium; species Bradyrhizobium sp. G127. The sequence goes on from NZ_JAKFGN010000001.1 coordinate 519,194, forward strand.
ACCTTCCTGTTGCAGACTCCGGCCTCGATTTGGACGAGGCGTAACCAGCGGTTCATGATGTTCGAATGGTTCTGCACCGTGCCGGTCGAAGTCGGAAAGACTAGGCCATAGTCGCTCTTCGGGCAGCGCAGCTTCCACTCTTTGAGCGCCTTGGCGACGATCTTTGGAAACACGATATCGCGCGTCCCGGCATCCGACTTGGGCGAGCCGATGTTGCCCCAGCGGTCGGCGCGCCTTGTCACGGACATTCTGTTATTCTTGAGGTCGACGTCGCTCCAACAAAGCGCGCGGAGCTCGGAACCGCGCAGGCCACAGAAAACGAGGACGAACAACATGGCGAGCCAGTCAGTCCAGTTCTCTGTCGTCGTGTCGATCATCGACCGGACTTCCTCGAGCCGCGGCATCGGCGGACGCTTCTTGTTCCTTTTGCCGTGCTTGTAGGGCGCGAGCGAGATGACGTTCTTGACCACCCATCCCTTCCGCTGGGCATAGCGGAGCACGGCACCCACTTCGATGCGGACGCGCCGGACAGTCTCCCTGGACAGCGATTTTTCCAGCACGTCCTCATAGAGAGTATTGGCATCGGCAACGGTGAGTTCGCCGATCTTGCGATCGCCGATGAGCGGTACCGAGTAGTCGCGCATCCGCTGCTCGTAGACGTCGATCGTCGTCTTTTCTAGTCCGTTTCGCTTGCAGTCCTTAATCCATGCATCCGCAGCTTCCTTGAACGTAGGGGATTCGCCGGCGGGCACGTGGGTGCCCTCCGCGATCTCCGAGCGCGCCGTGACGAGCCATGCGTCGGCCTCTCGGCGCGTCGCAAATTGTCGGTGCCTGCGCTTCTTTTTCAGGTCCCGATAGTCGACCTGCCAAGAGACGGTCCTCTTCTTTGTTTTCGGGTTGGTTACAAAACGCTTCCGGATACTTGCCACTTGACACCGCCTCTTACTGGGAATATCCCATTTACTTAATGGGTATATCACAGTTAGCAATGTCGCCGGTCAACCCTTTAAACTCGCTTGGTTAATGGCAAACTCTCGTGAATTGGTGGAGTGCATAGCGACGGTCACGGGCCGACCCGTGCCCAAGATTGTTGGCCATATGAGAAACTTGCGCGAGGCCAAGCCGAGTTTGGTGACGACCGGTGGAAGAGGGATCACTGCTCCGCGCATGACGGCCGCCGACGCAGCCTCTCTTGTTTGCGCCGTCTTTGGCTCGGAATCGGTGCAGGAGAGTGTCTCGACTCTCGTCGCGTTGAAGAGCCTTCCTGCATCGCCACACGGCGTCCGTGTACGACGGCCGATACCTCACGAAGACAGAGCACGGATGGGACCCCTCTTCACACTCGGACTGGAGCCGTCACATACGATCGTCGACGGACTGGCAGCAGCAATCGAGCTCTTCGACAGGGAGGAAGAACTTCGTCAACATTTCGGTCCGCATGCACGGAGGGGCGAGGAGACCGGAATCTATGCGAGATTCACGGTCCATTATCCAGAATACTTCGCTTCGCTTACGGTCGGCGTGCATGGTCAGTTTTCGGAGGGATGGATCTACGGCCAGAAGCGCCAGCGGAAGTTCAGGCAGATTCGTGAGTGCGATGAGGGCGCGTTGCGCGACATCGCGACGTGCTTGAGGACGCCATGATCATGCGCGACCCTGGGGATGAGGAGCGCGGGAGTGGTGATCTATTGGCCGGAGGGGATCAGATCACGGAGTTCCTATTTGGAGCAGTGGATGATCGCCTGCGGAGGCGAGTCTACCATCTCGCCAAAGACCACGAACTCCCCGCCTTCAAAGTCGGCAGCACTCTCTACGCGCGAAAGTCCAAGCTTCTGGAGTGGATCCAGCTTCATGAGAAGCGTCCGCTATTTCCCAAGTGAATGCCACCTGGAGCGGGCCACGTGCCCACAGGAGGGGCGCAGGAGTCGGATGAGCCAATATTCGGTTTCCGCAACCAAACCCCCGAATACACCCCGTAAAAAAGTGGGTTGCCTGATGCCGTGGCATTCTTCGCCCATTCCCTGTGACCTGAGTATTCGTAACCAAGCTCCGTGCTGGAACGCAGCGGGTCGTCTACTAAACCGACTCGGGGTATCGCAGGCTCGCCTGCCGCGGCGCTCCGTACGGGTGCACCGCAGGGCCAAAGATGCATCCGGCAACTGCTTGAATCTTTGTAGGTTTTGGGGTGATACAGAATCTAGTTGCATTTGGGGCGCAAAACCCCCTATATGTATCTCACTAATCGCAGTGAGATAAATGAAGAATCTTTCCCTTCCCATGCTTCGACCCGGCAACGAGCCCATCTTGGCGGGACGGCTCACGGGCAAACGCGCCTTCGTCACAGCCCTTGAGGCGCTGCCAGAAATGGTCGAGCCCACACTAGTCCTGCTTGATTTCCGTAATGTGGACTTCGCCACTTCGAGCTTTCTCAGCGAGGTGGTGCTGCCGCTGCGCGATCACCTGCGTTTTCGCCATCCGCCGGGCTACGCCGTTGCCGCGAATCTTTCCGACATCGTGCGCGAGGAGATCGAGGAGATGTTGCGCCGCTCGGGCGATGCATTGCTCACTTGTAGGACCGATACCGAGGGGCATATCCGCGACGTACAGCTTTGCGGAAATCTCGAGGACAAGCTTCAAGAAACGCTCACCCTCGTCAGCCGCAAACGCGAAACGACCGCTGCCCAGCTACATGCTGAATCGCGGACCGTCGATGCTGTAGGTCCGACCGCATGGAACAACCGGCTCACGGCTCTAGCCGCGAAAAGTCTGGTCGTAGAAGTCCTGCAAGGCCGGACCAAGAAGTACCGGCCTGTTCTAGAGGTGAATTAATGGGACTCGATTTCATCCGGCTGACGGCCCCAGTCTTCACGCGCGCACTTGATCGCCGCGCCATCGAGATGCGCACGCCGAAGCTCTTCGGACGCGACATGGCGATTGTCTCGCGTACTGCGATCGCGGACATCTGCGGCGGTGCCGAGGTGATGGTGGGAGAACGGATACTGCTCCGCATGATGAAGGACAAGATCGTGGCGCAACGCGGCAATCTCGTGATCGCCGAATGTGTTAGCCCACCCGCTGAATTTGTAGCGCACCTGAACTCAGGGGCGGGTGTGGCACGGGGCGAGATTAAGTCCCTGCAACCCATCAGTCAGACCGTGGAGATTGGCATTTGCGACTGACGCCCCCGACACAGGAGGAGGTTGCCCGGAGCCTACGTCGCGAGCGGCGCCGGTGGGATGAAGGCGATGCACTGCCGATGGCGCTCGGATGCGCCGCCTGTATCGACCGTGAACTATGCGGCGGCGTGCGCAAAAAACAGGACTCATATTGGTGCTTCGACGATTGCTGTGGCGATCCAACCACCTGCGACGGCATGTGCCCGCGCAACGAAGCGGGCTTCATCGAGCGTATGCGCGAAATCAACGGGCTTGAGCTGGACAATCTACCACGCACGCAGCCCTGCCCCGCAACCGGCATTCCATCCTATGTTCCCTACATCTATCACGGCAACCGCCGCGCCTTGCCGCTCGACATACCGGCAGTCGCCCTGCCGCTGCGCCGATTCTACCGGTCCGACGGCAGCGTTGCGTTCACCAGCCGAGCGCACATCGAGGCTACCTTCGGCATCGCGCCGGGCACGCGCATCGTGCTGATCGGCAGCGGACGCGACAAGCCGATCGAAGCGTGGTGGGGGCTCAGCGACCAACGTCGCACGGTCATCGCAGCGTTGCGTGCGCTCGGCATCTCCCTAATCACCGGGCCGAACTACTCGATCTTCACCGACGAGGTTCGCTACAATGACATGTACAACATGAAGCGCATCGGCACCGCGTGGCAGGAGATCGTCGCCGGCGGCGTGCCCGGCGCCTATCACCTGAACGCGCGCACGCCACAGGACTATCGCCGCCTCGCGAGATTCATCGGTGAGCGCGAGGAAGTGAGCGAAGTGGCGTTTGAATTCAAGACCGGCGCATCTTGGAGGAAACGACGCTTGTTCCATCTCGCCGAACTGGCCCAATTGGCGGGTCGCGTGGGCCGTCCGCTCAACCTAATCATGGTTGGCGGCATCACCGCCCTGCCGATGCTTGCCGCCGCCTATGCAAAGATCACTTACATCGACACTTCGGCGTTCATGGGTGCTGTCCACCGCCAACGGATCTACGTTGCCAATGACGGCAAGATGCGGAAGGTCTCCGAGCTCACATTGACCGGACAACCGGTGGACGGGTTGGTGGCCGACAACATCGCGACGATGCGGGCGCGCGTCGATGGTTTTCTTAATGGCGCGTAGAAGAACCCGGCATCATCGGTCGGCAGCGCACCGCCGCCAGAAATCCTTGAAACGGGGTCTTCTGCGCCAGCCGCGCGGTTTTTAGCTCGGGCTGAGGTCCGCTGATCAGCAGGGCGTGGTCCCCCGAACGGAAACGCAAATCCGCATTCAAATGCGCAAGCCCGAGAAAGAGATCGCGGAAACCTAGGCCGTGACCCGACCCACGGCCGTGGCGCGAGACGTTTTCCTGCAAAGCTGCGTGCATTGCTAGGCCGTGGTCGGCGAGATCACCGAATTCTTCAGCCTCGCGGAGCGTCGCGAGCACTCCCACTCCGCCGTCCGCCGCGACGAACTCGAACAATGTCGGCTGCGATTGAAATGCGAGTATGCCGGACGCCGCGCGGCCCGAATGCTCGTGAATATTGGATTCTAGCTCGCGAAGTGCGGCCGCCAGACATTGCGCCGTCCGCTTGTCCAGACCCGCCGCCTCCGCCGCGGCCCGCGCCGCCATCAGGAAACGGTTGCGTTGGACATCGTCGTCTTCATTTAAGGGATCGAAGATCGTACGCAGGAAGCCGCGACGGCCCGCCTGATCCAACCACGAGTTTTGCCGACCCGAGAGCGCCATCCGCAAATCTATCTGCGTTTCGTCATCGAGCCACGCACTGCGCAACAACGGGCCACTGCGGCCATTCGTTTTCTCAAACATCAGCTCGATGAGAGGGCAGACCTCCGCCGCGGCGTAACGGGTCCTCGCTTGTTCCGTAAGACGACCGCGCGCATGGGCGCCGACGAGGTCGTCCACTACCTCAAAGGTCAGGTTCGCATGAGGCTCAACTCGGTCGGGAAAGTTCACAATTTGCTCTGCGATGCTTTCGGGCGAGGACTTCCGGATCATAAGATGCAGACATCTTAAGCGAGTCGCCAAAGGCGTACTATCCGGAGCCCGGCCGTACTTAAGTGGATTTCCCCGGAAAAGCACGCGATGCTGTTTGTGTTCTGCGCGCGCCGGCATCCTTTGCAAATCCTCGCGACACCATCGCCGAGTTGGGAATCACCTAGCACCGTGGAAATTTCTGTGTCCAGTGTCCGACGCATCGCAACACCGCACATTCGATCTCGGTTAACCATGCTGCCGCTTCGATGCGGATCTGCGTCCATTTCAGCTTGTGACCAGCAGCATCGTAGGTTACTTATTGTCACCGATAAAGTTCGTAACCCACAAGCGCGAGTGCACCGAATGCCAAGGCTGCGAAAGAGCAGGGACGACCCGATAGCGAGGCGCTGCGGTAGCGGCTCTCGGATCGCAATGTCGAGATTTCAAGGCGAGGACCAACAAAAATGACAGGCGAGCATTCCATGGGCGGGCTACAATCGAACGCAAAGATGCCCGAGCGCGTCAGACGACGGCCAACTCCTGAGGACTGGTCGGACGACGAATTAATGACGCTTGCTGAAGCGAGCGCATTGTTTTGGCCAGATGGGCCGCTCACCACAACGAGCCTGCGCACCGCCGTCCGCGATCAGGTATTGGAGGTCGCGGAAATCGCGGGGAAGCTCTTGACCAACAAGCGAGCCATCGGCCGCATGTCGGAGTGCCGGCCCCGTCGCGAGAATGAGCCCGTCAGCCCAGGACAACAGAATAGTGTGCCAAGGTCGGTCGCAGAAGTTCGCGCCAAACGCGCACTGGAGTTGGAAAGAACCAGGATGGCAGGCTCCGGCCAAACGCGTTCGAAATGAACATAAGCATCGACGAGCAGTGCGGCCGCTTCTAGCGTCACGCGGCCAATGCGCAACCCGTAAACTGTGCAGTATCGCGGTGCATTGCTTTTAGAGCCGATCTGACCGTGCCCAGAGAGAGTGGCAATCGCCGCTCCTTCCTCAACGTTCGCCAGAACTCGGTGACGTTGTCGACCCTGCCGCCGCGTTTCGCAATCTGACCCACCAGAAAGGCATGCCACTTGGCGAACTCGTCGCGTGACAGCGGCTCGGCGATGGCAAGGTCGAACGTTCCGTTCCGATATTCGGAATAGAGCCGCTGCAACCGCTGTGGGCTGAGCCGGAATAGTTTACCGGCTTGTTCCGAATTCAGCTTCCAGTCGCGCAGCATGCCCGCGATGACCGGAAAATGCGCCCGCAACAGATCCCGTCGAAATGCAGGGACATCGTCCGCTTTTGACCATTTCGCCTTGGTGATGGCGGCAAGACATGCCTTGTCAGCGATCGATAGCGCCGGCTTCACCCGGCCTGCCTTGACGGTGAAGAGCGATGGGTCCGCAGGGTAAATTTTCCGCTGCCCTGCGAGGAAGCCATTGATAGAAGCGAAAGGTAGCGGAAAGCCAAACCGTTTGCGCAACGCGCGACAGAATTCATTGGGCGTCTGCGCATCCGGTCGTTTGGGCCACTCGCGTCGGATGAGCGCGAGCCATTCGGCGTGCTCGCTTGCTGAGACCGGAGGCGCGATGGCCCAGTCGAATACACCGGCCCGATAATCGGAACGCAGTTCGGTCATCAGGCCAATCGGACATCGGAAGAGCTGTGCAGCTTCCGGCATGGTCAGCTTGCGTGCGTCGATCATCTCGAACACGAATGGAAAGTGTTCCTTCAGAATCTCTCGCCGTTGCTCCGACCGGTTGTTCTTCGTCCACAGCACCGACGCAATCAGCGAGATCCGCTGTTCCTCTTCCGGAGTGCGATCCACCCGTGTCGGAGGAACATGTCTCGCGGGTGCCGGCTTCCTCCCGATCGAGCGGACAACGGTCCGGACGAAACCGAATGGAAGACGAAGGCCGAACTTCTTGCGCAGTTCGATACAGAAGGCCCGATCGCCCTGGCCCTCTGGCCGGTTCGGCATCTCCCTGATCACGATCTCGCGCCAGTAATAGCGATCCTGTTCACGGTCGGCGCCAATGGCCAGCTCAAAGGTGCCAGCCTTGAATTCCCCGCGAAGCTCCGAGAGCTTCGTCGGCGAAACCGCAAAAAGCGATGCGGCGTCAGATACGCGGAGCTTGCGGGCCTCAATCAGTGCGAAGACGAACCCCGCGTTTTTGCGCAACAGGGCGCGGCGAAACGCGATGCGACGTTCCGTCTCGGGCCACTTCGTGAGAGCGATTTTGTCAAGACGAGTCCGCTCGTCGGACGAGCAATCGCGGAGCGCGCGGGACGCTCGGTGGTCGGGACGTCCGCGATGTTCTTCTCGATCGGAGCGCGCGAGGCGATTTCTGAAACCGTTCTTCGCGAAGCCGAACAGCGCATCGGCCTCCTTCATGAGAAGGCGACCCTGCGCAACCAGCGCTTCGATGTCGCGGCCGTACGTCGCGAATAACGGCCCGCGTTTGGCAAGACGTTCCTCCCGGTTCTTCGACCAGGTGACGCGCGACAACGCCGCGACCGAGGGAAAAAGCGCACAGGTTGGATCGGCAAACCGGTGCGCGGGAGGAGCATCTTCCCCGATCCTTGCGGATCGATTCCGCAGGTACCGGCGTAACCTGGTAAAGCTTTCCCGCCTCATGCCGAACAGACGCGCGAGCTGGCGGACGGGAAGTTTGCCCGAATCCACGAGTTCGTTGATCTCCGCTTGGTGCTTCCTATAGGCCGCCTCTCTCGCAGCCGCCCGTTCGCGGCGGTTCTTGGGCCAGGTCATGGACGAAAGTTCCGCGATCAACGGGTGCGCCGCCGTCAGATCGCGCTTCGGCTTTCCCAGGAATGACCCTGCCGAGAGGCACGCGTCGTAGGTCGGCGGCAGGGTCGAAGCCGCGAACAATGCATCCCGCTTCTCCAAGGCGATATCGCCGAATGGCCGGAGGCTGTCGCGAAAGGGATCGGTACATTCGATCAGCCGCCGGAGCGCTGGGAAGTTGACCGCCGACGTTTGGCCGCCGGCCATTCGACGCCGAAGGTAGGCTTCCACCGCGTCTTCGCTGCCGGTCGGAGCGCCTTCTCCGGTAAGATTTTTCTCGAAAAAACCGCAGAGCATTTCCGATAGATTGTGGCCCACCCCGAACGTCTCGCCAGCGGCCCACAGGCTTGCGTCGAGAGTCTGTCTCTCGATCGGGCCGTCTGCGGTGGTGAGGAGCCGTGTCGATGCTCCAGCCGGACGCTTGCTCATCCAGTCGCTCAAGATGAGCGCAAGCGCGGGCGTGATCGGTACGTCGAGTAGCTCGTCGCGGAAGGCCACCTTGATCAACCGCCGCTCGGGAAAGCAATTCTCGAAGGTGATCGTGCTAATCGTTGGGGATTTGAAACCGGCGAGGGCATGAAAGCCCATCACCAGTCGTTGACGCGCGGCGTATACCGGGTTGAAGGAGAGGTGGCGTCGCAGCCAGAAGCCATCCTGCAAGAGAACGAAGATGTCGGCGACCGAAATATCGCGCCTGGCGAGCGGAAGAGGGCGGCGTTCGGGGACGTCAGGCGGCATCTGCGACCGCCATGAGGGGGCACTCCGAGAATTTGCGGAGGTTGCAGAAAAGCAGATCGCGATCCTCGAACACCCGCGGCGTGCTCCACTCCTCGTTCAGATGGGTGTAGTAACGCTCGAGCGTATCGGGATGGGTCGAATAGGCGTAGGAAATGCTCATGCGATCCATGCCCGCATGGGTACAGATCGTCACACCGGCATGCTTGAGCATGTGGGGCGTCACGTTCTTCAGCCCGGCCAACTCGCGGACCTCGCGAAAGAGCGCCGCGATGCGATTTTTGGCCAGCTTCCTGCCGTCCGCGTCGTGAAGAACGTTGCGGTAGAGCACGTTCGACTTGCCGCGCGCGTTCCGGTCTTTCGCCTCCCATCCCGGAATAAGGAGGTCGAGGGAACCGAGGAATTTCGATTGGCCGCGACGCTTGTTGGTCACTGTCGCCCACTGCCCTTGGCGAACGATGCGTCCGAGCGAAAGGCTGATATGCCCGATCTTTTCGTCCCAGTGCCACAGCAACTCGGGGAGATTGGCGTTCCGCGTGCCGGAGTAGAAATAGAGCCAGATGAACCGTTCGACGCATTCGTATCGCTCGGCCAATTCATGTCGTCCGATAAGTCTTCCGTCCTTATCGAAAACCCGCCCCCGGCAGGCCCGCAGCAACCGCAGGACGTATGCGAACGGAATATACTTGTAGGCGGTGCCGCGCACCTTGGGCCGATCGATCAGGATCGGTGGGAGTGAGTATTTGCGGCAGAACCAGTTGACGACGCCGATCATGACATCGACGTGGATGCGGGCGGTCATCGACGAAAGATAGTTGACCTCCTCCGCGTCGGTGTCCTGCGTCTTGCTCTGAACGGTGGTGCAGTGGGCGCTGTACTGCCTGCCCGTGTTGATGCCAATCCTGTCCAGCGCGGCATCACCATTGAAGTCTTCGAAGGATTCAAGGATCGCGGCGGCGCGATTCCACGCATCGCGGTCGAGGGCATCCGGATTGTTGCCCGGGAAATGCTCGTCGAGATATTCGGCATAGACGCGCTTCATCGTTACGTCGCGGACCAGTACAGTCCCGAGGATCTCTCGGACCTTCGTCTCGACGAAGTCGCCGAGAGCGTAAAGCGCGCCAAGGTGGCTCTCCACATCCTGGTCGTCGGCGATTTCGATCTCGGTCGATACGCGCTGCGACCGATACTTGATGTAGACGAAACGCGGGCCCTTTCCGCCGCGCCGCCGGACCCACAGACGGGCGCCGGACGGGCGGCGCCCGCGCTTGCGCTTTCCACCCTTCCTGCCGCGTGCCTTTTCTTGGGCGTCGGCGACGTCCGCGAGCCTGCGCGCCCGATCGATCGGCACCCCGTCCATCACGAGGCGGCGGACCATCACTTCGAGCATGTCGACGGACGGTCCGGTGACCTTGCTCCAGCCGGAATACTCGGCCTCGTAGGGAAGCTTCATTTCCTCGCCGAAGGTGGCGATCATCCGCTCGCGCGCGAGCCGCCGAACCAGCGCGAGATCCTTCTCGGCAAGGCGCTTTTGACGTCCATCCCGTCGGGCCCCAGCGATGAGGTTGTCGGCAGCGCCGATCCAGGCAGGGCCTGCAAAAGGAGACAACCTTGAACTTTGAACGATGGCGCCGCTCACGTCGCTTGACCTCCGGACTAGGAAGTGATTCCGTCAGATTTGCACTAGTTTAATATGTTACTACCAGTCTAGTGATTATTCACTAGATTGCCAAGGAGACTCTTCGAATGACCGGTCGCGATCCGGATATCCGGTTAACGGAAAGTTTAAGGGCTGCGCGGCAGGACGGGCTGCCTTGGCATCATCTCGGTCGATTGCTGCAGGAGCGGTTCGAGGGCAGCCAGAATTGGGGCCGCCGGACTGAAGCCTGGGACACCGCAGGCGAAGCTGCCGGTTTGGCGCCCGTCGTGCTGAAGCGATTTTTGGTGCTGATGAACCGCCTGGACAAGGTTTCCCACGACGCTGGTGTGCCTGTCGCGGACCTGGTGTCGTCGTCGTACGGTGCGGTCGAACTGGCGCTACGGCTCTACGACCGCGACCCAAGGTCAGGCCTCGATGCGCTCGCTGACCTGCGCGAACGCCGAACGACCATAGAGGCGCTGCAGAAGAAATTGTCTCAGACCCCGGCGGGAGCGGCCGATCCGAGCGCCGTGTCCCGGTCGGTGTCGCTGCGGGAGCGCGGCATCTTGGTGCAGCGCTGCGAGGACGCGCTGGCGCAGTACGCTGGAAGGTTCTTTGGGGCGGGAAGCACAATCGTTCGCCGGCCGGTGCTTAGGCATTTTCGCCGCATCGGCTTCGAGATCCATTCCCGGGGTCGAATCCTCGGCGGTGCCGACCTCTATCTGGCAGAAGCGTCCGATGGTTCGAAGGATTCGTCGGAGGGACTCGCGCAGTCACTGCTGCTGGCCGGCTACCTGCCATCCTACTATCTCGTCTTCGCGCCTGGCGTGTCGGCGGCAACGGTCGCAGCCAGTGAACAGGCGCTAGACCTGCTCGACATGCCCAGAGTTGGAATCATCACGATCGATGAAACCGGCCATACGAAGAAGCTGCGGCCAGCGAAACCAAACGCGTCCTCTCGGCTGGCGTCCTATGAGGATATCAGGACGGCGTTCGCGATTCCGCACCGCTCCAGCCGAAGATAACGACACACTGCGAAGTGCCCCCATGCCACCGCCTGCGGCGGCGGGCGGCGTTCGTCTATGGTCATCCAGATGCGAACAGGAGATCCAGATGACTGCCGTATCAGCTGAATTGTGGCGAAATTGGACGAATCTGGCGAAGTTTGGGCAGCGGCTTTTGACTACCTAAATACCTCCAATAGACGGAAAGCTGGTGCCCGAATTGGTATCGGAAATTGCCAGAATGAGAATGAATCGGACTGCGAAAGGAGGCTCAAATGGCCGCAAAAGGGGTCATTTTGGACGAAATTGAACGAGTTTTATGCATGTATAAGAGTACAGCGAAAACGTCCGACTGGACCTGCATCTTCGCAGAAAGTACTGCATTTTCAATATGATATCTTGTTTTTTTGTGCCCCGGTGCCAGGTTTTGGTGCCTGAATTGGTCCCGAATTGTTCGCGCTCAGACGGAATGAATTGATGGTGGATTTCACCGAACCCCGCCTTTTGTTGGAAGCGGTCGTGAAGGAGGCCGCGCCCGACAGAGGGCAACTCTGCGGACCACCCCTCGTTGTTCGGTGACTAAAGGATTGAGCGCGCTGGCCTCTGCGTTGGCGTCTCGCGTTGCATGAGTGCCAGTAACACATCTGATGAGCCTGTTGAAAAGCAGCAACGCATCCGATCACCACTGGATCTCTCTTTTGTGAGGCTACGCCAAGCGGCCGCGTTGGCAAATTCCACTTCGATTCACGTTCGCAACAGCCAACTCGCACAGGCGGGATCACACCATGCGTCACTTCGCATCGATTCCGTCTAGCTTCTCGTCGGGCATCGCATTGGAGGTTCCCAGAACTTCTAGGAGATGCTCCAGCTTGTGACCGAGTTCATCAAACGTAATAATGGTGACCGACTTCAGAGCGTTGCGAAAGAGTTCGAAGGATTTGAGCAGTGCAGCACCTTCGGGAATTCGCCCCGCAATCACGAGGCCTTGAATCGCGTAGCTTTGGACGTCCCATGCGCCGGAGTTATCCTTGAGCGCGGGGATCGATTTTTGCAGATGATGGCGCTGGTCAAGTATCTGATTGACTGCGCCCGTGAGTTCGCGACTGGGTGCATGAAGATCGCCGCGATATGGCGTCTTCTCGATCAAGAGGGTATCGGGCGTCTTGATCTCGATTAGACCGAGGTTTCCGCTCGCCGCGGCTTTGATCACGAAGTCACTGATCTTATCGCCGGCTCCGCTGAATTTCCGTCCGCCGACCGAAATCTGTCCGCCGATCATCATAATCGGATGACCGAAAGCGAGACGCAACACGAACGGATTGTCGGTGAAAAAGGACTGCCATGCGCCTTCGCTGAGTTTCCTCGCAAGCATTTTTCTCAACCGCTCCGCGAGCTCTTCCAAGGTGACTATTTCGATCTCGCGGCTTAGCTTCAGAAGGGATTCGGGCTGGGTTCGTTGTATTGTGCGGGCGGCGGATACTGTTGCCTCAAACACGATCTTCTGATCAGATTTCGACAACGCGGTCCCTCGGACAACGCTTGCTCCAACGGCTTCCCGGATCGCATCTCTGCGGTAGGTCCGGTTTTTCACAGGAAACTTCGTTGAATCGATCGTCGAGAGCAGAGAGTTGTGTGCGACCATCCACTTCTCGTCGGTAGCCACGTTCAATGCTTTGTTGTGGATGCGGTTTATAGCCTTCCTCAGATCGTCGAATTGTCGCGCCGATACGACATAACTTCCGCCTTTGACGGTCGGCAAGTTGGTGCTGCGGCCCCGCCGAAGGCAAAGATCGACTACGCCCGAAATCTCTTCCACAGTCTTCGCGATGTGACGGATATCGAAATTAAGGCCGAGTCCGAAAAACGGGTCTTTTACGAAGCCAGATGGAAGTCTCTGAAAGAGCTCGCGGAGTTCATCTTCTTCCAGCGCAGCGCCGGCCAAGCCGAATTGGTCGAAGGTGATGGTGCGCAGGGTGTCGTATTTTGGCTCTAGGAACGATGGACTCGTAGCCGTCGTATTCAGTGGATACGTCACTACGACATCGGTTCGTTCGTCGGCTTCGACAAGGAGCCGCGATTTGACGGGGATGACGGACGGTCTGCCGCGGCTGGCGATCTCGATCGCCTGACGCGCTGGGCGATAGTGGAGCGTCCAACGTCCGGGTTTCGGGCGGCCGAGCTTTAACTCGGCCCCGTCTTCGGCCGTGGCCACAAATCCGGTACGGAAACGGTTAGGAGGCAGGCTAGTAGTCCTCTGTTAGAGAGCAGGAAGGGACCGATGCGCCTGCGCCGTAGATGGTCGTGAGATTTCATTTTCATCCGACCGACATGCTTTTCGGTTTGTCTGCAGGATGTGGCAACATGTTTGTGGACCCAGCCGCCGCCTATTTGCCCCTTGATTTAAGAAGCCGCACTCCCTCGCCGCGTCCCGCAACTGGTTTCGTGAATTCGACTCCGAATTTTTTCTCGAGCGCTATCGCTAATTTCTTCAGCACCGCCACCCGCCGGTAGTCCATCTGCTCGGAACTGTCGTTTTCCACGGTGATGACGGCTTTGCGGCTGACCGTCGCACTTTTCGCGAGCGTCGCCTGGTCGATGCCGACCAAACCGCGGGCGGCGCGTATCAATGCCGGTGTCGGCCATATCTGATTGGCCGGAATCTCGGTGATCATTCTTTATCCCAGTCCCGGGAACGACCATTAGATGCCGCAGCCGATATGGCCGACGACTCACTGTCGTGAGATTACAGCAGCCGCCGCTGCCGATGAAGGTGTTCGTTGTGCGACAACAGAGGCGATCCGCAAGACCGGCGACCGAATTGAGCATGACGCTGCGGCTAAATCCAAAGATGTTTTGGCCATGCAGTAGACAGAATATCAGTGACGACTTGCGATCGCCGCTTGGTGTGTGCGCCGTCGGTTAGTCGCACCGGACAGGTCGAACGAGTCCTTCTGATCCAGAAATCACCCGCGCGAAGCCGAACCGCGAGCGGAAATTGTCCGTCTGTGCGCACCGCATGGGTAAGGACCGCTGCCCGAAGTCCAATTCAGGCTGCCGGCCTCAACCGTTCTCAGCCGTAGCGGCAGTTCCTCCTATATGGTGTTCTCTCGCTTTTCGTATGCGGCTTCGCGAGTGAGAGCTTCGCCCGCGGCGAGACGGTCTCTTTACGAACTTGACGAACTTATCGAGTTTTGCCATATTGCCTTCTGGTAGGAGATAGTGACATGGCATCTTCAAAATCGAAGGCTGGCACGCGGAGCAGTTCGGGTCGGCAGGGACGAGCCGCATCGAAATCCACCCTGAAAACGGCCTTTTTCCTTGCCGAAGGCACAAGCCTGCCGAAGGGGGCCCCCGACCTCAAGCTCCGGGTCCCGCGCAAGGCCTATCAGGTGCTCGTGAGCAAACCGGATCGCGTGAGGGCCGTGCTACAGCAATATGGCAACGCGGTCACAAGAAGCCGGGCCGCCGGGTACACCGTTAGCTTTCGCATCGATGTGGATCCCGCGGGTGCCACGACTATGACCCCTGTTGAGGAAGTTAGGCCTGCACCGAAACATCTGCCCGAGGAAATTGTAGCGCCGAATGCGGACCTGCAGGTTGCGCTCGCGGCGGCCCGCGAGCGCGGCCGGCTGCGAGCCGCTGAGATCCTCAGTAGTGATGATATGCTGAGCGCCGAAGACTTCGCTAAACTGCTTGGGATGACGCGTGTGACGGTGAATACCAAGCGGCAGAGCGGTCAGATTCTAGGGTTGGATGGGGCGAAGCGAGGGTTTCGTTTCCCGACGTGGCAGCTCAATACCGAGGGGAAGCCCTTCGCTGAACTTGCAGTCTTGCACGATCTTCTCGGCGGAGCCTGGGCGGTCTATCGCTTTCTGGTCCAGCCGCACGGTGAGCTCGATGGATTGACGGGACGGCAAGCATTAGAGCAGGGAAAGCCAAAGATGGTTTTGGCGGCTGCCGAAAGTGTCGGCCGAGATTTCCACTAGATGGTGAAGGTTCTCCCTCCGAAAGATTTTGCACGTGCAAAGCTTCAGATTCACCGCGTAGCGGCCGGACTTCGGTTCGGCCGTATCTATATGGACCGCTATCCCGACCCTCTCGGTTTTGGCAAAACGCCAAGCCGGTTCAGCGATTCTCGACGGCGCGCTACAGCACACCGTTTTGGTTTGCTATATCTCGGTGAAACCCTAAAGGTCTGCTTTTTGGAAGCGGTGCTTCGCGATCAGCGCGATGGCGTCATCGGTGATCTACCGATCGAGGAGAAGGAATTATTCGTTCGGCGCTTTGCGGTGATCGAAACGACAGCGACGCTCAAGATGGTCGATCTTCGCGATGATCGGGCCGTCGTCATGGGCGTTCCGACCGATGTGGCAAAGGCGAGCAACCAAAGCCTCGCGCGGAAGTGGTCCGTAGCGTTCCACGATCATCCGGAGAAGCCGGACGGCATTGTCTACCCGTCCCGGCTTAACGGACACACCAATCTCGCTGTATTCGACCATGCCATCGTAAAGCTGAGGGCGGGACGCGTGACGACACTTATAGGAACGCCAGGATTGGCCACCGTATTAAACGATCTGCAAGTTAGCATTATTGATTCGGATCCATGACGGCGATGTGGTCGCGATCGGCGATCGTAGACAATTGCACAATTAAGCAGCCGTCTGCTTTCAATTAGGAGGCCGGCCTTTGCCGGAGCGGGCGATGTATCTTAAGAGCTTGACGCTGAGTAATTTCCGGTCGTTTGCGGAATCTGAAATTCCGCTGAGCAAAGATCTCACAATCCTTGTTGGCGAGAACAACGGCGGTAAGAGCAACGCTATCGATGCCATACGGCTGTTGACCACGCCGCTCGGCGGCCGACGTGAACTGTATTGTGAGACGACCGATATTCGTTTCGGTAGTACGAAGCGCATGTTCGAACTCATCGGTTGCTTTGAGGAGCTTAGCCCAGCACAGCAGGGACGCATGATCTCGGCGGCCACGGATCACGCCATCACAGGCTGCGTTTTCGGCCTGCGATATGACGAGAGCACAGGACGTTTCCCGGTTCGCCCGCTGCTATGGAGTGGCCTTCAGCAAGGCACACCGGAGGCCGGTTGCCACGAGATGGTGCGGCATGTCTATCTGCCACCGCTGCGTGATGCGAAAAGGGCGCTCGCGTCGGGCAATCCGACGCGCATCTATGCGCTATTGAATCATTTTCTCGACGGCGGTGACCCCGAGGTTCTGGCGAAAGCCCTTAGGCGCGGTGTTGACGCGGAAATCCTCGGGAAGGTTGGCGGGGCGGTGGAGGTTGGTCTCAGCGCGCTCACCTCCGGCGTCCGTCGACAATCGGCGGCACTGGGCTTTGCGAATGATGAGAAGCTGATCGATATTGCCCGCGATCTGCGGTTCAAGCTTGCCGACCATGGCATTGAGCCCGAGGATCTTCGGTATTCCGGCCATGGCTACGCCAATCTGCTCTACATGGCGACGATCGCAGTCGAACTGGAGAAAGTAAACGATGCCGACCTGACGTTGTTCTTGGTGGAGGAGCCGGAAGCGCATCTGCATCCTCAGCTTCAGGCGGCGGTACTCAGCTTTCTCGATGAGCAGGCTGAAAAATCGCGGAAACCAAAGCTCGGTCATCACGGGCCGGCCGGCGAATTGCAGATTATTGTGGCGACTCATTCTCCAAATCTCTCGGCATGGGTAGAGAGCAGAAAGTTGGTATTCTTTCGTTCATTTCTCCCGAAGCCGCCTGAGCCGGCTGACGACCCGGTGGTTGATCAGGAGACACTCACGTCGGAGCCCCGGCTGCGCCGGGAAACCCGCTGCATTCCACTGGCCGAACTGGCACTTGATCCCGTTGAACGTCGCAAGGTGGACCGCTACCTTGACGTGACGAAATCAGCCTTCTTGTTTGGTGGGCGCATCCTCCTGGTCGAGGGTATTGCCGAGGCGCTGTTGCTGCCCGTGATTGCCAAGAAGATCGTGCTAAAGGACGATCCAGAAAAGTTGCGGCTGTTTCGCTCGGCGGTTTTTGTGCCGATCGATGGCGTTGACTTTGAACCCTATGCGAAGCTTCTGATGACTCCGCTTGATGAAGTTCGCATTGCAGACCGGCTTGTCGTAGTTACCGATGGCGACGGCGGCGATCTGGAAGTCGGGCAGGAGCCGCCTGGGGTGCTGCGGAAACGAAATCTCGATGCCATCGCCACTCGACTGGGCGCGGATGGATTGCTTGAGGTAATCATCAACGATTATTCGCTCGAAACTGAACTTGTAAGAGCAGGTAATGCGGCGCTTCTGAAAAACGTCTATCTCAAGCTTCATTCCCGCTCCGGCGACAAGTGGGATACCGCGATTGCCCTAAGCGGTGATGCCCAAGCGCTCGCCGTTCAGAAGCTGTTCGAGACAACGCGCAAGGGGGATTTTGCCCAGCTTCTGGCTGAAGAGATCAACAAGGGCGAAGCATTCGCTGTTCCCGGATATCTCAAGCGTGCGATCGATGTGCTGGTTGCATGACACCGAAGCTGTTCAGACCTACGGATGAGCAGACGCGGATCATTCACCACGATGGCTCTGCATTTATCTCCGCATGTCCAGGGGCGGGCAAGACGCGTGTTTTGGTCGAGCGAGCGCGTTTTCTCTCGGCTGACCAAGCGGCGGGACGCGGCGTCGCGTTTCTTTCGTTCACGATCGCAGCGGTCTCCGAACTTGAGGATCGGCTACGCCATGAAGGACTTCTTGAAACTCCGGTTTTTCCTCATTTCATCGGGACATTTGACGCTTTTCTCTGGCAATTCCTGATCTCGCCTTTCGGTGTGCCTGGTTGCGTGGTACGGCCTCGGTTGATCCCAGACAAAGATCAGCGGTCCATCCAGCCTTTTGCTGCCGCGCGGGCGTTGCCGCTGGAATGCTTCGACAGATCGACCGGCAACGCCATACCGGAGTTGCTCGCGCGTCACGGATTCAAGGGTCAGATCAAGGCGCACGAGACGGCAGCCCGCAATACCCGCACCCGTTTCCTGGAGCGAGGTGAGATCGATTTCACCGACGCTCGCGATATCGCACTGGCGCGGCTGCGCGACCCAGCTTCATCTGCCGTTCTTGCTCGTGCCTTGGGAGCGCGATTTCGAGAACTGGTCGTGGACGAGGCTCAAGACTGCAATCCGCTCGATCTTGGAATTATCTCCTGGTTCAAGGACGCAAAAATTCCGGTGAAAGTCATCTGCGATCCTCATCAGGCGATATACGGTTTTCGTGGTGGCGTAACGAGTGAACTCGAGGTCTTTGCCCAGACTTTTCAGGACGATGAACGACTGCCGATGACCGGAAACTTTCGATCAAGCCGCCACATTGCCAAGGCAATCGTCGCACTTCGGGCGCCCAATGCACGGTCCGTTGTCGACCATGCTCTCGGCAAACATCGCGATGATCCAACGCCGGTCTATGTCCTGTCCTATCGGGGTAACAGTGTGCCAGCGAGCGTCGGGATCAAATTCCGAGAACTGACGGAAGCGCTACAACTCGATCCAGGCCAGTGCCCGGTCTTAGCGGCGACGAGGCGAAGCGGGGCAAATGCGCTCGGCCATCCGGTTGATAACGGTGTCAAGGATCTCAGTTACCGATTGGCTGTTGCGATTAGCGACTACCATTTCTCATTTGAATTGGGCGGCAGAAAAGAAGGGCTCGAGGCGGTACACAGGATTATGCTGGAGCTTGAGGGCCATACCGCTGACAAGACCTATCATCAGCATATTGCTGACGCCGAACTTGAGCCTGGTGACTGGCGTGCTCGCGTTCTCGAACTTGTTGAGGAGCTTCGCTTCGACCCTGCACGCTTTGCCACTGTTGATGCATGGCATGATCACGCGCGTGTCTTGCTCGCTCCCTTGCTGCCGGTTGGTGGACAGTCGATCAATCAGCGGCTTCGCCGTAATGTGGATTTGCCAAAGGCGCTATCCACCGCCCCACCAAACGGGCATAGCGCGCGCACGATACACAGCGTGAAAGGCATGGAGTTTCCTGCGGTGTGCGTGGTGATGTCATCGCGGACAGCCAAGGGGATTCTTGACTTTCTAAGCGCCAGTAACCCCACCACCGATAACGAGGAAGCGCGGAAGATCTATGTGGGCGCCTCGCGCGCACAGCGCCTGTTGACGATTGCGGTTCCAAGATCGCAGGCGTCGCGGCTGGTGAGGCTGCTGCAGTCGATGAAAGGCGACGTATCTCTGATAGAACTGTGATGATCCGTCTTGAAGGTAGTCAAAGATTGGCTCGGAAGACGACACTTCATCGCACGTGTATTGGACCAAAAAGGAAGGGCCTGCGATCGCAATGGGACAGCTTGACGAAATCGTAATCGCGGCAATGACGCGCGCCATGCAAAAGGCTGAGCCTTTGCTTGCGGAAGCGCTCTCGCAGTATGGCGTCACATCTCCGGATCAACTGCTTCCCGGCGTCGCAGGAAAAGTCTTTCAGGACGTAATGCTTCGAGTCGCGGCGGAGAACTTCCCAAATGCTCAACTGGACGCTTTGAAGCATGGTTTGGCAGCATTTCAGCATCCTCTGTTTGAGACGGCTCTTCTACGGCTGAAAGCGCAATCGCTGTCGACCTCTGACGCATTCGCAATGGCCACAGGACGCGATGCTGCGATCGTGCTGGCGGGGCTAGGCCTTCGAGTTGCTCCGTTCGACCGCAAGACGCCGCGCATTCTTGCTGAACCAGATAACGATATCGATAAGGTGGGCGAGACCTTTGCTAAGTGGAAGACCGCTTATGTCGGATATTCGCCCTGTGACACTCCATTCTACATGCTGTTGACGGATTGCGTGCGGACCATGCGCACGCAAATTGCAGATCGGCCAGAACTGAGAGAATTAAAAGATCTCGTGACGCGCACTGGCCTCGCATTGCCGTCAGGCCCATTCCCGGCCTTCAAGCATGGAATCATTTTAATTCCCCGCGAGTTGGGCGACAGCGTCTCCACGATCTTTTTGAATAATCCAAATCCAAATGATGGATCTGTGGGATTGTACGCCGGCTGGTCAATCAACGGTAGCCGTGAAGGTGCTCCGAATAGCGGCTTTTTGCCAGTGCCCCTACAATTTCTTGATGCAGCGATCAAGGAGCCGGAAATTGCCCTGTGGATCTGGAGGCCAACCGGCCCGCGCGTAGTGCTTAATTAACTTGGCAATATCGATTGTACTTTGTGCAGGAGTGGGAGGGGTATTTGGTCGACGTAATTTATGCTTTGCTAGGGGCGGTTGGACCAACTGAGCGTCACGTCGTCGTCATTGCTCATCGTATGGGACCGCCAAGCCTTGAGAAGGGTTATTTTTACGATTCCGCTGACCGCGATCATGGCGGTAGCGGTCCATTCGACTGGCGGCTAGACGACGCGGTCGCCCGTGCCAAACGGTTCGCTGCGGATATTGGGCTTACCCAAGTCGTGGTGCGTGCGAAGGGAGGTTGATCGGTCCTCATCGGAGGCGTTCCTTGAAGAGTGGTGAGTATCGGTCCGCCGCAATGGTCCTGAGCGGTTGCGCAGAAGTTATTCCGCAATGGTCTTGGCCTCGATCATCAGCACATCCAGACTTTCGATCTCCTGCATGGCGCGGCCGGCGATGCCCTGGAGGTCGCCGTAGAGGCCTGCGGTGGAATCCAGTACGCCCTTGAGCTGTTCCTCGCGCTTGGCCCACATCCGCATCATGGTCTTGCGTTCGCGGTCTAGATCGTCGCGCATGTCGGTAAATCTCTCGACGATGGCATCGATGCGGTGCCGGAACTGCGGACCGGTCAGGTACTTGTAGACCAGCTCCATCTTGGTCTGCTGACCTTCCTGGGCCTGACGGCTGCCGGCAAGATTGATCAGGGATTCCCGCAGCGCGATGGCCAGCGGGATTGCAAAGCGCGGCTCCGCCACCCAGACGTTGTCAACAAAGTCGAAGGTCTCGACGCCTTTCGGCAAGGCGCTTGAAACGATCAGTGCGATTTCAGCCTTGGCGGTACGCTGGTCGTCGCGCAACTTGGCGAGCCAGCCGTCGCTCCAGTTCTTGGTGCGCTTGGATTCCCAGAGAATGGCGCCGCAGGTCTGGCCCGCGGGGCCAAGCACGCGATGCAGGACATCGCCGCCGAACTCGCCCTTCGGCACCGGCTCGATCAGGTCGCGCGGGAAGCGGCCGCGCAGCAGGGATTCGAGTTCAAGTTCGAGCGCCTCGCCCTGTAGCTGTTGCGATCCCTGGCTGGCCTTACGTTGCAACTCCTCGATCTGGCGCTGCATGCCGGCGATCTGGGTCTCCTTTTCGGTGACCTTGGCCTTGAGCGCGTCTTCAGCCTCTAACTTCGCCTTGTCTCGAACGGCGACAAGGTTCTCCTGCACCTTCTTCTCGACGGTCAGCTCGAGCTCCCGTTTGGCGTCTTCCAGTTCACGCTCCTTGCGCAGCATCCCGGCCTGGGCGGCCTGGGCCTCGGCCAGTTTGGCATTGTTGGCGGTCAGGTTCTGCTGCAATTCGGCGAGTTGCCTGTCGCGTTGTTCAAGATCGTTGGCCAATGCCACGCGGGCCTTCTTTGCCTCGGTCTCGACGATGGAAGCGCGCTCTGCCTTCAATTTGGCGGCGACCTGCTCGTCGATCGCTTCGCGGGCCTTGGCGAGGTCGTCCTGGGTTTTCTTGAGCGCCGCCTCGCGTTTGCCGAAGTCGGCTTCCTTGGCTGCAAGCTGCTGCTCGAACTGCCGGCGGGTCTCGGCGATGAGCGGTGCGGCGAGGGATTCCGTTAGCTTGATCTCGGTGCGGCAGTTCGGGCAGACGATCTGGGGTTCGGTCACGGTGTCGGTCCTGAGAATGTTGGTGTCGAGTGTAGCGGGATTCCGGGAGTTACCTAAGCCCGGCACGGCGGATGAAGCCGGTGCCGGAGGCCGCGGCAAGCGCGACGGCAGCCGTTTGCGAAGAGGGGTCAGTTTGTCATTCATGGTCGTTTCCTCTTTCAATTCCTGGCCGCGCGGAGATCGCGTTCGCGCAGGATGGCCTCGACCAGCCTTCGCAGGCGGCGGACCGATCCGCCACGCCAGTGGGTCGTGACGGCACTACGCTCGGCGCCATCGAGCGGGATGACCCAGCGATGGTCGAGGCCGCGCTCGCGGGCGAGGTCGGCGATGACGGCCGGCAAGAGAGCATCGAGATCGCTGGCCGCCGGCTTCGGGAAGGTGATGACCCGAAAGCGATCGCGGATTGGTGACGGCAGGGGATCGAGGCTGTTGGCGGTGGCGACATAGCTGACCTGGCTGAGATCGAGCGTGACCTGCAGTGCGGGATCCGGGTAGCGGCAGCTGGTCTCCGGTTCGAGAAATCCAAGCAGGCAATCCCACAGCCGGCCATAGTCGGCACGGGTACTGGCCTTCTCGATCTCGTCGAGCAGCACCATCGGATTGGCGATCTTGCCCTGGGATACGGCGAGAAAGGGGTGGCACGGCTCGGCCGAATACCAGCGCTGGTCGGTCCCGCCGAACACCGCGCCGTCTGCGCGGGAGGCATCCTCGCGCCAGACATTGAGGCCCAGCACTTCGCCGAGACGCCGCGCGAACCGCGACTTGCCGCCGCCGGGATCGCCGACGAGCAACAGTGGCCGCAAATGTACTGTCGCGCGGCCGACCAGATCGGCGAGCACGAAGTCGATCACCTCAGTGGCGTAGGGGAACTCGAACATCAGGGCATTGCGCGCCTGATGCAGCGGCGGCGCCATCACCAGAGGCAGGGCGGTGTTGATGACCGCCGTCATGGGACGCATGATCTCCTTGAGCTTGGCGTTCTTCATCTGCTCGTCGGAGAGACGGGCGACGACAAGGTGATGCTCCGGTATGGCCGGAGCAGCGGATGCATCGGCGCGTGTAATGTCTTTCGCTTCGTCAGCGTTTTGCTGGGCTTGTCCCGGCTTCTTTTCTTCTCGTTTCTCAATCTGTCGCCAGACCGCGCTCTCGGCTTCAGCTATACGGCGTTGAGCCATGAGGGCGCCCAGAATGCCCGCGGCATAGGCGGCTGACCCGGTTTCATCCAGCATGTGGCTGCAGCACGGCAACGCGGCCCAGCCAAAACAGAACTGCTCGAGTTCACGGCAAAGACGCCCGTCGTGATTGTTGCGCACGAACCCGTAAAACGTCATCAACAGGCTCTTGGCCACCCGACGGTGTTCGCCAAAAAACAGGCGGATATCATGCTGTACCGGCAGCGACAGCAGCCGGACACTGTCGGCCAGCGACCGCAGCTCCGGGCGGTCCTCGCTGACGGCTCGCTGATCCAGCTCGGCTGCGAGCAGCAGACCAAGATCGGTGCCGAGGTCTCTGTTGAAATCCCCCTCCCGGTTGATCAGCCATCCGGCATTGAGTCCGAGATTCGGGCAGAGCTGATCGATCTCCGCCGCCAGCCGCCGATCGACATGGTGGGAGGCGTTTGAGACCAGCATGGCGTAGCGCAAGAGCCGTGGCAGATTCCTGAACCGCTCATCAGCCTCCGAGGAATCCGCCGCGGCCCCTGTCGCGATGGCATCCCCGTCGATCACGGGCAGATCAAGATTGTTGATCTCGTCATCGGTAGTGTTGGCGCTCATGCCCGGTCCTCCGAGGTCTCATCATCGGGGGTGTCAGGCATTGTGATCTTCAGGGACGTCATGAGGCCGGCTTCAGTTTGGTTCGCGGGCGGACCGAGCCGGTAGTAGCGCGACAGAGTCCTGACCCACCGGCCCTTGGGATCCGCGAACCACAGCGGCGACGTCATGATCATGGGGCCCTTGATCAGGGGATGGCCGCTAACCTGGCCGATCAGCCGCAGGCCTTCCGGGCGGCGCAGCGGTGTCCAGTATTTAAGAAGAGGAGCGGTTCGCAGCCGCGCCGGCGAGACCGACCGGACCTGCTGAAGACGCGCGGCGTCATCGGCCAGCGCGCGCAGCCGCATCGTCAGGTCCGGGGTGGCGTGGATAGGATCAAGAAACGGGAACTGTTGTGTCAGCATGAAGGCACCAAAGGAAAAGAGGTCGGATGATAGGGTGAAGACGGCGCGATGATCGGGACGAGGCGGCCTCACGGGCCGATCTCGATCACAAGCTCACCGTTGAAGTCCGGGTTCTCGAACCCATACCCATGCGGGTTGGCCAGCACACGGGTCTGTCCAATCCGGTAGTCGCTGGAATTGTGGACGTGGCCGTGCACCCACAGATCAGGCCGATACGTCTCGATCAGAGCAGAGAGGTCCGACACATATGCACCGGTCACGGGATCGCTCTGGAAGCGCGGATGCACCGAGTCCCAGTGGGGCGCATGGTGGGTCACCACCACGGTCGGTCCATTGGACGGCGTCGCCAGCGTCTCGGTGAGAAACGCCTTCGACTGATGATGCAGGAGGGCGGCCTCCTGCGGCCGGAAGCGTAGCCACGGCTGCTTCTGCCAGCCGATCAGGCGATGGTCGTTCATGCCGTTGGCGCAGGCATTCATCACCCCCGCGACATTGGCCGCGCCGAAGATGGCGTAGTCCGTCCACAGCGTTGCGCCAGCGACGCGAATGCCGTCGGTTGCAACACCATTGCCGATGACGATGCTGTCGTTCTCCAGCAGATGGATGTTGAACGACGGCGCGTGCTCCTTCGCCAGCGCGAGTTCGATCGGCACAAAGCGCCGATAGTACTCGTGGTTGCCCATCACCATGACAATGGGAATCGCCATCGGCACAATCCGGCGCAGATGGTCGAACGACTTGCGCGCACCCTCGCAGGTGTCGCCGGCTACGATGACCAGGTCGATATCGTCCTTAATCTTGATCGGCTTGATCCGGGCGACGTCGAGATGAAGGTCGGAGAAAATCTGGAGCTTCATGAGACGTCTCCATCGTAGAACGCGGCGCGATGGTCGTCCGTGTCGCGGTTTGCGGGCGCGTGGCGCGTCTTGAGTGCCTGGCCTTCTTTGGTCGCCTTCGCCTCCAGAGCGCGGCGCAGGTTGAGCTCAAGCCACGACACCGACAGCTTCTTGGCAAAGCCACGATTGATCGGCACGCGGCGCAGGATATGCGACAGGACCAGTGCGGAGCCGGCATTGCCGCCAAGCGCGCTCGCCATCAAGAAGCTCATCGCCAGATCGACCTCCAGGGCGATCTCGGTGATGGGGCGGGCGCCGAGGGCGCGGAGGGCAATCTTGATGCAGGCCGCGGCATCCTCGTGCAAGCAGGCAAGCCACTGGCGTCCCGTAAAGGTGGCGATATTCTGCAGCGTCGTCCGCAACAGCAGATGCTGCGCGTCACCAAGTTGGTCGGCCGGCATGGTGCGCCACCACTGCAGCGGCAAGACATCGTCCGGACTGAACGGCCAGGAAGAGTGTTGCCAACTGTAGTCACCTGCAATCTGGTTCTGCTCATTATCCTCTCTCGCACCGCGATTGGTGGACACATTTGACGTGGCTGCGGTCGTCTTGCTGGTGGAGTTACTCATGACAAAGCTTTCCTGTTCGCGCGGACGAGCCAGCGCGTTGATGGATGGGGATGAATTGAAAGTTTAGGGAGGAGCAGCTCCTGTTACGGAGCTCTCGCCTTGCCGAGCGGGGGCACGCGATGCCTCATCGGGCCACACCCCGCCACGCCTACGGCGCGCCGGAACTACTCAAGCTGGGTGACGGAGAACTTGCCGAACTTTGGTCGCCAGTCGCCGAGCCCCTCGCGCATGCCAGCGATCTCGAAAATCTCGATCACCTCGTTGGGATTGAGCAGGCTCGGCAGGAACTCGACGTCGGCCACAACATGCCAGTCCGGAAAACGCGGCCGCGTGCGCATGACCTTTGAGTCATTGACGTTGACGGCAAACCGCAAACGAAACGCCTTGTCCTCCCACAGTGAGGGCAGATCATTCGGGCCGGCATACTGCAGCAACGGCGAGGCTGGGCAGGCGAAGCCGGCCTTGGCGTGCTTGCCCTTGCGGCGGGTCTTCGAGGCCGCGATGAACGCGGACTCGATGGCCTCGGACGGAATGCAAGGCTTGCCGTCGAAGAGCCACAAACCGCCGTGCCACTCGACCTTGGCAATCTGCTCGTGATCAGCCAGCGTCTTGTCGCGCTTCCTGGTGAGCCGATCGAGATCAATCTTGATCGGATCCAGCGGATCGGCGAGCCGCGAACTGTGCATCAGAAGAGGGCGCTCGCCGCTGAGGCGGACGCGAAGGCGTTCGATAGACATTATCAAGTCTCCTTGAACGTGGGATCGAAAAGCGGGGAAGGGTTGTCCAATGCCGAGCGCACATTCGCGAATGCAGGCATGCGCTGTGCATACCGAAGACGACGGAAATGATCCGTCACCACGCGATGGCAGTTGCGGCAAAGGGTTGTCAGATCACCCGGCTGTTCGTTGCCGAGATTCTCATATGTCCGGTGATGGACTTCGAGTGGGCTGTCCGTGCCATCGTCATTGCAAAGGCGGCAACGAAAGCCGGAAGCCTCCAGTTCAGCCAGCCGCGCCGGGTTTTGACGCCACGCGTCGCTCCCGATGTAAAGCCTGTAGTCCATTCAAGTATGCCCTTGCTTGTTTTCTAACTGTCCCTTTAAGGGACCGTAATAAGTATTGCAAGCGAAGAGTCCCTCTGGGTGACACTCCTCAATTTTATAGTTAACCTTCCATAACGATTCGAACATCGGGGGAAGCGAGTTGGCTACTTATAAGATTCCGACATCGCGCATGATACGCGCCGCGCGTGGCCTGCTTGGACTCGATCAGACAGAGTTTGCAGAAGCTCTTGGAGTCGCGCGCAAAACGATCATTCGCATTGAGGCCGATGATGCCGAGCCCACAAACCCGCGTAGACTTGCCATGCACAAAGCTATTCGTGAAAAGCTGGAGGATGAATTCAATATCCGCTTCGTCTTCGCGAGTAAGGTGAGCGGCGAGGGAGTGGTGATGAAGCGCGGCTCTTGATCAAGCCGAGCTTTCCTCGAACGCCACAGAGCGAAAGAGCGAGACCGACGTGTGTTTCGCCGTTCAGTGCCGAAACGACTGGTCTTCTTGGTTGAACAGGAGCGTGGACTCGGAGCCCCGCGATTAGTGGAGAAAGAGCAAGCATGCGTCGCAATTTGTTCGCGGCGGCAGATGAGAAATCTCCGATCGTAAGTGACAAATCAGTCCGAGGAAGTGGTCGATCCGAAATCAGTATCGTGGCTACTTCTTACGTGTCTTTGTTTTTGGCCTTTGCAGCCTTCGCGGAGTAGCATTTCTTTATTGGTGACGTTTTCACGATGATGGCCACCGATATTAGGAATCAGATTGCGGCTTCGGGTGATTACGTCGCTAAGAATGGTCAAGAGCAATCGAACGCGAAGTAACCCTTTTTTAGGTTCAGTGGGTCCGATTCGAAGTGATTGATCGCTCTTTCGCTGTCTAAACCAGCTATGACATCATCTTCGACAGTTGCCATTCTGGCTTCGTCGCTGAAGTTTTCCAGTTGGGTTCCCAAGGTCAGGTTTTCGTCATACGCACCGGTGTCACGATGCTTACAATCTTTCCCTGCGAAGGCTAGGTCTATGAGGGGAGTCGGGGCGGGCTGTTTACGGGGCTTTTGGTAGAAGGTCTTGCCAGCCGTGCAGCGGACCTCAGCGGCCATGTGACGATGGCGGCTCTCTATTCACTGATAATGGGAGAGGGGGAGCAATGGCAGATCTACAAAACAAATGTGCACGCTTTCAAGATGCTGCGCCAATTTCCGTTGGCCACCTTTGTAATGCAGCGACTGGCGTCGCTGCCTTGAAGATACTGGCGAAATGAACTGCGGGAACTCGATAGAAGCCGGATTTCCCGACTTGGCGAAGATTGTTTTTGCGGTTAAGGTTCCAGAACGCTAGATTTGCGGCGGGAAATAAGTGCTCAATGTTACTATGCTTGACCAAGGCAAAGCGATTGAAGGCGGGCTGGCTGTTAGCCGTCGCTTATATGCTCTGCATTCTGGCTCCCGGCATTTCCTTTGCGTTCAGCAACGGTGGGCGGGCTGCGCCTTGTCTGATTGAGGAAGGCCATGTCGTCGGCATTGTCCATGTCCACGATGTCAGTGTTGGTCAGCATATCGACACGGACGGATACACGGATGCCCATTCGGCGATGTATGGGAAATCCGCGTTTCAGGGCGACCATGACGATGTACAGGCTGCGGCAGATGTGCAAAAGCCATCTCCGGGCCATGGAGAGCACAACGCTCCGAACGTTCAATGCTGCGGGATGGTGTGTCTGAGTGCATTGCCTGCAACCATCGTCGATCTCGTAGAGCCTTCTGTCCCGGGCTCCATCTGCGCCTCCGAGAATTATCGGAGCATCGCGGACAATACTCCTCCCACGCTCTACCGTCCCCCCATTTCCTGACATCACTTAAAATGATGTGATGCAACGTCCTTTAAGGGCGCTTGTATCTATGGCTCATCAGCAGTTCAGGAAAATGTCATGCCTTCGCAGTTTGGGGCGAAGACCGCTGCCGTTCATTCGGTAGTGATCGGATTCGTTCAAAGAAAATTTAACATTCTTACGGGAATGGCGGTCGTCGCTATTACGCTTGGAGGATGTATGCCGCCGGATGTTCCGTTGGTGCGAGCCGACCCGGTAGATCCAAGCGCCAAGGTTTCAGGCGTTGTCTATCGATCTCGGTTCAGTTCCTACACGAGCATGCGCCCGGTCTCGCCGGGACCTTGGGTCGAACAAAACCAGCGCTCCGCGCCTAAGTCGAGCCAGTAGGAGCGGCAACATGGATATTTTCAGAGTTTCCCAAGCAACGTTCGCTCCGCTGACCATCCCACTTCTGAGTGTTCGGATCCGATTGCTTCTGATCGTCGGGCTGGCCGCTCTCACATCCGGCTGCGCACAGTTCTCCACCGACGGTGGGATGAGCTTCGTATCGGACGTCGCACGTCAGGAGATGAACAGGGACGTCGTCGCACTGAAGACGGCAGACGATGTGGCGTCATCGCGCGCCGTTGTTGACAAGCTTTTGGCGAGCAGTCTGACGGCCGATGCGGCGGTCCAGATTGCGCTGCTGAACAATCGCGGATTGCAGGCGGCGTTCAACGATCTGGCTTTTGCGGAAGCGGTCATGGTGGGCGAGAGCCTGCCGCCAAACCCGTCCATTTCGCTATCGCGCATCGCGGGTTCAGCGGAAGTGGAGATAGATCGCCAGATCATCGTTAGCGTGCTGGCACTAGCGACCCTGCCGGCAAGATCTGAGATCGCAGCGGAAAAATTCAGGCAAGCGCAATTGCGCGCGGTCTGGGAGACGTTGCGTATAGCAGCCGACACACGCCGCGCATACTATCAAGCGGTTGCCGCGCGCGAGCTCAGTGAGTTCTTGACCCAAGCGGTAGGTGCGGCCGAAACGTCCGCCAAGCTTGCGACGAGGCTCGGCGAAACTGGCGCCATGAACAAACTCGATCAGGCACGTGAGCAGGCGTTCTACGCCGAACTGGCCGTACAGCGTGCTACTGCAAAATCGGGCGAGGCGGCCACTCGCGAAGCTCTGATCCGCGCGATGGGTGTGTGGGGAAGCGATCTCGAGTTTAGGCTTCCGAACACACTTCCGCCGCTGCCGAAGCGCGTGCAGGCGCTGGCCAACATTGAGGCCGAAGCCGTTCGGCGCCGCGTCGATTTGCAAATTTCACGGATGGAGGTTGACGCGCTCGCCAAGGCATATGGTCTCACCCAGGCGACACGATTCATCAATGTCCTGGATGCCGGCTACGCCGATAAAATCACCAGGGACAAGGCAACAGGCCAGCGTACCAAGGATCGCGGCTTTGATGTCGCGTTTGAAATTCCAATCTTCGATTTCGGCGAAGTGCGCGTGCGCGAAGCCGAGGCGACTTACATGGGGTCCGTCAATCGGTTGCTGCAACGGGCTGTCAACGTCCGTTCGGAAGCACGCGCCGCCTATCAAAGCTACCGGTCGACATATGACGTCGCGAACCACTACACGCGGGAGGTTCTGCCGCTGCGGAAGATCATCTCCGAAGAGGCCCAGCTTCGTTACAACGGCATGCTCATCGATGTTTTCGATTTGCTGCTTGAAGCACGACAGCGCATCACCGTGAATTTGGCGGCGATCGCGATGCGGCGAGAATTCTGGCTTGCCAGCACCAACCTCACAACAGCCGTCGTCGGCGGCGGTTTATCCGGTCCAGCCGAGGTCGCGTTTGCAACCACCAGCACATCCGGTGCGGCAGGCGATTGAAAGGAGCACTGACATGATTTCAAGGAGAGGTTTACTCGGAAGTGCTGCGGTCCTTGCCAGTGCAACTGCAATTAGCGGACGTGTGCAAGCGGCAAGCATTCCGGAAGCGGCGGTCACCACCACCAATACGATGCAACCGCCTTTACACCCGACAACGGGGCCGGATTATCAGCCGGTCGTGACGCTAAACGGTTGGACCTTGCCTTGGCGTATGAACGGTGACTGGAAGGAGTTCCATCTTGTCGCTGAACCGGTGGTCCGTGAGATGGCGCCTGGAATGAAAGCACACCTATGGGGCTATAATGGCCAGTCGCCGGGACCTACGATTGAAGCGGTCGAAGGCGATAAGGTCCGCATTTTCGTCACCAACAAATTGCCTGAACACACGACAGTTCACTGGCACGGAATGCTGCTCCCGAACGGGATGGACGGCGTCGGTGGCCTGACCCAACCGCATATCAAGCCCGGTAAGACCTTCGTCTACGAGTTCGTTCTGAAGAAGAGCGGCACTTTTATGTACCACCCACATGCTGATGAAATGGTGCAAATGGCAATGGGCATGATGGGGTTCTTTGTCGTTCACCCCAAGGATCCGACATTCATGCGGGTAGATCGCGACTTTGTCTTCCTGCTTAGCGCGTACGACATCGATCCCGGGACATATTTGCCAAAGGTCGCGGAGATGCTGAATTTCAACATGTGGACCTTCAACACACGGATCTTCCCGGGCATCGATCCGCTGGTTGTGCGCAAGGACGATCGCGTGCGGGTTCGCGTTGGTAATCTCACCATGACCAATCATCCGATACATATGCATGGTTACGATTTTGAGGTGACGTGTACGGATGGCGGATGGGTTCGGCCAGAAGCGCGTTGGCCGGAAGTCACCATCGATATTCCGGTCGGCGCCATGCGCGCTTACGAGTTTGTAGCCGATGCGGAAGGCGACTGGGCGCTGCATTGCCACAAGTCACATCACACGATGAACGCCATGGGGCACAATATTCGGAATTTTATTGGTGCCCGAAGCCGCGATCTAGTCAAACCCATCCGCAAGCTCGCACCCGATTACATGGCAATGGGTAGTGCCGGCATGGCGGACATGGGTGAGATGGAAATGCCGTTGCCAGACAATACTATTCCCATGATGACCGGCTTCGGCCAGTTCGGGCCCCTTGAGATGGGCGGTATGTTCACGACGGTGAAGGTGCGCGATGGGATCGCCCCCGGCGATTACAAGGATCCAGGTCCTTACAAGAATCCGGCCGGAACGGTGGCCTACGAAGTCGAAAATCCGTCCGCTGCTCCGGCGCGAAAGACAGAAGCACCTTCATCAAACAAACCAAATGTCGAAATCAATGTGGTCAAGCCAGGCACAAAGGGCAGCCACATGAGCAACCATTAACGGGAGAACCAAATGAGAAAACCTGAAGTTTACGCGGCAGCATTGGCGTTGATAGGTGCTGCAACGATTTCAGCCAACGCAGGTGTAGGTGAACCAGGTCATAGCCACGGCGCGGGCTACTCGGCGGGCGAACCTGGAGACTCCAAAAAGCCCGCCCGGATCGTGCAGGTCGTCATGCGAGAGTCGGACGGCAAAATGCAGTTCATCCCAGATCGTATCGAGGTTCGTGCTGACGAGCAGATTAAGTTCGTCCTTAAGAATAACGGCGACCTTGAACATGAGTTCGTGCTGGCAAGCACTGCGGACAATCTTAAACATGCCGAGGTGATGAAGAAGAATCCGGATATGGAGCACGATGACCCAAACGCCAAGCGGATTGATCCGAAGAAGAGCAGCGAGATCGTTTGGAAGTTTAGCAAGCTAGGTCAGTTCGAATTTGCGTGCCTGATTCCCGGACATCGCGAGTCCGGCATGGTCGGCACGGTTGTCGTAAAGTGAAGTGGACAACTCTGTCATGAAGGCGCGCTATCGAATGGAAGGTATTCTCGACAGTGTGCCTGATGACGTCTGGCACACTGAAATGAGCATGTTTTCTGACACGCATTATGAGCAGACCGCAATCTATAGTGCCGGGCAACGAGGAGAACGTTCGAGCCATATTCTATTAAAACGTGACGGTGTATCGGTTGGAGGCGCTCGGGTCGGCCTCTATCTTGTTCCTGGTCTCAAGCGTGGCTTGGCATTAGTTCGGTTCGGGCCTTTCTGGCGTAGGCTAGATTCCGAAATAAGTGACACTTACAAAGACGTTATTCGCGCTCTAATTGAAGAGTACGGCGGCAAGCGAAAGCTATATCTCATTGTGCGGCCTCGTCCGCATCCCGATTTTTATCCGCAAGAGGCGAAGGAGCTGCAAGAACTGGGCCTAACCGGCAATTCAACGACCATGCTCGACCGCTATTTCGTAGACGTGTCCATCGATGAATCCGAACAACGAAAGAGCTTGGGAAAGACATGGCGCTATAACCTACAAAAGGGATTGGGAAACGATCTTGATATTCGCATCGCCACTGATCCGAACACTATTAAGACATTCCAGGCCATCTACGGCGAGATGGTTCTTCGCAAAAATCTGAACTACCCCGGAGTCGATCTCCCTGCATTCATCCCTGATCTCGTGGGGCTTCCGGAGCGAATGAACATGCAGGTCGCCTTAGCTTACCATGAAGGGAAGGCCATCGGCGGTGTTGCATTCAGTATCGTGGGTGATCTTGCCTATTATGTCTTCGGCGCGAGCAGCAATAAGGCCGTCGAGCTGAATGCCGGCTACGTATTGCAGTGGCACGTCATTCGCTGGTTACACGAGCATTCCGCGGTGCGCTGGTACGAACTTGGCGGTCCCGGCGATCCGGGAATCAGGCAGTTCAAAAAGGGCCTCGCTGGCAAGCGCGGCAGTCTGCTTGCCGTCCAAGAATTTCACTTCTGTCCTGATTTTGTCGCGCGTTTGGTCGTTGGAGGGCTGTTTTCCCTGCGCGATGTGCGCAACAGGATGCAGCGCTGGCAGCGTGAAAGAAAACCTTCCCTATAACGGTCAACCAACTGAAAGGAAAAACACATGCGTAAAGAACTTCTGGCTATCGCCGCCGGACTTTCGATCGGATTTATGAGCTTCGTTGCGGAGGCTCAAACAGCTCCCGTTGAAGGCTCGGTCGTGAAGATCGATGAGGCTGCCGGAAAAATCACGTTGAAGCACGGTCCCATCAAGAAGCTAGATATGGATGAAGGGATGACGATGGTGTTCCGGGTTCAGGATCCTGCGATGCTGAAGACCGTCAAGGTGGGGGACAAGGTCAAGTTCGATGCTGACCGGGTCAATGGACAGATCACCGTCATCACCCTTCAAAAATCCAAGTAAAGGAGAGATCGGAACGATTCCGATCGACGCACAAATAATCGAATGCGATCGTATCGGTAATGATTAAGTCTCTTTGACAATAGCAGACAGGATTACGCATGAATAACTTGGGAGAATATCAACGCCTTTTCACGCGGCGAGGTACCCTGAGATTGACTGCTGCACTGGTGGCGTTTCCGCTAGGTGCTGCTGCTGCCGATAGAGCCGTGGTTTCGGTGTTTAAGGATCCAAATTGTGATTGCTGCACGGGTTGGGTTCGCCATCTCAAGGAAGCCGGTTTCGCGGTTAAAGTTGATGAAACGACAAGCCCCAACATTGTTCGGAAGCGTCTGGGGGTGCCGCCTGAACTGACCGCTTGTCATACCGCTGAGGTGGGCGGATACGTTCTGGAGGGGCATGTCCCCGTCGCTGCTGTACTGCAATTATTAGCGAAGCGACCCAAAGCTGTCGGGTTGGCAGTTCCCGGAATGCCCATCGGATCACCTGGAATGGAGGGCGGCGCGCCTCAGAAGTACGAAGTGGTCATTTTCGGAGCGACCGGGCAGCAACCATTCATGCAGTTTGTTGGTACGAAGGCCGCTAGTTGAGGTGCCTGAGGGCGACACTTAAGGAGCAGATGGTGCCGGCGCGGGTGTCCGAGGAGCAGACAGGCTGACGACAAACGTTTTGCGATTCATTCAAATCAACTCGCAGGAACATTTGCCGTCTTCCCAGCGCCGCGCGTTGCTATTTTTTGTCACCCATGTGGTGAGGCACCTCCGTTTTGGGACCGCCTTCATAGTGATGACCCCCAGTCCCGGTGTTCACACCAGTCTTTTTAGACGGGGACTTTGGATGCGTCGTCGAGTGAGGCACTCCCGTTTTTGATCCTCCTTGATAGTGATGCGCATTTCCTGTGTCAGATGCGGTCTGCGCCATGGCGGGAACCGCCATGAACTGAACTGCAACTGCGATAGCAACCATCTTCCGCGTGATCATCGAACTTCTCCGTGTATGCATCGAATGTCGATATGAAAGCTGAAAATCTCGAGCGATATATTGATCGAAGTTAATGTTTGGTCGGACGTAAGCGACCAAATTTGTGCCTAGTATTTAAGCAAGAAATTTTAACAACATAGCGTAGACGCGTAGTAGGCCGACATTTGTGGAGATACGAGTCAGTAAATCGCGGGTTCACTTGCTTTCAGACAAGCCAATTACTTTGAATTTTTTCCCGATGTTGCACCTAGGAGTCAGAGATTGTCTGCGCCTATATTAGGATGAAGAAGTACTTACCGCAGCCTGTTTGGTGATTGCATAGATCGGATTCGTGGTGCGTTAAAAATACACGCTATTTGGACAATCGAGTCGGCCGGCGTGACGACGAAGCGGAGCCATCCTGTGTAATTTCTTCTGATCTTCGGCGTAAATCCGGCCGAGATCCGTAAAGCAGCCCTGACGGAGCTGATTGTCCTCAGCTAACACGATAACCGCGCTACATAGTGAAGTCGCTTGAGGAGTATGCCAAGCTGAAGCCACTAGGCTCGTCGCGACGCCAGAGTCATTTCCGGAGAGTGTCTCACGAGAATCGTTAGATCGCCGACACCATCTGAAGATTGAACCTAAGGTCAGCGGCAGTCTAGCCGCATTGTTCGACCAGCCGGAGGGCTCCGGTGGGTTCAGACCTCGTTAAGTAGCTGAACCAACATCGTGGCTCTCATCCGGCATAAACAACATTCTAGGTAAACTAGGACAGCGCTTTACCAACGGCCTATGTTGGAGCCGATGATGACTCAGTGGGTGAATTTTTCTGAGGCGGTGCGCGCTCAATTGGGTAAAGTCCCTGCGACAGCTACCGAATAGCATCTGTCAGGGAATTTTGTCGATGTGGGTGATCATCACAGCGCCACGGTGTCGACCTACGATGAAATGAATATGATCGCCAGGTTTCAATCCGTTGAGCAGTTTACGAGAGGTAACATGGAAGACCATATACATGGCCGGCATCCATATGCTGCCATCGGGGCTTCGCATCTCGGGATGAAAAATATTGACCGTCCCCGGACCAGCGTCAAGCGCCTCCACTGTTCCCTGCGTTCGAACGTGGCGCGACGGTGGAAGTCCGTTTGTTGCTTGCATCTGCTCCATGCGCGTAAGCCATTCAACGCCGGTCATCGATGCGAAAGCCGGAAGAGTAGCGGTCATAAACAGGCCCGCCAATAATGCGCAAACCAATACCTTAAGCATCGCATCTCCCCGCAGACTTAGGGATGCACTGTTCTACCCTAGGTCTCTTTTCGACATCAGTATCCTCTTTACATTTTCGAAATTTTCCCAAAATTGATTTGGGTTAATATTGCGCATTATTATTTTGGCATGTTCTATGCTCGAAAAGTGAGTCATGCGCCGTGACCGTCCCTTAGCGTCACTACTGAGGTTGTGAGTTGGGTCGATCCTAGTGCGACATCATCACCCAGCACGGCGGTTGCCCGAGTATCGTGTATGTTGCGCCACCCCAAATAAACTCCTTTAGCCGAGAGCGACCATAAGCTCCCATTACTAGGAGATCGACATTGTTAGTCTTCACGTAGGCATCCATCACCGTTCCAACGGAGCTATCACCGCTTTTTATCGTTTCAAACGTCGCTTTGATGCCATGCTCAGCAAGATGTCTTGTTAAGGCCGCGCCGGACTCCAACTCTGCGGCGGTTCTATTGTCTGTCACAGCAAAGACGCGAATGATCTTGGCATTTTGAAGCAAAGGGAGCGCATCAGCTACAGCTCTCGCGGCATGCTGACTGTGGTCCCAAGCAATCGCAACATGATCAAACGAACTAGGCAATGAGTCCGCCAACTCCTCCGAGAAAATCAAAATCGGTCGTCCGGATTCGAATATTAGCGCTTCGATAAATTTCTCCTGAGGGCCATCATATGCCCTGATTGCAACTAGCGTCAGATCCCTGAGACGCGCGCTTTCGATCAGAACAGAGGTCACATCCTCTGTAGTGCAACGCACCAATCTTTGCTCATGCGCTATCTGCGAGGAACGAACGGCTTTTTCAAATGCTTGCAACATTTCTTCCGCAAGATGGAGGAGTTTTTGGGATTCCGTCGCCTCTACCGTGGAGAGATCATTCAGAATAAACGTCCCCGCATATGGAGTTGCGGGCTTGACAATCATTTCGATGGCGGAGATGCGAGCTCCAATGTATTTGCCGATTGCGACACTTTTTTCGATCGCGGCGCTCCCCGTTGGCTTCGGATAAGTTACGAGTGGTAACAGAATGTCCTTAATCGCCATGGTGCCTCTCCATATCTAAAATATTTAAGACGGCAATCGGATATAAATGTTGATCTTCCTCAAGGCTATGACTTGATCTTCCAGCACTCGTTATGGAAACAGTCCACGCATATTTTTCGCGGCACGTACACGTTCCACACCTATCGACATGGCAGCTGTTCGATTGAAGATTCTATCCCGCTTGGCGCGCAACGTCATCTGATCGAAAGCACGATCAAGGATTTGAAATTCGCGCCGCATAACCTCATCTTCTTCCCAGAATAATTGTTGCAGGTCTTGTACCCATTCAAAATAACTCACAATCACTCCGCCCGAATTGCAAAGGATATCAGGTATCAGAAATATTTCTTTTTGACGCCTCTCCAGCACCAGATCAGCTTCCGGTGTAGTCGGTCCATTGGCTCCTTCTGCTACAATCCTGCACCGCAGTTCGTCGGCAGCCTTCGCGTCGATAACGCGCTCTATCGCAGCCGGCACCAAAACGTCGCACGGCAGCGTCAGAATGTTCGCCGGATCGTACGAAAGTTCGTTCGAGTAACCGGCCAGATTCCCATGTGCGGAGACGTGCTTTATCAAATCTGGCACATCGAGACCTGCCGCCCTATACAGGGCACCAGTGTGATCGCTTACGGCGATGATCCTGACGCCCATGTTGCTTAGTTCCAGCGCAGCAATTGAGCCGACGTTACCGAAACCCTGAATAACAGCCGTAGCATCACTCAAGTTGATCGATAGATCGCTCATTACCCGCCTGGCGAGATATGCGACGCCACGGCCCGTCGCTTCCCGACGCCCGAGCGTACCGCCAGCACTAACCGGCTTGCCGGTTACGATCTCCGTCACCGTGCGGCCGTGGTACATGGAATATGTATCCATGAACCACGCCATCACTTGCTCGTTCGTCCCCATATCGGGCGCCATAATGTCGGTGTGAGGTCCGACGAACGGAATCATCTCCTGCATATAGCGGCGCGATAGAGATTCTAGTTCACGCTTTGAAAGGCTGGCCGGATCGACGCCGATCCCACCCTTCGCGCCACCATACGGAAGGCCGACGAGCGCGCATTTCCAACTCATCCAGATCGCAAGCGCAGCGACCTCGCCGAGATCAACACTGCCCGCAAAGCGGGTACCGCCCTTCGTTGGGCCCAACGTTAAGTGATGCTGGACGCGATAACCCTCAAACACCGCGGTGGTCCCGTCGTCACGATGAATCGGGCAAGAGATCGTGATAGCACGCTTGGGCATCAACAGACGATCGCGCTCATTGATAGGGATCGACAGATGATCAGCTATAACGCTGAATTGTTGCGACGCCATATCGAAAACAGGGCCGCTATAGATCGTCATTCGTCTTCATCCCTTACGCGTCGGCTGCTTGTCTTGTGGTCTTTAACTTCCGCAAAATGACTTTAGAAGATTTCCCGGTATCACGATTATTGTGCTTTGTATAATTGGCGCTGTAACCTTGGATCAATGCAGAATTCTATGAATGGCTCTTGCTCCTGTTCGGGATCGCGCTCGATATCCCGGATACCATGACTAAGTCGATGACATTGAGTGCGGCTGGTATCTATCGTGAGCGGATGGCGTGCCATCCAATGCGGGTGTCGAGGTCAAACGTTTTCGGGTCGGCGCGTCCTGTAGAGCGTGCGATTTCCTCGACCAAGTGTACGGTGAGGCGATGATTCGCCAGTAACTATCCCGGACCGACAGATGCAAGTTGACGCCATTTTCCCAACTACACAGCGCGATGTTCGCCTCGATTTATTCCGAGGACTTGCCAATTGGGCGATCTTTTTGGGGCACATATCCGGCACGATTCTCTCATGGTTCACGACGCGGAATTATGGCTTCAGCGATGGAGCCGACCTGTTTGTGTTCATATCGGGTTACACAGCAACATTGGTCTTCGGTCGAATGATGGTGGCGCATGGGTTCGTCATAGGTGCCACAAGATTGATGCGACGCGTTTGGCAGATCTATGTCGCGCACATATTGCTCTTTGTCTTCTACGTGACGTCGATTCACTACGTGGCACATAATTTTGACGTTCCCCATCTGATGGATCAATTCAATGTTGCCCGTCTAATGGAGTATCCGGTTGAAACTCTTAGCCAGGGGCTGATATTGAGGCTCAAGCCACTTAATTTAGATGTGCTGCCTCTTTACATCGTATTGATGGGACTATTTCCACCAGTCCTCTGGCTTATGCTGCGATGGCGAAACTTGGTTATGGTTGGCTCTGTACTGCTTTATGTGGCTGCGCGATATTTTCAGTGGAATCTTCACGCTTACCCTGCGGGCGTTTGGTATTTCAACCCGCTCACGTGGCAGTTGGCCTTCGTCCTGGGCGCCTGGCTTGTATTGGGAGGCGCCCATACGCTTCGATTTGTGATCCAGTCTCGGCTGGCACTACTCCTAAGCGTTGGATTTTTAGTCTTTGCCCTTCTGCTGACTTTGTCAGAGCGGATTCCAGAGTTGCAGAAGATGTTTCCTGCTATGGTGATGGAGGTATTCGTCCCCAATGATAAGACGAACCTCGCCCCTTACAGAATGCTGCACTTGGCTAGTTTAACCTTGCTTGTCGTCCGCTTTATGCCCAGTGACTGGTCAGGTCTCAACTGGCCGGTGTTTCGTCCATTGATCAAGTGCGGCCAACAATCTCTTGCGGTATTTTGTCTCGGGGTTTTTCTCTCCTTCGCGGCCCACTTGGCACTCGACACAATCTCGAATGGAATTCTGGCCCAATTGTTTGTCGGTGTCGCCGGACTGTCGATCATGACAGGCGTAGCCTACTATCGGTCATGGTCGAAACAGGTCGACAAGCTGTTATCGGTGCGTATGGACGGGGCTGCTCGCGAAAGCCGCTTTCCCGGGTTGAGGGGCGCTGATCGAACAAGCTAGATCGGAGGTTATTAGCGGCATCTACGGAAAGCCGAAGGTGCTGGCGGAGCAAACCTGAGTCGGTGCGGAAGTCTAAGTTTTTGCTTATATGACGACTCGTGTCTCATGCAGTATCAGTGGAACAGCGTGAGAATCAGTGCGAAGGGAGAATGGAAGCATGATGACTTCCGAAATGGTTCTCAGCATTGAGGCGCGAGCGGCGGTGCTTCACGTGCTCCACTGGATGGCATTCGGCATCGAGATGCTCGGTGTGACGGTCATTGTTCTCGGCGTGATTGCTGCAAGCGGTTGGTCGGTTATTCAGACCTATCGAGGCGAATGGAATGGAGCGTTCCGCTCGTATCGCGCCAATCTTGGGCGCGGTATCCTGTTGGGCCTTGAGTTCCTCATCGCGGCTGACATCATAGGCATGGTGGCGATCGTGCCAACGTTCGAAAGACTGGGGATTCTTGGGTTGATCATCGTCATTCGAACGTTCTTGAGCTTTTCTTTGCAGATCGAGATCGAAGGCCAATGGCCTTGGCGCCGATATAAGGCAGACGCTCAGAATGGGGAAAAAGATGTCTTGTGAACGCGGTAAGTTCAAACGAATTGAAAACTAATTCTGCCTCTTCTCGGTCGCATAAAGGCAAGGCGTGACACGATCGAGTCGTTCAGAGGAAAGCTGATAGATCAGGTCAAAGTCCGTTCCGGCACGAGTCACGCTGCTTTCGAAATTGTTCAAGTGTCTCGGTCATCCTGTTGATCGATTCGCACTCGCCTTTCGTCATTGGATGATCCAAAGAGGGCGTTCGACAGCTCTGCACGATGGCGGAGGCTTTTCCAAGCAAACCTTGAACGCTCGTCGTAAGTAAAGACGAAATTATATGTTGGTCCATCCGCATCGGATGTAACCACTTCACCACGTTGGCGTTCTACAGATCTGAAATCGCTTGGAGGCAACAGTTGAGGAAGATCCAGTAAATGGCTTCCGTAATCTCCTCCACGCCCCGCAGCGGTATTCCGGATCGCTGGTCTGATTATCGATCATCATTTTATATAATTTCAGCTCGAGGCCCCAATTTCTCGGACATGCTCGAAGTCGCCGGATGCTGAGCGAGTGCTGTATTTATAAAACTTAACCTGGGTCAATTTACGAAGGGAATTTCAGGCTTACAAGGACTCTTGAAGATTACGACGGCCAACTCGGCATTTGTCGAGCGCAGTGATCGAGGAGATTCCGATGAAGAATTCTGTCAAGCTGCTCGCTATCGCAGCCGCAAGCGCAATCATCGCCGCTTTCGGGTATCCACAAAGCGTATCAGTTGCTGGGCAACAGTCACCCAGTCGCTTCATCGTTGCGATGGATGACATGAAATCCATGCAGCCGGACTCTTCGAAAAAGGCCGATCCTGGCATGGGGACGCCGGGCGGTCAGTCTCCGAAGATGGGACGCATGATGGACGACGATAAGATGGAAATGCCGCAAAAGGATCAGGATAAAATGGGTTCAGGTTCAATGAACCAACCCGGTGGCATGATGATGGAACGGATGATGCGACAGATGTGCGGAATGCCAGGCACTGCGGGGACCGCAGCATCAACCGACATTACTGATCGAACAGAAGGGCGGATCGCCTTTTTGAAAGCAGAACTGCAGATTTCGGACAAGCAGGTTGGTGACTGGAATGCGCTGGCGGATGCACTGCGATCCGCGCGCTCGCACCTTGTCCAGGCTCAGCAACTTGTGGCTTCCGATAAGAAAATAACCTCGGCCGAGCGTCTCGAAGCCTACGAAAAACACTTGGCAGAACGGCTTGAGGCGGTCAAATCCTCGCGTGCAGCAT
This sequence comes from Bradyrhizobium sp. G127, assembly GCF_021502575.1. Classification (NCBI taxonomy): domain Bacteria; kingdom Pseudomonadati; phylum Pseudomonadota; class Alphaproteobacteria; order Hyphomicrobiales; family Nitrobacteraceae; genus Bradyrhizobium; species Bradyrhizobium sp. G127. The sequence goes on from NZ_JAKFGN010000001.1 coordinate 561,055, forward strand.
ACAACCGCCTGTACGCGGCGCTGAACGAGGAGCAGAGGCGTACTTCAGATACGATACTTTTGCCGCTGATCGGGGCATTCTGACTTCTCGGTGCTCACAACGCACATGAGATATGCGACGTTGGAAAATCCGCTGCAACGAACAATCGTAGGAATTGTTGCGCTTGCTGTTTTCGGTCTTATCGAGGGCCGGGCAGCAAACGCTGGTCGTTTGCAAGAAAGCCAGATATCAGTTGGAATCCGTCTGCTGCTCCCGTCTGATACCTTCATCCCCGAAGTGCGCGCGACCGCTCAAAGCCGTTGGGTTATGGCTCAGGCGCAAGATGGTCACTCCGAGCATCATCCCAATGCTGGCGCGAGTCCGATCTCCCCCAATATAGAGCCGCCAACAAATCAAAAGGACGCACCCGCAAACACGCCGAGCGCTGCGCCGGCCGCAGGGGGAATGAGTTCGGGCGGGGGCGGCGCCATGAGCGGAATGATGGCGGGCGGCTGTATGGGCGGCGGCTGCATGGGCGGGGGGCGTAAGGAGTTTTACCCATCCCTGATGGCTCTCCCGTCGCTGACCGACGAGCAGCGTCAAAGCATCGAGGCGCAGGCACGTGGTTGGATCAGTTCAGGTACGGATGAGATCGCGCGTGCGCAGGACGAACTGCGTCACGCTAATGCGGCTGGCGACACGGCTGGCGGCGAGCAAGCCGCATCACGTCTCCGGGACGCATTGAATCAGGTCAAGAGTGGAACGACGACGCTGCGATCACTCGCTGAAGGGGCGCCGCCTCAGCAAATCGCATTGGATTGGTTCAAAAGTCAGATGAGCCTCGTATCTGATCGGCACGATCAAGAAGTGGTCGGGCCGCTCGGTCTCTCCTGGTTTCATTTGATCACAATGGCATTGGTGGCAACCTTCGCGGTTGCCATGGTTGCTGTTTATCTGATGCGCATGCGCCGCGCGAATGCGCTCGTGGATCGTCTGGTCGGTGGCACGCCTGCCGCAGCGCTTGGCCCGGCGGCGGTCACCCCGTCGGCACGGTCATCCCCTGGCGGGACACTTGGTGTTGCAGATCCGATGGTTTCACCCGCGCCGGTGACCGGGCTGCCACCCTCTGTCGTAGCGATTGGTCCGGCTGGTCAAGCTGGCCGTACGGGTCCGGGGCTCTGGAAAGGGAAATTGCGCGTTGTTGCTATCTTCGATGAAACTCCCAACGTCAAGACGTTCAGGCTGAGGGATCCAGGCGGTGGGCCGATTCCCTTCAGTTTCGAACCAGGCCAATTTCTCACCTACTCCGCCGAGATCGACGGCAAGGTGGTGAAACGGTCCTATACGATTGCATCATCGGCCGCGCAGACCGCTTATGTCGAGACCACCATCAAGCGTGAGGACAAAGGGATTTTCTCGGACTACATGCACCAGAAGATCTCCGAGGGCGACTTGGTGGACGTAATGGGACCCTCCGGCGCATTCACGTTTACAGGTAAAGAATCCGAGGGCGTGGTGCTCATCGGCGGGGGTGTCGGTATCACCCCCCTCATGGCGGCCATTCGCTATCTCGACGATACGGCGTGGCCTGGAGAGATCTTCCTCATCTACGGCGCTCAGACGACCGAGCACTTCATCTTTCGCAGCGAGCTGGAATTTCGCCAGCGCCGCATGCGTCATCTGCATGTGGCGGCCACAATGGCGCGGGCCGCTGGTACGTCTTGGATGGGGGCCGAAGGACAGATTAGTCGGGAGTTTCTTACACAGTCCGTTCCCGACTTGGTGAAGCGTCGCATCCATCTGTGCGGCCCGCCGGGTATGATGCAGGCGATGAAGAAGCTCCTTGCCGAGATTGGAGTTCCGGCAGAACAGATCAAGACAGAGGCGTTCGGACCGGCCCTCGGAGCGGTGCCACCACCCGGTTTCACCGTGGTAAGCGAGGTCAGATCCACCGGCGCTGCAATCGCTCCGTCTGAGGCGAATGTACCGGCTATTGGTCCAGCAACGGCCTCGATACGCTTCTCAAAATCGAACAAGGTGGCGCCCCTCCCACCCGACAAGAGCGTACTCGAGGTTGCGGAATCCGTTGGTGTGCCGATCGACTATTCCTGCCGCGCCGGCATTTGCGGGGTATGCAAGACCCAGCTTCTTGAAGGCAAGGTAACGATGGAGGTTGAAGAGGCCTTGACGACCGATGACAAGGCTCGTGGCCTCATCTTGGCGTGCCAAGCGAAGTCGATCGATAACCTAGTCGTCGAGGCCTGACATGAGCGGGGCAGAGCGCGCTATCGTTGGGCTCGTGCTCACCATGTTGCTCTTTTTGGTTCCTGCGTTCGTCCTTCATACATCGCAACGATTTGCCGGAAGCCTGGCGGGATTTGCGCTTGGTACCATCGCCGCAACCTTGATGGTCTCCCTACTCATTTATCCGCTTGCCAAGCGCAGTCTCGGGCTGAGGTCACTGATCACCCGGCTGATATCGATGCGCGCTCTTCTCGCATTTCACGTCTATGCGGGCGTGTTCGGAGCTTTTCTTGCTATCTTGCACACTGGCCACAAGTACCAGAGTGCGCTTGGTGTCGCACTGGTGATCAGTATGCTGGTGGTGGTGGTAACAGGGCTCGTGGGCAGATACCACCTGCCTGAGACCGCAGCGGAGCTGCGCGAGGAGCAAGCGCGGTTGGCAACGCTAAGGTCCGCATACGACCGCACGGCAGCCGCTTTGGCAAACCGTAGCGCGGCGGGAAACGGCCCGCTCCCTAGCGCATCGACCTTGCTTGAAGTGCCGATTCTGCAACTCGTCGATGGCATAGCCGATCTGGAATATGCTATCGGATCGCGCGAAGGGGTGAAGCGCATCTTTACGCCGTGGATCGTCGCGCATGTTGTGGCGGCGATCGTGATGTATTTCCTATTGTCGCTTCACGTGGCGGGCGAGATCTATTATGGATTGCGGTGGCTATCGTGAAGAAGCTTGGCGCATTCTATACAGCGCTGATCACGCTGGCGCTGGTAAGTAGCGTAGCGGCTATTGGAACTCTCTACAAAAAGGGATCGATATCGTTTCCAGGCTGGCAGGCCTCGTTCCAGCCTGGGCCGCTTTCCGCAAAGCACTCGTTTCTTGCTGAGAAATGCGAATCCTGTCACACGCCGACCCGCGGTGTTGAGGCAACTGCCTGTATCAACTGTCATACCACGGCTGCTACCGACCTGGCCAAGCAGTCGACCGCATTTCACGCAAACGCCCAGAACTGCACTGGTTGCCATGTAGAGCACACCGGTGCAGCGCGGCCGATAAAAATGGCTCACACCTCTCTCGTTCGGATCGGTTCACATGCTGCCTATGGCGACACAGGACATCCGAACGTTCCGCGCCAGATGGTGGACGATTTGAAAGAGCTCTTGGGGCTACCCGCCTCGGAGCCGGTTGAGAAGTCGCAACTCGACTGCGCAGGCTGCCACAGCAACCGTGATCCGCATCGGGAGCTGTTTGGGCGGGACTGCGCGAACTGTCATGCGACCGCGACTTGGCGGATTTCCCCATTCTTGCACCCATCGCCGACTTCGAAAGACTGCGCGCAGTGCCATCAAGCACCGCCGAGTCACTACATGATGCATTTCCAGATGATGGACCGGGGTATTACCGGTCGGGAGCATGCTCAAGTAAACCAGTGTTTCGAATGCCATCGTACAGACTCGTTCAACAATATCAAAGGCGTCGGCTGGTTTAAACACCACTGAGAAAACATGCCTTATGGCGAGCATGGTCAGATTTGGTCCGACACCATTTGATTTTGGCTTCGCCGATCTCGTCTAATGAACGAACGCCCTCCGATACGTGAAAGCCTGCATTCTAGGAAACAAAACGTGTGAGCGTAGCTCGATTCCTTAGTTGGGTTGGACCGGGACTAATGGTTCAATCTAGCCTACAGTCTCGAACCCAATGTATGCGGAATTGTTTCAACCGTGACGCCGAGGTGATCTGCGATATCCTGGGTGGCGGTCGGTCGATGTCGCCGGTGGCACTAAGCAGTTCTCATAACAGCTTGCCATCACAGCGCGGAGAACGGCACGCAGTGATCGAGAGCACCAAAAGAAATTCCTGCACAAGGGTACAACCGCGCTGCTTACTGTTGCGCGAAAACATCAAGCTTGCGAGATCGCAGCAATCTTTAACGTAGATCAGTTTTTTAAATCAACGGAAGCCTAACTTGCCAGTCGCTTGTACGCGACGCTGACTCTGGTCAGGCACCATGGTTGCCTCGATTAGATGCGTCCAAAATGGTGTTGGCATGCACAAGATATGGAGCGCTGCTTGGTGTGCAGTGATTGCCTGTATCCCCGCAAGCAGCGGATCGGCGGTCGCCGAAACACATGACATCGTGATCGAGCGTCATGTTGTAAATGTAACGGGACGCGAGCGCGTTGGCATGCTCATCAATGGCCAACTTCCAGGACCAATTTTAAGGCTCAGGGAAGGGGAAGACGCTGAGATCAATGTCACCAACAAACTTGATGAGAATGCGTCGATCCATTGGCACGGTTTGATCGTGCCACCCGAAATGGACGGTGTGCCGGGAATTTCACCGGGATACGGGGATGGTATCAAGCCAGGTGAGATCTTTACTTATCGGTTTAAGGTTCGGCAGGCCGGTACCTATTGGTTTCATAGTCACTCCTCGGGCGAGCAAGAGCAACTCGGGATGTACGCCCCTCTCATTGTTGAGCCGCGCGAGCGTGAGCCATTTAGTTATGACCGCGACTATGTGATCATGCTCTCAGACTGGACGGATGAGGATCCGAAACGCATTATCAGGAATCTCAAACAGGATAGTAGCTGGTATAATTTTAACCGCCGTACCCTGGTCGGGTTGATACAGGAGCTCAGCCAAGCCCCCGATGAGGAAGCGCGCCGAGCGATCATTAATGATCGCGCGACGTGGGGACTTATGCGGATGGACCCGACTGATATCGCGGATGTGTCGGGCTACACGTTCTTGGTGAATGGTCAATCGCCGGAGCGGAATTACACTGCCTTGGCCCGTCCGGGCGAGCGGGTACGTTTGCGTTTTATCAATGCGGCGACGTCGACGTACTTCGATGTTCGCATTCCAGGGCTCAAGATGACGGTCGTGCAGGCCGACGGCAACAACGTGTCACCGGTGCAGGTCGATGAATTCCGTATCGCAGTCGCAGAGACTTTCGATGTCATTGTGCAACCAAAGGAAGATCGCGCCTATACAATTGTAGCGGAGTCGATGGACCGGACCGGCTTTGCTCGCGCGACCCTGGCGCCGCGACTGGGGATGATTGGACAATTACCGGTTCATCGCGCTCGACGGCTCGTGTCCATGTCCGAAATGGCGATGAATCCTGGGCCGACGGGAATTGATCGTGGCACGGTTCATCCGGAACAGGACATGCTGGGTCATGTAGCACCGCAGATTCCCATGGAAATGGAGAACGGCACTGGCGGCATGCCAAGGATGGGTGATGCGCCTATGACGGGAAAAAGCGTCATGCCCATGAAGCGCGGCAGCGTAGGGCAGGAGGAGAAGCGAAAGACGAAAAGGCCTTCTTCTAGTCCAAGCATGCCGGGAATGAAGCATGAGAGAATGCCGGGGATGAGTGGGGCACCGGCCGACGAAAGGGCGGCCTTTGCGCAGATGCAAAGCGGAGGTCACGGCAGCATGCCGAGCATGGCTGATCAATCGAAAGGCAAGCCCGGCAACTCCACTCCTTCAGCAGTTCCGATAACGCCGGCGCCTGAGCAAGGGGGAGAGGATATGCCAAGCGTTGGTGAGATGGGTCAGCAGGCGATGCCCGATCCGATCACTCACGACACCGGAGCGCCCCCCGGCACAAGAGTTCTTTCCTACCGCGACCTGAAGCCGCTCAAACCTTATCCCTACAGGCGCTTTGACCGGATCATCGAAATCCGGCTGACCGGGAACATGCAGCGATATTTCTGGTCGATCAACGGGCGCAAATTCAGCGAAGCTGAACCTATTACCTTGCGTTTCGGCGAGCGCGCTCGATTCCGTTTCATCAATGAGACCATGATGAATCATCCAATGCATATCCATGGTACGTGGATGCTTCCGGAAGTTGGAAACGGGGCACGCAATCCCATGAAACATACGGTCAACATCAAGCCCGGTACCACGCTGGATGTCGACATACCGGCAGATGCGGAAGGACCATGGGCCTTTCACTGCCATCTGCTCTACCACATGGAGACAGGCATGATGCGCCAGGTCAACGTGGTGCGCCGGACTGCGTCGACCCATTAGGAGGCGGCCATGAATCGGGTCCTGCTGTTCAGCCTCTGTCTCGCCGCCTCTTTCGCACGGGCGGGTCTCGCCACCGCTCAGACGGTTTCGAGCCCATCCCAGGACATTCCATATTCCGGGCTTCGCAGTTTGCCCGGGTCGAACTTTCCAGACCAGGCGCTGTTCAGCGGTGTCCGTTTCGACAAATTGGAATGGGCGGGTTTGGGCGCCGGTAACTCTGCCCGCTGGGATATGGAAGCCTTTGTCGGCAATGACTACGATAAGTTCTTCTTTAAATCAGAAGGTGCTTATGATGGCAGAAAGCAGAAGTTTGAGGAGGCTCGATTTCAGGCGCTCTACTCGCGCATGATCAGTTACTTCTTTGATCTACAGGTTGGCGTTCGTCATGATGTCTCGCCGAACCCGTCGCGTACTTATGCGGTAATTGGCATTGAGGGCTTGGCGCCGGGCGTGTTCGAAATCGATGCGGACGCGTATGTTAGCCAAAAGGGCGAGCTATCTGCATCATTCACTGGGTTTTATGATCTTTTGATAACGAACCGACTTATCCTACAGCCGCGTATCGACGTAAGATGGCAGCTACAGTCGGTTCCAGAGTTGGAGCTCGGCAGCGGTATTACCGATTTCGAACTCGGCGCTCGGCTCCGATACGACATTACACGCAATGTCTCGCCGTATATCGGCGTGAGTTGGGATCGTAAGCTAAGCGAGACGGCGGCTATTGCGGAGCGCAACCTGAAGGCAGTCTCAAGCGTGAATTTCGTAGGCGGAGTACGCCTTCTCTGGTGAGAAATTCCAAGTGGATTGAGTTTAAACGTTCTTCTAGAGGCACCTTGAACATTAAGCGTTCGCGGGATTTGCTGGCTGATTAGGTTCAAAATCTCGACGCCGTATCAAGCAGTTCGAACGAAGGTAGATAACATGATGGACCGTCGTCAGCTTCTCGGATCGTCTGCGGTTCTTGCCGCAGTCAGTCTCGCCGTGGGGCCCGTTTCGGCTCACGGACCAGATCATTCTGCGATGCCTGGAATGACTCCAGGTGCCATGACGCGGGAGAGCTGCATAGAAGAGTGCCTAAGATCCCATCGTATGTGCCTCGAGACTGCAAGGTACTGTACCGAAAAGGGAGAAGGTCATGTTGCCGCAGCACATATGGCTCTCCTGCTCGATTGTGCGGAGATGTGTCAAACCACAGCTAATTCCTTGCTTCGCTTTTCTCCGCAACACGGTGTCATATGCGGAGCATGTGCTCAGCTATGTGAGGCTTGCGCTAAGGATTGCGAATTGTTTGCTGGTGACGACCGGATGGCGCGCTGTGCTGCGACGTGTCGCGAGTGCGCCCAGCATTGTCGTGGAATGATCAACGTGAAGCTGTGAGTTGATAGTCTTTGCGAAAAGGCGTCGGGCTGCAGTGATCGCCTAACTGCCGATATTCATCGTGGCGAGCGGGGCTGTGGCCTTCAAGTCGGCACTTCGGACGACCCACATCCATGCATTCCGGCGCTTGGAATTTTGGTGGATGACGAAACGGAAGTGATCGGTCTGCTGATGGCAAGCAAGCCCTTTAGGCCTTCGCCGAAGCGGGCAATCGATTCCCGATGATTTCGAAGTTCGCTGTAAGGAAGATACCGTAAATTTAATTCAGACACGCGGGAGAACGCAGGTCGGCCAAATTGCGTCCGGACCTCGCCTTGCCGATTATCAGGGGCGACGAGAAAGAGGTGATGCGCGGCGCCGCCTTCTATGCCGAGCGCGAGGTCCAGCATTCTCAAGATGCCGGAGTAGATGCTGGTCGTATGCTCGACCTCAAAGGCCGCTGCGACATGTCCCTGGGTATCGATCCAAAGAACGTCGATCAGTTTGATGGTATCGCCTTGCATTGCATATGCAATATTGTCGGGCAACTGCACAAGGCAGCCGTCGCTAAGCCGGCCGTTACGGTAGGATCGGGAGGAATCATTCGAGGCGATCCATACGCTATAGCCCAGTGCCATTCCAAGATCCCGGAGCCATCCCTGGATTTCGGTGTGAGTGTGGTCGGCGTCGTGAGCGATAGTTGTCGTTGCCGCGGCGGATTCGGCGCGGACCTGCTCGAGAATTGCTTTCCATGCATCGAGCGAGCCGTTCATCGCCTGCGGCGGTAGCGGATAGCGTTCCGTACCTAAATCGAACAGGAACGCAGCGGCCGCTCCTAAATCATTTGACAGCAGGCTCCGATGTTGGGAGTTCAGCGTCAGGATCCCTTTTCGCATCCCCAGATATTGATCCCACCGGCCAAGTTTGACGCCGGCATTTGTCAGCGCGTTGTAGCCTCTAACGATAGCTGTGTTGAACGGGGGCATGATCGTCGGATGCAAAAAATACAGCAGGTTAGCAGCAGCCGGCCCGAGGCCTTTGATTGCCACCTGCTCTAAAGTCCGGATTGCGTCGAGTACGTGCTCCTCGGTATCGCAGCAAAGGCAGGTGTCGAGGAAACGACCGAAGGCAATCTGGTTTGGACGGCTCTCATAGATGTCTGGAATACGTAGTTTTGGCTTCCACATAAACGCGTGATTGGCACCTTTGAAGACTTGCCGCTGCTCGGCGATCGAGTCGAGCACCGTCTCCAGGGAGGATCCCCTATAGGCGTTACCGAAGGTGTCGGCCTTGATTTCCGTGATGACCTCCTGAAGCCCGCGCCGGATGGACCGGAAATTCTTGATCCTTTCTTCCCACAGGAACCAGTTCCGGTAGGTCCCACCCTCGTCGTCCCTCCAGTGCCGTATGAGGTCTCCGATCCAGATCTCATCCACCTACTAAAGCCCTTTCTGTTCACAACCCGCTGACCGATGCAGTTGTTCGCCGAATCCTTCAGCCAATTACACGAAATATAGCTGGAGGTTGTGATCCGCGAAACGGCCATATCTCGGAAGATCATCCAAGGACCACGAAATAAGCATCAAAAGCCAATTCTTTCCTCGGAGGCCTTATCCGATAGCGGTGGATCTAGACCACACCCGGCCGCCTACCCGAGTGATTCAATTCGTGCGTGATCAGCATTTCTCAGGCGAAGGCTTTTTCTAGCGTGTCAATGAGAACACTAATCGACTTATCGTGTCGGGTGATGGGAGGGACGGGGCGCCTAATTTTCAGAAGCTCGTAAACTGCGGTCTGTGCTGCCCGGACTGAGTATTCAACAGTAAACACAACGTCATCCGGAATCTCAACAAACTGGCTAATAAAGGCAAGATTCTTGGAGTTCGAGGGGACCGGGAGTGGCCGATCAGAGCTGCTCCGTGGCATAAACATGCTTGTGATATATGGCATCCGGCAGGGAATGCAGGTGGACTTTTCGAATACCGTCCTGCTGAAGTTTAGGTGGCCACACAACTCGTGAAGAATCTCGGCGCCACCGCATTCCGACATAGGCTTGGCAACGAAATCACCGACCCGGTCAGGATGCAGCGCATAGCCCCAAAACACCTGAACATCTTGTGGCTGTCCGATGAAGTGCGGCTGATGATAGAGAACTATCGACATCAGCCAGTTCGAATCCTTGAAGGTGACGAGTCCGCCCGTTCCTGCGGGGTTGCCAGAAAATGCTTCCATCTGGTCGAAGAATGTTCGATCACGACATGTGACCGTGAAAGATGCCCAATAGGACTCTGGAATTGAGGTGTTAAATGCGGCGGGATTGCCGAACTCCGGTCGCCTCGCAGCGATCTTCTCCCACAACTCCCATCCGCGGCTATCGGCCTTGGTCAGTTGTCCCGGAGGCCTTGTCATTGAACCGAGACTCGATGCATCTGTCATCGAACCATTCTGGAAGAATGCAAGGTCATCGTCATCGAGAAAAACGATTGTGTCGTTTCCATTCTGATCCAGAACGAGGTGCTTTACAGAGATTTTGTCGCCATCTTCTTCAAGTCTCATATCGGTCACCCGCGTGTTCCGAACGAACTGGACGTCCTGCTTTTCCAACCAAGTCATTAAGGGACGGACGATTGCATCGTATTGATTGTAAACAGTTCGCTTCACGCCGCCGAGCGTTTCGATACGTGGAAACTCGTTCATGAAGCGATGAAGATAGCGCTTCAGTTCGACGGCACTGTGCCAAGGCTGAAAAGCGAAGGTCGTTTGCCACATATACCAGAAGTTCGTTTGAAAGAATGATGGAGACAGCCAGTCTGTGATTCGGCTCTTGCCGAGTTTTTCCTCCGAAGCTTCAGACAGTCTAACTAATTCCATCCGGTCGCGCATTGTGAACCCCATCGTCGACACATCCACTTTGAAGCGGTTACGATCGACGAGGCGAGCCCGTGAATGTGATTTATGCTGGAGATTGAATGCCACGGTTTCATCGCGGACTGATTGGCTTGGATGCTCTAGGGAGAGAATGCTCGATAGAAGGTCCCACGTGCATTCATAGTGATCTGTTGTTAGCATGCGGCCACCGCGAAGCGAATATGAACCGTCGGCAAGTTGAGTGCCGTCCAAACTCCCGCCAAGCGTCGGCAACTCTTCGTAAATTATGATATTCCGCCCGTCGACCCCGCCGTCGCGGATTAAGAAGGCCGCTCCCGCGAGCGATCCGACGCCACTGCCGATGAAATATGCTTTCATAAAAGCCCCATCTTTGCCGAATTTTATATTGAAGTTTCGCTCTGATAAATCACGCGGACTCTCGGAAGATTGAGCTAGATCATAATTGTGACGGTTGATGCGCGAGCAATTGTTCGGCATCGATCTCGCGAGTAGAAATCTCTGACCGCCCACGCGCTCACTATGCGACAGTGTCAGGGTAGCATGGATTAAGTTCCGCCCCCAGCAGACGCTAGGCAGACGAAGCTTGCTCTCCGCTACACGGATCCGAACTATTTGATGTGTTTAGTGCTGAGCATGGCGATTTAGATCCTTTCGGAAAAGAAAACCGATAATTTGGGATTGGCGTATATCCGTCGATTGCCAACGCCAATGCTTTGTCGTTGATCGAGGCGAAGCGTCGTTACGAATAGATCGTTGGCGAATATGGAAATTGAACCCGCACCGACGGTCCCTCTCGATTTAACTCAACACCGCACTTGGTTCGAGAACTTATCCGCGAGAAATTCCTTGTTCACAAACCGCCGGCGAAGATGATCGTAAGGGCCGGCATTGCTACGGTGTTCAGTTGTAGCTCCAACCAGCCGCCGGTAGCATCCAAATAAAATTCGTTTCTTTTGGGCCGGGTCGGTTGGTGGTGGGACTTGGCGCAAATTATCAGGGGCAAAAATTTCTAGGATCACTAGTCTGTTTCTGCTGGCGATGCCCACAGCAATGCGCAGACATAAAGCGCTTAGAGGGTGCGCGGGAAGTCGTTTGGAATCACTGCGCTTAGAGGGCGGCACTGTCCAGTAAGGGGGCTATCGAGTGTTCGAAGAAACATGCTCTCGGCCGCTTCCAGTACGCGCGCGGTTTGCAATATTGATGGGCGTATTTGCCATCGCCGTCGGCTACGGCATTATTCTGCCGATGCTTCCGTTTTTGATTGAACGACTTGCCCGCACTACGGACGCTACGACGCTATCGGGGCATACCGGCCTTCTGAGTGGAATTTATGCTATCGCCCTCTTTTTGTTTGCGCCGCTCTGGGGGAAAATTTCCGACCAGCACGGGCGGAGACCTGTCATTCTCTTAGGATTGATTGGTTTTGCCGGATCGTTGGGGCTGTTCGTGTTGGTGCAAAACCTGCCGGCCCTTTATTTTGGCCGTTTTCTCGCGGGTCTATTCGCGGCAGCAGTCACGCCGGCGGCATACGCCCTGATTTGCGACCATGCTCCTTCAGAGGAATGGCGCGCTCACCGTTTTGCTCTAATAAATATCGCCGGCGGTGCCGGCTCTTTCGTTGGACCGATGATCGGCGGCATGGTTCTGGGTGCTACTACTGGCCTCCTCACCGAAAGGGCGGAGGAAACATTCGTTGCCGGTCTTCTTGCTGCTGTGGTTCTAACTCTCCTAGGAGCATCAGCGGTGTGGAGCCTCGTTCCCGATGCGATAGAGCAGAACGATGTTAGGGCCAAGAAAGCCGAAAGAGGAGGTGAATGGTCGCTTGTTCTACGTCTATGGTTCATCGTGTTCGTTACTGCGGCGGCGGTCGGGGCCTTCGAAGTAGGATTATCCCTACGAGGCAAACAAACTCTCGGCATGGATAAGTTCCAAGTCGGCATGATGTTCACTGAATGCGGCTTGGTGATGTTCGTTGTCCAAGGGATGGTGCTTCCGCCCCTCGTCAAGCCTCAAATCACGCGTTGGCTCTTGGCGCCGGCCCTCCTAATGTTGGCGGTAGGACTCGTCCTTGTTCCGTTGGCAAGCAGTCATATCGCCGTGATTATAGATATTGCCCTTGTCGCGGCTGGTGCCGGTGCCATTTTTCCGATCGTGACATATTGGGTGTCGTTTCATGCCGGTCAGACGCGGGGTGCTAACTTGGGTCGTGTAACCGGGGCAGCGAGTCTTGGGCAGGCGCTCGGCTCGACGACAAGCGGCCTGCTGTTCGATGTTTCGATCCTACCGAATGCCGCTTTTGCCGTCGCCATTGTAATCGTTATAGCGGGTATCGCAGCAACTCTGGGTCTTCCCCGCATGCTTGCAGGTCTAATGGGCCGCGCCAATTGAATAGATCAAGCGAGATAAGGTTCAGTAATCTTCGAGCCACATTTTTGAAGCTGCAGTGCACCTAAATGCAAGATAATGACATCTTGCTCCGCAAGGTTGGTCGGGTTGGGTTTGTCATCTCAAGAAAGCTCGCTTCGCTGTTAAAATTAATGAAACGATAAATCTTCACGACGTTCGGAGGCGTCTCGGCATCGCCCCGATTTGACCGCTTGTCATACTGCTGAGATAAGCGGATACATCCTTGAGGGTCATGTCCGCTGTAGCCGCTATACGAGAACTATTAGAAAGGCGGCCCAATGTTCTCGGGTTGTCGGTTCCTGGAATGCCCGCCGACTCATTCGGAATGGAGAGCAGTGCATCCGAAAGCTATCAGGCCATTCTCTCTGGGGGCCTCTGGTCGTCAAACATTTTCGCGTTTTATAGAAGGAATATGGCTGGTTGAGGCGGCTCTCTTAATTATATTGCAGGTAACCGTCACGTGATTGTTCCAGATCAATTGTGTTTGCGGATTTGTAATGTGATCTGTCTTCCCAAGTCCGCGATCTTATGTGAAATTGGGCCATGGATTTTTATCGATTCATCAGCCGTTTGCTCGTGATCTTTGCGATCGTTGGGCTCGTTGTTGTGCCACTGTCGCGCCCCGTGATGGCGCAGGCATCTTCCGATGCTTCGACGCACGCGATGATGGATGGCATGTCTGCCCCGGCCACGACGGACGAGATGGCGAACGACATGCCGTGCTGTCCGTCGAAGGCTCCGGCACCGATTACTTGCGACAAATGCATCTTCATGGCGGCCTGCAACGCCCAGTGCTTCACTGGCCTGTCGGCGGCTATTGTCCAGCCGTCTTTCACCGCCGCCGGAACCGTCATGTCCCTGCGGAATGAGTCCTGGCCCGATAGCCTGGGTCATCCACCTCCCGACCAGCCTCCTCGAATCCTGATCTGATCGGCGCTTCGCCGCCGTGCTGCCGCGCGACTCGGTCGTGCGGATCGACGCATGCCGCTTTGCGGCAATCACGATCATTCGAGGAGGATTTTTGAAATGAAGAAGCTCAATTCACTGCGCGTCCTTCGGACGGCGCTCATCGGCATGGCCATGACTGGGTCGCTCGCCACGATCGCGCGTGCTGAAATCAAGGACTATGAATTCCAGCTTGTGGATCAGACCGTCAAGGCGGGTCCGGACAAAACCGTCACGGTGAGGCTGGTCAACAAGACCACCGGCAAACCGGTGCCGGACGCCATCATCATCGCGACCCGTCTCGACATGGCGCCGGATGGCATGAAGGAGATGGCGACGAAAGTCGTGCCGGTGCCGGGCGGTGAGCCGGGGATGTACAGGTTCAAGGCGACTTTCGGGATGGAAGGCCGTTGGCAACTCTCGCTCGGAGCCAAGGTGCAGGGCGAGGCCGGGACCGTCGAAAACAAGCTCGTCATCACGGCACAGAAATGAGAACCGTCAGTGCGGTTATCGCCGCCGCCGCGTTAATCGCGTCGGCGGGTGGCGGATTCATCATGGTTCGTGGGCAACATCAGGGAGGCGAAGCTCCGCGCCTCGCTCTTGTGACGCCAGCGGCCGCGCAGGCAAATGACGCGCCGATCTATTATCAGGATCCGGACGGCAAATCGTTGTACTCGCCCACGCCGAAGAAAACACCGGACGGCCGCGATTACGTAGCCGTGCGTGCCGCTGCGGAGGAGGCATCGGCTCCCGACGCGATTCCTGCTGGAACGGCGGATCGGAAGATCAAGTACTACCGCAACCCGATGGGATTGCCGGACACGTCACCGACGCCGAAAAAAGATTCGATGGGGATGGACTACATCCCCGTCTACGAAGGCGAAGACAGCGACGATGGATCGGTCAGGCTGTCCCCCGGAAAAATCCAGCGCACCGGCGTCAAGTCGGAACCCGCCGCACGCCGTGTCATTCATACGATGATCCGCGCGCCGGGCACGGTTCAGCTCGACGAGCGCCGCATTTCCGTCATTTCGATGCGGGCGGAAAGCTGGGTCCAGAAGGTCGCGGACGTCACCACCGGCGCAAGGGTCGGCAAGGGCCAGCCGCTGATGGAAATCTACAGTCCATCCGTCGCTTCTGCCGCCGCTGAATACATCGCCACCATCACGTCGAAAGGGACGAGCGGCGTGGCCGCGTTTGGCCGCGGCTCGCGGCAGCGGCTGATGAACCTCGACGTTCCCGACGCGGCAATTGCCGCGATGGAGAAGAATGGAATAGTTCCGATCAGCATCGAGTGGTCGGCGCCGCGCAACGGCATCGTGCTCGAGCGCAATGCGATCGAGGGGATGCGCGCGCAGCCCGGCGATGTCTTGTTCCGGGTTGCGGACACCTCCGTGGTCTGGGCATTGATCGATGTCGCCGAGCGCGATCTTGGTGCGCTGGCAGTCGGCCAGCTGGTCGTTGTGCGTGCTCGCAGCTTTCCGGCACGGACGTTCACCGGAACGATCAGCGTCATCTATCCGCAGGTCAATCGCGAAACGCGAACCGCGCGGGTCCGGATCGAGCTGACAAATCCGGATCTCGCGCTGCTTCCCGACATGTATGTCGATGCGGACATCGATATCGGCAGTCCGCAGCCCGTGCTCGCCGTTCCCGAGAGTGCCGTGCTCGATACCGGCAGCCGCCAGGCGGTGTTTGTCGACAAGGGGCAGGGACGTTTCGAGCCGCGCGACGTGAAACTCGGTCATCGCGGCGATGGCCATGTTGAAATCCGCGAGGGCCTCGTGGAGGGCGATCCCGTCGTCGTGTCGGCAAACTTTCTGATCGACGCGGAAAGCAATCTGAAGGCTGCGCTCAAGGGCTTCTCGGAAGCGGGAGGTCAGCCATGATCGCCCGCATCATCGACTGGTCGGCGCGCAACCTGCTGCTGGTCCTGTTCGGCGCGGGCTTTGCCGCCGCCGCCGGCATCTATGCGCTGGTCCATCTGCCGCTCGACGCGATCCCCGATCTCTCCGACACGCAGGTCATCGTCTATACCGAGTATCCCGGGCAAGCGCCGCAGGTGATCGAGGATCAGGTCACCTATCCGCTGACTACCGCGATGCTGACCGTGCCGCGATCGAAAGTCGTGCGCGGCTTCTCGTTCTTCGGGGTCTCGTTCGTCTACGTCATTTTCGAAGATGGCACCGACATTTATTGGGCGCGCTCGCGCGTGCTCGAATTCCTCAACGGAGCGGCCTCGCGGCTGCCGGCCGGTGTAACGCCGACAATCGGTCCCGACGCCACCGGCGTGGGATGGGTCTATCAGTACGCGGTGATGTCGAAGGAGTTGAATCTCGCCGAGACACGCACCATCCAGGACTGGAACCTGAAGTTCGCGCTGGCGAAGGCTGAAGGCGTCGCGGAAGTGGCCAGCGTCGGCGGCTTCGTCAAGCAATACAATGTCATCCTCGACCCGCAGCGCATGCGCGACCGCGGCATCACCATGCAGAAAATGCGCGATGCGATCCGCGCCAGCAATGCCGATGTCGGCGGCCGGACGGTGGAGTTGTCCGAGTTCGAATACCTCATTCGCGGCAAGGGCTATCTGAAAAACATCAACGACCTCGGCAACATCGTATTGAAGACCGATAACGGCACGCCGGTGCTGCTGCGCGATGTCGCCCGCGTCGAACTCGGTCCCGATGAGCGGCGCGGCATCACCGAGCTTGATGGTGAGGGAGAGGTCGCCAGCGGCATCGTGCTGCAACGGTTTGGCGTCAATGCGCTCGACGTGATCGACAACGTCAAGAAACGCTTCAAGGAGATCGCGAGCAGCCTGCCGAAATCCGTCGAGATCGTTCCGGTTTACGACCGTTCCAACCTGATCAAAGCGGCCATTGCCACCCTCAAGCATACGTTGCTGGAGGAAAGTATCGTCGTCGCTCTGGTTTGTATCGTCTTCCTGCTGCATGTCCGAAGTGCGCTGGTGGCGATCCTGATGCTGCCGGTTGGAGTACTGATGGCGTTCGGTGCGATGAAGCTGCTGGGGCTCGGCTCCAACATCATGAGTCTCGGCGGCATCGCGATTGCGATCGGCGCCATGGTCGATGCAGCGATCGTCATGATCGAGAATGCGCACAAGCATCTGGAGCGGGCCGAACCCGGACGGTCAAGAGTCGATATCCTGATCGAGGCGGCGTCGGAGGTCGGTCCCGCGCTGTTTTTCAGCCTGCTGATTATCACCGTGTCGTTCATGCCGATCTTCACGCTGGAGTCGCAGGAAGGACGTTTGTTCAGTCCGCTCGCCTTCACCAAGACATTTTCAATGGCGGCCGCGGCCTTGCTGTCGGTGACGCTTGTCCCGGCATTGATGATTATCTTTGTGCGCGGCAGAATTGTCCCCGAGCACAGGAATCCGATCAACCGCTTCCTGATCTGGATCTACCGGCCGGTGATCAAGGCTGTGATGCGCGCCAAGGTGCTGGTGATCGCGCTGTCGCTCGTTGTTCTTGCAGTGACGATCTGGCCGGCTCGTCAGCTCGGCACCGAATTCATGCCGAACCTCAACGAGGGCACGCTGCTCTTTATGCCGACGACGCTGCCGGGTATTTCGGTCACCAAGGCAGGTGAACTATTGCAGATGCAGGATAGAATTATCCGGTCGTTTCCGGAGGTGGCGTCTGTTTACGGCAAGGCCGGCCGCGCGTTAACCGCGACCGATCCGGCGCCATCAGAAATGTTCGAGACCATCGTCAACCTGAAGCCGAAGGAGGAGTGGCGGACAGGCGTCACGGTCGACAGTCTGATCGCGGAGATGGACAAGGCGCTGCAATTCCCCGGCGTCTCGAATGCATGGACCATGCCGATCAAGGCCCGCATCGACATGCTGTCGACTGGCATCCGGACCCCGATCGGGGTCAAGGTGATCGGCACCGATCTGGTCGAGATCGACAAGCTCGCCAGGCAGATTGAGCAGGTGCTCAAGGCCGTGCCTGGAACGTCGTCGGCTTATGCGGAGCGCGGGATCGGCGGATATTATCTCGACGTCACGCCCGACCGCGCGGCTCTGGCGCGCTACGGCATCATGATTCAGGACGTCCAGGACGTGATCGGGACCGCGCTGGGCGGCCAGACCGTCACGACAACGGTGGAGGGCCGGCAGCGCTTCAGCGTCAATATGCGTTATCCGCGCGACATGAGGGACAGTCCGCAAGCCATTGCGAACGATGTCTTCGTTCCGATGCCGGCTGGCGGCGCGGTGCCGCTCGGCGAAATCGCCAAAATCGAACCGGCGCGTGGGCCGACATCGATCCGCACCGAGAATGGCCAGCTGGCAACCTATATCTATGTCGATATCCGCGACCGCGACCTTGGCGGTTACGTTGCCGACGCGCGGCAGGCCGTGCAGGCCAGCATCCAGTTTCCACCGGGTTACTATGTGGTCTGGAGCGGCCAGTACGAATATCTCGAACGCGCCACCGCGCGCCTGAAGATCGTGGTGCCGGTGACGCTGCTCATTATCTTCCTGCTGCTGTATCTCAACTTCCGCTCCATCACCGAGACCATGATCGTCATGCTGTCGCTGCCGTTTGCGCTTGTCGGCGGGCTCTGGTTGATGTGGTGGCTTGGATTCAATCTGTCGGTCGCGGTCGCGGTCGGCTTCATCGCCCTTGCCGGCGTCGCAGCCGAAACCGGTGTCGTGATGTTGATCTATCTCGATCATGCACTGGCGGAGATCAAGGCAACGCGTGATGCCGAAGGCCGGGCGCTGACCCGCGGCGATCTTTATGACGCAGTCATGGAAGGTGCGGTCGAACGTGTGCGCCCGAAAATGATGACCGTGGTAGCGATCATGGCGGGATTGCTACCGATCATGTGGAGCACAGGCGCTGGCTCGGAGATCATGCAGCGCATCGCAGTGCCGATGATCGGCGGCATGATCTCATCGACACTGCTGACGCTGATCGTGATCCCGGCGATCTTCACGCTGGTCAAGGAGGTCGGTTTGGCGTCGAGCGATTCCGGTGCCCCTCAACCACCGATCCGCAATGTTGGAATGGTGAAACCGGTGCATGTGCCAGAACCAGTCGAATGAGGAGAGCCTGATAAAGGACGCGACACCTTATCAGTCGTTCTCGAACTGAAGCAACGATTGGTGATGTTGTTAACTGAGGCGAGATATCATGATGGGGCACCTTGGTTGATCCTGATCAACGCTCTTTACGCATAGGCTATTCAATAATGGGGACTATTGCCTGAATTGATAGGAACAGAGCGTGATGTATGGGTAGTCGGATACGATGGAGTTTTCTGGACCAATTCACTGGCTCTTTGTTCTAGCGTTGATAGCGTTGGTGCTTTATCCAATCGGTCGCATTCTTAGTAGGATCGGCTTTTCCCCGCTCTGGTCGATATTGGTGTTCGTGCCCATCCTGAATCTCTTAGCGCTTTGGATATTGGCATGCAGCGTCTGGCCGAGCCAAAAAGACCACAGCTAAACATCTAAACAAGGAAATCATCGCAATGCTCAAATCCGCACGAAGTTATGGCGCTACAGCCAAAGCCTTGCACTGGCTGGTCGTGGTGTTGTTGATCGTGCAATATTTGATTGGCTGGCTGATGCAAGATGTCCATGGTGGACCACCCGGAACAGCGATGGTGCTTCATATCTCGTTCGGCATTTTGATTTTGGCACTGATCGCGTTCCGCCTTGCGTGGCGCCTGATGCATCCGGTTGCGCAAGACGCTTCCTTGCCAGCATGGCAGCGCAATCTCTCCGAACTGGTTCACTGGCTGCTCTATGCATTTGTCCTTGCAACGACGCTGAGTGGATGGCTTTTCGCTTCGGCGCGTGGATGGACGGTCTCGCTGTTCTTCGCCATCCCGTTGCCGATGCTGACCTCACAAAGCCCGGCGCTCATCTACAGGATCGATGGACTGCATCAGATCATGGAATGGACGCTGCTGGCCGTGATCGGTGTTCATGTGGGTGCGGCACTCTTGCACCTGCTGGTTTACAGGGACCGCGTGTTGCAGCAGATGCTGCCAGGCGAAATTTCATAGCGGCGAGAAAATGTCAGACGGCGGTGCCGAATAGGGTGCCGATGCCGGCGGTCACGGCCATCGCGAGAGCGCCCCAGAATGTCACGCGGATCGTCGGCGTGAGAATGCCGGCGCCGCCGGCCTTTGCGCCGATCACGCCGAGCAGAGCGAGGAACAGCAGAGAACCTATTGAAACAACCGGGAGCAGCCAATGTGCTGGAGAGAAGAGCACGAGTGCGAGCGGTGCGGCCGCTCCGACGGAAAAGCTCGCCGCCGATGCCAGAGCTGCCTGCACCGGACGTGCCGTGGTGCTCTCCGAGATGCCGAGTTCGTCCAGCGCATGCGCTCCCAGGGCGTCCTTGGCAATGAGTTGCTCGGCGATCTGGCGAGCAAGACTAGCCTCAACGCCCCGGGACACATAAATCTGGGCGAGTTCTGTCTTTTCAAACTCCGGGTCCTTTGCGAGTTCTTGTTTTTCACGGGCGAGGTCCGCATGCTCGGTGTCGGATTGCGAACTGACCGAAACATATTATCCCGCTGCCATGGACATCGCGCCGGCAACAAGGCCAGCTATCCCTGTCAACAACACATTGTTTTGGGAGGCTGCTGCAGAGGCTACTCCCAAGATCAGGCTCGCCGTCGAGATGATCCCATCATTTGCGCCGAGTACGGCGGCCCGAAGCCATCCAATTCGTTTGACAAGATGTTTCTCTTGATGCGTGCGACTCATGGATTAGCCTTGATATGTTGGATAGCAGCGAGTTCTACCGGTTATGCTTCAGCTAAATGGCATCACCGAATTTTGGACTTGATTTATCACGCGGCGATGAATCGGAGTATATGAAATCGTTATGATGCTTCTGGCGAGTAATTCCCAAAGCATGGAATCGATGAAGGCTCGCACAATGAGACGTCGTTGGAGCATCTGGTCATGGTAGACGCGCCGCCCGTTACCTCAAAATCGCGCGCCGCGTTGCCGCGCAGCATATGGGCGCTCGGTTTCGTCAGCATGTTCATGGATATCTCGTCAGAGATGATCCACGCATTGCTGCCGATCTACCTTGTCACTGTGCTTGGTGCATCGACACTGGCCGTCGGATTCATCGAAGGCATAGCGGAGGCGACCGCGAACATCGCCAAGATATTTTCCGGCGTGCTGTCTGACTGGCTCGGCAAGCGCAAGTTTTTGACCGCCCTTGGCTATGGTCTAGCGGCCTTTACCAAGCCGGTCTTCCCGCTGGCCGCGTCAATCGGCTGGGTGGTCGCGGCGCGCTTTATCGATCGCATCGGCAAGGGCATCCGCGACGCACCCCGGGATGCGCTCATTGCCGATATCGCATCGCCAGATCAGCGTGGTGCGAGTTTCGGTCTGCGGCAAGCGCTCGATACCGTCGGGGCTTTTGTCGGTCCGCTCGCCGCGATCGTTCTGATGTCGCTCAGTTCCGATAATTTCCGCCTCGTGTTCTGGGTCGCGGTCGTCCCGGCTTTCGCTGCACTGGCGGTGATGGTCTTCGCGGTCAAGGAGCCGGCGAGGCACGATGCCGCGGTCAGGCCGCGGTTGCGCCTTTCGGACGTCAAACGCCTGTCCCGCGGTTTCTGGACCGTGGTCGGTGTCGCCACGATCCTGACTCTTGCCAGGTTCTCCGAGGCGTTTCTGATCCTGCGTTCGCAGAATGTCGGGTTGCCCGCCGCGCTCGCACCGGCGATCATGGTGGTGATGAACATCGTCTACGCGATAACGGCCTATCCAGCCGGTGTGTTGTCCGACCGGATCGGCAGAACTGGACTACTCGCGCTAGGCATCGTCTGCCTGATCGTTGCGGACCTCGTCCTTGCACTAGGCACGACCGTTACGCTGGTCATGGTCGGCGTGGTGTTCTGGGGTCTTCACATGGCGCTTACGCAGGGATTGTTCGCCAGCCTCATCGCCGATACCGCGCCGGATGACCTGCGCGGGACTGCGTTTGGCGTATTCAATTTCGCCGGAGGCATTGCCATGCTGGTCGCGAGCGTCCTCGCTGGCGGGCTGTGGGAGGCTTACGGTCCGGCGGCTACTTTTCTGGCGGGTGCCGGGTTCAGCACAGTTGCGTTGATTTGCTTTGTGCTTGCGCAGAGGGGCTAATTGAAGAAGCAATCGTCAAGCGAAAGGAGTTTGCGCGCCGACAAAAATCGCGCATGGTCGGCAATTCTGGAATCACCGAGAAATTATGAAGTTTTGAATATCGATGTGAAGATCGCTGTCCATCTATTTGTTCGTATGAGTTGCAACTTCGATGAGTCCGTTAGAGTGTGATTGGGAAGGCAGCGGATTCTTTCAAGCTGCAGGGAGCCGCAATTCCGCATGCAGACCACCATTGCTATTAGTGGTGAGTTCGATGGAGCCGCCGTGCAGCGCGGCGAGATCGCGCACGATTGCGAGGCCCAAGCCACTGCCCGGGGTGGCTTCGTCGAGCCGCTCGCCAGGTGCAAAGGCGCGGCTCAGCGCTTCGGGCGGAATGCCGGGACCGTCATCGACGATGGTGATGCAAAGTTGTCCCGACGGTAGACAACGCGCAGCCGTGATCGAGACGCGGCTATGAGCCCATTTGCAGGCATTGTCGGTCAGATTGGCGACCATCTCGTCAAGATCGTTGGGATCGACGGCGGCGACCAGTCCCTCCTCGGTAACATTGACGATCGTGAGTGAACGTTCGGCGTAGAGTCGTCGCATGGCCACTGCAATGGCCGTCAGTGCAGGTTCAACCGGGGTGATGACGCCGGGCAGGCCGGCGTTGGCGGCGGCGCGGGCACGGGCCAATTGGAAATCGATCTGGCGCTGCATGCGCTCGCTCTGCTGGGTAAGGACCGCGGCACCTTCAGTATCGCCCCGTGCAAGCAGGCGACGTGCTTCGTCTGTCAGTATCGCCAGCGGTGTTTTCAACCCATGTGCCAGGTTGCCGGCCTGGGTACGGGCCCTTCGGATCATCTGCGTATTTCCATCGATCAGGGCGTTGAGATCGTCGACGAGCGGCCGAACTTCGGAGGGGAAATCATTGGGGAGACTTTCTGCCTTGCCTGCGCGGATGTCGCCGAGTGCAGATCGCAAGCGTCGCATGGGACTGAGCCCGAACCAGATCTGCAACGTGCCCGCTCCAATCAGGGCAACCGCCAACGTGCCGAGCGACAGGATCAGCGCATGATTGAAATGAGCAAGCACGTCGTCCACAATCCGCTGGTCGGCGCCGACCTGGATCACATAGCCGCTCTCCGGGTTTTCCCAGGGGCGGCCATACGCGATCATCCTGTCGCCGAAGGGGCCGACTTCGAGTGAGCGGACAAGCTGCCGGTCGCTGCCCGGCGCGGGCGGCGGCAATTTCTGTTGTGGCTCGAGCGGTGGCGACTGTAGGACGAAGCCGTCGCGGTCGCTCACCTGCCAGTAAAAGCCTGCTCGAGGCTGTGCAAAGCGCGGATCACTCAACCGCCGCGCTAAAGCGACATGCCCGTCGGTTGTGCGTATCAGCAGGCGTTCAAGCTCGTCGAGATGGCCGATCAGCTCGGCATTAACGAGTTCAGTCACATGCGTGCGGAACAGCGTGGAGATCGAGAAACCGGCAATGGCGACGCCGGCGACGGTCCATAGAACCGCTCCGAGAAGCAGGCGGGCGCGCAGGCTGCGAACCATCAGCCGAACCGATAGCCGAGGCCGCGCAAGGTGCGGATCGTATCGCGTCCGACCTTGCGCCGCAGCCGGCCGACATACACTTCAATTGTATTCGAGTTTCGCTCCTCATCCAGGCCGTAGAGATGGTCGAGCAGTTCGGCCTGAGTGACGACGCGGCCGACGCGATGCAGGAACAGGTTGAGTAGCCGGAATTCCTGGGCCGTCAGATCAATCGGCCGGCCGGAAACATGGACCGTGCCGGACACTGGATCAAGTGTGATATTGCCATGGCGAAGTTCGGACGTTGCCTGACCGGCGGCACGCCGCATTAGTGCACGCAATCGGGCCGCGAGTTCATCCATCTGAAACGGCTTGGTCACATAGTCGTCGGCGCCTGCATTCAGGCCCTCGACCTTTTCAGTCCAGCTATTACGCGCTGTCAGAATCAGAACCGGAGAGGCGCAGCCTGCACGACGCCACCCGCGCAATACCTCAATGCCGGGCAAGCCAGGCAGGCCGAGATCGAGCACAATCGCATCGAACTGTTCCTGCAACGCGAAGGAAAGACCCTGTTCGCCATCCTCCACCTGCTCAACGACAAAACCAAAGCCGCCCAACCCCTCTTTCAGGCGGGTGCTGATGTCGTGATCGTCCTCGACAAGCAGAATGCGGATGGTCGTTTCTCCAGTTTGCAATAATTCATTGTCAGCGCTGGCTGAATTTGCGCTGACAGGCTCCTTTCAGATTAGCGTGGCACGCAGGCGCTCAGAAGCCAGTTTTGAGTTCTCCTGCCCATGTCCAAGCAGCTTTTGATAATCGTTTGCAACATTGCGATCGTCTTGGCCACAACGGCGCAAGCGCAGCAAGCGGTGACCCTGTCGATCGACGCGCTTGCCAGCAATGTGGTCGCCAACAATCCCGAGCGGCGCTTCTATGTGGAGCAGATCGGCCTTGCGGGTATCGAGCGTGATGCATCGAATCGGCTGCCAGACCCTGAAATGTCGGTCGAATTCGGCGAACGACGAACGGCGGATGGCATCACGGGCATGCCGACGGGTAAAGGCCCGACTTATGGCGTGTCGATTATGCAGCCGCTGGATTTTGCTGGCCGGGGCGCGCTTCGCGAAGCCATCGCCGGGCATCAGATCGCACTGGCGCGGATCGGCTTGGCGCAATTTGACGCAACGCTGGCCAGCCGCGCGCGCTCGCTGGGCTATGCATGGTTTGTAGCCGGGCAGAAGGCGGCCGCGGCACGAGACGTTGCCGCGCGAATGCGAAGGCTCGCACAAGTGATGGAGCAGCGGGATCCGGCTGGTCCGGCGCCCATGCTGGACGTGGCCATTCTTGAAGCTGGCGCCATGACGTCAGAGCGCAATGCCACGGCCGCCGACGTGCAGGCCAATGTGATGATCTACGAGTTGAACCAACTCCGTAGCGCGCCCCTCGATGCGCGCATCCGCATCAATCCACCCGATGTCCCGCTGCCCGGCTTGCCGCCAGTCGTTCGCTTGGCGCAGGATGTGGACGCTCACAATTTCGAACTTCAGTCACTGCGCGCGCAATCGCAGCAACAAAGGTTGCGCGTCGATCTGGCGCAGAAATCTCGTCTGCCGAGCGTGGCTGTCGGTCCCTATTACAACCATGCAAAGTCCGACATTCGCGAGACCAATTTCGGCATCCGATTGTCCACGACGCTGCCGCTTTGGAACAGCCAGGCGGTGGGTGTCGCGCAGGAGCAAAGCCGCCAGTCCCAGTCCAATACGGCCTTGTTGGCCGCGAAGCGGCGGGTCGCGCGTCAGGTCTACGAGCAAGCCGCGTTGTACGAAGCTAAGCGCAGGACACTTGCGGGCTGGTCCGCGTCCGCCATCGACAAATTCGCGGCCGCCGCCACCGCCGCGGAAAACAATTTCCGTCAGGGGGCCATTCCGGTCGCGACCTATGTGGAAATGCAGCGCCAGTATCTGGATGCATTATCGGCGATGCTGGATACGAAGCGTGAGGCGCTGGACGCGTTGCTTGTGCTTCGCGCGCTTAATGGCGGCCGCAGCCTCCTGGGTGACACGACACACGGCCTGGGCGGCACAACACAATGACGCGCCGCCTGCTGCACTGGACAACCGGTCATTTCGTCGCTGTGGTGGCGATTGCGCTAATGGTCACCGGCCTCGGAATCTGGTCGTTCCTGCGATTGCAGGTCGACGCCATTCCCGACATTACCGGGGTCCAAGTCCAGATCAATACGACGGTCCCCGCTTTCGCGCCGGAGGAAATCGAGCGCCTCGTTACTCTGCCCATCGAGCGCACCATGGCTGGCCAACCCGGGCTCAGCGAAATGCGCTCGCTGACCAAAACCGGACTGTCGCAGGTCACGCTCATCTACGAGGACGGGACCGATCAGTTTCGCGCTCGTCAGTTCGTCACGGAAAGGCTGGCCACGGTGAGCAGCATGCTGCCGGCCGGATCGGTGCCGCAGCTCGCGCCGATCACCACCGGGCTCGGCGAGATCTGGTACTATACGCTCGAATGGGCGCAGCCTCCGGCCGGCATGGACGAGCAGCGGCAGTTGATGGAGCTGTATGAGGCGCAGGAGTACACTATCAAGCCGATGCTGCGTGCCATCCAGGGCGTGGCGGATGTGAACTCCAACGGCGGTCTCGAGCGGCAATTCGTTATCGAGCCCGATCTGCGCCGGTTGGTGGAGGCGGGCGTCACCGCCAGCGAACTGGCTCAGGCCATTGGCGCAAATGTCGAGAACGCCGGCGGCGGGACGATTACCGCGGGTGGCCAGCGTTTCACGCTCCGGACCGAGGCGCGCGTCACTGACGAGGAGATGATCCGCGCGTTACCTGTCAAGTTCGCGGGCGGCGCACGGCCGCTGACGGTGGCCGATCTCGCCACCGTCACGATCGGCTCCGCTCCGCGTGCGGGCGCCGCGACCGCCAACGGCAAGGAAACCGTGCTCGGCACGGTGATGATGCTGGTCGGCCAGAACAGCAGGGAAGTCGCAAGGCGGGTCGACGCGCAATTGCCCAACCTGCGCGCGGCCTTGCCCAAGGGCACGATTCTGCAAGTCCAGTATGATCGCTCCGAACTGGTGGATCGTACGATCGCCACCGTCGAGCGCAATCTCGGCGAAGGGGCGCTGCTGGTCGCTCTGGTGCTGCTGGTCGTGATGGGCAACTGGCGCGCCGCGCTGATCGTCGCAAGCGTCATTCCGCTGGCGTTTCTGATGATGATCACGGGCATGAACAGGTTCGGAATATCGGGCAATCTGATGAGTCTTGGCGCGCTCGATTTCGGCCTCGTCGTCGACGGCGCGATCGTGGTGGTGGAGAATTCCTTGCGTTTGATGAGCGAGGCCGGCGTTGCGAAGGGACGGCGACTGACGGCAGGCGAGCGCCGGGCCATCGTGATCGAAGCCACAAGCAGCGTGGCGCGGCCTGTCTTTTTCGGCATCGCGATCGTCGCGCTCGTCTATGTGCCGGTGCTCAGCCTGGGCGGGGTCGAGGGCAAGCTGTTTCAGCCCATGGCCGAGGCCGTGATGCTGGCGCTGGGTTCCGCCTTGATCGTCACCTTCACGCTGGTGCCGGTGCTTTGCGCCTGGCTGCTGCGCGGTGAAAAGATAAGACCACAGCGCCATTTTCCGGACGGCGACAACGGCGTGGAGTCCGGGGCCGGTCGCGGTTTTGCCGGTTTCGTCGCACGCGGCTATATCCCCTTGCTCGACGTTGCCCTGCGTCATCCGGCGGTCCTGCTGTGCCTGGCGGCCGGCTTGCTGGGCGGGACAGCTATCCTTTTCCAGACGCTCGGCGCTCAGTTCACGCCGCGCCTCGACGAGGGCTCGATCACGGCGATGGTCTACAAGCCTGTCGGCATGTCGCTCGATCGCAGCCTCTCGATCGAGCGGAACACCGAGCAGGAAATCCTGCGCCGCTTCCCGCAGGTGACACATACGTTCTCGCGCATCGGCACTAGCGCGGTCGCGACCGATCCGATGCCGCCGAACGAAAATGATTTGTACATCTTCTACAAGCCGCTCGATCAATGGCCGAAGGATCCCGGCACGCCGCGCGACAAGGCCGAACTGGTCATGGCGATCGAAAAGGCCGCCACCGCGCTGGCACCGGAACAGTCCTTTCTTTTCGCCCAGCCGATCGAGATGCGTTTCAATGAAATGCTGGAGGGCACGCGCGCGGATCTTTCGGTGAAGATTTTTGGAAACGACTATGACGTACTCGAGCAGCTCGCCGCGCAAGCGCGCGATGAGTTGCGAGACCTGCCCGGCACCGCCAATGTTCAATTCGAAACCGCGGACCGCACGCGCAGCCGGGTGGTCGAGATGGACCGCGGGGCCTTGGTCAGGCTCGGTCTCGGCACCGCCGAAGTGAACCGTGCCATCGCCTCGGCCATCGCGGGCGACGAGATCGGCTTCATCAGCGAGGGTGAGCATCGCCACGCCATCGTCGTGCGCCTGCCTGAATCGGCGCGCGCCGACAGCGCCTCGATCATGGCGCTACCGCTGCGCGTGGGCGCGACCGGGCTGGTGCCGCTCGAACGGGTTGCGCGCTTGCAGGAACTGCGCACGGTGGAGCCGATTCTGCACGACAACGCCAAGCGCCGCGCCGCGTTGATGGTCAATCTCAATACCAGCGACGTCGAAGGCTATGTTACGGCGGCGCGGGCTCGGCTGGACTCCAAGCTCAAACTGCCCGAGTCCTACCGCATCGAATTTGGCGGCCAGTTCCGCCAATTGGAAGCGGCACGCGCGCGCCTGATGATCGTCGTGCCCGCCACGCTAGTGATGATTTTCGCACTGGTCTATTCGGCGGTCGGCAGCGTGCGGCAGGCGGCCATCATCTATACCGGCATCCCGTTTGCGATCACCGGCGGCATACTGGCGCTTTGGCTGCACGGCATGCCGTTTTCGATCACCGCCGCGATCGGGTTCATCGCGCTATCGGGCATAGCGATGTTGAATGGCCTAGTGCTGGTTGATCACATCAATGCTCTGCGCAAGACGCTGCCGCTCGCCGATGCCGTGCGGCAGGCCGCGATCGACCGTCTGCGACCGGTTCTATCGACGGCATTGGTCGCGGGCATCGGCTTCATGCCGATGGCGCTCGCGACCGGCGCTGGCGCGGAGGTGCAGCGCCCGCTCGCGACCGTGGTTATCGGCGGCATCATCACCTCGACCGTGCTGACGCTGTTGTTGCTACCGGCGATCTATCGCTGGGCGGAGCGGCGTTCAATTGGCGCTCTTAATTGAGGAAAGCAGCCGTTGAAATGTGGGGTGTCCGTATGAGAACCTTGGATAGGCTGTTCGCCACGGCAATAACGGCCACCATAACGTCGTCTGTTATCGTGCTTCCGGCATTCTCGCTTGCAAGCTCTCCCGTCCATGACAATCAGCCGAAGCCAGCGTACATTCAAACCTTACCCCCGGAAGTCCGATCCAACCTTCAAAGATACAGAAAAGTATGCGGAGACGCACTGACCGCAACAAACGGTTTCTCCCGCTTTATTGCCGTCTCCGGGTTTCACCTTATTGCCCTTCATTTTCATGATCTAAGATGTGACGATCGCTCCGGGTTTTGCAAAGGCGATCGATGTCTCCACCAAGTTTATGTGTCGCATGGTGGGCGATATCGGTTGATATTGAGCGAACAGATAACTGAAGTCACGTTGTCAAGCATCGACGGTACTCCAGCAATCGAGATTGAGTACACCGCTGGAAGACAGCGCCTATTGCGATGGAACGGTAAGCATTTCGTCGGCGAGTGAGTTCGCTTAACTGGTCCAATAGTGAGATTTTCGGAGAATCGTTTTGTTAAGCGTCGCTCTCTCTTTCGAGGGGCCACCGCCCATCCGGATGAGCACGCCCGCGATCTTCGCTCTTGCCTATAACGGCGTGATCGGTACGGCACTCGGCTTATGGGCGATGACCGTCAAAGCTGCCAAAACATTCGCTTATCACCGTCAAATGGCTTCCCTCCAAGACGAGTTCATAACGGCGGCCCGAGGATTATGCTTGATCTGCGTTAAAGACCGTCAGCAGTCGGAATTGTACGTTTAATCATGGTGCTGTTAGCGGCAGTTCAGGACAGCGTCCGAATCTTGCTTGGAAAGATCTGGCTGGCCGATGAACAGAAATCGCGGGTCCGATGACCCGCAGCCTAAAGATGATGCGGAAGGACAGGAGGCCGCGAAACCAGCGGACGCCGCTGTACGACGCGCGCTTGTCGAGGCGCGTGAGGAGTTTCTTGCTTTTTTGCGACGCCGATTGGGCAGTCGGGACGAGGCCGAAGAACTCCTACATCGCTTCTCGCTCCGGGCGATTGAACGCGCATGGCAGCTGCGAGACGTGCGTACAGTCCGCGGATGGCTTGGGCGCATATTGGCGACCACCCTCGTCGATCATCAGCGCCGTGTCACAAGACGTCGCCGCCTGGAGATCGACATGGAGCGTATTGATGTCGAGAATTTGGCGATCGAGCCAGATCGAGAAGCCGACGAAGCCGTCTGCAACTGCCTTCATAAACTGCTACCGACGCTCAAGGCAGAATATGCCGATGTCATTTGGCGCTCGGACATTCTTGGCGAGCCCCGTGATCGAATTGCTGCCAGCCTTGGTACGACGCTCAACAACATCGCGGTCCGACTTTACAGAGGAAGACAATCGCTCCGGAAGAGGCTTGAGGAGATGTGCCTGACCTGTCCGGTTCACGGATTCCTCAACTGTCATTGCGACGAGGCCGAGCGCGTTCGCCAACTGTCACGACGCGTCGCTGATGATACCAAGACTCCGTCTGAAGACGGGTGAGTACAATGGCGAAGAGAGACTTTGGGCGATGGCGATGAGGTCGAAGGTACCGTCCAGTTAGCAGTAACGATAACGCAGCAGCAATCGGGGCTCAACCATTGTCGCCATTGGCCGATCAATATCTGGCTAAAGTGTTGCGAGACCGAAAGAAGCCAATATGACTCCAGCGAACATTGTGATTTGTTCCCCGGTGCGGACTGCCATAGGCACTTATGGTGGAACGCTAAAAGATATAGCGGCACCCGATCTTGGGGCCGTGGTTATCAGGGAAGTCTTGTCCCGCGCGAAGATCGCAGATGTTGCGATCGACGCCGTGGTGATGGGTCAGGTCGTCCAGGCTGGTGCCAAGATGAATCCGGCACGGCAGGCGGCGATTAAGGCCGGGGTTTCCGTCAATGTTCCGGCCATGACAATCAACCGCGTGTGTGGTTCGGGCGCGCAGGCAATCGCGACCGCCGCCCAGGAGATCATGCTTGGCCTTGCGCAAAGCGCTATCGCCGGTGGCATGGAGAATATGGACCAATCTCCTTATCTAATGGCCGGCGGTCGATGGGGCTACCATATGGGTGACGGCCAGATCTACGACAGCATGCTGCGCGATGGCCTCAATGACGCATTTTCCGACCACCACTCGGGCTTGGTGACCGAATATCTCGTCGACAAATTTCAAGTGACGCGCGAGGCGCAGGACCGCTGGGCGGAGCGGACGCAGCGGCGCTTTGGCGCGGCGCAGTTGGCTGGCAAGTTCAAAGCCGAGATTGCGCCGATCGAAATCCCCGGCCGCAAGGGATCGACCATCTTCGAGAAGGACGAGCACAACCGCCCGGACGCTACGCTGGAGTCGCTTGCCAAGTTGAAGCCAGCTTTTCGCAAGGTTGGGACAATCACCCCCGGCAATGCACCGGGCCTTAACGGCGGCGCTGCGGGCATGATCGTTGCGGATGTGCGCTGGGCCGAGAAGCACAGTCTGACGCCAATGGCTCGCCTCGTTGCATTTGGGGTCGGTGCGGTCGAACCTAGTCTCTTCGGCCTCGGACCTGTTCCAGCGGTTCGGCAGGCCTTGGATCGCGCCGGCTGGAAGCTCGGAGACGTCGAACGCGCCGAGATCAACGAGGCCTTCGCGGCTATTGTGTTGGCCGTCATTGGAGAACTCGGACTTCCAGAAGATATCGTGAATGTCGAGGGCGGCGCTATCGCACATGGCCATCCGATTGGCGCAACGGGAGCTGTCCTGA
This sequence comes from Bradyrhizobium sp. G127, assembly GCF_021502575.1. NCBI lineage: Bacteria > Pseudomonadati > Pseudomonadota > Alphaproteobacteria > Hyphomicrobiales > Nitrobacteraceae > Bradyrhizobium > Bradyrhizobium sp. G127. The sequence goes on from NZ_JAKFGN010000001.1 coordinate 592,642, forward strand.
CGACTCGGCTGCTTCACGCCACGCACAGGGACGGTATCCGCCGAGGTTTGGTCACGCTCTGCATCGGGGGTGGTCAAGGTGTTGCACTGGCACTTGAAGCCGTGAACTGACGAGAAAAAAGTGAAGCCACTTCGCTGAGAGAAACCCGCAAGTCAAATCTCGGCAGTTGCAACAGGAGTTATGAAGGGGATGACAATGGCAACCAGGAACGACACACCAATGGGCCTGGATCGCATAAATGCCGTGTTCGTGTGGTGGGGACTATCAGGCACGGACAGTGTCGGCAAACTCAATGGTCAGTTCAAACGTTTTCAGGCTTTCACGTCCGATCTTCAAAAGGCTTATGGTGAGACATACAGCGCTCAGATCAGTTCCCTCTTTGGTGCCAATGAGCGAATCGGGCGCTTGCTTCTTGAACTCGTTCAGTGCCGGCGACCGCAGGATGTGATCGCCGCAGAATCGAGCGTGATGGCGGCCATCTTGGACGAGGCGTCGCTGCAGACGAAGACTTGGCTCGAACTCTCGCAGAAGGTTCAAGAATATTACGCGACCGTGGCCCGCGAGACTGCAGACGAGATCCGGCAGCAGGTAAACAAAGCCACTGACGCCGAACGCAACACCAAGTCTTCGTAGCCACCTGCTGGACGACTAAACTTCCCGTGAGAGTCGGCTCGAGAGCATTACCACGGCTGATATGTCGTCCTGATCTTCGAGCCGCTGTTCAAATTCTTTGAATTGAAGATCTGATGATGGAGATGGTGATGCTTGAAGCAAAGTCGGGTTCCGCTCTGATTGAAGTGCCGAAGGCTTCACCAAGTCAGCAGTTGGCTGTTCAACAGCGTGTTGTGGCCGCCGCTACAGCGAGTGACAAGAAACCGACCGGCGAGGGGTATCCAGTCCCGGCGTCATCCGTCTCAATGGCAGAGATCATGCGTAATCCCTTTGCCTATCAACAGGATTTCTTCGAGCGGTCTATTTTATTCTGGGATACGCTGCGCCAGCGCGCCAACAACATGATCGCGCATCAGCGTGCTGGCATGCCGCCGCTTCTCGACTTCGACTATGAGACGCTGGTCGATGCCCGCCGTTTCGAACGACCCGTCAATTACGCCCTCCTGCGGATCACCCGGATCGGCGACGATTGCATTGAAGATTGCGTCGATCCAGCGAAGCCGCCTGTTGTCATCGTTGACCCTCGAGCAGGGCAGGGGCCGGGCATCGGCGGCTTCAAGCGCGATTCCGAGGTTGGGATGGCCATGCACGAGGGCTATCCGGTCTATTTCGTTTCCTTTTTCCCTGAACCCTGCGCAGGCCAGACCCTGGCCGACGTGCTGCATGCGCTCAGACGTTTCGTCAAAGACGTGGTCAAGCGCCATCCCGGCAAGCCTCCGGTGCTCTATGGCAACTGTCAGGCCGGCTGGGCGGTCACCTTGCTCTCAGCGGACTGCGAAGGTTTGGTCGGGCCAGCCGTGCTCAACGGCTCTCCACTCTCCTATTGGGCGGGTGAATCCGGGGTGAATCCCATGCGGATCGCTGGCGGGCTGCTCGGCGGTGTCTGGTCCACCCATCTTCTCGCCGATCTCAACGACGGCCGTTTGGACGGCGCGTGGCTCGCCTTCAATTTCGAGAATCTTCAGCCCGAAGCCGTCTGGGAGAAATACGCTAACCTGTTCATGCATGTCGACACGGAACAGGAGCGCTTCCTTGAGTTTGAGCGGTGGTGGAATGGCTTCTACTTCCTCAGCCGGGAAGAGATCGTCGCCATCGTCGAGAACCTATTCATCGGCAATCGCCTTGAGGAGGGCAAGATGCGGATCTGCGATGGCTGCGTCGCCGACCTTCGGCGCATTCGCAATCCGCTGGTGATCTTCACTTCCTATGGCGACAACATCAGCCCACCACACCAAGCGCTCGGCTGGATCCCGGTCGTGTACAAGGATACAGGCGATCTCAAGGCCGCCGGCCAGCGCATCGTCTATCTGACGAACCCGCATGTTGGCCATCTCGGCATTTTCGTGTCGGCCAAGGTCGCGCGCTTCGAACATCGCGCGATACTCGAAAGCCTCGGTGAGATCGAGACCCTCGATCCCGGTCTCTACGAGATGAAGATCAACAATCCGACCGGCAATCCCGATTGCCATAAGCCGGAATATTCGGTCCGTTTCGAGGAGCGGCGCGTTGAAGATCTGCGGTTCGAGACACCGCGGGCGGCATTCGAGCAGGTTCGCCATTTGTCGGAGGTGAACGAGCAATTCTATAAAACGATGATCAGTCCGTTCGTGCGCATGGCCTCCAATCCCTGGACGGCGACCGCGCTCGAGTGGTTGCACCCTATGCGCGCGAGCCGCTACCTGCTTTCGGAATCCTTCAGTCCTTGGATGCACGGCGTCGCCTCGCTCGCGCGTCTGATTGAGCCACGCCGCCAGCCGCTGCTGGAGGGCGATGCCGATCTTCGTCGCGAACGGGAAGCGATCGGGCGAGTTTCCGAATCGATCGAAGACGGGCGCAAGCAGCGCGATGCGGTGGAGGAGCAGATATTTCGAATGCTTTACGATGGTGCCAAGTCAGCACGGCCGGCAGTGCTACCAGCCGCTGGTGCATCGCAATGATCGGTGACAAGTGCTCTTGGCGTTAAATAGTTGCCGCAAGGCAATCGATTTGACGACCCAGCATGGCGCCGTCGGTCTGTTAACATTCTACATCAGGGTTTTCCGCTGATGGCGCAATACTGCACAAAGCGACGAGTGGGTTGTCGGGCATCTCCAGACACCATGTCGACACGATGTCACTCGCCATGCGTTAACTGCGTGAACCCGTCATTGGCCGTGGCCCGGCCAGCAGAGCCAGAAGCCAACCGGGCCGGCGACGAGAGTGATCAATAGTCGGCCTGGGGCCACGCACAGATAGCGCGCTGCTAAACCTCAGGGCTGTCCGCAATGGAAGGAAGCACTCTATGGACTTCGGCAAAGATCCCCTCAGCGGCATCCTGATATTTGTGCTCGGCGTCCTCACCTTGGGAACGGCGGTATATTTCCTGGCGCTGCGCCCGCCACTTCTGCCGGAAGATATCCGATATTCCGGAATCGACATTGCGACCTTGCCGCCGGCATTTCTCGACTGGCTCGGCGTTGTGTTCCGGAGCTGGGGCGGTTTCATTGCCGGCTTTGGGATCGTGCTGCTGGGTATCGGCACCTTCGTGCTGACAGGACACACGCGGTGGCTTTCCTGGGCAACTGCGGCTGGCGTTGTCGTTGCCTTCGGGCGTTTCGTTTACGGCAACATCATCCTGAGTTCGGACTTTCTTTGGTTCATCGCGATCCTATTCCTTCTGGCAGCAGGTGCCGCTCTGTCTCTGCTGGTGAGGTACAGGCGATAAGGGCGCGGGATGAGCGGACCGGACCTGTGAAAGTGCAAGCAGTCTGAACGAGCTTTTCGACAAGTCGGGATCGTGAATGCGATGCTCTCAAGAGACAATTGTCTTCTGAAGGCTCGGCAATACGTGCAATTCAGGACCGGGCAAATGGAGCGTTCGAAATCTTTCGGGCTCAGTTTCCCGGAACAGCGGACATACTCAGCCATTCGAAGTGCGGTAACGTAACAAAGGCCACAAAACCGAGGACACCGGCCATAGCCGTGGCCCCGGCCAACGGCAGCCAGAAGCGAACCGGCCCGGCGACGATGGCAAGCGACAACCGGCCCAATGCGTTCGTCGTGAGCGAAAGAAGCACTGCATGCCCGACGGCCTCTACGGTCGCCGGTTGCCTGAGGAGTCGCAGCGCGCTGAGCACTGCAACGTCGACATCGAACATACCCGAGACGGCGGAAGTCGCTACCATTCCAAGGCTGCTTCCGACCGAGAAGGCGGCGCTCACCGTGGAGACAACTGCAAACAGCCCCGCGAAGAGGGCGAGCGGACCCAGTTCGAAGGGGTTACGCGGCAATTGCGTAGCTTCGCCCGACATCGCATGGCGCGACATGAAGAGAATGCCGCAGAGCGTAAAGCCACCAATCGCCGCCAGAATGGCCAAGCCCACAACGCCCAGTACGGGCGGCGCGACGATTGCAACAATCGCGGTCACCCGAATCAGGGATACGGTTGCAGCTAGGGCAGCCGCCCCCGCCAGCGGCCATTGATTTGCGGCGGTCTTGGCGCTTCGTGCCAAGGCCAACGTCACTGCGGTGGACGAGATGACCGCTCCCGCGAGACCGCTCACCAAGACTCCTCGAGTCGTACCGAACGCCCGAACGGCAATATATCCAAGGAAAGAAATGGCGGCCGTCAACATGGCGAAGAACCAGACCTGCTGAGGATTGAAGCCGCCCCAGGGATCGATGGCGCGGTTGGGCAGCAGCGGGAGGATGATTGCCGTCATCACGGCAAGCACCAGCGCAGAACGAAGCTCGATCCAGGAAATTCGTTTGAGAAGTCCGTGCAGAAGATCACGACTGGCGAGAACGGCAGTGAGTGCTGTCCCGGCGGCGGCGGCAGCGCGATGGTCCCCGACGACGGCGAGAGCACCCAGTGCGAACACGCCAAGCCCGGCGACAACGCCGGTTACGCTGTAGTTCTGATCATGAGCGGATTCACGCACATTGTACCACGCGAATACGGCGGTAAAGCCAAGGAAGCCTCCGATCAGCACGGAGGGCGCATTCAGACTGACGGCAAGCGCCGCGACGATACCACCGAGCAATCCCGCGATGCTGTACGTTCGGATGCCGGCAGTGCGGCCACCGTCGGGGGTTTCCCTCTCGCGCCAGCCGCGCTCGAGCCCAACAAGTAATCCAATCGCCAGAGCCAGGCCAAGTCGAGGGATCAGGGAATCCACGTCATGCACCGTGTCAGAAAAGTTCGGGTTTGGTTGCAATCCGCTGACGCAGGAGAGGTTGGTCCTCCGGCTGCATGGCGAGCGTCGTATATGCGCAAGGCTTAGTTTCCCTCTAGCGCGACAAGGCTTGTACGACCAGAAAGCGAGTATTTACTATCTACATCAGTCAGACACTAGGGAAGCACGACGGCGATCGAGGTTTTTTGTGTCTGTTTGGTCACCCGTGCAGCACATCGTTGCGCCGACAAAAATGATGCCGAGACACTGCCACGACGTCGGTGACAACGATGATTGAACCCGTCCACAATCACCTCATGGTTCGACCTTGATGATATCACCGGACCGGGCAGCGTATTCGAGAGCATAAGCGAGTTCGCCGTGCGTCTCGGCATGGACATGAAGCATTGGCTGGCCCTTATCAATTTCGTGGCCCAGCCGCACGTCCATGCGAACGCCGGCAGCCTTGGCCTCGGGGGCTCCGGCGAGTTTGGCAAGTCGGGCGAGCTTTCGGTTGTCGATATGGACAATACGTCCTGCATGCGGCGCCACAAGCGGGTGAACGTTGGAGGCGGTCGGGGGTGTGCGCATGCCACCCTGCGCCTCGCAGATGGCCTTAAATTTCGTCCAGGCTAAACCTTCGGCAAGCGTTTTGAGCGCGAGCCGAGTCCCTTCGCCCTTTTCGGCTTTTCTGCCGATTTCGAGCGCTGCGCCCGCAAGCGCCGCGGCGCGCCTCCTAAGGTCGTCCGGTGCATCGTGTGCATTTTGAAGGACAGCCAGGATGTCGAGAGCCTCAAGGGCCGGCCCGATACCCCGGCCGACGGGCTGCGACCCGTCGGTCTGGAGACATGTCGCGGTGAGGCCGAAGCGTGCTGCGACTATGCCAATACGCTTAGCAAGGTGATCGGCGCTCTCTTCGCTGCGGACCTTTGCGGTCGCACCGACAGGAATGTCGATCACCACATGGGTCGAGCCAGCGGAAATTTTCTTCGACAGCACGGAGGCGATAAGTTGGCCTTCGGTATCGATATCGAGTTCACGCTCGACGCGCAGAAAGATGTCGTCGGCAGGACTGAGATGCACCGCGCCGCCCCAGGCGATGCAGCCACCCTCGGTCTCCACGACACGCCTGAGCGTCGCAATATCGAGGTCGACTGGCGCAAGCGTCTCCATCGTGTCGGCCGTGCCCGCCGGCGAGGTTATCGCGCGCGAGGAGGTCTTGGGCATGATAAGGCCGTGCGCTGCAACGATGGCGACGATTATCGGCGTGGTGCGATTGCCCGGCAGGCCGCCGATACAGTGCTTGTCGATGACAATCGGAGCATCCCAGTGCATGCGATCGCCGACCTCGACCATCGCGCTAGTCAGGTCGGCGGTTTCCTCCTCATCCAAAGGCAGGGCAGCCCCCGCTGTCAGGAAAGCGGCAAGATGCACGTCGGTGTATCGGCCCGCTACGACGTCGTTGACGATCGCCCCAAACGCGGAGGCGTCGAGGCGGTTACCGTAGATGCGCCGGCGGACGCTTGCCAGCGATTCGATCGCAGGGGCGTGTGTTACTTTCACGGCCTCGCCGTTAACAATGCCGAGGATTATCCAGGCGGTCTCCGAAAGCGCAATCTCGTCATGCCCGACTAATCCGTCGCCCTCAACCTGGAAGAGGGTTGCCTGTACTTGTCGGTTGCCGGTCGAAACGAGGATCTGCGATCTTGCGGTAAGGCCCTCCGACCGGCAGACATGGCAGTCTGTGCGCATGATGACCACTGCCTGATGCTGGGTGTGGAGGCCGAGACGTTTGGCGCGGAGCATTGGCTGTGCGACTGCGTTGTTCGGTTCGAAGGCGGTCATAGATCGAACGCCTGATCCTGACGGGGAACGGTCGCGTTCCATCCGAGATCCTTGTCGATGCGAATGCGCAGCGCCTCAGCTGCTTCGGGCTCGCCATGCACGATGAAGACATGCGAGGGGCTGTGACGGAAGCCTGAGAGCCAGCGCATCAGTTCGTTGGCGTCCGCATGAGCCGAGAGCGTCGTTAAATCGTCGACCTCCGCACGAACGGGAATCCATTCGCCGTAAATCCTGATCTCCTGAGCACCCTGCAACATCGCTCGCCCTCGCGTCCCGGCGGCCTGGAAACCGGAGAACAGGATCGTGTTTCTCTGATCAGGTGCGAATGTCTTCAAATGATGGAGCACGCGTCCGCCGGTCGCCATACCGCTCGCGGAGATCACCACCTTGGGATAGCGGCTGGCGGTGATCGCTTTGGAAGCTTCGACATCTCTTGTGTAAGTTGCAATTCCGCAGATCGCGCCGCAGACGTCCGGTGTGAGGCGATGATCAGCACGGTGCGCGTGAAGCAAGTCGGTCGCGTTGATCGCCATGGGGCTGTCGAGATAGATCGGAATATTCGAAAGTCTGCCGGCGGTCTTCAACTTCCATAAATGATAGAGCAGCGATTGCGCGCGTCCGACGGCGAAGGCCGGGATCACGACGGTGCCGCCGCGCTGAACCGTCCGCTCGATGACGGCGCCGAGAAGCTCTGTGCTGTCGCCCGGCTCATGGACGCGGTTGCCATAGGTAGATTCGATGACAATGTAGTCAGCTTCCAGGATCGGCTCGGGATCGAGCATCACCGGATCGCTATAGCGTCCGAGATCGCCGGAGAAAGCAATGCGGCGGCCAGCCCATTCGATGTCGGCGGTTGCGGCGCCCAGGATGTGCCCGGCATGACGGAATGTCAGCGCCGCGCCACCCGGAAGCTGAATGGTCTTACCGAAGGGGACGGGCGAAAAGAACTCAACCGTACGTTCGGCGTCGTGAATGCCGTAGAGCGGCAAGGCGGGCTTGTGCTTCGAGAATCCCTTGCGGTTAGCGTATTCGGCATCCTTCTCCTGAAGATAGCCGCTGTCATTGAGGATCATCTCGGCCACATCGCGCGTGGCGTCGGTTGCGAAGATGCGGCCTCGAAAGCCATCGCGTATAAGCTTGGGCAGATAGCCGGAATGGTCGAGATGGGCGTGGGTCAGCACGATCGCGTCAATGCTGGACGGCTCGATCGGCAATGGCACCCAGTTCAGGTCACGCAAATTCTTCAGGCCCTGGAATAGGCCGCAGTCGATCAGAATGCGCTTTCCGCCGTGAGAAAGTAGATGTTTCGAGCCGGTGACGGTTCCCGCACCGCCAAGTGAAGTGAGTGTGAGCATGATGGCCTTCAGATCGAGGGTTGGAAAAGATCAGCCGGGTCATCCCGTCCGTCGATGGCGTCGCGTTCGGCTGGCGTGAGCAATTCGTTGCGTTGCCACCCGGCAAGCGCGGTCGATGCATCGATCAGGTGAGCCCAGGAGCAGCGATTGGCGAACAGCATGCCGGCGACGTCGAGCGTGCCGCCGCGGCTAATGTAGCCGCGTGCGGCCGTTCGTGTCGGGCCGCCGTCCAGCCGGCGCAACAGGCCGAGCATCGGCTCGGGCCGCGTATGAGTGACGATCAAGCGGGGAAGTAGCGGGGGAAACAACGCGGCAAGATCTTTGTCGCTCGCAGTGAAGGCGGCCTCAATCGAATCGCGCGGCGCACGGAAGCGACCCGGCTCCGCCATTGCCGTCACAAGGGCTTTGAGGCCGCGCGCCGAGAGGCGTCGCGACGCCTTAAGCGCCTCCTCAAGCTGGTAGGCCCCGATCGCCACTAGTTGCAGGTCGGCTTTGTCGGGATTGCCGTCGATATGGGCCGCGCCTTCAGTGACGAAGCGGCTCGCGGCTTCACCATCGAGCCGGTGCGGCATGTCGCGCTTCGACACGATGAGGCAAGCTACCTGGCCACGCCCCTCGTAGACCGAACGGAGCGTCGCCATGGCGCTGTTGGCATCGACGGGAAACATAACACGGGCGGTGTCCGACATTTCGCCGAGCAATGCCTCACCGATCGTCGGATCCTGGTGCGACTGCTCGTTCTTGGAGTTCTCCCAAGTATGAGAGGTTACGACGAGGGGGACCGAAATCCAGCCGGGTTCTTGGCCAATCTCACGCTGCCGCCGGGCGAAGACGATTTCCTGACGCAGACCTCCAAGCATCTTCATGGCGAAGGCTTCGTAGCTGACAATTAGGTTGATCCCGCCTTTGTTGGCAAGCGCCGCACCCGCCACTGCTTCCTCGTTCAGCGCGGTGACGATGGCCCCATTGATCGCCTCCGCCACGCCGGGCTCCGACGCGTTGACGCGATGCCGCAAGCGATCGAGGGTCGCGCCCATGTGGTTGGAGCGCAACTCGTCGGGGTTGCCGACCCGCGGCCGCAAGCCCGGATTGGCGTCGACGACACGCACGAACCAGCGATCGAGCGCGTGCATGGCGCAGTCGGGCGGCTCGCCCGCGCGAGTCCATTTGGGCTCGGGAAACCGCGGTAGCGGCGGTCGGCGGATTGCCAGCGGATGCCTGCTTTCGAGGGGTCGATTTTGCTGGCCGTTGATGGCTAGTGTGCTCACCGCGCGACCGATCTCTTCGGGTGACACAAAGAGCGTGGCGCAAGCCTCGTTGAAGGCGAGTCGCGCCGCTTCGTCCCGAAACGGATTTCCATCGATCGGAAGATTGTGCGCGGCATTTGTGCCCGCGCCCGGAAAGCCGAACCCCTTGACTGTCTCGGCGATCACATAGGGGATGGGTGCGGGATAGGTGTGGTCGGCATCGGCGGCGAAACGTTCAAGACGCTCCTCGGCCGTGAGGATCGCCCAGGCGAAGGCGGCTGGGTCCCGTCCGTCTATGGCGAACGGATCGAAGCCATTATGGCGAAGATGGGCTGCGAGCCAATCGGAACCGCCCTGCTGGGCGATCTGCGCGCGCTCCTCGATGCGGCGTCCGTTGAGGATCATGACGGGGATCGCAAGGCCCGAATCCTCGGCGCGCCACCAACGGGGTGTCCAGTCGGAGCCGCGCTGCTCCTCGAAAGCACCGTCGCTCAGGAAGGCGATAAGGCTCTCCCCCGGAAGCGGCATGTGGACGTATTGGACTTCCGCGAAGCCAAGATAGCCGCCTTCGGAGATCGCGCCAGCGGTGTTGGGACCGGCATGGCTCCCGAGCGGGACCGCGGCGCTACCCTCCGCATCGATGGCATAGGAATAGAAATCTGCGGCGAGTTGAGAGAGGCCCTTCTCGGTCCGGTCGTATCGGCCTTTCTGTGCCGGCGAAACATCGCCGGTCAGCGCATTGACAGCTTCGATCGCGGCGACGCAGTGACCTTGCCCCATTATCCAGGAGCGGGTCGTTGCGGTGATCGAGTTGGCGGCGAGATAGCCGACGAAGGCCGGAACCATATTGAGTGAGCCGCCAGTATGGCCTTCGGGGGTTGGCTTGAAGGCGTCCGCCGGCAATGGGGCGCCGGACAGATCGACCCGGCGCGCATAGGTCATATGGACGACGGTCCACATCGCCGCGCAGGTCAGCCGGTCGGCGGCAGCGAGTAGGTTGTAGAGCGTGTCGGCATCAAGCGGTGTGGATGCCGCTAAGCTGGCAATGCGATCGGCTGTTTCAGCGCTGTGTTGAATCGGTCCGTAACCCTTCCGCCATTGCTCGAATGCGGCCGATTTCAATTCGCTCATACTTCCTGCCCACGCTTGTGTGATTGTGTTCCGTGTCCGGGCATTCCGCTTAGGCGACGTCGCAGTTGACACCACTCGGCCGGGTCGAATGATTGTTGGCAGAATTGCTCCGTAGCTCGTATCGGGTTGTCTAGAAGAGGACCCTGAAAACGAGCAAGGTCGCCAGCCCAGCCAGGACAAGCCAACACGACCAGTAAAGCGCTTTCATCCAGACGACTTCCGGTCGCCCAAGATCGCGTTCGGTCGCGTGCTTGTCGTACATGCCCCAGCCATGCATCAGAGCTCCTGTGACTAGCACGAATAGAGCTAAATCGGCGATGTAGGGCGACGCCATCGCTCCCAGCCCAAGGCCGAGAAGGCCGGCGCCAAAGGATGACGCCAGTTCTGCCCGCTTCAAACGAGAATTGGATGCCGCAACGGGGTCGCTCTGCTTCACTTGCCGTTCTCCGGAGGGGCTTCGGCATCATCGTCCGGCCGTCCATGGCGGAGGATCGCTGGCCGGAAAGGAGTCCATGCCCGCTCGCTCAACCTCATCCAGCGGTTCCGGTGGCCGACGGTGACGGATCAAGTCCTCCTCGGCTTTATCCGCGAACGCGATGGCGGACGCAATCAGCGGCGCGAGGGGAATGGCATTGCTCGGATGCGAAACACTGTCACTGGAGACGATCCGCTGTGCGACGGCCTGAAGACGCTCGTAGGCGTCGTCGGCGAGGACACCATGGACTACTGCACAGATCGGCCGTGGCAGCCCCTGAAGTGGCAATTGCCGGGCCGCCTCGATCATCGTGCGGCCGGAGGAAGCGATGTCATCCACGAGAACCGGTTGCCGCCCACGCCATTCCGAAAGATCAGGGAGTTCGACGTCGACGCTGCGGTCGCCATGCCTGATCTTGCGCAGAACGGCATAGGGTGCGCCGATGCGTGCTGCAATGGCCGAGACCCACTGGTTGCTTTCCTCATCTGGCCCGATGATGAAAGGCTTTTCCACTTCTGCCGCGATCCAGTTGGCGAGAAGTGGCGCGGCATGAAGCGTCTCGGTTGGGATCGTGTAGAGCGCGGAAAGAGCGGGATAGCGATGAAGGTGTGGATCGACAGTCACCAGTCGATCGAAGGTTGAGGACGCAAGACGGGCGAAGGTTTTTGACGTTACTGCCTCGCCGGTAAGAAAGCGACGATCTTGCCGCATATAGGCGAGATAAGGTGCAATGAGTGTGACCTCGCGCGCGCCGAGCGACCGGGCCGCATCGGCTGCGAAAACGAGACGCAGGAAGCCGTCGTCCGGCCGCGCCAATGTGCAGACGAGATCGACATGTCGGTCCGCGACATCCGATAGAATCCGCACATAGGTTTCTCCGTCGGGAAAATGGCGTGTCTCGATCTCGCCAAGCTCCCATCTTCCGGCTTCTGCCAAATGGCGGGCGAAGGTCTCGTTTCCGGGTAGGGGCAGAATCAGGCGCATGACCGTCTGCTCGTTTGATCTGGCGACGCCTTCATTTGTGCCGCCTGTAGAAACGCAGAAACTGCGCGTTGATGGCAACGATGACAGTACTGGCCGACATGAAGACGGCGGCGACGGCCGGGGTCATGAGGAAACCCGTTCCGAAGGTGATGCCGGCCGCCATCGGGATGGCAATTGCGTTATAACCGGTCGCCCAGATCAGGTTTTGCACCATCTTGCGGTACGTGGCGCGCGACAGGCCGAGGATTGCGGCCACATCGCGTGGGTCGCTCCTGACCAGGACGACGTCGGCGGATTCCACGGCGACATCGGTACCGGCACCGATGGCGATCCCGAGATCGGCTACGACCAGCGCCGGCGCGTCATTCACGCCGTCGCCAACCATGGCGACCTGCAGGCCGCGGGCCTGCAACTCCTCGATCTTCTCGGACTTCTGGTCCGGCAGCACCTCGGCGAAATACTCAGCTATGCCCAATTCCTCAGACACAGCCTGGGCCACACCCTTGGCATCTCCAGTAAGCATCACGGAGTTGATGCCGAGCGCCTTCAATTCGGCGATGGCCTCCTTCGATTCCGGCCGGACAATATCGGCAAGCGCGAACAGTGCGCGCGGCTCTTCAGCGCGGACAAGAACGACGACGGTCTTGCCTTGACTCTCTAATTGCTTGAGCCGCTCGTGGTCGATCGCCTTGCCCTGCCTGGAGAGATGGCCGGGGCTGACGATACGGATGTCCTGACCATCGACACTGGCAACGATGCCCTCTCCGGTAATGTTGCGAACGTCGCTGGCCTTCGGGACAGTCAGGCTGCGATTCTTTGCCTCGGCTACGATACCGTGGGCGATCGGATGTTCGGACTGGCTCTCGGCTGCGGCTGCGAACGCGAGTTCCTCGTCCTCGCTGCCGCCGGTGAGCAGTACAATGTCACTGACTCCAAAACGACCCTCTGTCAGCGTGCCAGTTTTGTCGAAGACGACTGCGTTGAGGTTACGCGCCCGCTCGAACGCCGCACGGTCGCGGATCAGAAGCCCGTTCCCGGCGGAAAGCGACGTACTGACGGCAACGACGAGCGGAACGGCAAGGCCGAGCGCATGCGGGCAGGCGACGACCATTACGGTTACCATCCGCTCGAGCGCAAACTGGAGCGACGCACCGAACACCAGCCACCAAACGAAGAACGTGCCGAAGCCAACAGCGAGAGCGATATAGGTCAGCCAGGCGGCAGCGCGGTTTGCGATATCTTGTGTCCGCGATCTTGTCGCCTGCGCCTTCTTTACGAGGTCGATGACTTGGGCGAGATAGGTCGCATCGCCGGTGGCCGTCACTTCGATGGTCACGGCATTGGCGCCGTTGATCGCGCCGCCGATGGCGGTGGCGCCAACCGTCTTCGAGACCGGGCGGGATTCTCCGGTCAGCATCGCCTCGTTGAAGCCGGATGATCCTTCGATAATCGTCCCGTCTACGGGCACCTTGGCGCCAGGGCGGACGAGAACCCGATCCCCCGGCTGCAATGCTGAGATGGAAACCTCGCGCGTCGAGCCGTCGGGGTCGATTTTTGTTGCGCTGTCAGGCAGCAAGCGGACCAGTTCCTCGAGTGCGCGCGATGCACCCATCACGGAGCGCATCTCGACCCAGTGGCCGAGAAGCATGATGGCGACCAAAGTCACGAGCTCCCAATAGAACGGCTCTCCCGGAAAGCCAAAAGTGGTGGCGGCCGAGAAGAAGTAAGCGGCCGAGATCGCCAGCGCGATCAAGGTCATCATTCCGGGCTGCCCTTTTCGCAGTTCGGACGTAAAGCCCACGAGGAACGGCCAGCCGCCATAGACATAGGCGATCGTCGAAAGAGCGAATAGGACCAGTCCGTCTCCAGCAAAGGCGAGCTTTTGGGCGACGCCTAGCCAGTGCTGGATCATTGGAGAAAGAAGCAGGACCGGCGGCGTGAGAATGAGCGTGACCCAGAACCGTTTGCGGAAGTCAGCGACCATTGCGGAGTGGTCGTGGCCGCCGTGCCCGGCATGCTCGGAATGGCTGGATCCGGCAGCGGCCACAATCTTGGCATCGGTATGGTCGTTTTGCCGGCGGCCGGCTGCATGACCAACGTGGTTGTGGGTATGAGGCCGATCGGATGTCATTCTACGCACCTGCTGTTTGTTACGGCCTTCGGGAGAATATGGCGCCCATGGAATGTTTAACGAAGCTTGGCCCGCGTGAGACGCGAGCGCTATTTCATGCGGGATCTGTTTGGTCGCTGCTTCCCCAAAGCATGTCTTTGATCAAGGTTAAGTTTGCCGATCGTTTCATCTCGTAGGCAAGGTCAACACTGACAGCCTCTTTGCTCATTCGCGGGGCCAGGCGATGCCGCACTCGGAGAGAAGGAGGCCGATCAAGTGTAAGGGAGATCGTTCAGGTCCTGATCATCTGCTGGATGGATCCGCCATGCAATAAGCCGCGACGATGAAAGCAGGTATAGACGTGGAGATAATCTCAGTTGCTCGGTGCGGAGAAGAAGCTGACAAAATAGACCGGCTGGCCTTCATGCAGCGCGATCCCAATCTCTGAGTCGCGCTTAAACCCACCGATGCCCGGGCCGTGGCCGGCAGGCGGGTCGATGACAATGACCGACGGCTTGGTGTCATCGATGCAATCGTCCGAGCACGCTCCTCGCCGACCGTCGTAATGCAGAGCATGGCATGTAATGCAATCTTTTGAAGCGGCTTCATTTGCCGGCACTTTTGTGAGCCCGTGAGCGTTCCGTGGTTCATCTCTAGGGAAAGCTCACCGAAAGCTTGCGTTGATCTCTTTCAAACTCGCCTTACCCGGGCACAGCTCCTTCTCGCCGAGCGAGTTGAGCGGCGCGTCCACCGTATTAAGATGATCGTGCAGATCCTCGGCCTTGGGAGCCAGATAAACGAGACCGGTCACGATCTCAGCCTTGTCTTGATGTTTGAGCAGAAAATCCATTGCCAAACGACGGTCATGCACGTCGTAGTCGCCGGCCAGCTTGCGCAGCTTTAGCCAAGTCCCGTCATGCTGCTGCACCAGTTCGACTGTACCGGGTTCGTAATCGACCGTGATCGGTGTGCGGCCAGTGATGAAATCGAGCCGATTGACCGCAATGTTATGTTCACGCACGTAGTCAAAGCTTTTCGTTGATCCCGGATGGTTGTTGAAGGCAATGCAAGGTGAAATCACATCGATGACGGCCGCGCCTTCGTGCTCGATCGCAGCCTTGATCAACGAAACGAGCTGGACCTTGTCGCCGGAGAATGACCGTGCGACGAAGCTCGCACCGAGCTGTAGCGCCATGCCGACGAGGTCTATCGCGTTGTCGGTATTAACGACGCCGCGTTTCGATTTTGAGCCATGGTCGGCAGTCGCGGAGAACTGGCCCTTGGTCAAACCGTACACCCCGTTATTCTCGACGATGTAGACCATGTTGACGCCGCGTCGCAGTGCATGGGCAAATTGGCCCAAGCCAATCGAGGCGCTGTCACCGTCCCCCGACACGCCGAGATAGATCAGGTCACGATTGGCCAGGCTGGCGCCAGTCAGGATCGAAGGCATGCGGCCGTGCACGGTATTGAAACCGTGCGAATTACCTAAAAAATAGGTTGGTGTCTTGGACGAACAGCCGATACCGGAAATCTTCGCCACGCGGTGCGGCTGGATCGATAATTCGAAACATGCCTCGATAATGGCCGCTGTGATCGAGTCATGCCCGCAGCCGGCGCAGAGCGTAGTGACCGAGCCTTCGTAATCGCGGTGAGTGTAGCCAAGTGTGTTTTTCGGCAGTTCGGGGTGATGGAATTTCGGCTTGGCAAGATAAGTCATGACATCACCTTTTGCAGCGGAATTGCCGTAAGTGCGTTAAGTCGATCGGCTATACCGTGCGCAATAAAATGCGCAGTGATAGGCGTTCCGTCATAGTGCAGGATCGGCACCAGCCGGATTGGATCGATTCCGCACTCATTGATGATCAACGAGCGCAGTTGCGCATCGCGGTTCTGCTCGACCACGAACACGAAGTCGTGGTCGGCAATGAAACTCGTCACGCTTGAGTGGAACGGGAAGGCACGCACGCGCATCTGGTCGAGGACGTTGCCGCCGGCCTCCAGCATCTGGATAGCCTCGTCCATGGCGGGCGAGGTTGAGCCGTAATAGATGACGCCGAATTTGGCTGGCTTCGCCGCGGTCGCCTGTAGCGGCCGCGGCACCAAATCCTTCGCTGTCTCGAATTTGCGCAGTAGACGCTCCATGTTATCGACGTAAGCGCTGCCTTCTTCGCTATAACGCGCGTAGCGGTCGCGCGAGGTGCCGCGGGTAAAGAATGAGCCCTTGGTCGGATGGGTGCCGGGATAGGTGCGGTAGGGAATTCCGTCGCCGTCAACATCGAGATAGCGGCCGAAGTCCTTGCCGGCGTCAAGATCGGCGGCGGTCATCACCTTGCCGCGGTCGTATTTGCGATTTTCGTCCCATGTCAGCGGTCGGCAAAGACGATGGTTCATGCCGATATCGAGATCCATCATGATCAGAATGGGTGTCTGTAGGCGATCGGCGAGGTCGAAGGAGAGCGCGCTGAACTCGAACGCCTCGGCCGGATCCTCAGGGAAGAGCAGCACGTGCTTTGTGTCGCCATGCGAGGCATAGGCTGCGATCAAGACGTCAGATTGCTGGGTGCGGGTGGGCATGCCGGTCGAGGGTCCGCCACGTTGGACATCAATGATCACGGCCGGGATTTCTGCGAAATAGGCGAGTCCAAGAAATTCCTGCATCAGCGAGATGCCAGGTCCCGAGGTCGGGGCGAAGGCGCGCGCGCCATTCCATGCCGCACCGATTACTATGCCACTGGAGGCCAGTTCGTCTTCGGTCTGAATGATGGCGTAGCTATTTTTTCCCGTTTTGGCGTCAACCCGATAGCGCTCACAATAAGACGAAAAGGCGTCAGCAATCGAGGTGGAGGGCGTAATAGGATACCATGCGCAAACCGTGGCGCCGCCAAAGACAGCGCCAAGAGCAGCCGCCGAATTGCCCTCGATGAGGATACGATCGCCCACAGCATCGGCGCGCTTCACACGTAGGCCGATCGGGCACTTGATATTTTGCAGCGTCCAATCACGACCGATATGGAAGGCGCGTATGTTGGGCTCGATTAGCTCATCCTTACCTTTGTATTGCTCGCCGATCAGCTTATCGACTTCGTTAACATCCATGTCGAGGAGCGCGGCAAGGGCGCCAATATACATAATGTTCTTGAACAACTGGCGTTGGCGCGGGTCGGTGTATTCGCGGTTGCAAATCTCACCCAGCGGGACACCCAAAATCCCGATATCGTCGCGGAAATGCGACTTCGGAACTGGTCTGGTCGAATCGTAAAGCAGATATCCGCCAGGCTCGATCGCCGCCATGTCCTTGTCGAAGGTCTGCGGGTTCATTGCGACCATTAGATCGGTGCCGCCGCGAGCGCCGAGATAGCCCGACTCGGAGATCCGCACCTCATACCAAGTCGGCAAGCCCTGGATGTTTGACGGAAATATGTTGCGTGGGGAGACCGGCACGCCCATACGCAGTACCGCCCGCGCGAACAATTCATTGGCGCTTGCAGAGCCTGATCCATTGATATTGGAAAATCGCACGACAAAGTCGTTCACGCGGCTGATTGGAATCTTGCTCGGCATGGCGTACCTGCATAAGTCATTTCAATGAGATATTTCTGCATGTCCCAAGCACCGGTCGGGCAGCGCTCGGCGCAAAGTCCACAATGCAGGCAGACATCCTCGTTCTTCACCATGACCCGTCCAGTCTTCAGATCGTCGGCGACATAAAGATCCTGGAAATGGTTCTTCGCCGGCGCTCGCAGCTGCGTCCGCAATTCATCTTCTTCCCCATTCGCGGTGAAGGTGATGCAATCCATCGGGCAGATATCGACGCAGGCATCGCATTCGATGCAGAACTGGCTGGTGAACACCGTTTGCACGTCGCAATTCAGGCAGCGGTATGCTTCGCCCAGTGCGAGATTGAGGTCGTAACCGAGTTCGACCTCCGTCCGGATGTCCTTCAGCGCCACCTCCTGGTCGCGCAACGGTACGCGGTAGCGGTGATCGGTCGTGATCTCGTTATGATAGGACCATTCATGAATACCCAGTTTCTGACTCTCGATCTGCACGTCAGGCAGCGGACGTTCCTTGATGTCCTCGCCGAACAGCAGACGGTGGATCGAGAGCGCTGCATCATGGCCGTGTGCCACTGCTGAGATGATGTTCTTAGGGCCGAAAGCGGCGTCGCCGCCAAAAAATACTTTTGGATTGCTTGAGACGAAGGTCGTCTCCGCGACAACCGGCATGTTCCATTTGTCGAAATCGATGCCGATGTCGCGCTCGATCCAGGGAAACGCGTTTTCCTGCCCGACCGCGATCACGACGTCGTCGCATGGAAAATGTTGCAATGGAGCGCCGGTCGGAGTTACGACCCAGCGGCCGTTTTCGTTGACAGTCTTCACCGGTTCGAACAGCACGCCTGTCAGTTGGCTGCCCTCGTAAGTGAACGCCTTGGGCGCCAGATTGACGGAGATTGTGATACCCTCGCTGAGAAGAGCATCCTTCTCCCAGTTCGAGGCTGTCATGTTCTCGAAATCCTCGCGAACGAGAATCTTCACGTCCTCGCCGCCGAGACGGCGTGCCGAACGTCCGCAGTCCATGGCGGTATTGCCGCCGCCGATGACGATGACGCGCTTGCCGATTTTATCGGCATGGCCGAACGACACCGAGGACAGCCACGCGATGCCGATGTGAATGTTCTTGGTTGCTTCCTTGCGGCCGGGAATATCGAGATCGCGGCCGCGCGGCGCGCCAGAGCCAACGAACACCGCGTCATAGCCTTCCGCGAGAAGGGCCTTCAGGCTGTCGATACGTTCGCCGCTATGAAATGTTATGCCAAGGTTGAGGATGTAGTCACATTCCTCGTCAATGACGGAATCGGGTAATCGGAATTTCGGGATTTGGCTGCGCATCATGCCGCCGGCTCTTTGATTGCCGTCGAACATGATGCAGTCATAGCCGAGTGGAGCGAGATCGCGGGCGACCGTGAGTGAAGCAGGTCCGGCGCCCACGAGCGCAATGCGCTTGCCATTTTTTCGCGCAACGGGTTTCGGCAGCCGATCGCGAATATCGTCCTTGAAATCGGCAGCCACGCGCTTTAGGCGGCAGATCGCGACCGGCTCCTTCTCCACACGCCCGCGTCGGCAGGCCGGTTCGCACGGGCGGTCGCAGGTGCGTCCGAGGATTCCTGGAAACACATTCGACCTCCAGTTGATCATATAGGCGTCTGAATACCGACCCTGCGCAATCAACCGGATGTATTCAGGAACAGGAGTGTGCGCCGGACATGCCCACTGGCAGTCCACCACCTTGTGGAAATAGTCCGGCGCGGAAATGTCAGTTGGCCTCACCCGATCATCTCCTTCGGGTCCATGTCTCCACAGCTTGCGATTTTGAGACCGATCGTCGGAACGAGAGGTGGCACATTCGCTCCGTCCAACTCAAACATAGCCAAGCCAGCGCCAATAGGTCGCTCCTAGCCCCATCACCAAGGCAAACGCGATCAGTGTGAGCACCAGGCCAGTGCGAACGAAATCACGCGCTTCGAAGGTTTCGGTACCATAGGCCACCATATTCTGCGGTGCGTTCACCACCAGGATAAAGCCAAAGCTGACCACGAACTGTAGCAGCATCGTCATACCGACAACGTTGATGCCGGGTGTTGCCACGCCCTGTAGTACCGCAATGATAATCGGGATCATCGCGGAGGCGAGCGCAGTAGCGCTGGCAAAACCGAGATGAATGACGATGAGGAACAGGCTCATCGTGCCGAGGATAAATAATGCGCTGGCCTGCTTGAGTCCGAGTTCGACGACAGCGATGTCGGCGAGCCAGATTGCTCCCTTGGTTTGAAGCAGCGCGGTCCCAAGGCTGATGCCAACGCCGAACAGTATGATTGTGCCCCATGGAATCCTTGGCTGCGCTTCTTTCCATGTCATGATGCCGATACCTGGCATGAACATGAGCGCAACGGCCGTAAGCGTGGTCGTGCTGGTATCGAGCTTATGGAAAACCCCCTCGGTTGCCCAGAACGCAAGTAACGTGAGCGAAATTGCGAGGAGTTTCATTTCCGATGCCTTGATCGGGCCGAGATCGGACAGCGCCTTGCGGATACCGTCCCGCCCGCCCGGCACTTCCTTCACCTCCGGCGGCATCATCCGCGTCATCACGAAATAGAGCGCGATCGACATGATGATACTGAACGGCGCGGCTGCGATTAGCCACTCAAGCCAAGTGATGGTCTTGCCCAGTGTCTTCTCGATAAAACCGATCGCGACCATGTTCTGGGCCGCCGCCGTCTTGATCCCCACGTTCCAGATGCTGGCCGTCTGCACCGTTGTGATCATGAGCATGCTCGCAAAGGCACCCTTCTTGTTGACGCCAAAGGCCGCGATGATCCCGAGCGTTATCGGCACCAGGCAGGCCACGCGCGCGGTAGTCGACGGCACCAGGAACGCGATGACGAATCCGACCAGAATGGTGCCAAGCACGACGCGGTGCGTCTCCACGCCGACCCGCGAAAGAATCGCGAGAGCGATCCGCTTGTCGAGACCAGTGGCTGTCATCGCTGCGGCGAGAAATAGAGCCGCGGCAACGAGGACGAGAGCCGTGTTAGCGAAACCGCTAAACGCGAGGCTTAAGCCAGCGCCCGTGCCGATAAGAACAGAAGGATTTGTGACGTTGGGGGAAAACCCCAGCAGAAGGGCCATAAGCACCGCGATAACGATAGCGGACACCGCATAGTCGATCGACTCGGTCATCCATGCGATGACCGCGAACGCGAGAATTGCGAGCATGCGGTGACCCGCCACAGGGAGCGCGGCCGGTGTTGGTAGCAACAAGACAACGAGCAGAGCTGCAATGGCAAGCAATAGCCCCAAGTTTTTAACAACCCAACTTGGTCGTTTAGCGGGCGCGTGTGCAAGATTCTTTGCGGGTGTGTCGTTTGCAATGGACATGTTATTCCTTCGCTCGCCGCGATGTTGAAATACATAAAGCCAATGCGTTGGTCCGACGTTGATGTAGGTTAAGTTCTTGCGTTCGCGGTTCGCAGTAATCAGTTTAATAGCTCGGATGTGCCGCAATCGATCTGTGCTACGTCCAGACTCTCTGTCCGTGAAAGCAGTTGTTCGAACCCATCAACTGAGGTTCAGAAACATGAGTTGAGGAGATGGGCTAATAACCGACCATCACGCGTTCCACGTACCAGCGCTTGCGGGCACGAAGCCCTTCGCAGCAAGAAACGACATCGGCCTGCGTCAATTCCTGTTTGTCGTGAATAGCTACACGGGCCACAACTGAGATTACTCAGCAGTCCCCAAATTCGAGTAAGCCAATGGCAAAGAAAGCAAAGAGCCGATCTTCAGAGGACCATGCAAAGTATAAGGCGTTATTGCACGAGCTCCAGGTTGAGCTCGTGAAGGTCCAAAGGCATATTATCAAGCATGGACACAAAGTCTTGATCTTATTCGAAGGTCGCGATGCGAGCGGCAAGGACGGCACGATCAAACGTATCGTCCAACACCTTAGTCCGCGCGAGACTCGCGTCGTAGCGCTAGGCAAGCCGTCTGACAGAGACCGTGCCTCCTGGTACTTTCAGCGTTATGTGCCGCATTTGCCCTCGGCCCAGGAGTCAGTGCTCTTCAATCGCAGTTGGTACAATCGAGCGGGTGTCGAGCGTGTAATGGAATTCTGCACGGATCGTGAGTATGAGAGCTTCTTGGAGGAAGTCGTTCCGTTCGAGCAAATGCTCATCGGTTCAGGAATTCAGATTCTAAAATATTATCTGGACATTGGTAAAAAAGAACAGAAGAATCGTCTTCGATCTCGCCGTGACGATCCGCTAAAGCAATGGAAGACGAGCCCCATCGACAAGGTGGCGCTGAAACACTTCGAGGGTTATAGCGAGGCTCGGGACCGGATGTTGGCGAGAACGTCGAGTCCTATCTCTCCATGGATTGTAGTTCGCGCCGACGATAAACGTGTCGCGCGTCTTAACGTGATCCGCGATCTGCTTGCGCGTCTGGCTTGCCCCGAGACGAATGAGCATCTGGCGGTGCCGGATGCCAATGTAATTTTTACCTACGACGAAGCGCACGCTAAAGCAGGATTGCTCGCAACGTGAACGTGAAACAGCACGAGCAGGGATGATTGGAAACATGAACCGTGTAGTCCAATCGACGACGATATGACGACCCATTTATTGCAATTGTCTCGCCAAAAGTTGGTTTCACGCTTGCGATCGGTCCGCGATCAGGGCTGGCGGTGATCGTATTTGAAGTCCAGCACCACAGCTTGTGAACCTGGACGCTGAACCGTTACGCTGATCGTGTAGAGATCGGCAGACACGTTGTAGTAAGCACCATAGGTAATCGTATTGGCGATTGTCATGGGCTCAAGTATTTTCTGAGGATCCGAGAGTCCGATCCCGGAGATCTTTGCGGTCACGGTCGCATCCGTGATTCGTATATTACTAGCGGAATCATAGACCGCGACAACGACGTGGTGTTCGTGCTGGCCCTTCGGCGCTCCGCCATGCATCGGTCGCTCGGCCAAGTGAGGTCCAGGGCCTTCAATGATTTCGGCCGGTACCACACCGAGATAGACAGTCAACCCACCCGCCGACTTGGTGTCACCGCTTTCCGCGGCTTTCGCAGGACTCCATGTCAGGATGACCACGGCAAGCAGCACGACGACAAAGCCGAAATGCTTCTTGGATGTGATCCAATAGCGCGATGCGAGTCGTCGTGATTGTTCTCTCATGTCACCCGCCTTCACATGTCAACGCGATTCCCTGGCAACCAGCTTATGCGCTACGCTCAGCACTCTGCCTCGACCGAGCCTAGGCGGCGGACTGACGGATACGACTTAGACGCGGAATAAAGGCCGGCACGCGCGCAGCATAGTCAGTATAGGACTTGCCAAAGGTAGACGATGTATCTCGTTCTTCTTGCCGTGCGAGGCGGGCGTACATCCAGACCAGGAAAGGAAACATCGCAAGCGTCAGAATGGTCGGCCATTGCAGAAGAAATCCGAACATCACCAAGACGAAGCCAACATATTGCGGGTGACGAACGTAGCTATAGGGTCCGGTGGTAGCCAGGCTTTGACTTTTCTGGGCTTCGTAGAGCACCTTCCAGGCCGCTGAAATCAGGATGAACCCGCCGCCGATGAAAACAAAGCTTAGAATATGAAATGGACCGAAGTGCGGGTTTCCCTGCCAGCCGAACAACTCTTCGAGAAGGTGCCCGGCGTCATGGGAGAACCAATCGATGCCGGGATACCGGCTCTGGAGCCAGCCTGATAAGAAATAGATCGTGAGCGGGAACCCGTACATTTCGGTGAACAACGCGACGATAAATGCGCTGAATGCTCCGAACGATCGCCAGTCGCGGCCCGTTTGCGGTTTGAAGAAGCTATAAGCGAAGAAGATGAAGATCACTGAATTGACGATGACCAAGCTCCAGAGACCGTAGGCGGGCGCGGCGTCGCTCATGTGCCATCCCTCTTGGTCCCGGCATCCGATTGAGATCCGGTATCATGCCGCGAGTGACCTCCATGTCCGCCATGCATGAACAAATGCAAGAGCGGACAAGCGAGCACCAAGAGGAAAAGCCCCCAATTCAGGACGTGGGCACGATGCTCCGTGAAGAGCAGAAATCCAGCGATCGCGAGCAGGACCAGAAGGGCAATACCGGTTCGCGACGTCAGAAATCGGCCTTCTGGCCCAGAAGGTCGGTCTGCGTGATCATGATGTGACATGCGGTTCTTTCATAAAACAACCAGCGTATGCAACGCGCAGCCAAAGCTCATTGCGTCACTCTGCAATTCTTGAGTCCGTCGTCGATTATCTTCGATGTCGAAACTCTCGTGAAAAAGTATCGCGACCGGGCACCGGCGTATTTAATCTCGGTTAAACAAACTTTGCTTAGTGTGAAGCCGCTGCCAAATCCCGGACGCCGATGGCTCCTTCAGGATGGCAATACACATAGGTCGTCCCTTTCGATACGCTCCGATGGGCGCCAGCACGGCGGCCAGTGAGTGCAGATACGCGGGGGCCGGGCTCCCCGTCA
Organism: Bradyrhizobium sp. G127; assembly: GCF_021502575.1. Lineage (NCBI taxonomy): Bacteria > Pseudomonadati > Pseudomonadota > Alphaproteobacteria > Hyphomicrobiales > Nitrobacteraceae > Bradyrhizobium > Bradyrhizobium sp. G127. Next base: position 616,670 of record NZ_JAKFGN010000001.1, read on the forward strand.
GCAGGCTATCTTCTGATTTGACCATGACGGGCTAAACGACGGGCCAGAATAGAAGTTCCGATCATGCGAGGCACATCCGAACTGAACTGGTAAGTGAGATCGGAAAGTGTTTGACCTCCACCGGCAATTTGGAGAAATCTCCATTGCTCGTTCAAAATATCGCCAGATTAGGTGCAATCGTTCGCGGGTGGCGATGTAGGATATCCTCATGTGCTTTTCGGCCGAAGCCAGTTTCACTGCCGCCGCAGTTCTAGTGTCGGCTGGTGCTGTTAGCGTGGTTCGTGCCTACAAGACTGATCGCAGGTATCTCCCCATTGCCGCTCTTCCTCTTCTATTCGGTTTGCAGCAGGGGTTTGAAGGTGCGGTCTGGATGGCAAACGGGAATGCTGCCTTGGTCGCGCAATTTTCGTTGGCCTACATGTTTTTCTCTTGGCTTGCGTGGCCGGTTTGGGTTCCATTCTCCGTGTACTTCCTGGAATCCGAGCGACGCAAACCCCTTTACTTGGTGCTCGCTATTGTGGGCGGCATGCTCGGCGCCATGCAATACTTCCCTTATTTTGCACATAATGGCTGGCTCACGACGCAGTTCCTACCGCGCGTCATTGTCTATGAGGGCAAGGAGCTTTTTGACTATATCATCGGTCGCCACACGACCTATGCAATCTACGTTGCCGTCGTGGTGGGATCATTGCTTTTATCACGCGAGGCGAACATCAGGATTTTCGGACTGTTAGTTGCCACGGTTTTGATCGTCACTTATCTCTTTTTTTCATACGCCTACATCTCTGTGTTCTGTTTCGGCGGAGCGCTGATGTCCCTCTATCTGGTGTGGATAATATTCGGGGGTGGCTGGCGTCCGCGAACACCGAGGGCTCACGCCACCGGACAAATCGCCTGATTGTCAAAGCTGCCAGCAGCAATCTGGGCGCATACCCGGCAGCAACATAAGAAGGACGGATAGCGTATCGAACCAGGGTCAGCTGGGATTCGACAATGCGCTCCGGACAACATCATGCTGTAGCTGCGGCGCGGGTTCGCCACATATCAATTTCGCTATATATGCATGAAGGATTCGCGACGAGAGCCAGTCCATCAAGCCCTTGGTAAACTGGAAAACGAGGTCACAAGCTCATCGACGGTACAACTACAAGCGCCGAGACGAACGTCGATACCAGCGGCGTGTAGCCGCTGTTTTTCGGGTTTATCGATGAATCCGCAAATCACTCGCCTGGGCTTCAATTCCAGAATGAGGTCACACATCGATTCGGCGTCCGATCGCTTCCGTGGACGAAATTCTTTGGAGCCGTTGGCCGCATTGATGAGCAAGATACCGTCACACTTGCCGAAAAATGGACATAGCAGAGATGTGGACCCAGAATTCATCACCAGTACAGCAGTCGGCACTGCCGACTGGCCGGATGCATTCTCGGTCACGAGTTTCCTATATGTACCCAACATTTTTAAAAGATAGCCAAAACCCAAGCTTCTGGCCTTAATCTCGATCAGACATCAAGCACATCATTACATAAGATTTGCACGACCGGCGCGAATTGATACAGATCAAGCCGCTGGGCGGCGGACACGATTATTGAAATTGCAGTGTGTCCTGTGTCCTCGGAAATTGAACGAGCGCGGCATGTTAGCCTTGCCATCGCCAAATCGGCCCAATAGTGCAATCTCGCTTTTAGAGCGTGGTGGAACGGTGCTGAAGTGGGCATCGCTTGTCGCGGCGATCCTACTCTTGTTTACGTTTGTGACCGTCATGCCCTCGTATGCATGCCAAGATGGCGATAAGTCGGCACCACATGTTACGCAAGCCGCGACTAAGTTGATTGCAAAACAGCCGGCTATAGTCGCCTCTGTTGCCAAGCCTGCAATTATAACTGTCGCTCGTTTTGATGAGGAATCAGGCTATCGTCATGGTCTTGAGGTCGGCTCGTGCTGTGCTGGTTGTACGGCAGGTATGATTGCTACGGGCTGGTCCGCTGCTCAAAGCCTCATTTTGAAATTGGATTTTCCACTCCCCCAAACGTACCTGTCTTCGATTCAATCGGATAGCCAGTTTCGACCCCCCAGAATCACTCTCTGATCAAGCTCTCGATCGAACACGCCATCGCTGGTTTCGCGGGTGAGCAGCGTTCGACCGGAAGGCAATAGATGCTGCGGGTCTCGGTTCTCGAACCCGTCCTTGATGAGACATGTGTGCTCAGTTCTTTGGGAGTCGAAAGATGTTAAGCTTGATGAGTGTGGCAAGAAAGATTTCCTCAAATCGTCAAACCAGTCCGGTGCGCGGGGATGACTTTGATGCCGACCGCGCAACGCGCGGGTTGGATATAGATGACCGCTATAGGTCAACAGATCGCCAGATTAAGGCGGGATGTGATCTATTCCGCGCCGGTGAGAAAGGCGATGCAATCTACAGCCTCATCAGCGGGTGGGTTGCCCTGTATAGTTTGATGGAAGATGGTCGTCGGCAAATTCTCCAGTTCGCCCTGCCAGGAGCCGTGCTGGCCTTTATGCCTACACAGGGTTCAGTGATGAATTATAGCGCGCAGGCCCTTACCGATGCGACCGTCGGCATCATTCCGCATTCGAATCTTGGGCGTCTTGCTATGAGCAATCCTGAGATCGGAATCCAGCTTGCAGGTCTCATCTCACAAGATCGTAGCTTCGCTTATGACCATTTGTCCAGTATGGGTCGACGTTCCGCACGAGAGCGGGTGGCATACTTGCTTCTCGAACTGTTCATTCGATGTCGGCTGCGTTGGCCAGGACATCGCAGCGAGGAAATGTATCTGCCGTTGACTCAGGAGCACATTGGTGACGCAACGGGTCTCACCCACATTCATGTCAATCGGGTGTTGCGAAATTTACGAAAGGAAGGGGTGGCTGAATTTCACTATCGACGCCTTCGTATCCTAAATCCGGACAGACTCGTTGATGTTGCTGGAATCGATCCGCGTGTTGCTATGGCATGGATCGATAGTGATTTGTTGAATGAGGAAAATGCCCAGCGTTTCCTCTACTAGTCTCACCCATTCACATCCATCGACGCTGCGATGTTGTTAGCGTCGCATCGTCGGCAGCATTTAGATATTCTGCTCCGATTGTGCGAGCCTTGAGCTGCTGATTTGCAGCGGCCATCATGTTTGCCTAAGAAGGGACCATCTTGAATCATAATTAGAGACTGGATCGTTCAAATCGGGACGGTGACAGCAGATTGCTCTCTCGGATTGCCCCGTCATGGAAGCGCTTTAGCTTTTCTCAAGACGACGAGCATTTTGAGAAGGTTGCTCGGTGAACACGATCTTACCGAAGCACTTCGGAAACTGTCGCCTGAGGTGATCCATGTCTGGTGGAGGTCACGTCATATTCCTCCATTATCTTCTGCGTGTCTCAGAAATGACTGCGGTGCAGAGGGTTATGTAGGCGTTCTACATGGGGATCGTGATGCAGGCTTCTCGGTTTCGGAAGCAGGAAAGCGCTCGTATGTAGCTTCGGTGGGCCAACCGAACGCTTGAGAAATTATCGTCGGGCGATGACACTGCGGGATGCGACGAGGGGTGCACGAAAGTCGCTATGCCACCCCCGTGAGTGTTCGGGCGCCATCACGAGGCGATGGTGATCCCAACAAATCTCACCAGATGTAAACATCGGAGTTATGTAAAGTGTAATATAACACAGACCAAAGCGTCTTAATAAAAGGAGAGGTGCTACCTCAAATTTAGGTCTCGGATTGCTGAAGTGGAAACCATTGAAATTCCAAGATTCGGCCTTCCACCCACTCCCCCTAGGCGAGGGAGTTCGTCTGCGACGACGTGGGTGGTCAAGCGATGGCGAGTTTTCCAAGAAGATCAAGAGCACTACCGGTTGATTGTGTCGCCTGTCGGGTAAGTATTGAAGGGTTGTGCGGAGACTGTGCCTCGGAAGTGCGGAAGGTTCTTGCAGGCTACAAGTCGAGCGATCGTACAATTAACGCTGGTGAAGATCTGTTTCGGCCGGCTGAACCGTGTGCGGGGCTCTATCATCTCGTTGACGGATGGGTATTCTTATATAGCCTGATCAAAAATGGGCGTCGTCAAATCCTCCATTTTGTGCTCCCTGGGGCGTTGCTTGGGCTCTATCCTGGACCTGTCGCAGTCTACGGTGCTGAGGCCTTAACGGAAGCCACAGTCTGCGTCATCCCGCATGAAAACCTCGGGCCACTCATCGAGGAACATCCCGGAATTGGATTGCGCCTCGCCTGGACCGTCTGGCGTGAGCGGAATCTTGCATATGATCACCTTTCAAGTGTCGGGCAGCGCTCGGCACGCGAACGGGTCGCACGTTCCCTACTTGAGCTCTATGTTCGGTATCGCATGACGTGGCCAGCCTATCGTTCGGAGGAAATGCATCTTCCTTTAACCCAGGAGCATATTGGCGACGCGACAGGTTTGACTGGGATCCACGTCAATCGGATCCTGCGTGGCCTTTCCAACGAAAAGATTGTCGAGTTCCACTATCGACGACTCCGTATTCTGAATCCCGACAAGCTAGTGGATGTCGCTGGGATTGATCCCCAAACGGTCCTTTCATGGACAGGCCGACATCCGTCTGCCTAACATTGGTGTCCATGTATTGACGCTGTATGCGTGGCTCCGCGCTCTACTCGATATCGCCAGTCGTGATCCAGCCGATCATGACGGCAGGTCTTATGACGTCGGTCGAGCGCTTATCGGCTTTAGGGCTATGGGCATCTAAGTGGTCTTCCCCGTACAGCAGCTGGTGCTGCTCTGGATCGGTGGACACGGCACAGATCCAAAAGAACAGAATACGCAACAGTCGCCTGCTAGTGGTCTTAGTCTCGCTCCACAGCCTTTGCAGTGATAAAAGAACTGGCAGGCATCAGTCGGCATCGTCTCGATAGCCTGATAGTTGCACTTCGGACAGGTGAGGGTTGATTCCAGCCGCACGGATAGCTTCCTGCTTGTTGCTAACTATAACACATCTATGGTGGGCGTGCGGCCCCTTTCTGCTAGTTTATCTTCAAACTGAGACATTACCGAAACACGCAGCTGGATAAACTGACTAAGGAATCCGAGCGCATCAGTGCGCATATCACATGGTCAGCTCCGCCATAAGCGCTGCGTCCGATATCAGGGAGTAATCGCGACTTTCAGCACTCCGTCTCTCTGATGAGAGAAAAGATCATAGGCCTTCTCGATATCGTCGAGCTTGTAGCGGTGCGTGACCAACGATGTCAGATCGACCCGGCCTGAAGCGATCACACCCATAAGGCGCCGCATCCGCTCTTTTCCACCCGGACATAACGCCGTTACGATCTTATGATCGCCCAGTCCAGCTGCGAAGGCCCCGAGCGGGATGGTGAGGTCAGTCGAATACACACCAAGGCTCGACAGCGTGCCGCCCGGCCGGAGCACGCGTAGCGCTGCCTCGAAGGTCGATTGCGTACCCAGCGCCTCGATGGCAACATCGACCCCGCGACCGTCAGTGATCCTCATGATCTCCTCTACCGGATTCACTTTCTTGAAATCGATTGTGAAATCCGCTCCGAGCTTGCGCGATACTGCCAATCGTTCAGAGACCCCATCGACAGTGATGATCGTGGTGGCGCCTTTCAGCTTGGCGCCCGCCGTGGCGCAAAGCCCGATCGGTCCTTGAGCAAAGACCACGACACTGTCGCCGATGCGAATATCTCCGTTCTCTGCGCCGACGAAACCTGTCGACATGATGTCTGGGCACATCAGAACTTGCTCGTCGGTCAAAGCATCAGGTACAGGACTCAGATTAACCAAGGCGTCGGGAACACATACGAATTCGGCCTGGCAGCCATCGATGGTATTGCCGAACTTCCATCCGCCGATCGGCTTCCAGCCGTGCTTGGTGCCCGCGCCATCTTGCGAGTGGTAGCCACAAAGACACGCGTTGCTGTGGCCACTTGGCGTAATCGCGCCGGCAATGACGCGCTGGCCTTCGTGAAATCCCGTAACGGCGGAGCCGAGCTTTTCGATAACGCCTACTGGCTCGTGACCGATGGTCAGGCCTTTGGCCACCGGGTACTCGCCTTTGAGAATGTGCACGTCGGTTCCGCAAATCGTCGTGGTCGTGATCCTGATCAGCGCGTCGAGCGGACCGATATCCGGAATCGGCTTTTCGTCCAGAACGATCCGGCCAGGTTCGACAAAGACGGCAGCCTTCATCTTCGCCATGAGACGTCTCCTTTCACAAACGTGGTGACTGCCAAGGTGTCCATGGCCTCGGTAGGACCATTGTTCACTTCTACGCTTTCATCAGGCAGCCGTCTTAGATGACGATCAATGACTTCGGCCGGACGACATGCAACAGGTTTCAATACCCGCCATGTAAATTACTGCCGACGGTCCATCATGTTCTGATGCTGCATCATCTGTTCCATCATCATCTGCATCATTCCCATACGCTCTTCCATCATCCCCATGCGTCCGCGCATATCATGCGGTTCCCGCGTGGTTGACGACTTCTTACTGTCACCCCGCATCATCCCGACGCCAGGCATCATTCCCATGCTGGGGCCGCCCATCTTCATCATCGTCCCCATCGCCTCTTGCATGGTCGACATGTGCTCGGTCATCAGTTTCTGGCGCTCTACAGGATCGGACGTGGAATGTATCTTCGCCATCTGCTCCTGCATCTTCTTCATGGAAGGCTGCATGCCCTGCATACTGTTGCTCGTCATGGGGCCACTTGGCGATGTTTGAGGCAACGGCGTCGCCGGCGGTTCGCTGGGCATTTGCGCGTGGGCGAGGGCGCCAGAGCTAACGACGAGAAGTCCAGCGAGGAGTTTCGACGCGACTTTCATGAGATTCTCCATGATCCTGTAGTAGGAGCAAATCTCGCGCGGATGGCGGCTTTAATAGTATCCAAACGCTGAAATCTGCCTATATCGATGATGTTTCATCTTTCTGCGATCGAAACGTTAATCCACGTTAAACACAGCCCGGTCTGCTCGAACAGCTTCGGCAGAAGCAAGATTGATCAGAACAATTGACGGCATGACACGAGCAAGCTCGTCTCCAGATTATTTGGCGACGCCGCAGGGAGCCAGACGGTTTCGGCTGTTCGCCGAGGTCAATGGAGCGGGAAGGTTCGGGGCGCGTGCCGGATCGCGCTCGTAGTCGAGCGCGGTTGTTTAATCCGCATCAGAGAATTCAGCCGCGGCCGGTAGTTGACTGCCAATCGGTCGTCGTCGACAGGGACGGAGCTAAAAATGAGCGTTCAGTCTGACCGTTCCTCGATCTTTACGACCTCCAGCAGACTCCAACCGCTTGATGAAAATGAGATGAGGCGGTCAAACCCACGCCAGTCGCTCAAAATACTGGAGTGAACACCGGCGTGTTTCTACTGCGGGGACTGCTACAGCAGATTATCCGCAAGGGCGCATTGACCATGGTCGCGCCAGACGGCTGTTCGCACCGTATCGGCAACGGTTCACCATCTATAACCATTCGTATCGTTGATCCCGGCGTAATTCCTCGGTTGATTTTAAATCCCGATATGGCCTTTGGAGAGGCCTATATGGACGGCGCGCTCGTCGTTGAAGACGGCGATATCTACGATTTCCTCGCTCTCTGTTTTGCCAATATGGGCTGGGGCAGCGGGCATGGGCTACAGCGCCTTCGCGCCGTTATCAGGCGTCTTGTCCGACGCATCGCCCAACATAATCCCATTCCAGTCGCACGTGTGAATGTTGCGCACCATTACGATCTCTCCGACACACTTTATGAGATGTTTCTTGACGCCGATCGCCAATATTCCTGCGCCTATTTCGTCTCACCCGACGATACGTTGGAGCGCGCACAGGAACAGAAAAAGCGGCATCTCGCGGCAAAACTCTTGCTCCGCTCAGGCCAGCGGATCCTTGACATCGGATCGGGGTGGGGTGGGCTCGGTCTTTATCTTGCGCGGGTTGCCGACGTTGACGTTACAGGTCTGACGCTCTCGACCGAGCAACAAGCATATGCGCAACGACGCGCCTTCGAGATTGGTGCAGAAGATAGCGTAAGATTTTTCCTAAAGGACTATCGACAAGAAGTAGGCCAGTACGACCGCATCGTGTCGGTCGGCATGTTCGAACATGTCGGCGTCGGACATTACCGTGAATACTTCGAGAAGGTCAGGGACCTCCTCAACGAGGATGGTGTTGCATTGATCCATACGATTGGCCGTGCTGATGGTCCCGGCGCGGCCAATGCCTGGATCAACAAGTACATCTTCCCCGGTGGATACGTTCCCGCGCTTTCCGAGATTCTACCAGCCATCGAACAGGCCGGACTTTATGTGACAGACATCGAAGTGTTGCGTTTGCACTATGCGGAAACCTTGAAGGCATGGCGGCGCCGCTTCAATGTGAACCGGCAGAGCGTCGCCGAGATCTATGACGAGCGCTTCTGCCGCATGTGGGAATTCTATTTGGCTGGTTGCGAAGCAGGATTCCGCCACAGCGGTCTGCTGAATTTCCAAATTCAGGTGAGCAAACGCATCGACGCTGTACCGCTGACCCGAGATTATGTCCTTGACTGGGAGCGCTCGCACCTCGGCGACGTGACGCGTTGATTTAGCCCCTATAACTCGTCATTTTCTAGGTAACGACCGAGATTGAAATAGTTGAAACTGATGATCGGATGACGGTAGGAAGCGTAGCCATGCCGACGTGCCGCCGACCGTTTGTGAACTGGAGCAACTGGTGTGACGGCAGTGACAGAACGACCGTGATTAATAGGCACACTACGAGCGACATTCGCTCGCGATAGGCATTCGACTGTGGGATGGCCATTCAAGTCCGAGTGCTAAGCACTTGCAGCTTAACGCCGCAATGACAGACGTGGGCGTTCGTTGCGGGCAAAAAATGGACTCCGGGGAATGTCCGCCTTTGGCCGCGGTCATCGTGGTCAGCTAACTAGCGACTGGAAATTGGCTGTGGCCAGTCCCATTGCAACGTATCTGCAACACGACAGTCGTAAGTTATTGGAGTTGTTGAGGTGAAAACGGTTTCCTAAACCGCAGGTCGGAAGTTCGAGTCTTCCCGGGATCGCCAACTTATCGCGCCATCATCGCTCTGTATGCTTTTTGCGTGGCCCGGCTGGTTTGGCGGATCTTCAGATCTGAAGCCCGCACCCGGCCATGAAATGAAAAGCAAACCCCGGGATGTTGCCCCCGGGGTTTGCAGTCGCATGATGCGGGATGATCAGAAGTTGAAGTTGATGCCCCCGAAGCCGACGACGATGTCGCGCTTTGCATCGGCAAAGGTCGCGGCGACGCCGGTGTTGACCTGACCCTGCAACAGATAGTCGTTGATCAGGTGATAGTACTGGAAGCCGCCGCGCACCGACCAGTTTCCGAAGTTCTTCGGAATCCAGGTGATCGGAACGGTGGCGGTCAGACCGGTGGAGAACACGCCGGCGTTGTTGGTGCCGCATGGCGTAGCGATCGTTCCGCACACCGTTGTGGCGTCGGCAGTCCAGAATTCCTTCGGACCGACCGAGACCCATGTGGGAGCCGTGAAGACGACGCCATATCCTTTTTTGACGAGATCAAGAGTCAGAATCGAGCCGAACTCGGTATAGCCGCTGCCGACCTTACCGGTTGTCACGTTCGACGAGCCGGAGAACTGGTACCAGCCGCGAATGTAAGGCTTGAACTGGACCGGCAGCCCCCACGACGTATCGTCGTAGGACAGCGTGACCGACATGTTGCGCTCTGTGCGGAAGCCGTTCACCGGCGGGCTCAGAAACTCGATGTATTGACCGTCGATAGCCCAGTTATTCAGGAACGTAACCTTGCTGCCGACCCACCAGTCGAACTCGTTCCATGAACCGACGCGCGGATCATTCTGCTTGCTCCATAGATTGTTCCAGATGCCTGCGTACACAGTGATCAGGTTGATCGGGCCGGTTTTGTTTTTATAGAGATCGGCGGACAGGCCCATCGCGAGCTGCGAGGTCAGGCCGGTGTTGGTGACGTGCAGGCCGCGCGGGGTGATGTAGTCGCCGCCGAAACTTGCATCGAAGAAACCATGGATATCGAGAACCGGCGGAGGCGGCGGCGGCGCCTTGGTATAGACCGGCAAGTCAGCCGCCGTTGCCGCCGTGGTCAAGAAGGCCGCCGTAACAAAAGACGCAGCCAAAGCGAGACCGCGCTGTATCGATCTTGTAGTCGTAGTCATCTGACACCCCTAATCTGCTCAGAGCGAGGGCATTGCTCGCTCCGCTTGCGTTTCAGACTCACTCGCTTTGCGAGTGAGCCATCACGTCCGACTTGCAGACTGATTGCCTGCCGTCATTCGCGTCGCGCCCTGTCTCGCAATTCGTGTGCCAGTGGTGTGGCAGGAATGTCTCTATCGCTGTCGCGCTTAAACAAATGAAAGAAATGCCTGCGGCGCAGTCCTATTCTGCATGTCGATGGAAATGGTTGTTAAATTTCTGATCGCGACAGAGCGCAGGCATACGCAATTCAGCGTACGCGTCGTGTGTCAGCTTGATGAATGGAAACGCAATCGCTGCTGCTGCTTTTTGCAAAGCTTCTCAGCTTCCAAGAAAGAGGCAAGCCGCTGTTCTTAGACGAAGGAATGACGGTGATGAGTGCGAAGCGAAATGCATGGGCAGCTTGCAAAAAACATTGCCATCATTTTTTTGCCAACCGCGCCTTGATGTTTTGTTGTGCCGTGTGGCGTTTGCACAAAAGGGGTAGCGGCGCGATCTTCGCCGCTACCCGCGCGCACTCTTGCTTTGCAGTGCGTTCAGTCCAGCTTCACGCCAGCTTCGGTGACGACCTTCTGCCAGCGCACGGTTTCCGCCGACACCATGGTTGCGAAGGCTTTGCCCGTGACGTCGGGGACGTCGGAGCCGTTGCGCTCCCATGCGTCCTTGATCGCCTGCGTCTGCATGGCCTTCTGCAATTCCCTGGTCATGCGCTCCACGATGGCCGGTGGCGTGTTCTTCGGCGCGAATACGCCGTACCACGTCGAGACTTCGTAACCGGGGACGCCTGCTTCGGCGGCGGTGGGAATATCGGGAAATGCCGGCACGCGCTTTGGCGCGGCGACTGCCAGCGCACGCAACTTTCCATCCCTGATCTGCGCGGCCGATGAGCCGAGTCCGTCGAACACCAGCGGCACATGGCCCGCGACAAGATCCTGCATGGCAGGTCCGGCGCCACGGTATGGCACATGGACGATCCGGGTCTGGGTCAGGATCTTGAACAACTCGCCGGCGAGGTGATGCGTGGTGCCGCCGCCGGCGGAGCCGTAGTTCAGTTTGTCCGGGTTGGCTTTCAGATAGGCGACGAATTCCGCAAGTGTCTTTGCGGCGACCTTGTCGGGATTGACGACGATCACCTGCGGTGGCCGCGCAATCAGCGCCACCGGGATGAAGTCCCGCTCCAGATTGTAGTCGAGATTGGGATAGAGCGCAGGCGCGATGGCATGATGCGCCGCGCCGACGAAGAAGGTGTAGCCGTCGGGTGCGGCCTTGGATGCTTGCGAGGCGCCCACCGTGCCGCCCGCGCCCGCGCGGTTTTCGATCAGCACACGCGTTCCCAGCTGCATGTCGAGCTGTGCGGCGAGAGGCCGGGCGAAGGCATCGGTGCCTCCGCCTGCCGCGAACGGCACGACGAATGTGATCGGCTTCTCCGGCCACGTCTGGGCCTCGGCGTGGCTGGCGACGGCGGCGCCGCCTAGAAGCATGAACAGGGCGAACCAGTTGGATTTCAAATTCACGGCTTTTCCTCCCGAGGATATTTGATTGCGCCGCTTGTGCGGACGCGCTTGCCGGATAACTCCGGATCGATGACGAGCAGAACAGTTAGCATGATGCATTTAACGGTGCGAATGATCTGGTAACCCGGTCTCCCAGACAAGGGGGGCGTGTCGTCGCCGAGAGCGTCGCGAGGCGTATAAGTATGATGAATTATTGACAATATCATACTCTGCGTGCGAGCGTTGCTATGCCGGTTCGGGTTGTGCGGGGGCGTACCAATTTCACGATTGAGCTTGGGACATCACGCGACGTTGGCGATTTGCGGCGGCTCGCGACATCATGCGACTGCACGTTTCGGCACTTCGCTTCTGATCGGGGTTACTGCGGCAGCGGTGCTTGCAGTCGCATCGAGTGCATCGGCGCAAAGCAGCGCGCCGGCGGAGTCTGCGACCCTTCCCAACGTCGATGTCGTTGCGCCACGCGCGCGCCCGGCCCGCCGTGAAACATCGCGCGCAGCCCCGGTAACAGGGGCGACTGCTGCGGACACCGATCCTGATCAGGCACCGGTCGCGTCAGCCAGTGAGAAAAATGTGTCGGGCACTGAGGTCAACGCCCGGCCGTTCTCGCGGCCAGCCGAGGCGCTGGAGGTCGTACCGGGCCTTATCGTTACGCAGCACAGC